>JAPPAV010000102.1 GCA_026705345.1 Gammaproteobacteria bacterium
CGGCCCCTTGAAGAATTGTCACGTTCGTGCCGTCGATCCGACCGGTGGGGCAAAGTACGACGGCATCGTCCTGTTCTATGCTCGGGACCGTCAGAGAGGATTGATTCGCCATATCTCTAACTCTCCATTTTCATGTGCAAGATGATCCTATTCGTGTCGCCGTCGCGTTCGTAGTGGGCCGTTTCTGAGAGCTGCATCACCAGGAAGACGCCGAGTCCGCCTATCGGTCTCTCATCGAGGCCCTGCTCGACGTCCGGCTTCGGGGCTTCCTTGAAGGGGTCGAACGCGGCCCCGTTGTCCTCGACCTCGGCAACGACCACGTCGCCATCACGTCGAAGTCGTAGCCTCAGTACCGGTTCGGCGACATCGGTCAGTGCGTAGCTGACGCTGTTGGTAATCAGTTCGTCGAGTACCAGGTTCAGGTTGATCGGCAAGGCGCCGGCGAGCGACTCCTGTGCCGCAAACTCCTCGACCGCATCGGCCAAGGCGGTGAGCGCGGTGTTCAACTCCGGCCGCAGGAGTACGTCAATCCCCCGTCCCTGCTCTGTTTCCGTACCACCCATACAACGATAGTACATCATCCCCATCGCAAAACATCGAAAGCCGTTGTGCGTTCCAAGTGCGCAACGACCCGATTCCGGCCAGTCTTGCGATCGATGATCGCCGGGACAACGAACGCACCGTTCTTCAGGCGGTCAACGCTGTCTTCCACGGTGCCCGGTAGACAGGATCGACGGGGCCAACGCGAAGCGGCCGCCTCCCTTGTACAAGGGAAGTACAACACCGTACAATTGGCCGTCCACTTCGATCGGATCGATCGTGGACGACGACCTGTACAAGATCGGCGCCGTGGCCAAGCGCACTGGAATAAGCTCCGAGTGCCTGCGGGCCTGGGAACGCCGTTACGGCTTGGAGCCCGCCGAGCGTGCCGGCAAGACACGCTTCTACAGTGCTTCCCAAGTCGAGCGACTGACCGGCGTCAAGGCGCTACTCGATCAGGGCCACCCCATCAGCCAGCTGATCCATCTCAGCGACGACGAGCTACAGCGACGCCTTCGACCACCGCCGTACCGTGCCGCTACCCACCGTCGACGGACTGGTCTCGTGGGTGGGCAACTCGTCCTCGCCCATCGTGAAGCCCGCCGGAACCCAGAGGCCACTAACGCGGGCGCGGGAATGGAAGTGGTCGCCGAGTGGTCATCCGCGGCAGACCTCAAAGCCGACCTAGGTGCGCTCCCGGAACTCGACTGTCTCGTCGTCTACGTTCCGACTCTCGACCCTCAACACCTTGAAGAAGTTGAAGAAATCTGCCCAGGCACCAGCCTTGTCGTGGCTTTCCGGTATGCCACTGCCACTGACCTCGAGGCCTGCCGTCAAGCAGGGCGAGCGATCTTGCGCTGGCCTGCGGAGTGGCAGACGCTGGTCCGCCGCGTCACGGCCGCGACGCCGGTGGCGGCGGGTACGCCACGACGGTACAGCGATGGCGAATTGGTTCACATCGCGATGATGGCATCCCAGGCAGGATGCGATTGCCCTCGCCACCTGGTGGAACTCATCGGCGAGATCAACGACTACGAGAGCCACGCCCGCCGATGCGGAAGCACCTACGGCACTGTCGACGAAGACCACCGGCTCGTGGCGGGGCACCTTGTCACCGTACGCGGCCAACTCGAAGCGTCATTGCACGTTCTCGTCGAGAAACATGGCCTGTTGGCGGCGGCCAACTAGCGCCGGCAGGCCTCTTGTGCCCCAGTTACGGGTGTTTCAGCAGCGTGTGACCGAACGGAAAAAAAGTGTTGACACCCCTGTTTTCGTGTGTACTATACAAAACTAGTACAAATTGAGTTTAGGCGCGAACGGCAGCTTCGGTCCTCCCTGTAATGCTTGTGTCCTTCCCCCCTAGTTGAAGCTGCTTCCAGCGGCGCAGTCCGCCGCTGGCGCGCCCCTTCTTTTTTCTTTCCACACACCGCCTGCGGCACCGTTCCCAGGTACGAGAATGCAGCTGCATTCTCGATCGCGTCCGCGGGGTGCGCGGGGACGTTACTCGCCGGTCCCCTACGTCGTCAGGAATCTCAACGCCGACTCGGCGCGTTGGTGGATGCCGAGCTTGTACTTCTCCAGATCGAAGTCGCGGTTCTTGCCCATTGCCCCGACGAGGTACCGCTTGTAGACGCCCTGGGCAATCGCGCCGAGGCGCCAATGGGAAAACGCCCGGTAGTAGTTGATACGGGCGAGATCGCGCCCTGTCCGCTCCTCGTACACGGCCAGCACATGGTCGCGTCCGGGAAAGCCACCGATGCCGGTCGGACTTTCCCCGGCGCCCCGGTCCTCCGGTTCCGTCCAGTTGTTGAGCAGGTATCCCACGTCGGCCAGTGGGTCGCCCAGCGTGCACAGTTCCCAGTCCAACAACGCCGCCATGCGGCCGTCGCGGATGATCATGTTGCCGATGCGATAGTCGCCGTGAACGATGGCTGAACCGATCTGTTCAGGCATGTCTTCGTGCAACAGGCGTTCGCTCTCTTCCATCTCGGGGATCTCGTGGGTCTTCGTCGCTTCCCACTGCTTGGTCCAGCGTTTGAGTTGGCGCTCGACATAGCCCTCCTTGCGGGCCAGGGTGCCAAGACCGACGTCGTCGGGGTCAATGAGGTGAAGGGTAGCGAGCACATCGACCACATGCTCGCCGGCTGATCGGCGTTCGCCTTCTGGAATACTCGCCGTCGCTTCGGCGTCGTGGGGAACGACGCCCTCCACGAACTTCATGAGGTAGAACGGCAAACCGTTGACATCCTTGTCCTCGCACAACCCAAAGGTCTCGGGTACGGGCACGTCGGTGCCCCACAACGCCGAGACAATCCGGTGTTCCCGGCCCATGTCGTGGGCGCTCTCCAGGATATGACCCAACGGCGGGCGGCGCAGCACGAAGGCTTCGCCCCGGCGATCCACGAACCTGTAGGTGAGGTTCGAGTGACCGCCTGCGATCAGCGTGAACTCGAGCGGCGGTTGCAGACCGTCGATCCGTTCCGCAACCCAGGCGGTGACGTTTTCAATGTCGATGCCTTCCACCGCTGCCATAATGCCCCCTAAGCTCTGGCTCGCCGACAATCCGTTCTCTTAACCGTTTCCATTGCGACCCGTCAACAATGAATACAGCCGTGAAACCCAGGGCTAGCGCCTCTCGCGAGACCGCGAGCCGCTACGACGTCGTGGTGGTCGGCGGCTCCATCGCGGGTCTCGCGGCGGCAATGGCGTTTTGCCAGCGAGGGTTGACCGTCGCCTGCGTCGAACGCGACGCGACGCCCATGCCCGCCGATCACCTGCTGGCGTTCGAGCAATGGCGCCGCGACGGCGCCGGGCAAATTCGCCACAGCCACGTCCTCCTGGCACCGCTGGTGAACGCGATACGCCGCGATCTGCCCGGCTTCTTCGATGTCCTGATTGCCGCGGGCGCCGAGCTTCTCACCTTCAAGGACGTGGCACGGAACACGTTCGAAGACCCCGAGTTCGTGCCAAGCGACGACGCCATCGCCTTCCTGTCATGCCGTCGCGTCGTGTTCGAGTTCCTGCTGCGCCGCTACATGCTCGACACGCTCGGTCGCGATGCCTTCGCCTTCATACAGGGCGACGTGCGCGGACTACGCACCAAGGCCGACCGCGATGGACCGCGGGCGACGGGAGTCACGGTCAAGACCGCACTCGGCAGCCAGGACATCCATGCCGAGATCGTCGTCGACGCAAGCGGTCGCCACACGCGGGTCGCCCGGTGGCTCGCTGCGGCGGGCATCGAACCGCCATCCCTGGAGCAGCATCCCTGCGGCATCTTCTACACCTCCCGGTTCTATCGACTGAAAGACGGCGCCGACTATCCCCGGCTGGACGGCCGCGCATCGCTCGCCGGCGGCGTTGCCGGGGTCGACCTCGGCTATCTCAAGGCCGGCATCTTCCGCAGCGACAATCGAACCTTCTCCATCACGCTGGCCGCCGACCCGGAGGACGAGCCGTTGCGGGTGGTCGCCAGGGATCGCGAATTCGACCAGGCCACCCGCGCCATCGACGTCGCACGACCCTGGGTGGAGGCGTCCGTCGCGGTCCCCATCAGCAAGGTCTACCTGTACGGCAACCTCGCCAACACCCGCCGCCGGTACTTCCGCAACGGGCACCCGCTCGTGCGGGGACTCTTCGGAATCGGCGATGCCAGCGTCCACACCAATCCCATTGCCGGACGGGGCTGCTCACTCGGTTGGGTTGGTGCGCTGGAACTCGCCAAGACGCTCGATGCGGAGTCCGATCCCGGGCATCGCGCAGCCGACTTCGAGGCGCGCGCCGAACGACTCGTCGTGCCCTGGTACGAACATCAGGTGCGACGCGACGCCGCGGAGTTGGCGATCAACAAGGCCCTGCAGCGCGGCGAGGATCCCTTCGACTTCGAACGTCCCGACGGCACGATCGACGAGGGTATCCGGCGCCGGGTGATCCTCCGCAAGGGGTTGCGCTACGCCACGAGACAGAGCGTCGACGTCATGCGCCTGCTATTCCGCCAGGTGAACCTGCTCGACCCGCCGGGAATGCGAGACGAACGACCGGACCTTGCCCGACTTCTCCTCCTGGGCTACCAGAAGACCGCCGACGAGGACGACGCCCCTCGTCCGGGCCGGGCGGAGTTTCTTGAGGCTTTGCAGGCGCCGTGACCGTAACCTGGCCATTCGCAACCTTCGCGAGCATGCCGCCGGTGCGCATCGAACGCGCCAAGGGGGCCTATCTCTACGATGCGAGCGGACGGGAGATTCTCGATGCGGCCGGCGGCGCCATCGCGGTCAACATCGGCCACGGACGGCTGGAGGTGGCCGATGCGATGCGCGATGCCGCCGTTCAGTGCTCGTATGCCGTCCCACCCTGGTTGACGCCGCAGCGCGAGCGTCTGATCGAACGCCTGCTCGCTGGCTGGCTGCCGCCCCGGCTGACGCGGGTACACCTCACGGCGAGCGGTTCCGAGGGCGTCGAGACCCTCGTCAAGATCGCCCTCGAGTACCACGCCGCATGCGGGCGAGAACAAAAGACCAAGATCATCGCCCGGGCGCCTTCCTACCACGGAACGACGTTGGGTGCCTTGGCGGTGAGCGGTCACGAATCCCGCCGGTTCGGGCTCGACCACGCCCTGCCGGCGATGCCCGACGTGCCGGCGCCGTACGCCTTGCGATGTCCCGACGCCGACGTCGGCGGTTACTGCCTCAGGGCATTGAAGGAAAGGATCCATCGGGAGGATCCGCAGACCGTGGCGGGAATACTCGCCGAACCCATCGTCGGGGCCAGCGGCGGCGCCCTGGTACCCCCCGATGGCTACTGGCAGGCGGTTCGGGCGCTCTGCGACGAACACGACATCCTGCTGCTCACCGACGAGGTGATGTGCGGCTTCGGCCGCACCGGCACCCGATTCGCCCTGGATCGCTGGGGCGTCGAGCCCGATGTCATGGTCGCGGGCAAGGGCCTCGGCGGTGGCTACGCGCCAATCACCGGGGTATACGGCACCGAGGCAGTGGCCGAAGCGCTCCAACAGGCCGGAATGAACGTGATGTTCCACACCTTCGCGGCCCATCCCGCCGCCTGCGCCGCCGCCGACAAGGTCCTCGAGATCCTCGACCGGGAATGCCTGGTCGAACATGCCGCCAAGACGGGAGAGACGCTCAAGGCCCGACTGGCCGAGGCATTGGCCGACCACCCCCACGTCGCCGAGGTGCGCGGCGCCGGGCTCCTGATCGGGGTGGAGGTCGTCGAGAACCGCGAGTCCCTCGCCCGCTACCGCGCCGATGAACGCGTGACGACCCGGATTACCTCAAGTGCCTACCGCCGGGGCGTGTCGTTCTACCCCGGGGGTACCGGTGCCCAACGCGACATCGTCATGATCGGGCCGCCGTTCAACATCGGCGAGCGGGAAGTCGGACGAATCGTCGAAACGCTCGTCGCCGCCGTGGACGACGTGACGGGGAGCTAGTGCGACGGGACATCCGGGGCGACATCGTAGGTGCCGTCGCCTAGCGCCCGCCAAGCGCAGGCAAGCGTGCTGACGACGCCCCAGGTCAATCCCAGGACCACCCCGATGTCGAGCGCGGCACGCCATGGTTGCGGCAACAGGTGGACGACCACGATCAGCACCACGATTCCTGCGGTCAGCGCGTAGATGCCGATCAAGCGCTCCCGGGTGGCCCCGAAGTAGCCCATCGCGAACAACGGCGCGAACACGACGCGGACCGTCGACGGATTCTCCCGCAGCCACTTCAACCGCGCGGCGAACCGAGGCGAGAACGACCGCTGGAATCCGCGCCAACCTTCGGACCAGGCCATGAACACGGCGTTGATGCCCGCAACCGCGACGGGCTCCCAGCCCCACGGCCACTCGAGACCCGCCACCACGACGCCGCCCAGACGGTATATCGCGAACACCAGGAGCCCGATCAGGCCGGCAAGCCCCCAGCCCGCGCCGATGATTCCCAGGATTACGTTCGCCTTCCATGGAACGGACCAGACCGGGAGCGTAAGCGACCGGGCGGCAGTAGGTCTATGAGAGCGTGTTACGCAAGCCGGGGGGCGCGCGCCGAAGCTGGGGCAATGCGCGGTGCCCTCCAGGCGCCGGGTTTGCGGCGCTACGAACCGGCGTATCGGCTTGCGAGTGCTGCGGCCAGATCCTCGGGAAACGAGTCCGCACCGGTGTCCAAGGCAGCGACGAGCTCACTCAGGTGCTCGTTGTCCTCGCGCCCGTCCCAGACCTTGCGGTAGTCGCCGGTCCCATAGCCATTGGCCTGCCGGAATACGTTCAGGACGTTCTTCGCGACATAGGTCTCGTAGAGTTCGTCGAAGGTCAACGGCAAGGCGCGCATCACGCCGGCAAAAGCGTCGATGTCGAACCCGCGCGACGATAGGCTCGAACGGGCAAGCTCCTCCACCGCGAGACGAAAGTCCAGCCGCTCCGGCTCGGCGAGAGCTTCAAGCAGGCGCTTCGCGAATGCCCTGTTGATCTCCCCGGCACGGATGAGTTCCGACAGGCCGAAATGCCAGATGTCGACCACTTCCAAGACGACCTGATCGCGGTCCACTGCGTGACGCTTCCACCACTTCCAGCCGAAGTGGTCCAGGAGTTCGGCGCATTCGACCCAGACCGCCCGATAGTATTCGTGGCCCTGCGTGTCCCATTCGGGGTGGATTTGTTCGTTGTGGCGGCACTGCATGGCGGCCATCGAGGCTATTCGCTTCCAGGTGTCCTCGAGAGACATCCGCGCTCCGTCGTTCCGCTCGTTGCGCCCTATTGTGCGGGAACGCGCAGGAGTCTTTAACACGGAATTCCCATAGAATCGCGGGATATCCGGGCAAATCCGGGACAAGGCCCGAAGTGATACGACTCCCGAGAACCGCCATGGTCATGCATCCCGTGGTTCGGGAAGAGGTGTTGCGCGACGATCACTTCGAGCGAATTCGCACCGCGTGTTCACTTCTCAGGGACGTCCCCTATCGATCCTACGAAGAGCTCGGGGTCGAAACCGCGGAGGTCGAAGTCCTGATCACCAGTTGGGGTTGTCCCCGCTTTCACGCCAAGGTCGTCGACCGCTTTCCGCGCCTCCGGCTGATCGCGCACCTCGCCGGCAGCGTCAAAGGCTTCATCGACGAGGAAATCTGGCGGCGCGGCATCCAGGTGACCAACGCCGTGGCCGCCCAGGCAGTCCCTGTGGCGGAGTTCACCCTGGCCGCCATACTCTTCGCCAACAAGCGCGTGTTCCAGCTTCGCGACGCCTACCGGCAACATCGGGTGCTTCGGGACGACAGTCCGCTGTGGAAGCCCTGGCGGGGACGCGGCGTCGAAATGGGCAACTATCGCAAGCACGTGGGCATCATCGGCGCATCCAACGTGGGTCGGAAAGTCATCGAGCTCGCCCGGCCACTCGATCTCACGTTGCTCGTCTACGACCCCTACCTCACCGAGACCGAAGTCGCAGAGCTCGGCGCCGTCAAAGCCGGCCTCGCCGAACTGTTGAGCCAGTCCGATGTCGTTTCTCTGCACGCGCCGCTCCTAACGCAGACCCGGGGGATGATTGGTGCCGGCGAATTGGCGCTGATGAAAGACGGTGCGACGTTGATCAACACGGCGCGCGGCCCGCTCGTCGACCAGGGAGCCCTGACGTTGGAACTCGCGAACCAACGACTGTTCGCCCTGCTCGACACCACCGAGCCCAACGACCTGCCCCGCGATTCACCGCTCTTCGAATTGGACAACGTCATCCTCACCCCGCACATCGCCGGAGCGCAGGGGCGGGAGGGCGAACGGCTCGCGGACCTCGTCGCGGACGAACTCGAACGCTTCCGACGTGGAGACGCCTTGCGCCATGCGGTTCGTCTCGAGCACCTGCCTCGGTTGGCCTGATTGAGACGTTAGGAACCCTATTCCCGTCTCAAGCGGTTTTTTGAGAAAATACGGGCCAGTTGGCCGCGATACACCATTTGGCACAGCCGTCCTGAGAGCGTATCGTCGGCACTCACGCATCGGTGGAGGATCTGCCAACGGGATCCGCCGACGTACCAGGAGACAACATTTGAAGATCTATGTCGGCAATATGCCCTACGCCGTGACCTCGGACGAACTCTCGGAACTGTTCGCCGAACATGGGCACGTGGCGGAAGCCAACGTCATCATGGACAGAGAGACAGGCCGTTCCAAGGGATTCGGTTTCGTCGACATGCCCAATGACGCCGAAGCCAAAGATGCGATCAACGCCTTGAACTCCTCGCAGATGAGCGGCCGGACGTTGCGGGTCAGCGAAGCACGACCTCGGTCAGACCGCGGCGATCGCGGCGACCGCGGCGATCGCGGTGGCTGGCGTCGCTGACGCCCGCGTCGCTTTCGCGACACAAGACCGTACCGGGGCGCGATAGACCGTCCCCGGCGGGCCGTTGAAATTCGGCTGCCGTGGACGCACATTAGCCACGAGTACACAACGCGAACCCGATGTGTCGTCCGCGTCGGAGGCCCACGACCATGGAAAAGCTGCCGCTTCTGCCTCTCAAGAACGTCGCCGTATTCCCGGAGTTGATCCATGCGCTCATCGTCGGGCGGCCGGCGTCGCTCGCGGCCGTCAAGGCAGCGGTGGAAGACAACCGGGAAGTACTGACCGTCCTGCAGAAGGATCCCAACAACGAGCGACCGAAGCGCGACGGACTCTACGACATCGGTACCGTCGCAACCGTGACCCGGATCGAACAGCGGGACGGCGGTGCCCAGGTGATCGTCCGCGGTCTCCGCCGGGTTCGCCTGCACGGCATGGCGCAAGCGAACGACAGCGACGAGGAAACCGCGTCCCACATCGAGGTTGAAGTCGAGGATCTATCCATTCCGACGCTTCCCGAAGCCACCGAGGAGCGGGCGAAGGCGTCTGCGTTGATTCGCGACAACCTGGAGACCGCACGGCGCATTGCCCACATGGCATCCCCGCAGAACGCCCAGAACGCCGACCAGATCTTCCAGCAGATGGTCGCCACCATCGACGACCCCGTGACCCAGATGTACCGCATCGTCGTCCTCGCCGACAACGTCGACCAGACCGAGAAGCAGAAGATCCTTGAAATCGACGACATCCAGGCGTTCCTGGAGGCCATCCACCATCTTCTGCGCCAAGAGATCGCCATCGTGGAAATGCGCCGGGATCTCGAGTCCCAGGCCCGGGAAGGCATCGAGCAACAACAGCGCGAACACGTGCTGCGGCATCAGAAGCGTGCGATCGAACAAGCGCTCGGTGAAGATGACGACGACGAGGACATCGCCGAACTCCGCAAGCAGCTGCGCAATGTCAACCTGCCGGACGACGTCCGCAAGGAAGTGGACCGGGAGCTCAAGCGGTTGTCGAAGATGTCCACCAACGCGGCCGACTACCAAGTGGCGCGGAGCTACCTCGAGCTGATCGCCGAACTCCCCTGGAATGTCATCACCGAGGACACCCTGGACCTCGACCACGCCCAGACCGTCCTCGACGAAGACCACTACGGCCTCGACGATGTCAAGGAGCGCATTCTTGAATCGCTTGCCGTATTGACACTGAACCCCGAAGCCAAGGCTTCCATTCTCTGTTTCGTCGGTCCGCCGGGTGTCGGCAAGACCTCGCTCGGGCAATCCATCGCCCGCGCCATGGGTCGGAAATTCGAACGGATGAGTCTGGGCGGGCTGCACGACGAGTCGGAATTGCGTGGCCACCGCCGGACCTACATCGGCGCCATGCCCGGCCGAATTCTCCAAGCCGTCCGCCGTGCCGGCGTTCGCAACCCGGTGCTCATGCTCGACGAAGTCGACAAGCTCGGCCGGGACTTCCGCGGCGATCCCTCGGCGGCCCTAATGGAGATTCTCGATCCGGCCCAGAACAAGGAATTCCGGGACAACTACCTGAACCTGCCCTTCGACCTGTCCAAGGTGTTTTTCATCACGACCTGCAACCACCTCGACGGCGTGCCCGGGCCGCTCCTCGACCGCATGGAGGTGCTCGAACTAACCGGCTACAGCGAACTCGAGAAACTCGAGATCGCCCGCCGCTACCTGATTCCCCGCCAACAGGAGAACGCCGGACTCGAAAAGGAGCAGCTCGACCTCTCCGATGACGCCCTGTCCTGGGCGATCCGTCGGCACACGAGGGAGGCGGGCGTGCGCGAACTCGATCGAGCGATCGGACGCGTCGCGAGCAAGCGCGCCCGGCAGATTCTGCAATCCGAAGCGACCATCGAACCGATCACCGTGGACGACCTCCCCACCCTGCTCGGCCCCGAGAAGTTCAAGACGGATAGACAGCGCGAGAACCTCGTCGCCGGCGTGGCACCCGGTCTCGCCTACACGGAGACGGGTGGCGACGTCCTGTACGTGGAGGCGACGCTCACCCACCGAGACGACAAGACCATCATCACGGGACACCTCGGCCAGGTCATGCAGGAATCGGTCAAGGCGGCGCGATCCTACATCTGGTCCGTGGCAGACGAACTCAACATCGACCGTTCCACCATCGAGGAAAACGGCATCCACGTCCACGTCCCCGCCGGCGCCGTTCCCAAGGACGGTCCATCCGCGGGTATCACCATGGCCACCGCCCTGGCATCGCTCTACAGCAACAAGCGCGTGCGCGACGACATCGCGATGACCGGCGAATTGACGCTATCCGGTCTGATCCTTCCCGTGGGAGGCATCCGCGAGAAGGTGCTGGCCGCGCATCGGACTGGCATCCGGCACGTGATACTGCCCCGGGACAACGAGGCCGAACTCGCCAAGCTACCGACGCCGGTGCGCGACGAAATGACCGTAACGCTGGTCGACAGACTGGAAGACGCCGTCAAGGTGGCAATTCCCGACTTGGCGTCCCTGCCGGCATCGAGCGAGGCACACTGAGACGACGTTCGCACTGTAGGGGACGGGCCTGTCCCGTCCCGGCGCGCCCTTCGGGCGCGATCGAGAATGCTGCCGCATTCTCGTACCACAACCCCGACGATGCGGGTTCGGCGGGCGACCGCAAGGGTCGCCCCTACGGGTTTGAGCCATGCAAACGCAACCGCTTGCAGTCGTCCCTACAACTCTCGAACGACGCGCACACCCCGGGCATTGCTGCCGCGATTGCTCAACGAACGGTAGCTCACCGTCACCTCATGGGGCGACGAGTCCCATGCCCCGCCCCTCAGGACATGGGTCGCGCAGTCACCGGTTCGGGCGCGTTGGTCCCTCGGTGCGTTGCGGTAGTTGTCGCGCCAACAATCCGCGACCCATTCCTCGACATTGCCGAGGATGTCGTGCACGCCAAACGGATTGGGCGGGAAACTCCCAACGCGGGCCCAACGCACGCTCCCATCCGTACAGTCGGCAACATCCGCTTTGCGAAAGTGCCTCGCATACGCCCCGTCGGCGATGTTGGCGTGGGCGCAGAGATTCCTCGGATCGGCGCCGAAATAGTAAACTCCGGTCGATCCACCCCGCGCCACGTATTCCCACTCTGCTTCGCTCGGGAGGCGATAGCGATAGCCCGTCTCTTCGCTCAGCCACTGGACGTAGTCTCTGCCGTCTTCCCAAGCAAGACGAGCCATGGGAAGCCTGCCCATGGATTCCGGCGCAATGGCGTCATGGGGTTCAAGGGGCTTGGATACCGTCCCAAGCATTCCGCGGGCGGCTCGGTACCGATCGTAGTCGTCTCGCGTCGTTTCGAATACCCCGATGGCAAACGGTTCCTTGATGACGACGGTTCGTACCGGGCGCTCGTCCGCCGGACCCGAATCCGAGCCCATGCGGAAACGCCCCGTGCCGACAATCACCAGAAGCGGTCCCTCCCCGCCCGATTCGAGTTTGTCCCGAAACTGCCGACCCGTCCGAATGTCGTACGCTTCCATTCGAATGACGTGCTTCAGCGTTGTCGGTCCCACCGCTAGCTGGCGTTCGTAGGGGCGGTGGCCCAATGCGGTGGCTTGTACCACCACCGGTCCCGTTGGAATGACCATCCCCTCCCGGTAAGGCAACCTGCGCCACCCGTCGGCATCCGGGTAGGACACCTCCACCTCCGCCCGTTCAGGCATCACGACCAGGGAGAGGCTGCCCTTGAGGCGTTCAAGAATGATCGAGCGATCGTTGCGGCCGCGCGTGAACTCGATGGTCCGGTCCACCGGCGCGTAACCGGACCGACTTGCCGTCAGCCTGTAGGTGCCGATCGGCAGCGTCATGCCGGGCTCGTAGGGTCTACGATCGATCTCGAGTTCGGCGTCGCGGGGAATTCGGGACACGTAGATCTCGCTCATCGGCACGCGTTCCAGTTCGAAAGCGACTTCCGTGTTCTGGCGGGGCAGTATCTCGACCGCCTCGGTCTTGCGCTCGCGGCCGTGAATCCACGTCGTGACCTCGAATGATCCCGTGGGGTGGGGGGCCAACGCGACCGGTGTCAGATCGTCGATGACATGGCCGTCCACGGCGACCCGGGCACCTCGGGGATTGGTTACGACTTCCAGGCGCCCCGACGACGGCGGGAACTCGATGTGGAGGTCGACCACCTCGCCACGCTCGGTTCCGACCCGGCGGGCGATGGCGTCGTGGAACCGGTGCTCCATCCGAATGACGAGCTCGCCGGGCAGCACGCGTTGGTTGCGAAGCGGTGTGTGTCCAACCGGTTTGCCACCGAGGAATACGTTGGCCTCGTCCGGAGCCGACGTGAGGTTCAATGTCGCCGTCCCCAGAACGAGTTGCGGGACAACGCCGCCCGCGTACCAGTCGGTCGCTGCGACGACGACCACAAGGGTCCCGATCAAGCCCCAACGCAGCAAGGTGCTATGGGCTTTCCTGGTTCGCATTTCCCATCACGTGGCCTGGACGTTGGCCATCGACAGTAGCCCGTACGACACCTCGCGGGCCTCCTCCAACGTTTCGACAATCTGCCCGTCCGGAACCTGTCGAAGTATGTTGAGGGCGTGAAGCGTGTGGGAGACGGCACCGGATAGCCCCATGAGGATGTAGGACGTGTGTTCCCTGTTCGCCACCTCCAAGAGCTGTTCGATCACCATCGCCGCGCTGTCGTCGAGGTAAGCCGTCCCGGTGAAGTCGAATATCACGACCTCGTGGTCCTTGATGTCCTCGGCAATCACCGCGACGAGTTTGTGTGACGAGGCTACCGTGATGCTGCCCTTTAGCGCGACTAGGCCCACCCGTGCCGAGTAGGGATCCGATGAGTCCGTCCTGCGGCCCAGGAATTCCCGGTCCAGGAACGGCACGGAGACGACGCTGTCGAGCTCCAGGCGCTCGAGTTGACGAGCGTGTGCCATTCCCGCGGCGATCAGCCCGACCGCCACCGCCGTGACCAGATCCACGAACACGGTCAAGGCCAGCGTCGTCAACATGACCACGAGGTGCTCACGCTGCAATCGATGCACCCGGGACAGCAGCCGCCAATCGATGATGTCCCAGCCGATCTTGACCAGGATGCCAGCCAGAGCCGCATGTGGAATGGGCTCGACGAATCGACCGAGGCCGAGCACCAAACCGAGCATCAGCAAGGCATAGCACATGCCGGATACCGGGGTTCGCCCTCCGGCTCGGATGTTCGTCACCGTCAGGATCGGCGATCCCGCGCCGGGTACGCCCCCGATCAACCCGGCGGCTATGTTGCCGACTCCCTGGCCGACCAGTTCCCTATTGGGGCTGTGCTGTGTTCGCGTCAACGAGTCGGCGACCAGGGACACGAGAAGGCTGTCCACCGATCCCAGCAACGCGAGAATGAGCGCGGGTTCCACCGCGCGTGCCAGGAAACTCCACTCGGGCGACTCGAACCGAAACTCCGGCAATCCCAAGGGCACGGTTCCGATGACCGGCGCGTCCGTCAGCCAAAGCACACCCAGCAACGTGCCGGCCAAGAGAGCGACCAGCGGGGCCGGGAGGTATTTCGCGAACCGCCGCGGCCAAAGGACGGCGATGGCAAGCGTCGTGGCAGCGATCGCGAACGCACTGACGTTTAGATCCGCCACCGCCCCCGGGAGCGCGCCGAGCGCACCGAGGGCACCACCTGCCACCGACACGCCGCCAACGAAAGGCAGCAGCTGGATCACGACGACGATGATGCCGATCCCCGACATGAAGCCCGAGATCACGACGTGCGGCGTATAGGCGACGAACCGGCCGATCCTCGATAGGCCGAGCAAAACCTGGAGACAGCCGGCCATGACGACGACGGTGAGCGCCTCGGCGATATCGGTGGCGTAGCCCGTCACGATCACCGCCATCGCGACGGTCATGGGCGCCGTCGGACCGGAAACCTGCGACTTCGTCCCGCCGAAAAGCGCCGCGAAGAACCCCGCCGCGATGGCGCCGTACAGTCCAGCAGCGGCCCCGAGGCCCGACGCCACCCCGAAACCGAGTGCAACGGGGAGGGCCACGACCATGGCCGTAACGCCGCCGAAGAGGTCGCCCCGGAGCGCTTGGAAACTGTATGTGCCGACGAGCCCCCGCATCCCGGTCCGGTTGGATTCCTTGAGCGTGGCCCATGTTAACAGCGGGTTGTACTTGGGCGGCGAGGACTTTGCCTTTATCCAAACTTGCCGTAAGCGACTGCGTCAGCGGAGCCATGCCGTCGCCAACATCGAAGTCGCAGGGTGTCGTTGACCGCAGTCTGGATGCACGCACCGGGCGGCCGACGGGCCGAACGGATGCGGAGCCCGCGCCAGCCACACGGCAAGGGTCTACGTTTCGCCCGCGTCCGGTGATGTCATTTCGATATGGCTTGGGGACAACGTCCTACGCCGTGTGAGACCGAAATCGCGTGTGTCCCAGACTCCTTAGCGATGGCGCCGTACAGTCCAGCAGCCGCCCCGAGGCCCGATGCCACCCCGAAACCGAGTGCGACGGGGAGCGCGACGACCATGGCCGTAACGCCGCCGAAGAGATCACCCCGAAGCGATTCGAAACTGTAAGTGCCGACGAGGCGCCGCATTCCGGGTCCGGTTGGATTCCTTGAGCGGGGCCAATGTTAACAGTCGGGTTGTATTCGGGCAGCGAGAACTTGGCCTATTTCAAAGGTGCCTTCCACGACTGCGGCACTGGAGCCCAGCCGCCCGCCGACATAGAGGTCGCATTGTCGTTGACCCACGGTTTCGACGCACGCGCCGCAGTCGGCGGTGCCCTACCGATGCGCACCCGGGGCCGCGGCAGTGGACCCGCCTATCCGAACCTGCAACGCCCGAGCGTGCAATGTCACTTCGATATGGCCTGGGGAGGACGTCCTACGCCGTGTGAGACCGAAATCGGGTGTGTCCGAGTCTTCCCTTTTTGATGGTCCGATGATGTCGCTAGCGGGCGGATCTCCTACAGCCTCGTAGGACGGAATCGCGTGTGTCCGCGGATCCCGTGTCTGACTCCTTCCTCGCCGTCCTGCAGCCGCGTGCGATCGCCAACGCAGGATGTTCCCATCTCCTGCAGCCTGGCCGTGCCCCTACGGCCGGCCTCGTGTAGGACGGATTCGCGTGTGTCCGCGAGTCCTATTATGAGTCCTATTCGCGCGAGTCCTATTCGGACTGCGGCACCAGCCGAGAGTCATCTATCGAGCGCCGGAATGGAGGTCGCACCCAATCTACGGGCAATCTCGAGGAGCTCGGGCGCCTGGGTAGGCACGGGAGCGAAGGGGCGTCGTTCCGGGTTCACCTCAGGCACCGGCAGCACGTCTATCCAATCAAGGATGCCGGGCGGGACCTGTGCGCACAGGTAGCGCTCCCACAGCCTGAATGCGACTCGCCGGCTGGTGAGTTCGATCCGGCGGTAGTATTCCTCCTGATTGCGGGGCGGCCCGAGGATCTGCCCCGTTTCCTTATCAAGCTGCGCCGTGCGCGCACGCTTCTCCCAGCTGTCCCAATCCCTTGCCAGAACGTTGACGCAGCCATGCTGCATCTCGGCCAATCGGATCAGCGCCTCCGCTTCGCAAGCCTCGTAGAGGGTCGGGCGTATTTCACCGGGCGGAACGCGGCACTGTGCGTCGTCCAGTGCCGCGACTGCCGCCCGACGCGTTTCAACCGCGTCGCGAAGCGACGAACGCCAGACCGGATAGTGGCTCAACTCCATCATCGCCGCATCGCATTCGCCGCTGATTTCCGTCCATGAGTCCGGGGTAGTGGGTGGCCACGGACAATGCCGCTCGACTCGTTCCCATTCCGAAACGAACGGAACGGTGGCCATTACGGAGGGCACCGTCGGCTTGGTGCGCGGGGATTCCGGCTCGCGCCGGAAGGATGCCGCCTCGGCATGCGATGGTTCGGGGGCGTGCGCCGGGATCTGGTTCGAACCGGGCTGACCACCGACCGCGGAGGGGCCGGCCCCCGCTGAGAAATACACCGCCGCCGCGAGCAACCCTAGCACCGCGACAGCGGAAAGCCACCTCATTTCCATTCGGCCAGACACGCGACGTCGGGCTTCAAGCCACGATTCACAATGGCGTCGGTTGTTCGCCAAACCGTAAAGTCCTCGTACTCCTCCAGGTTGAAGGGAGGGTCCCCGTAGCCCGCAAGCTCCATTTGATTTTCGACGCCCCGTTCTCTCCACAGTCGCGGTCCGTGCACTACGGCGTCAACGACGTGTAACATCTCGTGGATCAACGCTACGTTGCCAGCTTCCCACTCCGTCAGCTCGGACCCTGGGGCTTGGGCTTGCGCGACGATTTCGCGGTAGTTGAACTCGATGATGATCGGCCCTCCGTCCTCCGGGACATAGGTCGCTCCCGGGACGGGTTCCCCATCCGAGTTGACCAGATTGTTGTTCCACGAGATGCGCGGACTCACGTGCCCCCAGTAGTTGGCTGGAAAGGTGCCCGGTGGCAGGCAGTCCTTGATCTTGCCCATGACATCGAGAGCGGAGTTGTCCTGGCAATCCCAAACGTCTAAGGCGAAGTTGAAGGTCTGGCCCCACTTCGGGCAACCGGCCACCGGGGGTTCGGGCTTGCAGTGGAAGGTGTCGTTGCCATCGTCGTACGCCTTCACCTTGCCGCCCCCGCACACGCAGCTGGCGTCCACCTTCGTCGCCCCGCACGTCGGCGCATTCTCAACGGTATCCCTGATCACATGGGTGACGGGGTCCCACACCAACTTGTTGATTCTGTTCAGCCACGACTGTATGAACCCGGGACACTGGTTGATCCTGTTGACCTTTCTGCCGCCCGGGCACCGGATTTTATTGCCGATCACGATGATCGTTTCGATTTCCTCCCCGCCGTCGTACCCCGGTGCTTCCTCACCGGGCGGTACGGGTGCGCCCTGCGCGAACGCGCCGACTGCCGAAGCAAGCCCGACCGCCAACACGGCCCTCCGCAGTAGTTGTCTGTGTTCCATGATATATCCCCCAAAGCGACAGAGAGTGCAAACGAAACCCGGCCCCCTCGCCCGGTGCCGGGCTGCTGTTGCTTAACTCGCGTTAACCGAACCGGAGAGCTGTAGACATGACCCTTGGAACCACACGCCTGGCCCACGAAGACAACGCCGAACCCCAAGCCGACGGGCCGTTCGTCGTCCTCGTCGTACTTCGCCCGACGGCCGCGCAGCCGGAAAGCAAGCCGACGTCCGCCGCAAACGGACCCCACCTGGACATCGAACTGGCGATCCGCCTGCTCGACGACGCGGCGCTCGCCGAGAGCACCCGCAGGACGTACGCGGGCGCCCTCCGTCGCTACCGGGAGTGGCTGGCCGGACGGTCTCCGACCGACCGGCTGCTGGCGGCCTACCTCGGCGTGCTGTTCGACAGGGGCCTAGCGCCACCCAGCGCCGAACTGGCGGTCGCCGCCGTGCGGCGCGCCGTCCGGGATTTCGCCCGCGCCGGACACGACTGCGCCGAGCCGCCCGCGGGACACCTGACGGCCGAACGGCTCGAGCGGTTCCGCCGCGACGGCGCGGGGCGGGGACGCGGCCAGGCCGGCGCCCTGCGCTGGGAAGACGCCGACAGCATGAGCGAATGCGCCGAGGCCGAGGATGATCCGAGGGGGATCCGCGACGCGGCGCTGATCGGCGTCACCTCCGACGCGCTGCTCCGCGTTTCCGAGACGTCCGCGCTGGACGCCGCGGACGTGTCGTTCCGGGACGACGGCTCGGCGCACCTGACGATCCCCCGGAGCAAGACCGACCAGCACGGGGACGGCGCGGTTCTCCACGTGGCGCCTGCCGCCGCCGGACGAATCCGGAACTGGATGGACACCGCGGGAATCGAATCCGGCCCGCTGTTCCGCCCGGTGGCCGGTCGCCGCATGGTGGTGGAGAAGAGACTGGGATCGGCAGCCGTCCGGGCGGCCATCAAGCGCCGCGCCGTCCTGGCCGGCATCTTCCGCCGCGTCTCCGGGCACTCGCTGCGCGTCGGCGCCGCGCAGTCGCTGGCGGAGGGGGGCGCGTCGCTGGTGGAGCTGCAGGTTGCCGGCCGCTGGACCTCTACCGCGATGCCGGCGCGCTACGTGCGCGGACAGGACGCCTGCCGCGGTGCGGTGGCACGGCTGCGGGGCGGCAAGAAATAATGTTGCAGAAAGCGCTTGCAACCCGCGAAACGGTAGTGATAGGGTTCATTAACGCGAGTTAATCGACTAGCATTGCGCTTCGAAACGATAAAGCCGCCTGTAACGCCTGTCCCTGAGTTCTTCCCTACGAGACGCCCGATCTTCCCTTTGATTTGTGCGTGAGGGAGGCCGAGAGCCGCGGCTACCCGCGAGCCTCTGCGTGTACTCGCAAGCCGAGCTCGGCGGAGTCGGAACCGCTATCCGGCGGCGTCCGCCCTGGTCGGTCCTATCGAAGCTCATTGATCGCAACGCCGGCACGACGGCGAACCGTCGTGCCGCCGCGCACTCAACTCGAGCTCAATGCCTCCGACAGCGCCTGCTCGATCTCGTCGGCCGTGGCGCCCTGTTCGCGGGCCAACCGGGCCTGGGCTTCCTCTTCCCGGCGTTGCTTGCGGTCCTGGTGGTAGTTCAGACCCGTCCCCGCCGGGATCAGCCGCCCGACGACGACGTTCTCCTTCAATCCGCGCAGGAAGTCCCGTTTCCCGGTCACGGCAGCCTCGGTCAGCACACGCGTCGTCTCCTGGAACGACGCCGCCGAAATGAACGACTCCGTCGCCAAGGAGGCCTTGGTGATGCCGAGCAGTACGCGCTCGTATTTCACGGGATTGAGACCGTGGCCCTCGAGGCGCTCGTTCTCAAGCAGCACGTTGACGAACTCGGCCTGCTCGCCCCGGATGTAGTCCGAGTCGCCCGGGTCGACGATCTCGACCTTGCGGAGCATCTGGCGGACGATGGTCTCGATGTGCTTGTCGTTGATCGTCACGCCCTGAAGCCGGTACACCTCCTGGATTTCGTAGATGATGTACTTCGCGAGTTCGGCAACTCCCTTCAACCGGAGAATGTCGTGGGGACTCTCCGGACCTTCCGAGATGACCTCGCCGCGTTCGACGTGCTCACCCTCGAAAACCGAGATCTGCCGCCACTTGGGAATCAAGGTCTCCACCACCTCGTGGGTGATGATGTCGCCCCGCTCGACCGTGGCGCCCGCGGCCGGCACGATGCGGTGGGAGTCCGGGATCGTCACGGACAGCTCCTCGCCATCCTCCGGCGTGATCACAACGGTCCTCTCCTTCTCTAGGACCGCGAGCTGGCCCGTGACCTCGGCCCGCAATCCCTCGCCCGTGACGACCAGCCGTCTCTTGCCCTTGGTTTCCTTGCCGAAGCTCACCGTTCCGGTGGCTTCCGCGAGGATCCCCGGCTCTTTCGGCCGGCGCGCCTCGAAGAGGTCGGCGACGCGTGGCAAACCGCCGGTGATGTCGCGCGTCTTTGAGCCCTCCTGAGGAATTCGGGCAATCACGTCGCCCACACCCACAGCCGCGTTGTCCTCCACGTTTAGGATCGCGTTGTCCGGCAACGAATAGTGGGCCGGCACATCCGTATTAGCGTGGTTTACCGCTTCGCCCGAGACATCGACCAACCTGACCCCGGGACGCATGTCCTTGCCCGCCGTGGGGCGGTCTTTCGGATCCAGAACCGTGATGCTAGACAGGCCGGTCAGTTCGTCGATCTGTCGATTTACCGACAGACCCTGTTCCATGTCCTCGAACACGACGCGACCAGCCACCTCAGTAATGATTGGGTGAGTATGCGGATCCCAGTTCGCGATGACTTGACCGGCACCGATGATCTCGTCCGGCCGCGCAGTGATGACTGCGCCGTATGGCAGCTTGTAGCGTTCCCGCTCGCGGCCGTACTCGTCGACGATCGCGATTTCCCCGGAGCGCGACACCGCCACCAAACCGCCGGAGTCCCGTTCCACCAGCTTCAGATTGTGCACTCGTACTGCGCCGCCGAAACGCACCTGGACGCTGTCGTTTGCCGTTGCCCGGGACGCCGCGCCGCCGATGTGGAACGTCCGCATGGTCAGCTGGGTGCCCGGCTCGCCAATGGACTGGGCCGCGATCACGCCCACCGCTTCGCCGACATTGACCCGGTGGCCCCGGGCTAGGTCGCGCCCGTAGCATTCCGCGCAGACGCCATACCGGGTTTGGCAGGTAATGGGCGAACGCACCTCGATCTCGTCGACGCCCATGTGCTCCAGGCGTTCCACCCAGGCCTCATCGAGCATTGTGCCCCTGGGGATGAGTTCGTTCTCGCCGTCGACGTCGACCACGGGCCGGGCGAGCACGCGACCGAGCACCCGGGCCGAGAGCGGCTCGACCACATCGCCGCCCTCGATCAGGGCGGTCATCACCAGACCCTTTTCGGTGCCGCAGTCGGCTTCGGTGACGACGAGATCCTGCGCCACGTCGACGAGACGGCGCGTCAGGTATCCCGAGTTCGCCGTCTTCAGCGCGGTGTCCGCCAGTCCCTTGCGGGCGCCGTGCGTCGAAATGAAGTACTCGTTCACCGACAGGCCTTCGCGGAAGTTCGCGATGATCGGGGTCTCGATGATGCTGCCATCCGGCCGCGTCATCAGACCGCGCATCCCGGCCAGTTGCCTGATCTGGGCCTGCGAGCCACGAGCCCCTGAATCCGAATACATGTGCACGGAGTTGAACATTGCGCCGTGGGCCCAATTGTCCGGGATTGTCGTTTCCGCCGTCCCTGCCGAAATCCCCTTCATCATGGACGCCGACACCAAGTCCTCCGCCCGGGACCAGATGTCCACCGCCTTGTTGTATTTCTCGCCCTGGGTCACGAGACCGGAGGCATATTGCGACTCAATCTCGGCGACTTCCTTCCGTGCACCGGCGATGATCGCGGCCTTGTCATCCGGTATGACAAAATCTTCGATCCCGATGGACGCGCCGGAAGACGTCGAATAGCCGAATCCCGCGTACATCAATTGGTCAGCGAAGACCACGGTCTCCTTGAGGCCGACGTTGCGATAGCATGAATTGATCAGCGCCGAGATCGCACGCCGGTCGAGTTTCTTGTTGACCAGCGAGAAAGGCAGTTCCTGCGGCAGGAGTTCGTAGAGCAATGCCCGACCCACAGTGGTCTCGACTAAGGACTCGACGACGCCCTCGTCATTCCGTTCCGGGATGCGCACCTTGACGATGGCGTGGAGATCAACGCTCCCAGTGTCGAAGGCACGTCTGACCTCGGCTATGTCGCTGAACTTCCTGCCTTCGCCTGCGACACCCGATTTTTCTCGTGTCATGTAGTAGAGGCCGAGGACGACGTCGTGGGTCGGCACGATGATCGGCTCGCCACTGGCCGGCGACAGCACGTTGTTGGTCGACATCATCAGCGCCCGGGCTTCGAGTTGCGCTTCGAGCGTCAACGGTACGTGCACGGACATCGTGTCGCCGTCAAAGTCGGCGTTGAAGGCGGCACAAACCAACGGGTGCAGCTGAATCGCGTTGCCTTCGATGAGCAGCGGTTCGAAGGCCTGGATGCCCAACCTGTGCAGGGTCGGCGCCCGGTTTAGCAGCACCGGATGCTCGCGGATGACCTCCGCGAGAATGTCCCAGACCTCAGCGGTCTCCCGCTCCACCATGCGCTTGGCCGACTTGATGGTGGTGGCCAGTCCCCGTGTTTCGAGCTTTCCGAAGATGAACGGCTTGAACAGCTCCAGCGCCATCTTCTTCGGGAGCCCGCACTGGTGCAGCTTCAAGGTCGGGCCAACGACGATGACCGTCCGCCCGGAGTAGTCGACGCGCTTGCCCAGGAGGTTCTGCCGGAACCGTCCCTGCTTGCCCTTGATCATGTCCGCGAGCGACTTCAGCGGTCGCCGGTTGGATCCCGTGATGGCCCGACCGCGACGACCGTTGTCGAGCAGCGCGTCCACGGCTTCCTGCAGCATCCGCTTCTCGTTGCGTACGATGATGTCCGGCGCATTGAGATCGAGCAGTCTTTTCAGGCGGTTGTTGCGGTTGATCACCCGACGGTAGAGATCGTTCAGGTCCGATGTCGCGAACCGCCCGCCGTCCAACGGTACCAGCGGACGCAGGTCCGGCGGCAACACCGGCAGCACGGTGAGGATCATCCACTCGGGCTTGTTGGCTTTCCCGTGGGTACTCGACTGGAACGCCTCCATGAGCTTCAAGCTCTTCGAGAGCTTCTTGCGTTTGGTCTCCGAAGTCGACGTGCGGACCTGTTCCGCGATCTGTTCGACCCGGCTTTCGAGATCCAGGGCAATCAGGAGTTCGCGAACGGCTTCGCCACCCATCATCGCCGTGAACTCGTCGCCGTGGCGTTCGATTTCCTCGTAGTACTCCTCGTCCGTCAGCAGCATGCCCGCCTCGATGCCCGGCACGGTGCCCGGGTCGGTGACGACATGGTTCTCGAAATAGAGCACGCTCTCCACCGAGCGCAGCGTGCCGATGTAGCGCCGCTCCACCCACAGATTCGGTGCCAGCCCCGGACGGGTTTCCTGGGATGCCTCGTGGTCTTCGCGGCAGGTGTAGCGTTTCGACAGGTTCGACACCATGTCACCGGGCGCATAGTGCTGACCCGCCTTCCAGCTCGTCAGCTTGCCGTGGCTGTCCTCGCCGTAGCCCGCGTCGAGCAGCAGTCCGATCCGCGAGGGCAACGACTTGAGGAACCAGATGTGGGCGACGGGACTCGCCAGTTCGATGCGTCCCATGCGTTCGCGGCGAACCTTCGAAAGGGTCACCTCCACCCCGCACTTCTCGCACATGACGCCGCGGTGCTTGAGCCGCTTGTACTTGCCGCACAGACATTCGTAGTCCTTGGTGGGACCGAAGATCCGGGCGCAGAACAAGCCGTCCCGCTCCGGCTTCAAGGTGCGGTAGTTGATGGTCTCGGGCTTCTTGACTTCGCCGTAGGACCACGAGCGGATCATCTCCGGTGACGCCAGTCCGATGCGCAGGCTGTCGAACTCGTCCGGTGCGCTCTGGCCCCTAAACAGATTGATGAGATCTTTCATGTTCTCTTGGTCCTTGTTCTTTCAGCAACGTTGAGGCTGGTCACGCACTTAGTCCCGATGCAGGTCGATGTCGATCCCGAGGGATCGGATCTCCTTCACGAGAACATTGAAGGATTCCGGCATCCCCGGGTCCATCTCGAAGTCGCCGTCGACGATGTTCTTGTACATCTTCGTACGGCCCGTCACGTCGTCGGACTTGACCGTCAGTACTTCCTGCAAGGTATAGGCCGCGCCGTAGGCTTCGAGTGCCCATACCTCCATTTCGCCGAACCGCTGACCGCCGAACTGCGCCTTGCCCTGCAACGGCTGCTGCGTGACAAGACTGTAGGATCCGGTGGAACGGCAGTGCATCTTGTCGTCCACCAGGTGATCCAGTTTCAGCATGTACATGTACCCGACGGTCACCGGACGGTCGAAGGAGTCCCCGGTGCGACCGTCGTAGAGCACGGTCTGGCCGCTGCTCGGCAAGCCAGCGAGCTCAAGCAGGTTGCGGATGTCGTCCTCCTTGGCACCGTCGAACACCGGCGTCGCGATGGGTACCCCGTCGCGAAGGTTCTCCGCGAGTTCCAGAATCTCCGGGTCGGTCAAGGTGCCCAGATCCTCGCCTTGGCCGTTGACCGATCCGTCGCCGTTGTAGACCTTGTCCAAGTAGCTGCGCATCGTTGCCGCGCGTTCGGCAATGCTCGGCCCCGAGTCTGCCTCGAGCAGCTGGCCGATCTTTTCGCCGACCCCTTTCGCCGCCCAACCAAGGTGTGTCTCGAGTACCTGGCCGACGTTCATTCGGGATGGCACACCCAGTGGATTCAGTACGATGTCCACGGGCTCGCCGTGTTCGTCGAACGGCATGTCCTCCACCGGCATGATGACCGATACCACGCCCTTGTTGCCGTGGCGTCCCGCCATCTTGTCGCCGGGCTGGATGCGCCGCTTGATGGCGAGGTAGACCTTGACGAATTTGAGCTCTCCCGGCCGGAGGTCGTCGCCGCCTTCGATCTTGGTCTTCTTGTCCACGAAAACCGCATCCAGTTCGCGCCGTCTCGCCTTGAGCTGCCGCTCCGCCTTGTCGAGCTGGCTGTTCAGGGCATCGTCTGCCATCCGCACCCGGAACCACTGGTCGGAACTCAGTTCGTCGAGATAGGCGTCGGTGATTTCAGCCCCGCTGTCGAGCTCGGGCGCGCTGGCGGCTTCGTTGCCGCAGAGGGCCTCGCGCAGCCGCTCGAACGTGGCGCCCTCGACGATGCGGTACTCGTCGTCGAGATCCTTCTTGATCTCCTCGAGTTCCATACGCTCGATGTCCAACGCGCGCTTGTCCTTCTCCAGCCCGTCCCGGGTGAAGATGCGAACGTCGATGACGGTGCCGCGGACGCCCGTGGGAACCCTGAGCGAGGTGTCCTTAACGTCCGACGCCTTCTCGCCGAAGATCGCGCGCAGGAGCTTTTCCTCCGGTGTCAGCTGGGTTTCGCCCTTGGGCGTGACCTTGCCGACCAGGATGTCCCCCGGTGCGACTTCGGCACCCACGTAGACGATTCCCGACTCGTCGAGCTTCGCCAAGGCGGACTCGCCGACATTGGGGATGTCGCAGGTGATCTCCTCCGGGCCTAGCTTCGTGTCCCGTGCGCTGCAGGTAAGCTCCTGGATGTGCACGCTGGTGAAGCGGTCCTCCTGCACGACGCGTTCGGAGATCAGTATCGAGTCCTCGAAGTTGTAGCCGTTCCAGGGCATGAAGGCGATGCGCATGTTCTGGCCCAGCGCCAGCTCGCCGGTATCCACCGACGGACCGTCGGCGAGAATATCCCGCGCCGATATCCGGTCGCCTTCCTTCACGAGTGGCCGCTGATTGATGCAGGTGTTCTGGTTCGAGCGCGTGAACTTGGTCAGGTTGTAGATGTCGACGCCGGCCTCGCCCGCGGTCATCTCGTCGTCGTCCACCCGCACGACGATTCGTGCGGCATCCACGGAGTCCACCACGCCGCCCCGTTCCGCGATCATGCAAACGCCCGAGTCGCGTGCGACATGGCGTTCAATCCCGGTACCCACGAGTGGCGTCTCGGTGCGGATGGTCGGGACCGCCTGGCGCTGCATGTTCGAACCCATGAGCGCACGGTTGGCATCGTCGTGCTCCAGGAAGGGGATCAGCGCCGCCGCCACCGACACGAGCTGCTTCGGCGACACGTCCATGTAGTCGACCTTCTCCGGCGCCATCTTCGTGAATTCGTTCAGGTGGCGAACATCGACGAAATCCTCGACGAAACGCCCCGAGTCGTCGAGCACCGAGTTGGCCTGGGCAATCACATGTTCGGCTTCGTCGATCGCCGACAGGTAGTGGCAGTGGGCCTCGTATCGAGCCGGTGCCGCCCCTTTCCCGAGCTTCCGGTTCGCCGCCTCGGCATCCTGGCGACTCATCACCTCGCCGGTGCGAAACCCCGAGTCGCCCCCTGCCGTGATGCGTACTTCGTCGACGACGCAACCGTCCTCCACCCGGCGGTAGGGAGTCTCCAGGAATCCGTATCGGTTGGTACGCGCGTAAGCCGCCAGCGAGTTGATCAGTCCGATGTTCGGGCCTTCCGGCGTCTCGATGGGGCAGATTCGCCCGTAGTGGGTCGGATGCACGTCGCGGACCTCGAAACCAGCACGCTCCCGGGTCAGTCCGCCCGGACCGAGGGCGGACACGCGTCGCTTGTTCGTCACCTCCGAGAGCGGGTTGGTCTGGTCCATGAACTGCGAGAGTTGGCTCGAACCGAAGAACTCCTTGATGGCCGCCGCCACCGGTTTCGCGTTGATCATGTCCTGGGGCATCAGCCCCTCGGACTCCGCCATGGACAGGCGTTCCTTGACCGCCCGCTCGACCCTGATGAGACCGACGCGGAACTGGTTCTCCGCCATCTCCCCGACGGATTTGACCCGTCGATTGCCGAGGTGGTCGATGTCGTCCACCGATCCCTTGCCGTTCTTGATCTCGATCAGGGTCTTCAAGACATCGATGATGTCCTGATTGGTCAGAATCCCGGGGCCGGTGATCCGGTCCCTGCCCAGCCGCCGGTTGAATTTCATGCGTCCGACGGCCGACAGGTCGTAGCGCTCGGGCGCGAAGAACAGGTTGTTGAACAGGTTTTCCGCCGCCTCCTTGGTCGGCGGTTCTCCCGGCCGCATCATGCGGTAGATCTCGACGAGCGCCTCGAGCTTGGTCTTGGTCACATCGATCGCGAGCGTGTCCGAGATGAACGGTCCGCAGTCGAGGTCGTTGGTGTAGATCGTGTCGATGCGCTTGACCCCGGCCTCGATGAGCTGGTCGAGGACTTCGTCGGTGACCGCGGTGTTGCAGGAGACGATGATCTCCCCGGTTTCCTTGTCGACAATATCCTTGGCGATGACGCGGCCGAGCAGATACTCGCGCGGAACATCCAAGCGGCGCAGGCCGGACTGCTCCAGGAGCCGGACATGCCGGGCCGTAATCCGTCGACCCACTTCCACGAGCACGTCGCCCGACGCTCCCTTGATCTCGAACGTCGCCACGTCGCCGCGCAGACGTTCCGCGATGAGATCCATCGAGAAGCCGCCCTTCTTGACGTGGAAGACGTTGTTGTCGAAGAACATCCCGAGGATCTGCTCGGAGGAATAGTCGAGGGCGCGCAGGATGATCGTCGCGGGCAGCTTGCGCTTGCGATCGATGCGGACGTAGACCGCATCCTTGGGATCGAACTCGAAGTCGAGCCACGATCCGCGGTACGGGATGATCCGCGCGTTGTAGAGGAACTTGCCCGAGGAGTGCGTCTTGCCCTTGTCGTGGTCGAAGAACACGCCCGGCGAGCGATGCAGTTGCGACACGACGACGCGTTCCGTGCCGTTGATGATGAACGTCCCGTTCTCGGTCATGAGCGGAATCTCGCCCATGTACACTTCCTGCTCCTTGACGTCCTTGACGGATTTGTTGGAGGAGTCGCGGTCGTAGATGATGAGCCGCACCCGGACCCGCAGCGGCGCAGCGTAGGTAAGCGTACGCAGAACGCACTCGCGCACATCGAAAGGCGGTTCGCCGAGTCGGTAGTCGACGTATTCGAGGGCGGCGTTGCCCGAATAGCTCACGATGGGGAACACGGAGCGGAAGGCGGCGTGGAGCCCGACGTCCTGGAGCCTCGACGCCCTGACGCCTCGTTGCAGGAACTTGCCGTAGGAATCCACCTGGATCGACAACAGGTAGGGGATTTCCATGGCTTCGGGCAGCTTGCCGAAGTCTTTGCGGATGCGCTTTTTCTCAGTGAAACTGTACGCCATTAGATTCCCCGTGGTTCGCGTGTTAGAAAATTGCGTGAGTGTGTCTTGCCCTTGCCAGCAGCGCGTTTCGATGGTTAGCTAACGGTAAGCGGGCAACGACCCAAACGCGTGACGAAACCGTCGGCGATTGGGAGGCTCGAGACGCGCGCCGTCGCGCACCGCGCCAGCCGGCTAAAGACGCAAAAACCCCATGCGCACGAACCCCGTGCGCATGGGCGATATCCCATACGTTCCTCGTCCGGTCGCGCCGGACGATCTCGACCCGCGCCTCAAGGGCGCGGGCGTTGCAGATCCGATTCAAATCGCGCGGCCGTAATCTACTTGATTTCCACGGACGCGCCCGCGTCTTCCAACTGTTTCCTTATCTCCTCCGATTCATCTTTGGGGACGCCTTCCTTGAGTGGCGAAGGCGCCTCGTCAACCAGGGCCTTGGCTTCCTTGAGCCCCAGACCCGTAATGGCCCGGACCGCCTTGATCACGTTGACCTTCTTGTCGCCAACGCCCGCAAGCACGACCGTGAATTCCGTCTGCTCTTCGCCGCCGGCAGCGGACTCGTCGGAACCGCCGGCGTCCGCCGGTGCAACGGCGAGGGGTGCTGCGGCCGCGGATACGCCGAACTTTTCCTCCATGGAGCGGACGAGTTCCACGACTTCCATGACGCTCATATCCGCGATGGCGTTTAAGATATCGTCTTTTGACAAAGCCATAAAGGTTGACTCCTCAATAAGTTTGTTGATTGATCTGGTGATTCACCTGCCCGACTAGCCCGTCTGGGCTTCCTTCGAGTCGCTAACCGCGGCCAAGGTCCTGGTCAACTTGGCGGGGACTTCCATGAGCGTTCGGACGAACTTGGCGATCGGCGCCTGCATCACCGACATGAGCATGGCGATCGCTTCATCCCGGGTAGGCAGGGTGGCCACGCGGTCGATGTCGTCCGCGGCCAATAGCTGACCACCGATCGACAGAGCCTTGACATCGAGCGCCTCGATGTCAACGACGGCCTCCTTGAACAGCCGCGCCGCGGATCCCGGATCGTCGTTGGAGAAGGCGAGCATCGTGGGGCCCGTCGCGACGTCGGCCAGGCACTCGTAGTCGGTACCCACGACCGCCCGTTTCAGCAACGTGTTGCGGACCACCCGCAGGGTCACGCCGGACTCGCGTGCGCGGCGACGCAGATCCGTCATGTCGGCGACGCTGACGCCGCGATGATCGGCGACCACGGCCGACAGGGCGTTGCCCGCCGCCGCGTTCACCTCGGCGACGATCTCTTGTTTCTGTTCGAGCTGCAGTGCCATCTCTAACTCTCTTGTCCGCGGCCAAAGACTGCCACTCGAACCGAGGTTTGCCGTATCGTCATCATCATTCGCCGGAACGCAGTGCCGCCGCTAGACCTCGAGCGAAGCCTCGTCGATGCGGAGTCCCGGTCCCATCGTGGTCGACAGCGTGATCTTCTTCAGGTAGTGCCCCTTCGAGGAGGCGGGCCTGGCCCGGCGCAGGTCAACGATCAGCGCCTCGATGTTCTCCTTGACCTGGGTGGGCTCGAAACCCACCGTTCCGACCCGGCCGTGCACGATGCCACCGCGGTCGGCGCGGAATTGCACCTGACCCGATTTGGCATTCTTCACCGCCGTCTCCACGTCGGACGTGACGGTGCCGGTCTTGGGGTTCGGCATCAGTCCGCGGGGTCCGAGCACCCGGCCGAGCGAACCCACCACGCGCATGGCATCCGGGCTCGCGATGACCACGTCGAAGTCGATGTCGCCGCCGTTGATGCGTTCCGCCAAGTCGTCCAGTCCCACAACATCGGCGCCGGCGGCCTGCGCCTTGTCGGCATTGTCGCCTTGGGCGAACACGGCAACCCGGACCTCTTTGCCCGAACCATGCGGCAGGGTGGTCGCGCCGCGAACGGACTGTTCGGATTTCCTGGGATCCACGGCCAGGTTCACGGCGACATCGATCGACTCGGCGAAACCCGTCTTCGCGAGGTCGTTGAGCAAGGCCACCGCCTCTTCGATGGGATAGACCTTGGTTCGGTCCACCCTCTCGTTGACGGTGCGCATCCTTTTCCCCAGCTTGGCCATCTCGCTAGCCTCCGGCACTAGGCCGCAATGCGGCGTCGTCCACTTCGATACCCGCACTGCGCGCGCTGCCGGCGATGGTGCGCACGGCCGCGTCGAGGTCGGCGGCGGTGAGATCCGGCATCTTGATCCGGGCGATTTCCTCGAGCTGGGACCGGGTGACCTTGCCCTTCTTGTCCGTATTGGGCGTTCCGGAGCCCTTGTCGATATTCGCCGCCTTGCGCAACAAGACCGAGGCGGGCGAGGTCTTCGTGATGAAGGTGAACGACCGGTCGCTGTACACGGTGATGACCACCGGTACCGGCAGCCCGGCTTCCTGACGTTGCGTCTCTGCGTTGAACGCCTTGCAGAACTCCATGATGTTTACGCCGTGCTGTCCAAGCGCAGGGCCCACGGGCGGTGCCGGGTTGGCCTGCCCGGCCGGAACCTGGAGCTTGATATAGGCTTCGACTTTCTTCGCCATCGTACCTACCCGATGCCTACCCGACGCCTGCGCGGCAATACCTCTGGACCCTGTGCCATCAGCCTTTCTCCACCTGCGAGAAGTCCAACTCCACCGGCGTCGAACGACCGAATATCGTCACCGCGACGACCATACGGCTCTTCTCGTAGTTGACTTCCTCAACGACGCCATTGAAATCGTTGAACGGGCCGTCGATGACCCGCACCAGTTCGCCGGGCTCGAACATCGTCTTGGGCGTTGCCTTCTCGCTTCCCTCCTGGACCCGGGCAAGGATCGCCTGGGCTTCGGCATCCGATAGCGGCGCCGGTTCGTCGGCCCGACCCCCGATGAAACCCATCACCCGGGGGGTCTCCTTGACCAGGTGCCAAGTGTCGTTGTTGAGATCCATGTGCACGAGTACGTAGCCGGGGAAGAACTTCCGCTCGCTGCGCCGCTTCTGTCCGGCTCGCATCTCCACGACTTCCTCGGTCGGCACCAGCACGTCGTCGAAGTGTTCCTTCAGCGAGGACAATTCGATCCGCTCCTTGAGCGATCGCGCCACGGCCTTCTCGAAACCCGAGTAGGCATGAACCACGTACCAGCGCATCACCGATTGTCCCGCACTAGCCGATCACCTGTTTCACGAGGAAACTCAAACCCGAGTCGAGCCCCCAGAGAATCAGCGCGAAGAGCAAAATCAGAATCAACACGATCAGGGTCGTCTGGGTGGTTTCTTGCCGGTTCGGCCAAACCACGCGCCGCAGTTCCGTCCTGGCTTCCCGCGCCAGATTCCATACCCGCTGGCCCCGTTCGGTCTGCAACGCTGCAAAGCCAGCGACCAGGGCCAGGCCGACCAGCGCGAGGGCTCGATACAGGAACGGCTGGTCGCCGAAGTACCAATTGCCCACGACGCCTACGGCGACGAGCACCATCACGACGATCCATTTAAGCCAATCGACGATGACTCCGCTCTCCTTTCTCGCTACGCCCGTTGCCGCCACTGCTGTCTTCCGCTGCGTCCGCTTGTCCGGTAAGTGGCAGGCCAGGAGGGACTCGAACCCCCAACCTGCGGTTTTGGAGACCGCTGCTCTACCAATTGAGCTACTGGCCTTCCGGCACTCGGTCCAGCCCTTCCGGCTCCCTCGTTCAGGCGATGATCTTGGTGACGACCCCGGCACCGACCGTACGGCCACCCTCGCGGATGGCGAATCTCAAGCCCTCGTCCATGGCGATGGGGCTGATCAGGGTCCCTTCCAGGTTGACGTTGTCGCCCGGCATCACCATCTCGACCCCGTCGGGCAGGTTCACGGAGCCCGTGACGTCCGTCGTCCGGAAGTAGAACTGCGGGCGATAGCCTTCGAAGAACGGCGTGTGGCGGCCGCCTTCGTCCTTGGACAGAACGTAGACCTCCGCCTCGAACTGGGTATGCGGGGTGATGCTGCCCGGCACCGCCAACACCTGGCCGCGTTCGACGTCCTCGCGTTTGGTGCCCCGAAGCAGGACACCGATGTTCTCGCCGGCACGACCTTCGTCGAGCAGCTTGCGGAACATCTCGACGCCCGTACAGGTCGTCCGCTGCGCCTCGCGAATGCCGATGATCTCGATTTCGTCGCCGACCTTGACGATGCCCCGGTCAACCCGGCCCGTCACCACCGTACCGCGTCCCTGGATCGTGAAGACGTCCTCGATGGGCATTAGGAACGGCTGGTCCACGGGCCGTTCCGGCTCGGGGACGTAGTCGTCGAGGGTCTGGATAAGTTCCAACACGCTGCCCTCGCCGATCTCGGACGTATCGCCCTCAAGTGCCTGCAATGCGCTACCGACCACGATGGGCGTGTCTTCGGGAAACTCGTTCTGCTCGAGTATCTCCTGGATGTCGAGCGTCACGAGTTCGACGAACTCCTCGCGCTCGTCCTCCTCGAGTTGATCCACCTTGTTCATGTAGACCACGATGCGCGGCACGCCGACTTGGCGCGCCAGCAGGATGTGCTCCCGGGTTTGGGGCATGGGGCCGTCGACGGCCGACACGACGAGGATTGCGCCATCCATCTGGGCAGCGCCAGTGATCATGTTCTTGACGTAGTCCGCATGGCCCGGGCAGTCGACGTGGGCGTAGTGCCGATTCGCGCTCTCGTACTCCACATGCGTCGTGGCGATGGTGATACCGCGTTCGCGTTCCTCGGGCGCGTTGTCGATCTCGTCGAACTCCTTGATCTCGCCGCCCTGGCGTGCCGCGCAGATCTTGGTCATCGCCGCGGTCAGCGTGGTCTTGCCGTGATCCACGTGCCCGATCGTGCCGACATTGATGTGCGGCTTGGTTCGTTCGAATCTCTCTTTGGCCATGTCGAGGCGGTCTCCTTATGCTCCTCTCAACGCGTATCTCGCGCGGTTTTAGCTGCTGCCGGCGTCCCCAACCCGTTGGCCAACGACGCCGCGTAAGTCAAATGTCAACTGGTGCTCACAATCGGATTCGAACCGATGACCTCGTCCTTACCAAGGACGTGCTCTACCAACTGAGCTATGTGAGCGATCATCGGGATCCACAATCGGCTTAACCGGTCAGACCAATCGGCGCGGGATTGGCTGCTTGGAGCGGGTAGCGGGAATCGAACCCGCGCCATCAGCTTGGAAGGCTGAGGTTCTACCACTGAACCATACCCGCTGCAGCAGGTGCCTCGCCTCAACACCGTAAGCTCGCAACCCTGCCGACTCGCCACCGCGCCACTGGTGGAGGGGGTAGGATTCGAACCTACGAAGGCTAAGCCGTCAGATTTACAGTCTGATCCCTTTGGCCGCTCGGGAACCCCTCCGGGACTCGCAAGTAAAAAGACGCGAAAGTGTGCCTATGGGAGCGGTTGGTGTCAACGCCGATTTGCCGCCTGTCAAAGCAATTTAGAGATGTCCCCTCTTCTCCAATTTAGAAATGTCCCCTTCCGGTGAGAGGTCTATTCGTGGCTCCACGATGGCGGTCCGGGGTGGCGCCGGACGGGTCTGTCCGGTCGGTGCCGGCGAGGTCGCAGGGGTGCCGAAGGTCTGCCGCTCCGCCGCTTGGGCTGAGGGAGCGTAGCGACCGAAGACCAAGCGGCGGAGCGGCGCGGCGTCAGCCGGCGGCCACCCCGTCCGCCTCCGGCTTGAACGGACGGCGCCAGGGGTGGTCCGGGGGCGGCTTCGAGGCCGACCGCGAGCGCTGCTCCGCCTTCGCGCGCTCCACCCGCTGCCGAACGCTCTTGCCGTCCTCCACCGGCGACGGTTCCTCGCCCTCGCCGAGCAGCCGCACCGCAAGCTCCCTGCCGCCGCGCAGCACCGTCACCGCGCCGTCGAATCCCTTGCACACCGTCACCGCCGCGCCGCGCATCCGGTAGCCCTTGCCCTGGCCGGTCACCTGGTAGGTGCGCCCCTCGAAGCTGATCGACAGGTTCCGCGTGATCTTGCGGGCGTGCTGCTCGCACAGGATGAGGTCCAGCTCGCGTCCGTCGTGCAGCACCGCCCGGTGCGCGTCCGCCGGGTTGCGCGGCGCCACGCCGAAACGCCGGTTGTAGTCCGCCACGAACGCCGGCAGGTAGGCGTTGCCCGCCGCCATGCCGCAGATCCCGCGCAGCCGCATCTCCTTCACCAGCCGGTCCTGCAGCGTCCGGTTCGCCCGCTCCACGCGGCCCTTGGCCTGCGGGCTGCCGGCGTGGATCGACTCGACGTCCAGCGTCCGCAGCGCCCGCGCGAACTGCGTCGCCTCGCCCTCGCGGTCCCGCCGGTTGACGCGGAACACGCTGTAGCGGTCCGAGTAGTACGCCACCGGCCGGCCGTGCGACTCGAGGTGCGCGCGCGTCGTGCGCATGTACGCCTCCGTCGTCTCCGCGGCGAAGAACCCCGTCGCCAGCAGCCGCGACGTCGCGTCGTCCACGTACACGATCAGCGTGCACGACGGCCCCCGGCCCTCGAACCAGTCGTGCGGCGAGCCGTCGATCTGCACCACGTCCCCCAGGCAATCCCGCCGCGGCCGGCTCGGATGTTCGCGCACCTCGCGGCGCGCCTTCGGCTCCCACAGCCCGTCCTCGATCATCCAGCCGCGCAGCGTCTCCGCCGACAGCCGGTGGCCGTGCTCGTCGGCCAGCTTCTCGCACGCGAACGTGGGACCGAAGTCCCGGTACCGCTCGCGCACCAGATCCAGCACCGCCCGGCGGAACGCCTCGTCGAATGCGCGGTTCGACCGCCTGCCGCGCCGGCCCGACGCCAGACCCGCCGCCCCGCGTTCCCGGTAGCGGCGCACCAGCCGCTTGACCTGCCGTACCCCCATACCCAGACGCCGCGCCGCCTCGGACTGCGGCAGCCGGCTCTCGACCACCTCGCGGATCACCGCCACGCGATCCGCCTCCCGCGTGCTCAGAAACACCTCCCCGTCGCCCATCCCCACAGCCTCCATGCCGCCGAAAAGGGGACATCTTAAAATTGGACAAAGGGGACATTACTGTCTTGGGCTAACACGCCGATTTGCCGCCGGGAACCCTTGGTCCCACACGGCCAAACCACCGTGGAACAGGGATCACCAACAGCGCCCGAGCCCGGCATCGGCGTGTCCGACGTGGGCGTGGTTGTACCAAGTCCGCAAGCGCTGTAAGAAGACCATGTCAAAGCAACGGTCCCTGACGCATGGTCGAGGCCATCGACGAACGATTGCGGCGGGCATTCGGCGCACACGTGCGATGCGAAGGTCCGCTGGCGGCTGGCGGCGCGGGGTTGCGGGTAACCGGGATCGATCTCCGAAACAGGCTCGGACCCGACGAGGTGAACGCCCTTCTGGACGCCCTTGGCCACTACCGCATCGTGACGTTGGCGGAACAGCGCCTGGAGTCATTCTCGGTAGCCCATTTCGAGCGATTCGCCAATCATTGGGGCGCGCCGCTTCCGCATCCGAGCAATTTCAAGCGCCCGGCACTCGAACGCTTCATGGACAACCCCGAACTTCTGCCGCCCGAAGAGCGCCCTTCCTCCCGGGTCGACGCGGCCTTTCCGGGGCAACTGCGCTGCCTGCCGGGCGCCGAGTCGCCCGCCGTGCTCGTCGTCGCCAACATGCATCGGCTCAGCGACGAGGAGCGTGAAGCCGGGCCGAGAGTGACCCGCGGGACGACCTGGCACACCGACATCGAGCATCATCCGATCCCGCTTCATGTGTCCATGTTCCTCGTCCACAAGGTGCCCGTGTCGCGCAACGCCCCGGGCGGTACGTGGGTTGCCGACCCCCAGTCGGAGATGCCGCCAAACGACCCATACTTCGAAGACGCCGAGCCCGGGTTGATGCGTCTTCGCCGGGCGCTGCCCCTCAACGGCGAGACGTCGTTCGCCGATACCGCCGCGGCATTCGCGGCACTCTCCAGCGCCGAGCGGATACGCCTCGCCAACATACACCTACGCAGGCATTCGTATACCAGGAACGAAGCGGATCCCGTTCCACTGGTTCATACGAATCCCCGCTCGGGGATCCAATCGCTGCACAGCCCACTCTGGTGCCCACGACCTCCTCGCCAGATCCCGGTCGAAGTCGACGGCATGTCGGTGGAAGCATCGCGGGCTTTCCTCGACGAGATCGAGGCCCATGTCTTGCAGGGAGAGTTTCGCTATGACCACGTCCACACGCCCGGCGACGTGACGATCTGGGATCTGTTCATGACCATCCATGTCGCCCCACCGATCAAGGAGAACATTCAATCCATCGACGACGCCCGCCTCTTCTACCGCATCAGCTGCAAGGGCGAACCGGCATTGACCCTGCCGAGACGCGATCCGCCGGAGTGGATCGAGGAGCACATCTTCCTGGGGTACACGACGCCGCGGGAAGTGATCCAAGTCTGACGGTACCGCCACGAGGTTCGAAGCCTAAACGGTAAGCCTATGTATATGGGCCGGAAAAGTGGTCCTACTACTTCGTTTGCGCCACGCTCTTTGCCCTACAGGGCTATTCGTCCCGGAAGGGGAGCACACATGCCCGAGTGCCCGCACCGCCAATCGAGGTGACGAGTGGCGTCATCGGACGGCCGGGTCACCCGCCCATCCCCCGCTCGCCGTCCGGCATCCTGCATTTGAAAGCCCAGCAGGGGTCTCGTCGCTTCATGCGTCCCGCCGGGCAAAGGCCAACTGTCGGGACGTGACGACTCGTTCAGACTTCATTCAGGTTTCCTGCATTACTATCCGCCGCGATTCGTGATCGATGATCCACAGGGCGAGGAGGTGTCCCATGAGATCTCAAAGTCGCGTCGTTACGCACCCGGCCGCCGCTGACCACAACCCGGCAAGCCCGGGGCGTGTGTCCGCAACAGCCATGCCTGTCCCGGCGAGGAAAAGCCGACGTCACGTAACGGTCGTCATCGCGTCGGCGGCGCTGCTAGTGATCCAGTTCGCACCGGCGTCGGAGGAGGCGGACCGGGTCACAGCGGCCCACGGGATGGTGGTCGCCGATGGCCGCGAGCTGATCGTCCTGCACCCCCGGAGGTCCGAGGCGAATCCCGGGCGCCCGTTGACGGCGGCGAGGGAGTTGCCCGGTTTCGCGGCGCAGTCGCATGAGGTCGACCGGCAACGGGTCCATGTCGTCGAGTTGGACGGCGAGACCTACCGCGCCGCCACGCCCATCGACGGACCCCGGTCGAGGATCGTGTTCGACCCGGCGCGCCGCAAGTTCGCCTCGCTGCTGCCGAGCATACGCGTCGAACTCGACGGCGACGTGAATACCGACGCCGTGTCGGCGGAGCTGGACGCGACCCGGGTCACCGTGTTCGAGTCGCTGGGCTTCGCGATCCTGGAGCTGCCCGACGATGTGCACCCCGTGGACGCGGTGCGGCGGGTGCGGAACCTGTCCGGCGGTCCCACGGCCACCGTGCGGCTGCGCTCTCATCGGCTCGAGTGGAAATGATGCCCGCGCGGCGTCTTGCCGGGGGCGCATGCACCGTCCTCGCGCTCGGATGGCTCGCGGGGTGTGGTGGCGACGCGTCCCACGAGAATCCCCTCCCCTCGCGCCCCGGGATACTGTCGCTGACCGTCGTCGGCGATTCCGAACTGGACGAGTCGGCGAACCCGAGGGTGACCATCCGGGTGGAGCACGACCGCTTCGCCGCCGCGGCCGTGACCGTCGCGCTGGAGTTGGCGGGAACGGCGAGTCTCGGCCGCGACTACATCCTCGACGACCAAACCGTCACGATCCCGGCAAGCGGCTCGTATGCCACCGCAGTGGTCGACGTGTATCGGGACTTCGTCGAGGAGGCGGACGAGACCATCGAGATCGGTCTCGGAGCGATCACGGGCAACGCGCTAGCGAGCGATGCGTCCCAAGTCTCCCTGACGATCCTGGACGGCGGACCGGGGGTGATCGAGGAGCCCGACCGGGATGCCAATCAGTCGGGACTCAACCTGCTTCCGCTCAGCTACACCGTGGTACCCGATGGCGTCGTGTTGACGGTTGTCGCCCTGAACTCGCTTCCCACAGGCGAAACGGTGCCGCTGGTAGCGGAGTGGTCGACGGATTTCCGTTTCCGCGGCGATGTCCGGCGTATCGGAGAAATCGACGTGAAGGCCGACGACGACCCGTTGTCGTTTTACTTCAACGTGCACTCGTTCGTCGTTCCGGCCCCAGCGCTGGCACCTGAAGAGGTCTACTACGTGCGGGCATACCTGGGCGAGGAGCCGTCGGCGTCCGGGGCGTTCGGCCCGGCCGCCCCGAACGTGTTCATCGACGGCTTCGCGACGGATGACCGAGGCCGGGTGCTCGTGCGGTGCGAGACGCCGGCGCGGACAGCGTCCGAAGACGGCGACCCGCTCTTCGGCGAGCAGTGGCATCTCGTCAACGTTGGCCAGACCGCGTTCTCCGACCGGGGTGGCGTGGCCGGTGCCGACCTGCGCATGGCGGGTGCGATTGCGACCGACCTGTCCGGCGCCGGCGTGAAGCTGGGCGTGGTTGATACGGGCCTTGAGACCTGCCACCCGGACCTCGCCGCTAACGCGGCGGGGGGCGGTTCGTTCAATTTCGCCTACGAACGCCTAGCCCCGCTCGGCGCTTCTCCCGACGATCCATTCAATTTCGCGATTCTCGGCGACCACGGCACCAGTGTCGCAGGCATTGCAGCGTCGGTGGGGAACAACGGCGTCGGCGGGCGGGGCGTGGCACCGGACGTCACCGTGGTGGGGTTCAATCCGGTCGAGGCCGCGAGCGTGGACCCCAGTGAGTTCGGAGCGGGTTTCGAGACCGCGCTGCTGAGTAGTCTCGGCGGCAGCGACGCCGCCCCCGATTCCGCCAGCGTCGACGTCTTCAACATGAGCTTCGGTGTCGAGGCGCCGTCGGAGAACTCGCGCGAGGAATTCGTCCGTCTCTTCGAGATGGGCACCACGGCGCTGCGATCGGGCCGGGGTGCACTGTACGTGAAGGCGGCGGGCAACGAGTTCGAGCAGTGCCGCCGGATGCATCCCTTCAACCACGAGACGGGCTGCATCGCCGCGAACGCGGATCCCGACCACAATCTGCCGTGGCTGGTCGTCGTAGGCGGATTCAACGCGGACGACGTCAAGTCGTCGTATTCCAACGCCGGGTCGAGCCTTTGGATCGTGGGTCCGTCCGGCGAGGACGGCGTCGCGGCGCCCGCGATGATCACCACGGACCAGGCGGGCTCGCACGGGGGCTACAGCGAGTCACCGAGGAACCGGCTGACGAGTGCACATCCGCTGAACCGCGACGGCGACTATGTCAGCGCCTTCGGCGGCACGTCGTCGGCAACGCCGGCAGTGGCCGGCTCGATCGCGGTTCTGCTGGGCGTCAACCCGGCGCTGACGTGGCGCGACGTGAAACACATCCTGGCGAGCACGGCACGGAAGATCGACCCGGAGATCGCGGAAGTCCGCGCGGCTTTCGACGGCGCCCCCCACGTCGCGCAGCACGCCTGGCTGACCAATGCCGCTGGGTACGACTTCCACAACTGGTACGGGTTCGGCGCGGTCGACCTCGACGCCGCGGTCGCGATGGCGGGAAGCCATACGCCCGACAGCCTTGGACCCTTCGTGGAATCGTCCTGGTTCGATTCGGGCGTGACGGCGTCGTCACCGCTGGCCATCCGCGATGCCGACGGTTCGGGAGCGACGGCGACGGTAGCGGTGGCGGGACTCCCGGATGCGGCCGACATCGAGGCGGTGGTGGTCGAGATTTCCGCCGACCACCCCGACGCCTTCGATCTCGGCGTGACGCTACGCTCGCCAGCGGGCACGACGAGCGTCATCAATCCGCCCTTCAACGCCACGCTCGACGGGATTCGGGGACTCCGGGAATGGCGTCTTCTAAGCAACGCGTTCTACGGCGAGAGCACCGGCGGCAACTGGACCATCCAGATTGCGGACCTTGCCCCGGGCGACACCGGCACCGTGACCGGTCTGCGGCTGAGGCTCTACTACGGCGAGCACGGTGATTGAAGGTCGCCGCGACAAGAACGGCATGGAACGCCTTCCGGTGGGAGCCCTTGGTGCCGCCACGAGGAATCGAACCCCGGACCTTCTCATTACAAGTGAGCTGCTCTACCGGCTGAGCTATGGCGGCTGATCAAACGGACGTCGGGCGTTCCGACCGGCGGCGATGTTAGGTAAGGGGCACCTTTGCGGCAAGCGAATCCGTCAGCCAGCCTCGTCGTCCGGGCAGGGCTGGTAGTCGGGGTCGCCCAGCGCGCCGGTGGACACGTCACGGGCACGCAACCGATGGCGCTCGCGTACTTTGACCTCAAAGCCGAGCGCGGCGATTCGGTCGCGCCGCGCCTCGGCCAGGTTGCGGTTGCGATGGACGCCGACCGACACGGCATGCTCGTAGGTGCCGCTCAGTATGATGTCGGTATCCTCGATCGATTGGGCTTCCAGTTGCTTTTCGACTGCCAAGGCGGCCTCCCATGAAGCGGACGGCTCGACATAGACGTGGTAGTCCAGCGCTGGGACACCAGAGTCTTCCGGCGAATCGACGAGCGCGCCCGTCAAACGGAGTCGCGTTGCCACGGCTTCAAGCGCTTCGCGGCTTTCGACGGGGCCGACGATGACGCAATCCAGCAAAGCCGACGACGGCGGTACCCCATTCACGGACGGTTGGCCGGCGACTTCCGGCTTTTCAGGAAAGGCCGACGGGTGTTCATCGGGGGAACGAGTCGGGGCATCGCTTTCGGTCGTCTCGCCGGCGGGCTCACCACTGGCGTGCGACTCGAACGGTTGGACCGTCACGGATGATGGCTCGCCGCGTTCGACGATGGGGGGCAATTCCCGGGGACCGAAATCCACCCGCTCAATCGGTGGTGGTGCGACGACACCCAGCGCCACGAGCTTGTCGCGAAAGGGCCAAGCCGTCCACACGGCGATGTTCGCGACCACGAGAAGAACCAGGATCCACATCAACGGCGAACGGAACGCCGTGCCGGTGTTCGCTGCCGTATCGGTTTTCATGGCAATGCGATCTCCAAGCCGTCCAGTACCAGGTGCGGTTCGCATCGGACGGGCATCGACAGGCTGTCGGCGAGCAAATCCGCGTCACCACCGGTGACGAACACCTCGGCATCCTGGCCGTGGCGGGCCGCAAACCGCTTTGCCACGGCCTCGGCAAACGCGGTGAACATCAGGAACGTCCCTGAGGACACCGCGGTTTCGGTATCCGTACCCGGTGCGGCGCACAACTCGACCGATCCCTGGGGCCGAACGTCCGCAGTCTTCCGGTCGAGTACATCCTGCAACAACCGCAATCCCGGCGCGATGTGGCCACCTTCATGACGACCGTTGGCGTCGACGAAGTCGACCGTGGCCGCGGTGCCCGCGCTGATCACGACGACCGGACCGCGGCTGCGGTGCCAGGCCGCGACCACGCCCAACCACCGATCGACGCCGAGCCGCGCGGGGTTCGGGTAGCCGCACCGCACCCCGCCAAGCTCGGCTGCCGTCGCCGCGAACTCCGCAACGACGCCGTAGCGATCGGCGATCACGCGTGCCAATACGTCGCGATTGCGGAGAACCGTCGCCACCCGAACGCGGCTCGGCTCGATGTTCAAATCCGGCACTTCGGGCGACCGCAAGGCACCCACCGATCCGCCGAAACGCCACTTGGTGCGGGTATTGCCCATGTCGATGTCGAGCGAGGTCATGCTTCGAGACCCGCCATCAATCGGTTGCGTTGCGCATTGTGACTTCGCCCCCCGTGAAGGTGCGGACACCATCCGCGGTCTCGATCCGCAAGGCACCCTCGGCACCGACATCGAGCACCTTCCCCGCCAACGATACCGGCTTCCTGCCGGCCTGCGGATTGCCGACATCGGCGGGCGTCACCATCACCTGGGCACCCCGATAGTAGTGCCCGTCGTTCCACTCGTCGCGGAAGCGCTCGAATCCCGCCGCGTCGAATTCGTGGCACGCCGCGACGACGCGGTCGAGAATCCGCGCCAGAAGCGCGTTGCGGATTGGACCGTCGATCTGTTCCGCGACGTCGGCAATCGACTGATCGATGCGCTCGGCCACGCGGGCTGCGCAACCGACGTTTACCCCGATGCCGATGACGACCTCGACCGGCGCCACGGCCCGGACCAATTCGATCAGGATTCCGGCCACCTTGCGGCCGTCGAGCAAGATGTCGTTCGGCCACTTGAGCGCGACGCCCGACAGACCGCGTTCCACCAGCGCCCGTCGTACCGCGACCCCCACGACGAGGCTCAGTGCCCCGATCTCCGCGACGGGCCGCGCGATGGCGACGCCAATGGAGACGGCCAGATTGCGCCCGAACGGGCTCAACCAGTCTCGTCCGCGCCGGCCGCGGCCGGCGGTCTGCACTTCCGCGGCTAGAACGCGACCGGCGATTTCGCCATGGGTCGCCTGCGCCAGTAGCGACGTGTTGGTGCTGTCGATGTGGGCACGTACTTCAAGGTCACGGAGCCAAGCCAGGGTTGCCGGCGCAAGTCCGTCGCGGACGGCGGCGGCCGACAGCAGTTCGATGTCTGACTCGAGGCAGGCGCGGTCGCCTGCAACGCGGACACCCAGTTGGACGAGGGCACCCAACTCGTCGGCATCGAGTCCGGACAGGCCAGTTGTACGACGGCGGGCCAGCCCGTCGAAGATTCGACCAAGCGGGTCAGGGCGCTCGCTCATCGACTCGCCAGCAGTTCAAGGGGTGGCCACAGCACTGGATTTGAGGCATATCGTTCCGGGGCAAAGTCCGTTGACGTGTTGGAGACCGAGGGCTAGTGTGAGTACCACACGCGACGTAGCCTCTCAACCGTGCCGAACGATCCGCAACAGACCGAACTCCGACGCGCCGGGCTCAAGGTCACGATGCCGCGGCTGAAGGTGCTCGAGGTTCTCGAACGCGCCGAGCCGCACCACCTGTCGGCGGAAGACGTCTACAAGCAGCTTCTCCGCGTGGACGAATCGATCAGTATCACGACGATCTATCGAGTGCTGACCCAGTTCGAGCAGTCGGGCATCGTCGAGCGGCACAACTTCGATGACGGACACGCGGTCTACGAGTTGGCGAGCGAAACGCACCACGACCACATGGTGGACGTCGACACGGGTGCCGTGACCGAGTTCGTCAATGAACGCATCGAGGATCTGCAGCGCGAAATCGCCGCCGAACACGGCTACGAGCTCGTTCACCACGAAATGGTGCTGTACGTCCGCAAGCTAAAGACCTAACCGAGGTTTCTCCTTCCTGGAACAGACCCCGATAGCAGCGTAGCGGCGGCGGGCGACGACAAGCGTCGCCCCTACGGCTTGTCCCCACTTTGGCGCTGGCCTCGCCGACGTAGGGGACGGGCTTGTCCCGTCCCGTTGTGCGGAAACGACCTCAACTCATCTGCGACTGCAGGTAGTTCGGCATTCCGATCTTGTCGATCAGTTCAAGCTGTGTTTCCAGCCAATCCACGTGCTCTTCTTCCGAGGTCAGGATGTCCTCGAACAATTCGCGGCTGACGTAGTCGCTTAACGACTCCGCGTAGGCCACGCACTCCCGCAAGAGCGGCATCGCGTCGTTCTCCAACTTGAGGTCACAGCGCAGCATTTCGGCGACGTCCTCGCCGATCATCAATTTGCCGAGATCCTGCAGGTTGGGCAATCCGTCCAGGAACAGGATGCGCTCGATCAACGCGTCGGCATGTTTCATCTCGTCGACGGACTCGTGGTACTCGTGCTCGCCGAGTTCCTTCAATCCCCAGTCCTTCAACATCCGCGAGTGCAGGAAGTACTGGTTGATCGCCGTGAGTTCGTTCTTGAGCACGCGGTTGAGGTACTCGATGATCTTGGGGTCTTGCGGCTTCATGGCGCTCTCCCTAGTCCAACCTGGGCCCGTGATTGTCCACGCTTACCGCTGCAAAATCAACGTAACTTACTGATATTATAAGTGAAAATCATTTTCATCAAGCTTCGCAGAAGCAGAAATTCTTACTCGGCAAATCTGCACTTGGTTGTCCCGGCAACGGGACGGGACAAGCCCGCCCCTACGGTGGGCGGTCGCCCTCCGTATTGTCGCCGTCACTCGTCGGGCTGTGGGACCCCCGCTAGCGATTGATACCGGCGCATGTGCCGAAGGTAGCTGAGCTCGTCGCCCTTCACTTCGAATATGCGGGCCAGGTTGTAGTGTGCATCCGGAATCGACGCCGCTTGCCGGTAGTAGTCAACAGCAGTATCCAGCTCGTCGAGTTCATCGAAAACCGTACCGAGGTTGTAGAGCGCAAGCTGGTGCTCCGGCACCGCGTCCAGGGCAAACCGGTAGTGTCGCTTGGCGTGCTTGAGGTCGCCCCGGACCTGGTACAGACGACCGAGGTTGACGTGGGCATCCGCGTTGTCAGGATTCAGGTTGATCGAACGGGTGTACGCCTCGGGAGCCTTTTCCGGCGCCACCTCCTCGAGGTCAAGACCGAAGTTGTACCAGTCGTCGCTGTCGAGATCGTCGCTCGCCCGTGCTATGGCGAGATTGCGCGTGGCGATTTTGCGCACGTCGCCGGCCAGGTGCTCCACTTCGAAAGCAAAATGACCCTGTCCGGTTTCCACGTCCCAAAGCGCGTCCTCCTCTCGAACCACGACCGTGTTCCCATCCGCGAAGATGCGCATCGCCGACAGGGGCCGCTGGGCACCCTCTTCCTTCAGCCGGTCGCGAAGTTTGAGCAGGGCTGCCAGCGTCCGGCGCGGCGACACGTCCGCATCGAGCAGGCCCTTGGCGGTTCGCAGGAGAACCATGTCCTGGAACGAGAAGTGGAACTCCCCGGCCCTCCCCCGGGTCGGTTCGATCAGACCATGCTGAACGAAACGGCGGATCAAGCTCGGCTTGAGTCCGGTCAGCTCGGAAACTTCACGCGTTCGATATCCGCCCGCGTCCGTACCGTCCCGGGCACTCGATTGAATCGGCCGCATGGGCGTGGTCCCAACTCGATCGTCAGCCCTCGCGGCGACCCGCCGACGCCGCCACCTTCTCGTCTTCGCCTTCGGCCCGGGACTCGCCACTTGACCGCTTCCCTGCAACGCGCTTGCCCGAGGCGCGTTTCGCTGGCTTGGATTCCTTGCCAGCACCACCTTGGTCCGCGACGGATTGGCGAAGCGCCTCCATGAGGTCGATGATTTTCGCTTCCGGCTTCTCCTCCGGGGCCACGGCAATGTCCTGACCGTCGATCTTTTGCTGGATCAACTCGAGAACGCGCGACTTGACCTCGTCCTCGTAGTTCTCCGGTTCGAACTTGTCGTTGGTCCGCTGGCCGATGATCTGCACGGCGAGATCGAGCTCGCCGTCGTTGACCTCGCAGACGTCGAGCGGTACCTCGTCGACCTTGCGCAGTTCGTCGGCATGCTTCAGCTGCTCCATGACGAGGGCTTCGCCCATTGGCCGGATGAGCACGAGGTAGCTCTTGCCCCGGGCGGCGTAGCGCGCCAGCGCCGCACGACCGGTCTTGGTGAGCGCGGCACGCAACAGGTGGTAGGAACGGCCTGCGCCCTTGTCGGGGCCGAGGTAGTAGACCCGCTCGATGTAGAGGCGCTCGACATCGGCCAAGGGGATGAACTCGTCGATGTCGATGGCGTTGGTGGCGACGACGTTGAGCGCCTTCAACTCCTCGGCGGTGAAAGTGACGTACTGGCCCTTCGCGAACTGGTACCCCTGGACGCGGTCTTCCCGCTCAACTATCTCCCCGTCGGAGGCCCGGATATACTGCTGACGCAGCCGCGAGCCGTCCTTGCTCAGGTAGTTGAAGCGAACAGCGTTGGTATTGTCGACCGTGGGGAACAGCTTGCAGGGAATCGACACCAAGCCGAAAGAGATCGTGGCGGTTGCCATGGGACGAGCGGCCATGCGACATCTCCCTTGTTCTAAAGGCCGGGCGGGAATATAGCCCGTATCGGTTATGCCCTCAAGAAGCGGCGATAGCCCAGGACCTCGTCCGATTCTGTGCGCAAGCAGCGAATCCGACGCAGTGTTGGGGCGGCGCGGGTGGGGGCGAAACGCATGGCGCTAGAGTCGTACCGTTCCAAGCGGCGCGCCTCGGTCACGCCCGAGCCCTTCGCCGCGGTCCAGCGACAAGGCGCCACCAGCTCGAAACGCCTGTTCGTCGTCCAGCAGCATGCCGCGACGAGGCTGCATTGGGACTTCCGGCTGGAGGTCGACAACGTCCTCCGCTCTTGGGCCGTACCCAAGGGTCCATCGATGGACCCGGATGACAAGCGCTTTGCCGCGTTGGTCGAGGATCACCCCCTCGACTACGCCGACTTCGAGGGCAGCATCCCGGAAGGCAACTACGGCGCCGGCAACGTCATCGTCTGGGATCAGGGCACATACGTCGAACTGGAGGACTTCGCGACCGGATTCTCCGACGGAAAGCTCTTGTTCGACTTGGACGGCCACAAGCTGCGCGGGCGGTTCACGCTCATCAAGCTGAAAGGCAACGCAAACACCGGCAAGGAGTGGTTGCTCATCAAGGAGCGCGACCAATGGGCGCGAACCGGCACGCTCTCCGACGACTCCGTGCTGTCGGGGCTCACCGTCGGAAGCCTCGACCGAGCCGACGAGGTCGAGTCTGCGCTCGCCGCAGACATCCGATCCCTCGACCCGACCCCGTCACCCGCCTGCCCGGCGCCGGACGAGCCCATGCTCGCCACGCCGTCGGAGCCTTTCCATCGCGAGGGCTGGGTGTTCGAGATCAAATACGACGGCTATCGGCTGATGATCGAACGACGCGGCGACGAGGTAACGCTGCGTTCGCGCCGCGGTCTCGACCTGACCGCGCTGTTTCCCGAGATCGCAAAGTGCGCGCGCAGGCTTCCGTATCGCGAATTCACCATCGACAGCGAGGTCGTGGTACTCGACGGACTCGGCATCCCGAGCTTCGCCCGACTTCAGCAACGCGCCGCCTTGCGCGGCGCACCCGTGTTGGCTCGTGCCTCAATGCACGACCCGGTCACTTGTTTCGCGTTCGATCTACTTGATGCTTGCGGCTACGACCTGAAGAGTCAACCCTTGCTCCAACGCAAACGCGTTCTCGAGCGGATGCTCCCGGCGGTGGGACCGATCCGCTACTCGGCGCACGTCGAGGGCAACGGCATCGAGACATTCGAGAGAATGACCGGCCTGGGGCTCGAAGGCGTTGTCGGCAAGCGGGCGGACTCGACCTACCGGAGCGGGCGCAGCGACGCCTGGCGCAAGGTCCGGGCCCGACGGTCGGCGGACTTCGTCGTTGCGGGCTGGACGCCGACGAAATCGAACGCCGAGGACATCGGCGCCCTGGTGCTCGCCGAGTATCGTGGAGGGGAGCTCGTGTATTGCGGGCGCGCCGGGTCGGGTTTGAGCGAGTCGAAACGCCGGGAGGCCAAGTCGCGGCTTGCGGAACTTGGAGAAGGCGACCCCTTGTCCGACGACGCCACGCACCGGTGGGTCGAGCCTGTCCTGGTTTGCGAAGTGGAGTTCCGGGAATACTCCGCGGACGGCCATCTGCGCCACCCCATCTTCGTCCGGTTCCGCGACGACAAGGCACCCAGGGAATGCTTGAGCGCCTACGACGAGCCCGCGGAGGTCGACTTCGACCCGGAACCCGTGCGCGAGGTGATTGTCACCAACCGGGACAAGATCTTCTTTCCGGAGCAAGGCCTCACCAAGGGCGATCTCATCGACTACTACGAGAACGTGGCACCCTGGATGCTGCGCTATCTCGTCGACCGCCCGCTGGTGCTCACCCGGTTTCCCGACGGCATCCACGGCAAGTCCTTCTACCAACGCGACGCGCCTGCCTTCGTTCCCGAATGGCTCACGCGCAAGACCCTGTGGAGCGAGAGCGCCGAACGCGAGGTCAACTATTTCGTCGTACAGAACGTCGAGTCGCTGCGCTACCTCGCCAACATGGGTGCGATTCCCATCCATGCGTGGCACAGCCGGATCACCGACCTGGAACACCCCGACTGGTGCGTGCTGGATCTAGACCCCAAGGACGCGCCATTCGCCCACGTGGTCGACATCGCCCGGGTCATCGAGGAGCTCCTGGACGAGATCGACCTGCCCGGTTTCCCGAAGACCAGCGGCGCGAGCGGCCTGCACATACTGCTGCCCCTAGCCCGCCAACTCACCCACGGCCAGGCGCGAACACTCGGCGAACTGTTCGCCCGGGTCGTGGTCGTACGACGGGGCGACATCGCCACCATCACGCGCGTGGTCCGCCAGCGCGAGAACAAGGTCTATGTCGACTTCATGCAAAACGGCCACGGCCAGCTGCTGGTGGCACCGTTTTCCGCGCGCGCGGAGGCGGCGGCGTCCGTCTCGATGCCGATCGAATGGTCCGAACTCGACGACGACCTGCACAACTCGAACCACACCTTGCAGAACGCCGTCGGGCGCCTCGAGCGCCTCGGCGATCCCATGGCCCCGCTGCTCGACACGACGCCGGACCTGCACCGTGCCCTCGGATTGCTCGGCGAACGCTTGGCAGAATCGTAGGGCCGAGGGCGCGCCCTGACGGGCGCGTTGGGAGGCGCGCCCCGACGGGCGCGTTGGGAGTTTCGCCAACGCGAACTCCTACGGCGCGAGATTCGGGCCGTTGCCGCTTGACTCCGGCTTGTCGCCGCCTTCGGTTTCGCGTCCCGCGGAGCGAACCGTCCGGTCGACCGTGGTGGTCTTTTGGCCCGCCTCCAGGGCGTCGCGAATCGCGGAGACGTTTTCCCGGCGCGTGGGGTGGAACTCGCCCAGCGTGCAGGGCATCGAGGGCGCATCGGGACGGAAACGCGGGACACCCCTGAACTGGTCGCGCGCGCAAAGCCGCATGCCCCGTTTTTCGATGGACAGGATCATGTCCGGCTGCAGGCCCATGCAACGGTTGGGGAGAATGTTGAGCCACATTTCGTCGCCCCGGCCATGAAACACCAGAACCTGGTGGGTCATGATCTCGACGCGGCGGTACTTCCCCGTGGAGAGACACCGGGAGGATTGTTCGTAGGCTTCCTCGCCTAGGGGGTTGGCCAGGATCTCTTCCGCCGTGATCGGTGGTTCGTCATCCTGGGCCGGTTCCTGCTTCTCGGCCGTTGCCGCAGCCAAGCAGGCACCAGCCAGCAGCATCGTCATTAGACCCCGCGTCATACCAGTGAACCCGGACGACATTCGACCCTAGTTTACGCGAAAAAACCCGAGCATCGCCGCCAACGTACTCGTGCTAGCCGAGACCGTAACGTGTCCTCAAGTGCCCTAGGAAGGCATCGGTTCCAAGCCGGGCACCGGTCACGTCGGCAACCAGTTCCAGGCTGGGCTTGACGCTTCCCCGACCATGCACACGCTCGCGCAGCCAGTCGAACAGGAGGGGGAAGCGCCCTTCGCGAACGGCCTCGTCGAGACCCTCAATGCCATCCCGCGCGGCACGGAAGATCTGCGCGGCCATGAGGGCACCCAGCGTGTAGCTCGGGAAGTACCCGATCAGTCCGGCGAACCAGTGCACGTCCTGCATGCAGCCGTCGGCGAAGTTGCCGACGGTCGACAACCCGAGCGATGCGGACATGCCCTCGTTCCACGCATCGGGAATCTCAGCGACGGCGAGGTCCCCGTCCAGCAGCGCCGTCTCCAGTCGATAGCGCAGGATGACGTGCAGCGGATAGGTGATTTCGTCGGCATCGACCCGGATGAAGCCGCGTTCGACCTTGGCGGCAAGCTTGACGAGGTTGTCCGGCTGCCACTCCGGGGCATCGGTCTCGGCCCCGAGCAACGTGCGCTGGATGATCGGTGCCGCGAACTCGATGAACGGCGCGCCCCGGCAGACCTGCATCTCCATGAGCAGTGACTGGCTCTCGTGCAGCGCCATGCCGCCGGCATGACCCACCGGTTGGTTGCGCCACCCCTTCGGCAGGCCCTGCTCGTACATTGCGTGACCGGTCTCGTGAAGCACGGCGAACATCGACTCGAGGAAGTCGTGCTCGTTGTAGCGGGTGGTGATGCGGGTGTCGTCCGGGTCGCCGCCGCAGAAGGGATGATGGCTCACATCGAGCCGCCCGCGTTCGAAGTCGAATCCCACCTCGGCCATAAGCGCCCGCCCCAGGGCTTCTTGACGTTCGATGGGGAACGGTCCCCGCGGCAAGGCGCACATCGGCTGGCGAGCCATCGCATCGTCCACCATGTCGGGGAGTACGGCGCCCAACTCGTCGAACACCGGATCGATGGCCGTGCGGGTCAACGCGGGTTCGTAGTTGTCGAGCAGCGCGTCGTAGGGCTCGCAGCCGCGCGCGGCTGCCAACGCCTGCGCTCTCTCGCGGGTAAGGTCCACGACGGTGTGCAGACCGTCCACGACCGCACTCCAGTCGTTCTCGCCCCGCGCACCCCGCCAGGTCTGCTCGCAGGCCGACGTGGCAAGCGACAGGGCTCTCACGAGGTCGGCGGGCACCGCCCGCGCCGTCACCCAGTCGTGGCGGATCTTCTCCACGTTGACGGCTTGCCAGGGGTCGAGGTCCTCCGCCGCCGCGGCATCGACGAGTTCGCCGGTCTCCGGCGCCGCGGTGAGTTCGTGGACCATTCCCGTCAGCGTCGCCAACGCTTCGCCGCGCACCGTGCCGCTGCCGGTCGGCATCATCACGGCCTCGTCCCAGGACAACATGGCCAAGGCGTGATTGAGATCGCCGATCCGGGCGAACCGTTCGTGCAAGGCGTCGTAGCCCATCGCTTGTCTCCAAAGTCCTCCGCGGCAGTCTGTGTGACTCGCCGCACCCAAGGCAAGTTCCACCGCACCGAGACACTCGCCACGTTTTCCATCGTATAGTTAAACGGTCGCGGAACGAGGAGGAGGCATGAGTCTCGCACAAGGTCTGAAATACATCGGCACACGGCCGGTTCGCCCAGACGGGTTGGAGAAAGTGACAGGGCGCGCCAATTTCGGCGCCGACCACGCCCTGCCGGGAATGCTCCACGGCAAGGTCGTTCGAAGCCCCCACGCCCACGCCCGCATCCGCTCCATCGACACGTCTGCCGCCGAAGCCATGCCGGGCGTGCTTGCGGTCGTCACCGCCGCCGACTTCCCGGACCGGACCAACTTCAGCTTCGGCCGCAAGGGGTTCAACAACAACCTGCTCGCCAGCGACAAGGTGCTGTATCACGGCCACGCCGTCGCTGCCGTGGCGGCGACCACCCAGGCAGTCGCCCAAGCAGCCGCGGACGCCGTGGCCGTCGACTACGAAGTGCTCGAATCGGTCACCGACGCGCTCAGGGCACTCGAACCCGACGCGCCCATCCTCCACGACGACCTCGTCACCCAGGGATTGGCCGAGCCGTCGGAGCCCTCAGCCGGGGAGCGCGAGGGGCTTGCCCCTCGCAAGAGAAAGCCCACCAACCTTGTCAAGAAGCAGGTCATCGGGAAGGGCGACGTGGAGGCGGCCTTCGCCAGCGCCGACGAGATCGTCGAACGGACCTTCGTGACGCCGATGGTCCACCAGGGCTACATCGAGCCCCACGCCTGCGTCGGCAGCTTCAACGAGGACGGCCAAGCCACCGTCTGGTGCAGCACCCAGGGTCACTTCGGCGTGCGCAGCATGACCGCGATGGCGCTGGGCATGGACGAGGGCGATATCCGGGTCATCGCCAGCGAAATCGGCGGCGGATTCGGCGGCAAGACCACGATCTACCTGGAGCCGCTGGCGGTGAAGCTCTCCGAGAAGAGCGGCAGGCCCGTGAAGATGGTGATGACCCGGGAGGACGTGTTCCGCGCCACGGGGCCGGCATCCGGCACCGTCAACACGATCAAGATCGGCTGCAAGCGCGACGGCACCATCGTCGGCATGTACGCCAAGCTCATCTACGAGGCGGGTGCGTTTCCGGGCAGTCCGCTCGGTGCCGGCGCCATGTGCATCTTCGCGCCGTACGACGTGGAGGACGTGCTGATCGAGGGCTTCGAGGTGGTAGTGAACCGACCTCGAGTCGCTGCCTACCGGGCACCCGGCGCCCCGCAGTCCATGTTCGCGGGCGAGTCGGTGATCGACGAGCTTGCCCAGATCGTCGGTATGGATCCCATCGATTTCCGGTTGAAGAATGCCGCACGCGAAGGCACCCACGCGGCCTACGGACCGACGTTCGGCCCGGTGGGCTTACGGGAGTGCCTAGAAGCCGCGAAGGCCCATCCGAACTACGCGAAACCGCTCGGCGAGGACGAGGGGCGCGGCGTCGCGGCGGGTTTCTGGTTCAACGGCGGCAACCAGTCCAGCGCCGAGGTCCACATCACCGACAGCGGCATGGTAAAGATCGTCGAGGGCAGCCCGGACATCGGCGGCAGCCGGGCGTCCATGGCCCTGATGGCGGCGGAGACCCTGGGCGTACCCTACGAACGCATGCGCATTCGCGTCGCCGACACCGACTCGACCGGCTACTGCGCGACCACGGGCGGCAGCCGCACGACCTTCGCCACGGGGCTTGCGGTGATCCGTGCCTGCGAGGACGTCATTGGCCAGCTCAAATCCCGGGCGGCGGCGACCTGGGGCATCGAGCCCGACCAGGTGGAATGGTCCGACGGCGAGGCGCGTCCCGTGGCCGGCGTCAACGTCGAAGCGGAGCCGCTAACGCTGACCGAACTGGCGAGAACCGCCGCTCGCACCGGCGGCCCCATTTCCGGGCGGGCTTCGTTGACCGCCCAGGGTCCGGGACCGGCCTTCTCCGTCAACATGGCAGACGTCCACGTCGATCGGGAGACGGGCCGCGCCACCGTAACGAGCTTCACGGCCATTCAGGATGCCGGCACCGCGATCCACCCCGACTACGTCGAGGGGCAGATGCAGGGAGGCGCCGCCCAGGGCATCGGTTGGGCTTTGAACGAGGAGTACATCTACGACGACAACGGCGTCTTGGACAATCCGGGCTTTCTGGACTACCGGGTGCCGGTTGCATCGGACCTGCCGATGATCGACACCGAGATCGTCGAGGTGCCCAACCCGAACCACCCATACGGGGTTCGGGGCTGCGGTGAAACGCCCATCGTCGCGCCCCTGGCCGCAGTCGGCAATGCCGTCAGTCACGCGGTCGGCATCCGCATGACCGAACTACCCCTGTCGCCGCCGAAGGTGCTGGAGGCAATAACCAACGGGTCCTGACCGGACTGCGTATCGGGGAGCGAACATGCGGTCTTTCCGGTGTAGCTGCGGCAACCGCGTCTACTTCGAGAACGATCGCTGCCTGTCGTGCGGGCGGGGACTGGCATTCGACCCCGCAACCATGATGGTGCGGGTCGTCGGACCATCGGACCAACACTGTGCTCACCATGACTATCCGGGCACCTGCAACTGGCTCGTCGGGACCGGTCGCGACCGCTTCTGTGCGGCTTGCACCCTGAACGACGTCATCCCCGACCTCTCCGACCCACGACGCGTACATCTCTACCACGAGGTGGAGAAAGCCAAGCGACGGCTCCTATTCACGCTGATGGACCTCGGCTTGCCCGTGGAGGGCCGCACGGTGCGGATGGATGGGCTGGTCTTTCGCATTCTCGCCGACGCGCGGCTGGACCAAGCGCATCCAACCCTCGATGTAGGCGACGAAGTCACTACTGGACATGCCCAAGGCGAGATAACCATCAACCTGCTCGAGGCGGACCCTCTGCTTCGCGAAGAGATGCGTCTTGCGATGAACGAGTCCTACCGAACCCTGCTCGGTCACTTCCGGCACGAGTCCGGACACTACTACTGGCAGCGACTGGTCGCTCACGGCGACGCGCTCGACGATTTCCGAGGCCGATTCGGCGATGAACGCCGGCACTACCAGGACAGCCTGGATGCGTACTACCGGGACGGGCCGCCGCCGGGGTGGCAGGACGACTACGTGGTCGCCTACGCTTCGAGTCACCCGCTGGAGGACTTCGCGGAGTGCTGGGGGCACTATCTGCACATGGTCGATACCCTGCAAACCGCGGCCGACGACGGACTCGCCATTCGCGGTGTGCCATTGGCCGACCCGACCGACGCCCCGTTGCCATTTGACGAGATACTCGAGCAATGGCGTGCCCTCGCGCCGACCATGAATGACCTGAACCGCAGCATGGGTCTTGGCGACGCCTACCCGTTCTCGTTGAACGAGGCCGTGGTGGAGAAGCTCCGTTTCGTACACGAACTCGTTTCGGCCGCGACATGACGATCGACTGGCACGCCTACCAATCGGCGGGCTTCCACGACGAACTGGTACTACCCAGCGGTCGTGCCCGCGCCGGGGCCGGCGAGCTCGTGCAAGCGTTGGCCAAGCTCTCCGACGACGAACTGGTGGAACGCAAGACCGCTGCGGACCTGGCCATCCGGTCGATGGGCATCACCTTCTCGGTCTACCACGACGGCACGAACATCGACCGCGAGTGGCCGTTCGACATCGTTCCCCGCCTGATTCTCAAGCGCGAGTGGGACGAAATCGCCCGCGGGCTCAAACAACGCGTCCGAGCGCTGAACGCCTTCATCGACGACGTCTATCACCACCGCCGTTCGCTACGCGACGGCGTGGTGCCGGAAGACTACGTCCTTAAATCCCGGGAGTACCGATCCCGGTGCGCCGGCATCGACCCGCCCTACGGCGTCTGGTCCAACGTCTGCGGTTCCGACCTGGTGCGCGACGCCGACGGTTCGCTCTATGTGCTGGAGGACAACCTGCGCGTGCCGAGCGGCGTGTCCTACATGCTGGAGAACCGCGCGGTGATGAAACGGATCTTCCCCGAACTCTTCGAGCACTACGCGATTCATCCGGTTGACGACTACCCGACCGAGCTTGCCGCCTGCCTGCGCTCGCTGTCGCCCCGGGACGTGCGCACGCCGCGGATCGTCGTGCTCACGCCGGGCATCTACAACTCGGCGTACTTCGAGCACGCCTATCTCGCCCTCGAGATGGCGGCGGAACTGGTCGAGGGCCCCGATCTCGTGGTCGCCGACGACGACTGCGTCTACATGCGGACCATCAGCGGCCTAGAGCGCGTCGACGTCATCTACCGACGCATCGACGACCTGTTTCTCGATCCTCGCGCGTTCCGCAAGGACTCCATGCTGGGCGTCCCCGGTTTGATGCGTGCGTGGCAGGCGGGAAACGTCGCACTTGCCAACGCCCCCGGCTGCGGTGTCGCCGACGACAAGGTCATCTACACCTACGTACCGGACATGATTCGCTACTTCCTGGGCGAAGAACCGATCCTTGCCAACGTGCCCTCCTACCGGTGCGCGGAGAAGGACCATCGCGACTACGTCCTGGACAACCTCCAGGACCTCGTGGTCAAGCCTGCCAACGAGTCGGGTGGCTACGGGATGCTGATCGGCCCCCAATCCACGCGGCGCCAGCGCGACGAGTTCGTCCGGGTGATCCGCGCCAATCCCCGGAACTACATCGGCCAGCCGACGCTCACCTTGTCGACCGCGCCGACATTGGCGGGGGCAGCGGTCGAACCCCGTCATCTCGACCTGCGGCCGTTCATCCTGTCCGGCGAGGACATCTACGTCACCACGGGGGGCCTGACGCGCGTGGCCATGCGCAAGGGCTCCATCGTGGTCAATTCGTCCCAGGGCGGCGGCAGCAAGGACACCTGGGTCGTGGAGCGCGCCACAAAGGAACGCGTGGCGTGACCGTCAACGTGCTGTCACGCGTCGCCGAGCGCGTGTATTGGCTCGGGCGGTACCTGGAGCGCGCGGAGTCCACGGCACGCCTCATCACCGTCAATACCAACCTCATCATGGATCTACCGGTGCGGCTGCCGCTGGGTTGGCGGCCGCTGATCGACATCACCGGTTCCGGCGAACTGTTCGAGTCCCTGTACGGCAAGCGGAACGCCACCGAACGCAACGTGTGCCGGTTTCTCGCCACGGACACGCGCAATCCCGGATCGATCATCAACTCCATAGTCGGCGTCCGCGAAAATGCCCGTACGGTTCGCGAGAACATGCCGCGAATCACCTTCGAGTACATCAACGAGCTCTACCTGTTCGCCCGCTCGGCACTGGTTCCGGGCCAGCCCCGCAGCCGCCGCGGCGAGGCACTGATCCAGATCAGCCGCCTCGCCCAGCAGCTTGAGGGATTCCTGTCCCAGAACATGCTCCACGACGCGCACTGGGAACTGCTGCGGCTCGGCAATTACATCGAGCGTGCCGATATGACCACGCGCATCATCGATGTGCGCACCGTGGACCTGATTGCCGGCCATCACGAACTCGAGCCATTCCAGGACATCCAGTGGCGTAGCGTCCTGCGCTCCTTCTATGCCATGCAGGCCTACCACGCCTCGGTGCGCGAGCCGGTCGACCCGCCGCTGGTGCTCGAGTTCCTGTTCAACGACGAACGCCTGCCCCGCTCGTACCTGCGCTGCCTGAACTCCGTCCGCCGCAGCCTGCGCGGACTGCCCCGCAACGGCGCAGCCGTCCACACCTGCGACCGCGCGCTCAAGGCGCTGCAGGACACCGATGTCGCACGGTTGGGTGGAATGGCGCACAGCGTCGAACTGCACCAGTTTATCAACGACTGCCAAGTGCACCTGATCGAGCTCCACGACGCCATAGTGAACACTTACTTCGGTTAACGGTCCCTCGGTCCTGACGGGGGGGCGCGGTTGGACGCCCGTCCTTTCCCCACTAACATTTGCTTCAACGACGTGCGTGGATTCCAACCGCCACCATGCTCCCGCCGGACCAACACGACCGCTTTCGCCGTTACGGACTCGTCCATCTCGACCGTTTTCTACCCGCAGATGAAGTGGAGGCCGCCTGTGCGGTGACGAGGCAAGTCTTCGACGAGGCTGAGACCAAGGACTCGGAGCAGCCCGTGGTTCCGCCCAAAGGGAAGTTGCGCCGCGCAAGCGAATCGGGACCGGTCCGCGGACTGTTCACCGCGGCACTCATGAGTGCAATTGTCGAGCTGGCCGGAGGTCGTCCGGTGCGCTCCATGGGCAATCGACCGCAATTCCTCATAACAATGCCGAACGCCGAGGAGTGGACGGTGCCGCCGACCATCTGGCACGTCGATCTACCGCGTCTACCGAGCAACTCCCTGGTCGGCATCCAGGTCTTCACGTTCCTAAGCGACGTCGTACCCAAGGGCGGCGGTACGCTCGTGGTCGCTGGTTCGCATCGCCTCCTGAACAACGGTTCCCGCGTGCGCTCGAAGAACATCAAGAAACAGCTGCGGCGGCTCCCCTACTTCCAGGACCTGATGTCCAGGCAGTCCGGCGACCGAAAACGCTTTCTAGCCGCGTCGGGGTCGGCACAAGACCCCGATGCGGGCGACGTCTCGCTGCGCGTCGTCGAACTAAGCGGGCAACCCGGCGACGTCTACCTCACGGACATGCGCCTCCTGCACACCCTCGCGCCCAACGCGACCGACAAGCCGCGTGTGATGTTGACGCACCGCTTCGTGATCGAAGAATTCGCGGACGCGTTGTGGGACGAGTGAAGGCGTCGCCGCCCGGCGTTCTTGAGCAGTTCCTCTCGACACTTGCACAGAGGCTCGTAGGAGCGACCCTAACGTGCCCGTCTAGGGGCGCGGTCGCCGGCGCCGGGTCCACCGAAAAGCGTCTGGGCCAGGCACGGGCCGCCACAAGGGCGGCCCCTACGCGCTCACGACCCCGTTCGCGAGCAACGCTTCCCGTTGATCCTCCCCGTAGCCAAGATCCTCAAGAATGGCCAGCGTGTGCTCACCCAAGTGGGGTGCGCCATGGCGGATCTCGGGAACTGTAACCGCGAAACGCGCGGCGTTGCGGGCCTGGCGGAGGCGTCCGGCGTGGGGGTGGTCGGTCTCGATCACGACGCCGCTGGCTTCGACCTGGGCGTGACGGACCATCTCGGCCCGGGTGAGGACCGGCGCACAGGGTACGCCTGCCGCTTCCAGGAGTTCGAGCCATTCTTCCGCCGTCTTCCCGAGAAGCGCATCCTGGGTCAGTTCCAAGCGCTCGTTGGCATGGCGGTCCCGCCCGGCAGGTGTCTTGAAGCGTTCGTCGTCGAGCCATTCCGGGTGACCGACCGCGCGGCATAGGCCATGCCACTGATCGTTGGCCATGACCGACACGCTGATGTAGCCGCTCGCGGTCTCGTAGATGAGGTCGATAAAGGTGGCCGCGTGGGCGACGTCGACTTCCTTGCCGACGAAGGTCTGGCTGCCCATGTCGGTCGACCAGAGGAAGGCGACGACGGAGTCCAGCATGGACAGCCGGATGTGCTGACCGACGCCCGTACGCTCGCGGCTGAACAGCGCCGCCGAGACCGCCTGGGCCGCAGTGACACCGGTGAGCTTGTCGGGCAGGACGGTTCGGATCAGCCGGGGTCGATCATGGTCCGAACCCGCCTGGACGCTCGCCAAGCCCGACAGCGCCTGGATGATCGGATCGTAGACCGGCTTGTGGGCGTAAGGGCCGCTCTCGCCCCAGCCGCTCATGGACACATAGATCAGATCCGGCTGGACGGCCCTCAGATCGTCGTAGTCGAGACCAAGCCTCGCCATCACCCCGGGACGGTAGTTCTGGACGAAGACGTCGGCGGTGCGGGCGAGATCCAGTACGACCTGGCGACCCTCCGGGGACTTGGCGTCGACGGAAATTGAGCGCTTGTTCCGGTTGTTGTTGACGAACGCCGCCGTGAAATGACGCTGGCCATAGCCCGCGCGTCGTGCGTGGTCGCTACGCGCCGGAGCCTCGACCTTGATGACATCGGCACCCTGGTCGGCGAGGATCATCGTGCCGTAGGGACCGGCGATCATGGTCGTGAAATCGATGATCCTGACACCGTCGAGAGGTCCGGGCATTAGGTTCCTTCCGAGTTCGTTGAGGCTCGTTGCTCGAGGCGTGCCAGCCATTCGTCGAAGTGGCGGCATTCGCTTCGAATCGTCGCGAGTCCGATTTCCAAGATCGCAAGATTACCCATGAACGGCTTGTCGTAACCCGGAACGATCTCCTTGATGCGCTTCGACGGCGCCGTTTCGGGTGAGTCGTCTATCTCCTCCGGAGTTGCGAACTGGGCACGGACGGCTTGCAGAATGTCGGCTACATCGCCCTGACCGATCGCGTTCGCGAATCGGTCGCAATCGCTGAACAGTAGCGCTTCGAACTCGTGCATCAGAACGAATGGCACAAACCGTTGCGAGTCGAAGCCGCCTCCCATCGCGTCTCGTACGTCCTCAAGCAACGCCTGTTCGACCGTTGCTGCCTGCAGTTCGGTTCTCCGCCTTGGCGCGTCGGCTCTTCCAGGCCAAGCTCCGTCCCCATCTCGCGGGAGACCGTAGTAGTCCACCATCATCGTTGCGATGCTGGCCGTGTCCTCCCTGAGATGACCAATGATGTCTCGTCGAACGGTTGGCCAGGAACGTATCCCTCCACGTCGCGCCCTCGCACGCGCATTGCCGAGCAGCCGGGCCGCGACTTGGGCATAGCCGTAGGCTGCCAGATGACCTGCCAGGACCTCATTGACAAAGGACTCCTCCGTCTCGCCCTCGACATGAACCAAAAGCCGCGTCACTTGGCATCCCGGTTCTCTGCGTTCGGTCTACCGCCAAGTTCATTCTTCTCCCAAAGTTGCCCGAGACTGTAGCGACCCAGCCAAGTCTCGAGCCGTTGTGTGTCCAACCGCTCAAGCCGTGTACTACCGCCGACTCGTTCAGCCACAAGTACGTCGTTCGGCTCGAACTGGTCGAGCAATGTCGACGACTGAGTGGCGAGCAACACCTGGGTTTCCGCCGAGACACTCTTGATGATCGACGACAGGATCGCAATGGCGTAGGGATGCAAACCGAGCTCGGGCTCATCGAGAAGCACTATGGAGGGGCGCAAGTCGCGTGGCTGAAGAAACAGGGTCGCTAGGGCGACAAAGCGCAGGGTTCCATCGGACAAGGCCGCTGCATCGAAGTACGCGTCGGATCCTTGATGCCGCCATTGCATGCGGATCTTGTTTTCGTTGAGCGCGTCCGGCTCCAAGACAAAGGCGTCGAAGAAGGGCGCGACGAGGCGAACGGTTCTTTGAATGACGTCAAGCGAGTCCCCGTGCTTCTCCTTCAACAGGTACAGGAACGCGGCCAGATTCGATCCGTCGGTTCGCAAGCGCCGGTTGTCGTGGACATCAGCGGTCAGGCGGATTGGCGATTTTCTCGTGGTGTCGTCGAACTGGTACTTCACCCAGCTGTCCAGACATCCCCGAACTACCTGCGCAACCAGCGGTCGAAGATGCTCGTTCCCGATCTCCGCTTCCGCGCCTCCAGAGGTCAAGTCTTCTTCATACGGCCTCGGGTGTTGTTCCTTGTCCGGCCAGTAATATGCAATCTCGGAGATCGGACGTAGTCCATCGGTGTCCGTGGCAATCAGAACGATCTCGTATTGGTCTTTCTCGTCGTTGAGAGAAAGCCGCAGCGTCATTTCGCTCGTCTGCGAGGCACCGAAGTGGAGCAATCGGCTGGAGCCCCCGGCCTGGGCCACGTAGCGTTGCAGGTTTTCCTGACGTATTGCCCTTAGGAATGCAAATGACTCGACGAAGTTGGACTTCCCGGACCCATTCGCGCCGATCAGGACATTCACGTCGTTGAGCTGGAGCTTTTCGACTTCCGCCAAGCTCCTGAATCCCTTGATGGTGATGTGGTCGAGTTTGTCGTTCATCGGCATTGTTGTCGGCGCTTCGGCAATCGCGTCGAGCGCAGCGGACCGAAGCCTACGCTGCATGATTGGGCGACGCCAGCACACCGGGCTGACGCTGGCAGGGCCGTCGCCCAGACCGCGGCCATGCGGAACCTATTCCTTGAACAGTCCCTGGACCTCGTGGTCGGGCACGGGGTCACTTCGAGCCGCGATGACCACGTACGCCAACGTGGATGCGGTCAATGCTGGAAAGACCTCGTGCACAAGGTCGCCCAGCCCGACCACCAACCAACCCAAGAGCACCGCGATTCCCAAGCCGAACGCCGTCAGCGCAGCCGTCTCGTTGCCACGCCGCCAATGCAGTCCAAGCAGAATAGTAGGCACGAAACAGACCGCGAAAAGGCTTCCCGAGAAGATCGTGATCTCGACGATGCCGCCCGGCGGGTTGAGAGCAACGACTGCCGCCACCACGGCAAAGCCCGCGACGCCGACTCGGGCACCCCGAACAACCCCGCCGCCCTGGCGGGACCATCGGCCCCAAAGGTCTCGCGAGGCTACCGATGCAGCGACCAGCAGCACGCTGTCGAGGGAAGACATCGCCGCAGCGAGGATCGCGATCACCAGGAAGTCGCCGACAAGGGGCGGGATCACGCTCGAGTCGTTGACCAGCGTCGGCACCACCAGGTCGGTGTCCGTCACGCCGTCCAGCAGGAAGTGTGCGTAGAGCCCCAGTGGAAACAGGCAGAACTGGATCACCAGGATGCCAACCACCGCGACCCAGATCCCGACGCGCACGCTGTGCTCGTCCTTCAGGCCGTAGAAGCGCGTCACCTGGCGGGGATCGACCAGCAGTTTCAGCGAGCCGGCAAGCGCGATGCCGATCAGGACGACGAAGGGTATGGCGCCGTTCAATTCGACGAGGTGGGCGCGCGACGGCTCGTCCGGCAACTCGGCGATGACCCCGACGCCGCCGGCCGCCGAGGTGATGAAGTAGAACAACAGGATGGACCCGACGACCATCAGGGCGCCTTGCAGCACGTCGGTGCGCACTACGGACACGAACCCGCCGAGCATCGTGTACATGACGATGAGGCCGAGCGTCACGATCACCGCGAGTTGGTAGGGGATGCCGAGGAAGACCTGGAGGAGGTTGCCCGCGCCCTTGAAGACCGCGATCAGGTACAACAGGCACGAGAACACGATGACCGCCGCAGCGGCGACGCGTACCCGGTCGCTGCCGAACCGGACAGCGAGGAAGTCCGGCACCGTCAGCGATCCCCACGCCGCCGCGAATCGCCGCATCCGCGGTGCCACGATGCGCCACGACAACCAGCAGAAGACCACCATCAACGCCGCCATGGTCAGCCACGGCAGCCCGTACTCGTAGCTCTTTCCGGCGAGCCCGACGTAGCTGTTCGTGCTCGCGAACGTGGCGTAGAAAGACACGCCGATCACCGCGCCGCCAAGTCCGCGGTTGCCGATGAAGAACCCCGCGGCGGTCTTGCCCGCGCGCAGGCCGAGCCTCGCGTGGGCCAAGAGGAACGACGTGTAGACGACTGCGAGCGCGACCGCGAACCAGTGCTGGCCGAGCCAGGATCCGATCACGGATCGGGCCGTCCCTTGGCGATGTCCCCGCGTCGGTTGATGAGCCGATCCGGGTCGGCCGTCGGGGTGTCGCGCATCGCCTTGTCCACCATGGCGTCGTACTTCGGGTCGAGCCGTGCGACCTTGGATCCCTTCGAGAGATGCACGGAGGGTCTGGAGACGATACGCGACGCCGTGCCGCCGCAAGCACATGGGACCTCGCTCGGGATTGCCTTGACCGACGCGAGTTTGCCCGTCACCGCGCCGCATTCAGCGCATCGGTACTCGTAGAGTGGCATGTCGGATCGGTCGGCTAGCGCCGCGCATTCGTGCGCGCTGCCTCGATGCGCGCGCCGGCGTCGCACAGCGCCTGTATCGACAGGTGGTATCGATCGAACTTCAGTCTGAGCATGGGATCGGGTGCCCGCACGATGCCGCGGTCTATGTCGAGACTAACCAAGGAGGGCGCGACCCCGCGAGCCCGACGCATGAGATAGTCCGTCCATTGCCGCGGCGTCATCTCGATCACCAGTTCGCAGTCCCGGAGCGCCGCCTCGTCGGCCGTGCCGACCGACGCCACCTCGAATGCCTCGAAGGCGACGATCCGAACCGCTCTACCCGACTTGAGCCCAACGACGAGGTCCGCTGAGCCGAGTTTTCGGAAGCCGGGATCTTGGTTGACCGCCTCGCCAGCCGGGTCCACCCAGTCTAGTTGAGCCATCCCATTACTCCTTGGGGAACTCCGTTTCGACCAGTGCCGAAGCGTCGAAGAAAAACTGCAACGTCTGGTTGTAGCGGAAGAACAGATCTTCGCGAACTTGGTCGCCGTGCTTGGACGTCGCCAATCCATCCTCGCGGTCGAGGTCCAGGGTGTTCAGCGTGTGGTGGAGATCCGCGGCACCGTTGGCCGCGATGTTGGCAACCATGTCACGCCACGCCTTGGCCGGCATCTCGAGATAGAAGTCGACATCATCGAGGGTCCCGTCATCGCCCTCGGCGGCGGCACTGCACTCGAAGCCATCGAAGGTGAGAACGAAGACCTTCTCGGCGATCCTGAAGCCGGCCACGCAATTGCAGTAGCCGCCGCCCGCCCCGCGATAGCGCTCGTCGGCGTTGAACACGTTGCGGACTTCGTCGAACCAGTCGACGGACGGGAAGAGCGCCACTTCAGGCCCCGGTGTCCGTCGAATCCGCGTATTCGTTCAAGGGCGGCGGCAAACGGGCCGGATCCCGCGGCACGCCGAGCCACCGGCAGTAGCCGAGATAGGTTGCCACGTAGTCGCGCATCATGTCCCCGTAGACGGCCATGCCGCGCCCCGCCGCCTTGGCAACGCCCCCGGCGAATATCACGGCGAGCGCTTCGGCAAGCACGGGGTCGCGCAGATCGCGGGTCAGCCCGCCCTCGCCGATGGCGATCAGCGTACGCACGACCTGGAGTACGTCGTCGGCATGGGCCATGGCGTACTTGAGATGGTCTAAGGCGTAGGTCACATGGCGCGCCTTGTCGGCCAGCGCATGCTCGTAGATGAAGCGCTCCGCGTCGTTGTGGGCGTGGCGGCCAAGGTACTTGTAGAGCGTCATCGTGAACGCCCCGCGCATGAGCAAGAGGTAGACGACGGCTTCGGTCCAGCCACCCCGGCTCTCCAGGATCATCCGGTTGACCATGCCCGGCCCTTCCAGTCCTAGGCCGCCGCCGTTGGCGAGCGCTCGTTTTCGGAAGCACTCGTAGTGCCGGGCCGCGTCGAAACTGGCCGTCGCGAGAAACTGCTTGACCTCGTGGTAGCCATAGGACATTTGGTGCTGCCACCCCGTGATCGTTTCGATGTCGACGTTGGCATAGCCCAGGAGTTCGGTGCAGACCTGGCAGACCGCGTGCTCGACGTCGTCCGGGAGCGGCTCGATGGTGTCCCAAGGCACGTCGGTGGCCGGCGCCCAACGGCGCTGGATGGCCTCCTCGTAGAGATCGGCCGCGCAGTCCGCCCAGAGTCCGGCCTTGTCACGGATCGAGTACCCCACCGGGGGCATGCCCCGGCGCGGAACCGCGCCGCGCGGATTGCGGCTCTGGTCGGCCCATTGGGTCGGCGTCTCGCCATAGATGCCGACGTTCAGGTCCCCGAGTTTGAGTCCCGCCTTGCCGGGCTTCACCCGAACGCCCCACTGGCGGGTCTTGTTCATCCAGTTGTACTTGGGCTCGAAGGTCCGCTTCTCGTCGGCCACCGCCGACTTGGGCGGCGCCGGTTTCGGCGCGGGTTGCTTCGGCGGCGAGGGCTTGGCCGCAGGCTTTCTCGCCACGGGTGCGGACGGGTAAGCCGCCTGCTAGGCGGCTTCCTCGATCATCTGCGCGACCCGGGACCGACCGTTCTCGAAGCGCTCCCCGAATCCCGCGGAGATGACGCGCTTGCGGTATTCCTGAAGCTGGCGCCGGCGAATGGCGATGATCTTGTTCATGCCGTCGTCGAAATGGTCCTTGCCGCCGCCGAGGATGATCGCCATGGATTCGGAAGTCGGCGTCAATTGCCCAACCGGGTTCGCGGCCCCGATCAGGCCACCCTCGGCTTCGTCGAGATAGCAGTGGATCTCTTCGCGCCGTTCCGGCGCGGTCTCCGACATGTAGCGCAGGTGCATGACGCCGAACGCCACATGCCGCGCTTCGTCCTGGGCGCAGAGGCGGTAGATGACCTTCTCCGCTTCGTTCTGCGCCATCAGTTCGCCCATTCGGAAGAGGGTCAACACGGAACCCTCCCCGGACACATGGAGTCTCGACGACATCTCGGTGAAGTCCCGCGACAGGTCGATGCTGCCGACGAATCCCGAGGTCGCACCCGTGGCCTGCATGAGGCCGCCGCCGTTGGCAAGTGCGCGTTTGCGGAACACGTCCATGTGCCGGGACTCGTCCATCACCTGGGCGAGCAGTACTTGGCGTGGCTCGTAGAAATCAGGCGTGGTCAGGGACACCCAGCGGGCCGGCACGTCGCCGGCGACGAACTCCACTTCCGTCAGGAACGTGGCCAGTTGGCACTCCGCCTGCTCGACGTCGTCGGGAAGCGGTTCGATGGTGTGCCAAGGCACGTCGGTGGCCGAACTCCATTGCCGCTGCAAGGCTTCCTCGTAGAGGAACGACGCATTGTCCAGCCAAATATCGTTCTTGCTGCGCACCGGGTAGGCGCCGATCCGATAAGACGCCGGTCGTGCCGCCGCGCCCCTGGGCCGGCCAGTCAAATTATCGCTGGCCTCCGGCGCCTCGCCGTAGTCGCCGATGCTGATGTCGGCGATGGTCAAGCCGTACTTGCCGGGCTCCGCGCGTGTCTCCAACGGCCCCGTGCGATCCATCCAGCCGAGGTCGAGTTCCCGCTCGGCACCGTTCGCGGCTTCGCTCATGCGTTCCGTTTCTCCTCGCGTAGACGCCAACTATAACCTTCGCCCGCGGTTCGGCCAAATCTCAGGTGGTGTGCGCAAGACGCGGGTCAGTTAGAAACGTATTGACCCCCATGGCTCCACATGTAGACTTCCCATTGACCGCTCTTCTTGAGCGGCCATCTGAGGGCGGCTGGAGCTGGCCTGCCATCCGCCGGGATTGGTGCCGACGGAGGGGCTCGAACCCTCACGGCATGCGGTGTGAGCGCATGGGCCGGCGGAGTGCGAATCCGCTGTGTCTGCCAGTTCCACCACGTCGGCCAAGGGCCCGAACCCTTCGCGGGGTTCGGGCTTTTTGGTCCGGGTCAGTCGGTCGTTGCCGAGGCGTCCCGCCCGGTCGGCCCCTCGTCGATCATGTCGTCCCAGTCCACATCCTCGTCGTCCAGGTCGTCGAGCCAGTGGATGGCGTAGCCCGGCGGCAGGGGTTCGTTGCGCTCCAGGCGAGAGCCGAAGTCGCGCAACCGGGCGAGCATGTCCTTGAGGTAGGGATCGGTGGGCGGCGCCGGCCGTTCGATCTCTGCCAGTTCCAGGAGCTCGTTGTGGCACCACAGGAAGAGTTCCTCCCCAGGCAGGTAGTCGCGTGTGGCCGGGGTGTCGGTGACCTGGTCCAGGTCGTCGTAGACGCGGTCGCAGAATCGGCGCAGTTTTTGGCTTCCCTGCGACGCAGCCTTGACGGTCTTCAATGTCTTGATCATCCGATCGCGGTGGCGATCGAGTACGGTTTGCGGGTCCACGGGTTGTCCTTGTCGTTGGAATGAAGGGACCCGGAATGATTACGCACACGATCGGCGAAACCTGTGGGACGACGCCCTCGACCGGTGTGCGATATTCGCCCTTCTGCGTGTAAGCAAACCGGGTAAAGTCAATCGTCGAACGGAAGGAGGATCTCTCAATGAGGGATAGTCAAATCGAGGTCCAAGGTGTCGGCTGGGACTTGACGGGCGAGTATTCCGCTGCGGACTCGCCCGAGATCGACGCGGACTTCAAACGGCTCGGCGCTCTTCTGGACGACATCGAGCACCGCAACCGCGCGTTGATCCCGCTGCTGGATGGCGTTGCCGGCCTGACCGTCGAAACCGCGGCCGAGGCGATCGAGGATGCCCGGCAGATCTTCGCGCTGATCGAACGGGCGCGAAAACTCCTACGCGACCCCGAGACCTACGCCGAATGCTGCCTGAGCGTAGACAGCCAAGACGAGCAGGCCCAGGCGCTTCTCGGGCGCCTGCAGTCGTTCAACAAGCGGTTCGATGAGCTTGCCGAACCGTTGGGTCAGTTTCTCGACCTTGCCCCCGAGTCGGTGGTCGATGCCTATCTCGCACATCCCTTGGTGGAGTCCTCCCGGTTCACCGTCGAGCACTCCCGCCGTCGACGCCACGAACTTCTGCCACTCGCGGAGGAGAACCTCGTTACCGGCCTCGGCGAAGACGGCATCCATGCCTGGGGTCGCCTCTACGATCAGCTCTCCGGCACGCTCTCCTGCGATGTGACGGTGGGCAACGAGCGTCGCGACATGGGGCTGGCCGAGGCGGCCGGGCTCATGCAAAAGCCCGACGACCGCTTGCGCGAGAATGCCTGGCGCGCCATCAACGAAACCTGGGACGGCCATGTCGAGTCCTGCGCGGCGGCAATCAACGCCATCGCCGGCTGGCGGCTTGAGCTGTGTCGGAAGCGGACAGCCCGGGCCAGAACCCCGGTGCACTATCTCGATGCCCCGCTGCATGCCAACCGGATCCACCGGGAGACCCTCGACACCGTGCTCCAAGTCGCACAGGAGGGCATCCCGCTGGCGCGGCGGGCCGCGCGTCTCCAGGCGAAGGCCTACGGAAAGGAGCACTACGGTCCCTGGGACAACCGGGCGCCCGCGCCCGTGCCCGACGGAGACGCCGGCGAACCCATCGCCTACGGGGAAGCGCTCGATCTCATTGCCGGCGCCTACGGCGAAGTCGAGCCGTCAATGGGCGACTTCGTTCGCATGATGGCCGAGCGGAACTGGATTGAAGGGACGGTCGGTCCGCGCAAGCGGCCCGGTGCGTACTGCACGGGATTCCTCAAGTCGCGCACGCCCAAGGTCTACATGACATACACCGGCGGCAGCAGCGACGTCATCACGCTCGCCCACGAACTGGGCCACGCGTTCCACTCCTGGGTCATGCGCGATCTTCCGGATAGCCAGCGGCGCTACGGAATGTCCATCGCCGAGACCGCCAGCACCTTTGGCGAGACCATCGTTCGGGATGCCCTGCTGCGCCGGGCCGAGAGCCCGTCGGAGGCGCTCGACATCGTCTGGGAGGAAGCGGCCGCCCTGGTGACGTTCATCCTCAACATCCCCACGCGATTCGAGTTCGAACGGAATTTCTACGACGCCCGAGCCGAGCGCCCGCTAAACCCTAAGGAACTGAAGGCGATGATGAGCGCCGCCTGGGAGAAGTGGTACGGCGACAGCATCGCCGAAGGCGACCCGCTGTTCTGGGCGAGCAAGCTCCACTTCTACATTTCGGGCTTGAGCTTCTAC
>JAPPAV010000012.1 GCA_026705345.1 Gammaproteobacteria bacterium
CGGGTTGGACAAACTCGTTGAAGTCGCGCGATTTAGGTACTGGTAATAACAATACCGGGTGGAGGAAGACGGCGTGCTGATCCGCCAGGGCGTGCTCAAGAAGACGCAACTGGACATGCGTTTCGACCGCATCCAGGGGATCAGCACGGAACAGTCGCTCCTCTACCGCCTGCTCGGGCTCGTTACGGTTCGCTTCACGACGGCCGGGGCGGCCGGTGACGAGGGCCATCTGCCGGCGGTGACGCCCGAGTTCGTGGCCGGGCTTCGCGAACGGGTGGACGCGAAACCGGCATCGCAGGCGGCGGCGAGCGGGGGCGGGGCCGAGGTACTGCTCAAGCTCGCCGGCGGCGAGGTGATCCGCATCGGCTTGACGGACCCGCGCGTTGTCCAGCTCGCGTTATTGGGCGCGGCGCTGATGCCGGCGTTCGGAAATGCGTTCGAGGAAACGTACGAACGTGCTGCGGACTTTGCGACCCGATCATTGGCCGTGTTGGCGGATCTCGGTCCGCTGCTTGGCGTGGTAACGGTCGTGGCGCTGTTTCTCGGCATCGTGCTCCTGTTCCTTCTCGGGTCCGTGCTGGTGGCGTTCCTCAGGTATCACGACTTTGAACTGAGGCAGGAGGGAAGCGTCTTCCGCGCCAGTTCCGGCTTGCTGACGCGCAAGGACGTGACCGTGGAGGTTGGCAAGGTCCAGCAGGTGACCGTGCGGCAAGGGCTGGTGATGGGGTGGATGCAGCGCCATCGCCTCCAAGCGCTACCGGCGAGTGGCGGGCCGGCCGACGGCGAGATGTCGGATGATGCGCAGAAGCTCGTGGTTCCGATGGCGTGCGCGCGGACTGTCGAGAGCCTACGGGAGCGGGTGTTCGGTAACGAAGGCCGCCACGTTTCCGTGCTCCCGCGAGACAACCGGTTCGCTCCGGTGTCGCCCTACGCGATCTGGCCGCCCGTGCTTTGGGTGGGGGTGGTGCCGGCTGTCGTTGCGTCGGCTCTCGCTACGACGATGTTGGGCAGCGGTGGTCTCGCATGCCTGGGCTGGGTTGTGATCGTAGGGCTTCTCGCCTTTCAGCGGTGGCGGCGTCGGGGCTACCTCCACGACGACGACGTCCTGGTCTGCCGATCGGGATTCCTGGGCTATCGGGTGGAAGCGGCGTTGTTCCGGAAGGTGCAGCAGGTGAGTGTCAGCCAATCGCCGCTGCAACGCCGCAAAGACCTCGCCGGCCTCCACGTCCATCTCGCGACCGGCAGCGTGACCCTGGGGTACATCGACTGCGCCACGGCCAAGCGATTGCGCGACTACATCCTCTACAGGGCGGCCTCCAGCCGCTTGGCATGGCATTGATTGCGGACGACCGCCCCGAGCGGCTGTTGCCAGGAACCTTCATGGACCTGATTAGCGGCGGTGCTCGATCAGGATGCCCGGTATAATCCCGCGCTTTCGCGAGTCCGACCGATGTTCGTCAACCCGGAGATACCGCTCGACGCCCTGCCGTCGACGGATGCAGTCGAGTGGCATGCGCTTGACCCGCGTTTCGTCAGGTGTCGACAGGCGCGGAGCGTCGTTCGTACGCTAATCGTCTTCGCAATCGTCGGCATCGTGCACGCTGTGGGCGCCAACGTGCCGAAGCTTGCCGCTGTTGGATGGGTGTTCCCCTGGCTCTGGGCTCTCGGCGTGGTACGTCTTTGCTGGGGCTTGTTCTGGCCGGTGGTCGACGTCCCACGTCGCGGCTACGCGGTGCGCGACAAGGACATTCTCTACAAGGCGGGTGTGTTCTGGCGGTCCGTCACGGCCGTTCCCTACAACCGCGTCCAGCACGCGGAAACCGGCAATGTTCCGATGGAACGGCGCTTCGGTCTGGCCAGGCTCACGGTGTTCACCGCCGGGACGGCGTCGGGCGATCTACGCATCGAAGGTCTCGATGAAACCACAGCGGAGCGGCTACGAATCTTCGTGGTCGGCAAGGTTCGCGGCGAGGATCTGGAAGCGACGATGGTCGACGCCGAAGATGCCGCGAGGATCGTGTCCGCTTGAACGCGTACGGTCTTGTGGGGCGGATGCACGCCCTAGATGCCATCGGGCCACGACCATCAGGCGGACTCGGCGATGAACACCGGGATCGTCCGCGTGGTCTTGTTCTTGTAGTCCTCGTAGGGCGGGAAGGCGTCGACGGCCAGTGCCCAGACCCGCGCCCGTTCGTCGGCATCCTGCACCTCCCGGACCCGCATGCGGTGGACCTCGGTCTTGTCGCGAATCTCGACGTCGGCATGGGCGCGCAGGTTGTAGACCCAGACCGGATTCTTCGGCGCGCCCCCCATCGAGCCGACCAGCACGTAGCTGCCGGAGTCCTCGACCCGCATCAGCGCGGTCTTGCGGATGGCGCCCGTCTTGTTGCCCTGGTGGGTGACGATGATGACGGGACGGCCACCGAGTTCGGTGCCTTGGGTGCCGCCGCTGCCCTCGTAGAGTTCAATCTGGTCGCGAACCCATTTGACGGGAGTGGGGATGTAGCGCGCCATGCGTCGGTCTCCTGCTTGGTCGTGTCGACAGTCCGACAGCTTATCGCATCGTGTGCAGCCACAGCGCCGGACTGCGCTGGAGGTCGCGCATGAGCGAAGCCGTGATCGGTGCGGCCACCTGGCGCGACTACCTGGAATTGACGAAGCCGCGGGTCGTGCTGCTCATGTTGCTGTGCGCCTTGGTCGGGATGCTGCTCGCAACGCCGGGCGTGCCGCCGCTGACCATCGTGCTGGCCGGCCTCGGCGGCATCGCGCTGGTGGCGGGCTCCGCCGCCGTCGTGAACCACATCGCGGATGCCCGGATCGATGCCCGCATGGCGCGTACCCGGAACCGGCCGATTCCGAAGGGCCGCGTCAGTCCGGCGGCCGGGATCGTGTTTGCCGCGGTACTCGGAATCGCCGGGCTGGCCGTGCTGGTCACTTGGGTCAATCCCCTTACGGCCGGTTTGAACCTCGTGTCGTGGATCGGCTACGGGCTGCTCTACACCCTCTACCTGAAACGCGCGACCTCCCAGAACATCGTCATCGGCGGCGTGTTCGGTGCCGCGCCGCCGTTGTTCGGGTGGACTGCCGTGACCAACTCGATCGAGTGGGGCGGCTTGATCCTGCTGCTCATCATTTTCGTGTGGACGCCACCCCATTTCTGGGCCCTTGCGATCGACCGGCGGCGCGACTACGAGAAGGTGGACGTTCCCATGCTGCCGATCACCCACGGCGACGCCTATACCCGTCGGCAGATCCTCTACTACACGATCGTCCTATGCCTCGTGAGCGTTGCGCCTTTCCTGATCGGCATGAGTGGCCTCGTCTACCTATCCGGGGCGCTGATCCTTGGCGCGGGATTCCTCGGCTGCGCGATCGCATTGCTGCGGGGCAGCACGGAACGCGCGCCGATCGCGACCTTCAAGTATTCGATCGTCTATCTCGCGCTGCTGTGCGTCGTGCTGCTCGTTGACCACTACCTGCCCGTGTAGGATTAGCGGTTTCGACCACAAGCTAAGGGGAGCGTCTATGCGTGCTGGCCATCACTCGGTGGTCCTGGCTGCCATGGCAGACGGCATCGGAGACTTGACGTTCGCCTCCGAGGAATGGGTCGCGGCCGCGGGCGAGGTCCTGGCGGCGGCTGCAGACAGGCATGCCGACGGCCTGGCCGACCTCGGTCGGTTCTCGCTGTGCGAAGTGGCGCACAACGCGCCGGCCTACCTGCACGCCGGTCCGTCGCTCGCCTGGCACGCCAATTTCGACGCAGCCAAGGTATCGGCCCATGTCGGCGAACTCGGCGTCGAGGCCTGCGATTTGAAGATCGAGGGCGATCACTCGGTCATGAGCAACCTCGGGCGCATCGTTTCCCGTGGCAAGGATCCAGACCTCGTCGCCGCGGCCCAGGCACGACTTCAGAAGCTCTCGCGGTGGGAATTCCAGAGCAGCTTCCCCCAACACCCGGTGCTCGTCGCCGTATTGCGGTCCCTGCACGACGCCATGGCGCCTCGTACGATGCCCCGGTTCGTGTGGATGACCCCCGAATGGGTGAACAGCGCGCGGCACATCGTGACGACCCGTGCGGTCTCGGACAAATACGCGGACGGTCTCAAGAACGTCGTCTACACCTTCGCGGAAGAGTTCACCGATACCCCCCGCTATGCATTCCCCGATGGCGCCCACGGCGGCTTCTGGATCCGTTGCGACCATGGCGAAGTGACGGTTGGTGCCGGTCCGCTGCCGGACGCACTTCAGCCCGCCGATACCCTGACGAAGGGCATTTACACGCCGGTGGTCCCGGTTGGAAGAACCGTCAACGCCGCCATGACGGACTCCGACAAGGAGGAACAGGCGCAGTATTCGAAGGTGGCTTTTCGCCGCGACGAGGAGACCGGGCAGCACCCCGTGGGCCAGACGTCGCCATCGGGCAAAGGACCCATGCCGCCGGAGCTTGCCCGTGTCCTCATGGTGTTGCACGACGAGTTGTCGAAACGCACCTCGGGCGAGGTGCCGGCGGACTACGACTTGGACGTGAAGCCCGAGTGGGGCGTTCCGCAGGGATTCGACCGCGACCCGGATTACGATCCGTCCTGGCTGCGCTACGACGAGGTCGACATCTACGGAGAACCGCTCGACTAGGTTTCGATGGTGCGATTTCCGGACAAGGTCGAGACCCAGCGCCTTCTGCTGCGTCTGCCGGTCGCCCGGGATGCACGGAGGTTCTGCAAGGCCGTCAACGAGTCGCTGCCGGAATTGCGCCAGTGGATGCCCTGGGCGGTCGAACCCTACGACATCCAGAAGGCGCGGTCGTTCTGCGAGGTCGCAACCAAAAACGCCGAAGACGGGGACGACTACAGCGTTCTGATCGTTACCAAGAGTCGCCGTCGCATCGTCGGTTGCTGCAGTATCAAGGCACGGGACTGGGCGGTCCCGAGGTTCGAAATCGGCTACTGGCTGCGCACCGGGGCCGTCGGCAACGGCTATGCCACCGAGGCTGCGCGGGCACTCACCGAGTTGGCTTTCAGATCGCTGGCCGCCGAGCGGGTGGAGATCCGTGTCGATGACCGGAACGCACGCAGCTACGCGATCCCGGAACGACTCGGCTTCGAATTGGAAGCGACGCTAAGGGCACATGAACGGGCCACGAACGGCGAACTGAGCAACACGCGCATCTACACCATGTGGAGCCTGAGCCGATTGACGTAGGGGCGACCCTGGGGCGACCCTTGCGGTCGCCCGTCCTAGGGCAGCGCGAGGCGTCGGCCGGTTGCGCGCCCGTAGGGCGCGCCGGGACGGGACGAGCCCGTCCCCTACGACTCCACGCACCTCGGTAAGGATGCGGGACTAGCCGACGTTGATCGCGGGGATCTCGTTCTTCACGAGGGAATGGGTGCGCTTGCGCTCGTATTTTCGGGCCGGCGTGTTGACGATCATTGACAACTCGTCGGCTTCCAGTCCCCGCCGCGCCGTGGCCGAATCCACGTCCCCGTACTCCGTCGTGCGCTGGCGGGGTTTGCGTCCGGCGGCTTCGATCATCGCGACCATGCGTTCGGGTGACGTCTCCTGGCCGTGCCCGGCGCCTGCCGCGCGGGTGATGCTCTCGTTCATCAGCGTGCCACCGAGGTCATTGCAGCCGGCGTTCAGGGCGGCAACGACGCCGTCGTGACCCATCTTCACCCAACTCGCCTGGATGTTGGTGACATGCGGGTTCAGCGCGAGCCGGGCAACGGCATGGACCAGGATCGCTTCACGGAATGTCGGACCCCGGCGAGCCCGGCCCTTGAGATAGAGCGGAGCCTCCATGTGCACGAAGGGCAGCGGCACGAACTCGGTGAAGCCACCGGTTCGCCTCTGCAGGTCGCGGATTCGGATCAGGTGCCGGGCCCAATGCTTGGGCTGATCGACGTGGCCGTACATGATGGTCGCGGTGGTCCGGAAGCCGACACGGTGGGCGGTCTCCATGACTTCGAGCCATTGCGCGGTGTTGATCTTGTCCGGGCAGATGACGGCACGGACCTCGTCGTCGAGAATCTCGGCGGCCGTGCCGGGGAGCGTGCCGAGTCCGGCTTCCTTGAGGCCTGCCAGGTATTCCTCGAGGGGCAAGTTCGCCGTCGCCGCGCCCTGCCAGACCTCCAGCGGCGAGAAGGCGTGGATGTGCATCTCGGGAACGGCTTCCTTCACCGCCTGCAGGATGTCGACGTAGGTCGACCCCGTATACTCCGGATGAATGCCGCCCTGCATGCACACTTCGGTGCCGCCGCGTTCCCAGGCTTCCCGGGTACGGCGTTGAATCTCCTCATGGCTTAGGTCGTAGGGCCGACCGCGCAGGTTCTCGGCCAGTTTGCCCTTCGAGAACGCGCAGAACTGACACTTGAAGTAGCAGATGTTCGTGTAGTTGATGTTGCGGTTGACGACGTAGGACACCGTGTCGCCGTTTTGCTCTTGGCGCAGCGAGTCGGCAGCCCGCACCACGGCGTTGAAGTCGTCCCCGCGCGCGCGGATCAGGCGGACGATCTCGGCTTCGGCGAGATCCTGCCCGGCATTGGCCCGGTCCAAGATGGCGTCCACATCGTCCGATACGCGCAACGGCGGAGCGGCAATCCGTTCGAGCACCTCGTTGGGTGGTGCGGTCTCGTCTCCCGGACACCAATCGTCTGTCCGGGGGAGGCCTTCGCCGTCGATCCTGTCGAGTACTGCGCCGCGCAGATCCGCGTCCACCCAAGTATCCGGGTCCAGGGCGAAGCGGGGGTAGATGGTCAGCCGCTCGTGCAGTTCCTTGCCGGCGATCGCGGTCTCCCGCGCCAGTTCGTCGAGGTGCGGCCAGGGTGCTTCCGGGTTCACGAAGTCCGGCGTCAGCGGCGACACGCCGCCCCAGTCGTTGATGCCGGCCGCCACGATCTGGCTCAGTACGCCGGGACTTAGGTTCGGCGGTGCCTGAACGCTCATCTCGGGACCGAACACGATGCGGGCGACGGCGATGGTCCACAGCAACTCGTCGAGGTCGGGCTCCGGGGCGCTGCGCATCTTCGTGCCGGGCTTGGCGCGGAAGTTCTGCACGATGATTTCCTGGATGTGCCCGTAGCGTTCGTGAACGCGCCGAATCGCCAACAGCGACTCAATGCGCTCCCGGCGGGTCTCCCCGATGCCGATGAGAATGCCGGTGGTGAACGGAATTCTCGCGTCGCCGGCGTCTGCGAGCGTCTGCAGGCGCACGGCGGGAATCTTGTCGGGCGAACCGTAGTGGGGCATGCCCTTCTCGGTAAGCCGCTCCGATGCCGACTCCAGCATGATTCCCATCGAGGGAGAGACGGGCCGGAGAGTCGCGATCTCCTCCGGCGTCATGTTGCCGGGATTCAGATGTGGCAGCAGACCCGTTTCCTCGAACACCGCCTTTGCCGCGTCGTGGAGGTATTCGAGGGTGGTTGAATAGCCGTGCTCGGCGAGCCACTCACGCGCCGCCCGGTAGCGGAGTTCAGGCTTCTCACCCAAGGTGAATAACGCCTCCTTGCACCCCATCTCCGCGCCGTGTCGGGCGACGTCCAGGACGGCGTCGAGTTCCATGTAGGGGTTATCGAGCTTGGAGGGCGTCTGCGCGAACGTGCAGTAGTGGCAGACGTCGCGGCAGAGGTGCGTCAAGGGAATGAATATCTTCCTGGAATAGGTGACGAGGTTGAGGAACCCCCGGTCGCGCAAGCTTGCGGCGACGTCCGCCAGCGCACGGGTGTCTCTGAAATCCGCGAGCGACAGCGCTTCCGCCTCCGTCGGCAGGACGACCTGCTCGGCACGCCGCAGGATGTCGACGAGGCTTGCCCCCCGTGTCACCGTGTTCATGTCGTCCCTAGCTGGCACCAAGTGGGCATTATGCTTGGGGCGGGAAATGGATGCCATGCGACGACAGTCCCACTGTCCAAACCCGTTCAGGTTTCGTTCAGGGTTCGGTGTTGACCATTGCGCCGGGTTGGGTCGACGGTTCGTTTCGCCGCCGACCCGGTACGTCATAGGGGGTGATTGGCATGGCAAAGCACGGATCAAAGGATGGACATGATGCAGGCGAATTGCTCGGACGCGGCTTTGGGAAGGGTTTCGTCGCTGGGGGCGTCCTCGGGGTGAGCATCGGGATTGCGGCGTTTGCCTTGGTTCCGGCCTTGGTGCTTGCGATCCTGAGCCTCGGGGTCGGTCTTTCGTTCTACCGCAGGATTGCCCTCGAGGCGAAGACGATCCGCGACGTTGGGCGGTGAAGCGTCCTGCGGCGTCCGATGGCCATACGGGCTGCCCCGTTGCAGCGCAGCGGTCGACTCGATGCGCTTGAGGACGAGCTCCGACGGAACGAGAATATGGCGTGGTTAAGAGAGGCGAGGTGTGCCGTGGGGATTCCTGATGCGCTGGAGCGTTACGAAGCCGATCAGGACGTTGTTGAGGCGGTTTTGGCGATTTGGAGGATCCTTTGCGATCGCAATGTGATCGACGTTCCCGCCGCCTATCTCCGTCCAGAAATTTCGGTGATCGTGTTGGTCAGGTTGGCGGTGGACCAGATAAACAACGGCGGTATCGAAGCACTGTTCTACAACGGATGGGGCAAGTGTGCCGAGGGCTGCGTAAAGGCACTGCATGACATTGGTGCCCACAAGAAGGCGGCGGTCCTCCAGAGGGCCATGGACACCTATTGGGGTGGCAGGTACCCGCGAACCAGTACCGAGTGGAAAGAACTCGTGGATGTCAACCGCGAGGGCGAGGAGATGATTCCCCGGGAGGAAGAGTTGGAGGAGATCTTCTACAGGCAAAGTGAGGACACTGACGTTCTCTTCGTGCGCTATGTCGCAGAGAACGTGGATGTGTTTGAGCCTCCTGTGATCGAGTTGCCGGCCCCCTGACGACAATACTCGGGCAGTGTATTGCCTTCGAAGCAAGGACGATTCGCGACGTTGGGCGGCGAGTTCTGGCGACCCTTGGGCTCGGCGAGGTCTGGAGGCGACTCTACATGCCGACGTAACCACCGAGGCGTGTTTTGATGGATTGAGGTGTCTTCCAAAGGGTCACTGGCACCAGCGGGGCTCGGTCCGTGGAACTGGCGTTGACTATCAATGTGCTCGGCATACGCGAGGACGACGCGTGGTGCGCGATCGCCTTGGAAATGAGTCTGCGCGGATACGGGAAGACGTTCGATGAAGCTCTGGACGAACTGAATCGCGCCGTAGAGGCCCAGATTTCGTTCGCGGTGCAGCACGACAATGTCGATCGTGTCTTCATTCCGGCCGAGCCGCACCACCTTAAGCTCTACGCAGATCTGACCACGTAAGGGATGCTGCCGCGCGTTCTCGTTCTCGTGTTCTCGTTGACAGTGAGGCGAGCTAGGCGGACAATCGGTTTCAGTCGGGTGCCCCTAGGGGCTCGATATGGCTAGCCCAGCCCGACTTCACTCCCCTTCGCATTCATACGGTGGCGGCCTTAGCGGCAAGTCAACGAGCGGGGACGTCTCCGGCCAGACCTTGAGGCCGGCTAACGTGCCGGTGTCGCGACGACGGTAGACCTTGGGGAGGATGGTCCGAAAATAGGGATAGTCCACATCCTCGTCGCGGAACGCGCGATAAACGTTGTAAGCGAGAAGGTCCGCAAGTTGCACGCCATTGGACAGCTCGCTCCGCGTGAAGAACGGGTACTCCACGATGTGCGGAAATAGCATGTTTGGGTTCCCTCGTCGGAGTAGCGCCGCATGCTCCATCGCAATGAACTGGTTGAGCTGGGTATTCGTGTCGTCCATGACGATCAGTGCTTGGTGCCGATGGTGGTACTGCCGCATGTAGTGCTCGATCCGTTCGAGGAGCAGTTCGTATGCCCAGCGGTGCATGACATCGTGGGTCGTGTCCGAGCGAAGTTCCCGCTTGTCGATGATCGACGCAAGGATCACTGCGTTGCGCGTGTTGAGTTGGTCGTAGTACGCGTCGACAAGGCCGAATCGAGGGTTGCCGTCGCGATGCAGGTAATGGGCGAGTTCGAGCTTGAGTCGCGATATCTCCAGTTCGAACGGTCGCCACTGTCGCTCGTAGAGCCCGACCGCGAGGAGTACGTAGATGTGGTCTTTGGGCCGGAACGCGGTACCCGACGATGGATCGCGGTTACCGGATTCGTCAACGTAGAAGAAGTACATCGAGGTAAATGTCCCTGGAGTTTAGACGTGGAGCTGTTCACGTGTGACCGGCACGACTGCCTGGCAGGAGTTCGCTCGATCATCCGTGCGAATGTCCCGCTTGGCTTGGCAGCGGGACGGGACAAGCCCGTCCCCTACGATCCGTGTTGCGCGGGCGTCCGCGAACGGCTTGATGGTCTCAACCCGCCGCCGATTCCTCCGAGAACAACGACGGAAAGTGCGTCAGCGGTTCGCCTGGGCCGGCCAGCAATTGCTGCTGCCGCGGCGTCAAGTCGATCCCTTCGGGTGGCGTGACGCGGGTCGCGCCCCAACTCATGCTCGACACGCAGTATTTGTAGAGCAGGGTGCGGCGTTCGTGGTCGCCGTCCCAGCGGGCCGTGCCGTGGGTCAGCGCTTCTGTGAACAAGGTGAGGCTGCCGGCGGGGGCTTCGACGATCGTCACCCAGGGCGAATCCTGGTGGGCCTCGTGGATGTGCTTCGGAATGCGGAAGTTCGACTTGTGGCTGCCAGGGACGACACAGAAACCGCCGATGCCGGGCCCGGTGTCGTTCAGGTTCCAGCTGCCGGTGACGAATCCCGATGACATGCGGTTGTTGGGGAACGTGTAGAAATCGCCTGGCGGAGACGGCGCATGGGGTGAACTTGCCCCGTAGTCGGCGTGTAGTTTCCCGGCCGGCCATCCCTTGCGCATGTAGATGCCGTAGAGGCGCTCGAGACGGAAGCACTCGCCGAGGCGCATTCTGAGGATCGACATGATGACCGGGTGATCCATGAGCCGGACAAACGGCTCGCCCCACTCCAGGAAGCCCGGCCCGGTCTGTCGGATCGCGCCGGCTGCACTGCCGAATCGTGGGAAGTGCTCGGGAGGCGGGGGGAGATCCCGGGCGTCGATCAGGGCATTGAGTTCGGCGACTTCGTCGGACGTGAGCGCGTTCTCGATGACCAGGTAGCCGTTCAGATCGAACAGGTACTGCTGTTCCTCGAAGTCGACGTTCATCGTAGCCCCAATCTTTGTTAAGCGTCCTGGGCGACCCGGAATCCGGGCCGCTCCGACAGCCGGTCGTAGTATGCCTGCGTGAACGGATAGTCGTCGGTTAGCAGGCCGAAGTTGGACGCCAGCAACAGCGAGTAGCCGGTCATGATGTCGGCGATCGTGAAGGTGTTGCCGACGAGATAGTCGGATTTCGAGACGACGTCCTCGATGGCGGCGATGCAGATGCGCGACCGGGTCTTGCAGTCCTCGATGACGAAATCCACCTGGCCGCCCGCCGGGGCAACGCGGTTGTGGTTGACGATCTCGCCCAACGGACGCGCAAAGGTTGCCTCGGCGAACCAGGACCATTGCCGGCACAGGGCACTGTCCGTCGACCCCGGCGAAGGCAGCAGACGACCTTCGCCGTATTGATCGAGCAGATAGTCGCAGACCGCGCCGGACTCGAACATCGTGAAGCCGTCGATGGTCACGGCAGGCACCTTGCCCGTCGGGCTCTTGCTGCGCCATTCCGGGCTGTTCTTGAAACGTGGCGAGAAGTCGATGACCTCGACCTCGTAGGGAATTCCAAGTTCCTCGCAGAGCCAGATCACCCGGACGCCGCGCGTGCCCTTGACGTGATAGACGGTGACCATCGGCGTCTCCTCAACCGGTGAAGAATGCTAGGACCGTCCAGCACACGGCAGCGAGAACAGCAGCGATGCTGGCCTGCGGAATCTGCGTCTTGACGTGGTCCATCAGATCGCACCCGGTACACATGGAACTCAACACCGTGGTGTCGGAGATGGGCGAGCATTGGTCCCCGTAGACGCTGCCGTCCATGACCGCGGCGAAGCACAGGGTCATGAACAGTTCAGGGTGCGCCAAGCCCTGCCCGTTTGCGACTGCCCAGGCCAGCGGCATGGCGAGCGGAAACGCGACCGCGTAGGTGCCCCAACTCGTCCCGGTCGAGAAGGCGATCACCATGGTCATCACCTGGAACAGCACCGGGAGCACGAAGTAGGGCAGGTTGTCGCCGAGTTGCTCGACCAGGAAGATGCCGCCGCCGGTCTTCTGGCTGATGCCGCCGATGGTGATGGCGAGCAGCAGGATGACCGAGCCCAGCACCACGCCCTTGATGCCGTCGTGGTATCCGGCGATGAGATTCTTGAGCGACATGCCCTTGGCCAGCGCGATGCCGGACGCGAGGATGAGCGCGCCGCCGAACGCCCAGTGCACGTTCGGCGAGCCGAAGATGACGAAGGTGGTAATCGCAACGCCGATCAAGGTGATCAACGGCAGGAAGAACTCGAGCACGTTCGGCGTATAGCCCTCCGGCACGTTGCTGCCCTGGAGTTCCTTGGCGCTCAAGGGTTCCGCCCCCGGCGCGTCGAGTTCCCCGGTGGACCGGGCGCGTTCCATGGCTTCGCGCATCTGCCTGCCGAGAAACGGCGGACGCTCGATGGACAGCAGGAACGTGCCGAGCACGGCGAAGATGGCGTAGAAGCAGAACGGCACGCTCTGGAAGAAAAAGCTGATCCGGTCGGATTCGGTGGCGAGGAAACTGACCCCCGCGACGAAGATGAACGCCTGCACGTAGGCCGGCCAAGCATTGAAGGCGAGCTGCGACGCGATCGGCGACGCGGTGGAGTCGACCACGTAGGACAACTCCTCGTGACTGACGCGTTCCTTGTCGGCGAGCGGTTTAACCGTCGTTCCGACCAGTACCGTGCTGACCGTACCGCCTTGGAAGAAGATGATCCCTAAGAACCATGCCACGAGCTTTGCGGTGCGCGGGCCGCGGACCACGTGCTTGGTCATCAGCTCGGCGAACGCCTGGGCGGCCCCTGTTCGCGACCAGACCCCCATGAGACCGCCGAGCAGCCACAGGTAGAGGATCAGGATGCCGGCGGCCTTGCCCGTGCCGAGGTGCGGGATCAGCACGTCGCCGGTCAGATCGTATTGGCCGAGGACCAGAGCGCCCGCGATGATGCCGCCGAGTAGGGCGGTGATGGGTTCCCGGGTCACCCAGCAGAGCAGGACCGCGACGACCGCGGGAAGCAGGGACCACCAACCCCAGTGGGGTTGTGCGAGTAGCTGAAAGTAGGCGGGCTCGTCACCGCTTTGGTCGACAACGAACTGTTCCTCGACGGGTGGCGGTTCACCCGACTCGGCGATCCGGACGGTATCAAGTGCTGTGTCCGCCATGGGAATGGCGTTGAAATGGACGCGATCGCCTTCAAGGACGTAGTACGTGCCCAGGGCATCGGTGTGGGTGTCGAGCTGGATCTTCTCCACCGTCCAGGTCGGGGAAACCGTTACGCCCACGATCGCGGCGACGCCTAGGGCGGCGACGAATAGGGCGAACGTGCGGAATCGGGCGAGGGTCATGCTGCATGGCACCTTGGGCGTGCAAGCGAACCATTATGCGGGGCTATTCGCGAGCAAGTCCATCCGAGTGGGCGGTGTTGCCGGGCCTCCGCGTTAACGCGACTGTGGCCTAGCCCTCGCCAGTCGTGCCGAGATGCCGCTCAGCTCAAGGAATTGGCCGGTACGCGTTCCGGCTGCGCGTTGCGCCACCTCAGCGAGCTCCTGAACCGTGTCGACATCCAAGCCCCAGGCCGTGTTGCGTACGACCTTTGGTTCGATGCCGGCTCGGCGGGCCGAGGCGATGTGCGGTTTGAAGCTCTTGCCGTCGAACAGGTACTCGAACGCATTGGGCGGCGATGACGCGGCGGCGTTGGTACCGATGTCGTTGGCGTCGGGTACGAGGGTCACGTGCTCATGGCCGTCGAGTACGGCAAGGACGTCCTCGGGCCGGATCAGCGGCACGTCGCCGGGAACGAACAAGGTACCTTCGGCTTCGCGTTGGCGAAGCGCGTAGGTTCCGGACTGAACGACGGCCCCGGAAAGATCCGTGGCGGATTCCTCGAAGACGTCCACTCCGAATTCCTCGGCCAGTTCGAATGCTTGGGCGTCCCGCGATACCAAGAGAGTTCCGCTCAAGGCGCGGCACCGCGAGAGGGCATCCAACACGTCCCGGACCATCGCGAGCACCAAGCTCTCCCGTTCGCGCTCGTCGAGAACGGATTCAAGCCGTCGCTTCGCCCCGGTGGCGCCCTTGAAGGGAACCAGGGCCCAGATGCCCCTCGCGATCGTCAACGGATCAACTCCAGGATGGATCGCGCAAGTTGCGTGCGGTGGTCGAGGGTGGTCATCACCGTTTGCAGCGTGGCGGTCTCCATTCCAAGAGCCGCCACCTCGGCTCTTGCGCATTCATCGACCTTGTCGATGACGAAATGGGTGACGAGACCGGCGTAGTGTTTGGCCACCGCCTCGGTGGTCGTGGGTATGCCCAGTTCCCGCATCATCTTGGCGGTGGGCCCCTTGATCGCCCGCCCGCCGACGATGGGCGAGACGGCGACGATGGGCGCGCCGGTCGCGAGAAGCGCATCGCGCATGCCGTTGACGGCGAGAATCGGATCCACCGAGACGAAAGGGTTCGAGGGACAGATCACGATGGCCGTCAACGACTCGAAGGGGATCGCGGGGTTAAGGCTCGCCGTCTCGGCCCCGGCAAACTCGAAGCCGACGGCCTTCGGCTCGCAGCGGTCGCGCACGAAATAGTGTTGGAACGCCAGCGGCCCATCGGGAGTGACGACCCGGGTGCGCACCGGGTGGTCGGACATCGGCAGGATTGTGTGATTGACGCCCAGTCGGCTCGCGATCTCGTTGGTCGCGTCGGTAAGGCTCCTACCCGCGTCAAGAAGCGTTCGGCGATGCAGGTGAAGGGCAAGATCGGCATCGCCCAAGCGAAACCAGGTCTCGCCGCCGAACCGCTCGAGCGCGTCCATGAACCGCCAGGTCTCGTCCTTACGGCCCCAACCGGCGACCGGATTGGCGACTTCGGCCAAGGTGTAGGTCAGCGTATCCACGTCGGGCGAGATGTGCAGGCCCAGATGTTCGAAATCGTCGCCCGTGTTGACCACGAATACGACATCCTCGGGCGGCAGCACCTTGGCGAAGCCGAGGGCCAGCTTTGCACCGCCCACGCCGCCGGTCAGCGCCAGCAGGGTCATCGGAACAGATCCTCTTCCTGCGGCCGGGGGATGGCGGCTGCCGACTGCCCGGACTCGTCCGTGTCGAAACCCCGGATCAACGCCGCCGGGGTTCGTTCCGTGGTTTCGCCCATGGCCAGCGTCGCGGCGCTCGCCAAGCTGTCCGCACAATTGATCAATGTCACCTTGAGCTCCCGACCGTAGAGATCGTTGCCGCCTCGTTGATCGTCCAGTACGCCGATTCCAGCCGCGCCGATTGCAATACCGACGGTTCCCAACCGCCAGGGACGGTTGGCGCTGTCGGTGATCAGTACACCGATGCGGTGTCCGGTGGCCTTTGCCAGCGCAGCACGGATTTGCCGCGCACTGGCATCGGGATCTTCAGGCAGAAGCAAGGCGCTTGCCCCGGCGCCGTGGTCCACGTTCGATTGGTCGACGCCCGCATGGGCACCCACCAGGCCAAGCCTGTGGCGGACGATGAGCACACCGGGCTTCTTGCGCACGACTTCCGTGGATTCGTCCAGAATGAGCTGTACTAGGCGAGGATCCTTGTCGGTTTCCGCTGCCAGCCGACACGCATCCGCGGAGGCTTCCACCGTCGCGAGGTCGACTTGACGGCCTTCCGCCTTGGAAACGATCTTCTGCGCAACCGCCACGATGTCGCCGCCTTCGAGGTCGAGACCACTGGCGGCGAGTCCCTCGAGCAGCAGCGAAGCTAGGTCGTCCCCAGGCTCGACCAGCTTGATGCCGCGGATTGGCGTAATGGCAATGGTGCCGGGCATTGCTTGCCGATCAATGGTCCGCTTGGCCAACGATCTTGATGCCGGAGTGGGAGATTTCGTGGCGGCGATTGATCTGGATCAGGATGCTGGTCAGCGCTTCCGCGGCGGCCGAATTTTCGATGGGACCGGCGTGCCAAGCACGCATGCCGGCTTCTTCGGCGAGTTCGATCACCTTTTCCCGGGCGGCGCGCTTGTTGCCGGCGACCAGCACGTCGCACTCGATGGCCACATCCTCTTGTAGCAAGTGTGCGGCGATGTTCTGAAACGCCGTCACAACCATGACCTCGTCGCCGAGGAAATCCTGGGCGCGCTTGCCGGCACTGCCGGGCTCGGGAAGTTGCACGGTACCCACCCTCGGCGGAACGAGGGGTACCGTGACGTCGATCAGGATCTTGCCGGCGAGTCCGTCGCGCACGGTCTGAAGGGTCGACACCTGATGTTCGGCGGGTACCGTCAGCACGACGATGTCGCCGGCTGCTGCCGCGTCCGGGTTCTCCAGCGCGTCAGCAGGGGTTTCGGGGCTGATCTTCTTGAGGTTGGCGACGGCGTTGCGGGCCTTTTCGAGGGTGCGCGAGCCGATGACGATGCGGTGACCCGCCTTGGACCAGCGGATTGCCAGTCCGGTGCCCAGATCGCCCGTTCCGCCCAGAATGGCGATCGTTTGCCTGCCTTGTGCCACTCCCGCTCCTTGTCCGCCGCCGTGCAAAGCGGCGCATTATCCGTCCACCTGTGGACGGACGCCAGCAGTCGCCCCGACAAAGAGCCGTGTGCGATATCCCCGCCCTGTCCTGTAGGACAGAAAACGCGTGTGTCGTTTACAGGCCGGGCGTTGTGTGCTACGTTCTTAGCACATGCCACATCGGATCGAGGAGTGTGTTATGCGCAGACGACGGCAACGGCCCCAAGAGGACAAGGTGAACCTGACGCCGATGCTGGACGTGGTGTTCATCATGCTGATCTTCTTCATTGTCACGGCCACCTTCGTCAAGGAGATCGGCTTGGATGTCAACCAGCCCAAGGACAACCCCGCCACCGAGGATCCGGAAAAGAAGAGCATCGTGGTCCACGTCACCAGCCGCGACCGCATCATCATCGCCGGCCGGGACGTAGACGTGAGATCGGTGCGAGCGAACATCGAGCGCCTGCATGCCGAGAACCCGGAGGCGCCGGTGGTCATTCGACCGCATCCGGACTCGAGGACCGACACGATGGTGCGGATCTTGGACTCCGCCCGGCGAGCCGGCGTCGGCAACGTCTCCCTCGCCGCGACCTGAACCGGCACGCGGCCCGAGTAGCAGGGACTCGCGTACGGAACTAGCGATTGTTCGCGAGGTCTATCGACTACATCGGGTTCGTCCGGGCGGAAAGGGACAAACGGACGACCGTCGAGAATGGGAGGAAGCAATGGAAGTTCGTAATCCGACCCTATGGGTAATCCTACTTGCTGCAAGCGTGTCCGTAGCTGCGGACAAGAAGCCGGACGGTGCCACGAAGAAATGGTCCGTTTCGCTGTATGAGACCAGTTTCCACGCCTACGGAGGCGTTCGTGCCATGGATTCCCTTCCCGACGGGGCGAATGGTTACACCGAGTCGTTGTCTTTGCTGTCGCCGAATGTCGGTGTGGGCTATGCCCTGAACGAACGCTGGTCGGTCGACACCAACGTGCAAATGGGGCCTAGGGCCAGTTACGCAACGCTGATGGATGGGTTGGAGGGTTTTCCGCGCATCGAGTTCAAGAGTACGTTTTTGTCCGTGATGGCTGCCCGCGAGTACAAACTGCCCGAAGGATGGTCATTGGCACCCAAGCTCGGCGTTGCCGTCTCCTCTCGCTACTACGAGGAGGACAAGCACGACGTGCGGTCGACGAACTGGACCAGTTCGCTCGAACCGGTGGCGGCGGTCGAGTTGAGGAGACGGATTACGGATAGACTGTCGTTGTCGACCGACTACACCCGTTACTTCACAGACGACAGCGAAATCAACGGCGCGTTCAAGGTCGGTCTTCGGTTCCGGTTCTGACCTTCCTACTGGCGCGGGTTGTTCCGGACGCCCTATATCCGGCTCGGCGGTTACCTCGATCAGTCACTGGCCAGCGCGTCCCAAAGAAACCGGAACGCCAGCGTCCACATGTAGGCCCTCTGGGCGTTGTCCGCCGCGCCCGCGTGTCCGCCCTCGACGTTCTCGTAGTAGAGGACGTCGTGGCCCATGTCCCGCATCTTCGCAACCATCTTCCTAGCATGTCCAGGATGAACTCGGTCGTCGCGGGTGGATGTCGTCACCAATAGCTTCGGGTAGTCGACGTCCTCTGAGACGTTGTGGTAAGGCGAGAAGCCCTCGATGAATGCCCACTCTTCGGGGTCGTCGGGGTTGCCGTACTCCGCTATCCAGCTCGCGCCGGCTAGCAGTTCGTGGTAGCGGCGCATGTCGAAAAGCGGCACCTGGGCGACGATGGCACCGAACACGTCGGGTCGCATGGTCAGCATGTTGCCCATCAGGAGTCCGCCGTTGCTGCCGCCCATGACGCCGAGTCGCGTCGAGGTCGTGACGCCGCGCCGGATCAGGTCTTCGCCGACGGCGATGAAGTCCTCGTACGCCCGCGGCCGATTCGCTTTCAGTGCGGCCTGGTGCCATTCGGGGCCGAACTCGCCACCGCCCCGGATGTTCGCCACCACGTAGACGCCGCCGCGTTCGAGCCACGCGGCGCCGATTCCGGCCGAATACCGAGGTACCTGGGCGATCCGGAATCCACCGTAGCCGTAGAGGAGCGTGGGTTGCGGTTCGGTCGTGTCCGCACGGGAGACCTGGAAGTAGGGAATCCGGGTCCCGTCGGGGGAGGGAGCCCAGTGTTGCGCGATCACCAAGCCATCGGCGTTGAACTTGCTCGGTGCGCTCTTGACGACAACGGGGTCTTCGCCCACGGCAGCAAGCGAGACCGTCGACGGCGTCAGGTAGTCGGTGGTTTCCAGGAAATACCGGTCGTCACCATCCGGATCCACCGCATCGGCGTCGATGGTCTGGAATCCGGTCGCGTCGATTCCCGCCAATGGCGCAGCCGTCCACCCTTCGGGCCCGGGCGTCGCGACTTCGATCCGGTTGCGGACGTTGTCGAGAATGTTGACTAGCACGTGGTGGCGGGTCAGCGAATAGCCGGCAAGGGCGGTGCCTTCGCCCGGTTCGAACAGGACGTCGAGGTCCCGTTCGCCGGCGAGGAAACGGTCCAGCTTGATGGCGAGCAGACTTCCCGTCTCGTAGGTGCGCCCCGCCGGTTGCCAATCGCTGCGCGGGGTGACGTAGAGCCAGCCGCGATGCACCGCGTAACCCGCATCGGAAGGAATGGCCAGCGGCACCAGTTCGTCGCCGCGGCGGATGTAGCGGTCGCTGTTGTAGAAATCGCGCCCTCGATACACGAACTGCATCTCGAACCCGGGGGACAACTCCGCGTAGGCGCCCACCGAGACGTCCGATGTCTCGCCCTCGAAGACCGTGATTGCATCCTCCAGGGCCTGGCCGCGTTGCCAGAGTTTGACGAACCGGGCGTAGCCGGAGTCGGTCATGGTTCCGGGGCCGAAGTCCGTCGCCACGAAGATCTCGTCGGGACCGGCCCAGGCGACCGATTGCTTCGACTCGGGTAGGGAGAAGCCGTCGTCGACGAACATCTTCGCGACGAGGTCGAACTCGCGCACGACGACCGCGTCGGCCCCGCCACGGGACAACCGCAACAGGCACCGGTCGTAGGTGGGGACCAAGATCGAGGTGCCCCCGTACACCCAGTTCTCGCCCTCTTCTTCGCCCAACGCGTCGATGTCCAGCACCACCTCCCAGGCGGGATCCGGTTTCCTGTACTCCTCGAGTGTCGTGCGGCGCCAGAGTCCGCGCGGATTGTCCTCGTCCTGCCACAGGTTGTAGTACCAGTCGCCGGCCTTGTAGATGTAGGGAATACGGTCGTCAGCGTCGAAGATCCCGAGCAGCCGTTGTTCGAGGGACTTGAAGTCCGGGTCTTCGGCATAGGCATTGCGTGTGGTCTCGTTGTGCCCCTCGACCCATGCCAAGGCGGCGTCGCCTTCCACGTCCTCAAGCCAAAGATAGGGATCCTCGTCAGTCGAACAGCCCAACAGCGCCACGGCCACCCCCATGCTCGTCAAGTGTTTGATCATCTACTTCCCCGGCGATCGTCGCTGCACGCGACGCCCGCCTTGGCATCGTTACGGAATTAACCTATGTTTCCATGCGTCCTCGTTGTGGATCAACGTCCGCGCACGACCGCCGGTCAGCATCGTTGAACATAGGCACCAAAACGTCCCAAGGAAAACCCGATCCCATGACAACTCCCGCGATGACCCTCGAACAGAAGCGCGACCTCTACCGCGACGGCTACATCATCCTCAGGAATGTCGTTGCCGACGAACTCGTGGAGGCGGCCCGCGCGCGCATCAAGCGCGCTCAAAAAGGCGAGAACCTCGGCCGGGACGCAGCGATGACCGATCTCGTCAACGCCTCGTCGATTACCCCCATCCTCCACGAGGCGATGGGCTATTTCGACCCGCCCGTCGCCTGCCAGGTCGGCGTCATCAAGCCGAGCAAGCCGGGTACGCGATTCACCAACTTGGGCTACCGGGACTGCGACATGCCCTACTACGGCGCGGGCATTCACATGGACGGCAACATCACCGTCGCCGCGCCCCAGGAGGTTCAGAAGGGCACGCCGGAGGAGATCTATGCGCGCCACTTCGCGTCCGGGCCCAAGGGAGACGTCGGACGCAGCCCGGAGGTGATGGGCCACAACATGGTGCCGCTGTTCGAAGATCCGGACATGACCTTGGGACTTGGCAGCTTCACCGCCTTCGTGATCGTGCCCTTGAACGACCAGACGCGGGAAGGCTGTGGCCAGACCGCGGTGCTGCCGGGTGCCCACCACGCCATGCAGAGGTTCTTTCGCTGGCAACGCAGCGTCAACGACTGTCTCGGTCCCGAGGGGCCGGGTTGGCCGAGGCTCGACTACGAGGTGCCGAACCGCTGCGGCATGATCTACCTGCCGAAACCCGTCTAGGAGTAGTTTATCGACGAGACCGCGGAGTCAACGCCGGACGGCCGTCGTTGGCCGCGCCCGACCCAGATCCTGATGTCGCCCGGGGACGCCTGCATCACCATGTACCACATCCCCCACTCGGGCACCCGCAACGAGCACGGCACCGAGTCCCGCAAGAACATCATCTTCCGCATCCGTAACAAGAAGCGCCAACCCGACAAGACGGTGAGCGGCGTCACGGACCACCCGGACCGCGGCCAGATGGGCGAATGGCTGGAGTTCGAGGAAGGCAACAACCCCTGGGAGCGTTCCAAGGACGCCATGTGCGACATGTGGGACGAGTGGGAGGGCATGCGGGAGGTTGTCGCCGAAGAGCTGGCCAAGGAACGCTCGGCAGCGTAGGCCTCCACATGGCGAGGTTCCGACCTCACACTTCGGCCCAGGGATCGATGACCTCTGCGCCGGTCGTCTCGAAATGGACCACGTTGCCCGTGACCACCGTCATGCCGTGCACCATCGCTGTCGCGGCGATAAGCGCGTCCCGTTCCGAACGGGGGTCGGGCACATGCAACCTGGCGCACTTCAGGGCGACCGCGGAGTCGACCGGGAGCGTGCGCTCCTCGAACTCGGGCAATACATGCCCGTCCATCCAGGTACGCAGGCGCTTTCCCTGTTCGGCGTCGCGTCGTTCCACGCGCAGGATTCCGATTTCCAACTCCATCAGGGTCAGCGCCGAGATGTAGAAGCTCGAGGCGTCGCTGCCGGAGACCCACTCGGCGACACGCTGGTTGGCCTTGCCGTCGCCGAGTTTGCGCAACTCGGAGATCACGTTGGTGTCAAGCAGGAACATCAGGACAGGTCGGGCGAAGCGACTCCGATGCTCAAACGCCCCGGCTCGAAGTCGATTTCCGCCAATCCCGGCATCGACAGTGCCTCTACCAGACTACGGCCTTTCGCCGCCAGCCTCCGGTAGTCCTCGATGGTGAGCAGAACATGCGCGGGCTTGCCGCGGTCGGTAATGAAGACCGGACCCGATTTCGCGGCTTTCTTCGCGCCTCCGACGTCCTGATTGAGTTCGCGGCTTGTGACGGTTTTGACGGACATGGCCGGTTCCGTGAGAGATAATGTAGTGATGTAACTACATTATGAGCCGGCGTGCAAGCGGGAAGGGCGTGGTCGCGAGTTCACCCCGTGCTTGGTGCTCCCTCCCCGGCCTGGAGTCCAACAACCGCAACGGCCCGGCCTCGCCGACCCGGCGGAGCCCCTCAACCCACGCTGGACGTGACTTAACCGTCACGCCGTGTCCAGCGGGTCGACGTCGATGGACCAGCGCACGCCCCCTGCCCTGGGATCAGCCTGTTCGAGCCGGTTGAGCGCCAGGTGGAGGTCGCGACGGCGCCGGGCCAGGAGTAGAAGCTGGCTCCGGTAGCGGTCGGCACGACGGGCGATGGGGGCGGGGGCGGGTCCGAGCAGTTCAAGCCCTTCCCCGGTGAGCGTATCGGCGGCGCGTCGGAGCAGTTCCAGCGCGGCGGTCTCGGAGGAACTCTCGGCGCGCACGATGGCCAACGACACGAACGGGGGCATGACGGCGGATTCGCGGCGCAGCCGCTCGCTCTCGACGAAACCCGAGTACCCCGACTCGATCAGAGCCCGCAGATTGGCGTTGTCGGGATCGAAGGTCTGAATCCAGACCTCGCCCGGCCGGTCGCCCCGGCCCGCACGTCCGGCAACCTGGACGATGAGTTGGGCCGCGCGTTCCGGTGCCCGGAAATCCGGAGATAGGAATCCGCCATCGGCATCGAGGACCGCCACGAGGGTGACGTTCGGGAGGTGGTGGCCTTTGGCGAGCATCTGCGTGCCGACGAGTATTGCCGGCTTTCCCTCGGCGACGGCTGCGAGGTCGGCCTCGAGTCGGCGCGTGCTTCGCGTCGTGTCCCGGTCGATACGGTACAGGGGCACGCCGGGGTGCCGGGTTCGTAGCGTTTCCTCCGTGCGTTGAGTGCCGGTGCCGACCAGCACGAAATCGCTCGCGCCGCAGGATGGGCACTTGCGGGGGATCGGACGTCGGCGGTCGCAGTGGTGGCAGCGCAGTTGCCTCGGCAGGCGGTGATACGTGAGCTTGACGTCGCAGTGGTCGCATTCCGCCTGCCAGCCGCAATCGGAACACAGCAGCACCGGCGCGTAGCCCCGGCGGTTGATGAATGCCAGCACCTGGTTGCCTGCGTCCAGGTGCGCGCCGATGGCGCGGTGCAGGTGTGCGCTGATGCCGCCGTCGAGCCGCTCCCCGCGGATGTCCGAAACGCGATAGCCGGGCATCGAACGGCCGGCGACCCGTTGAGTGAGGCGCAGATGCCGGTAGCGACCCCGACGTACGTTCTCGAGGGTCTCCATGCTCGGCGTTGCGCTGCCCAGCACCACCGGGATGGAGAGCATCTGGCCGCGTTTGACGGCCACGTCCCGGGCGGAGTAGCGCAGCCCTTCGGTTTGTTTGAACGAGCCGTCGTGCTCTTCGTCGACAATGATCACGCCGAGGTCCGCGAACGGCGCCAGGACCGCCGAGCGCGTGCCGATCAACACCTTGTGCGACCCGTTCCGGCACTTCAGCCAGGCGTCGTATCTCTGCGAATCCGTCATGCCGGAATGCAGCGTCGCCGTGGCACCGAAGCGCTCTCGGAAGCGAGCGGTCGTCTGCGGCGTCAGGGCGATTTCGGGAACTAGGACGAGAGCTTGTCGGCCCGAGCGCAGCACTTCGGCGATCACCCGGAGATAGACCTCGGTCTTGCCGCTGCCGGTGACACCCTCGACAACGTGGGTGGCCGCGTCTCCGAGGGAACCGAGAATCGCACCGATGGCCGCTGCCTGCTCCGGCGTGGGTTCGATTGCGGAGGCCCGGACCTCGTACGGTGGCGCAACGGTCGTTCGCTCCACCAGTTCCTTGGCAAGGAGTGCCAACAACGACTGACGGCTGATGCCGAGAGCGGCGAGTTCGGCGTCAGCGGTCGGTCCGAGTTGGTGCAGCCGGTCGAACGAGGCGCGCTGGGTCGGCGCCCGTGCGAGCGCCGTGTCGGCGTTCGTAGTGTCCGCGGCGAGCCGCCAGACAACCTCGTCGACCGGTTCGGCCTTGGCACCCTGGCGTGCCTTGACCGGCATAACCGTCTTCAAGACATCGCCGATGGGGTGGTGGTAGTAGCCCGCGAGCCATCGGGCGAGATCCACGAGATCGGGCGAAAGGATCGGTTCCTCGTCGATGATGTGCTCGATCGTCTTCAATTCGTGGGGGGACGAGTCGAGGACGTCGACGACCATGCCCACCACGTGGCTACGCCCGAACGGCACGCGGACCCGCGTGCCCGGTGAGGGAACGAGCGCGTGTTGCCCAAGGGCGTAGTCGAACGTGCGCCGCAGCGGACGGGGCAGCGCGACTTCGATGACTGCGGGTTGGCTGGGCATTGATTGGCCGGACACCGGACTCGGAACGTCGATGCCGGAAGTGTAGTCCGCACATACCGTTGCGTTTTTTTGATCACTATGGTTAAAGTTGCGCATTAATCTGTCGCCGGGCAGGGAAACGACCATGTCGACCGTCAAACTCGCACGCCGCGAGAGAGAGGCGATGGAGATCCTGTACCGCCAAGGCCCGAGCACCGTCGCCGAGTTGCAGGACCATCTCGGTGGATCGTATTCGGCTGCCCGCGCAGTGCTTTCGCGGCTAGCTCGGCGCGGTTTGGCCAACCACCGGTATGAAGGCCCGAGATACGTCTACGAACCGGCCCAGGACGTTTCCATCGCTGCGGAGTCCGCGTTGAAGGATCTGGTAGCCACCTTTTTCGGAGGTAGCAATACCGCGGTCATGACGGCGCTCCTCGGCATGTGCAAGGACACCTTGGACGACACGGAACTGAGTCGCTTGGAGGAACTGGTCGCCTCGGCACGGAAGTCCAAGCAAATCGATGCCTGAGCCGAGCGGAGGGCACGTCAATCCGGTCCAGGTCGCCTTGGCGGCAGCAACCGCGGAGTTGCGCATCGCGCGACGAATGGTCAGGACCTGGGTGTTTGCCGCCCTCGCCGTCGGCGTGGGATTGGCCGTCTACCATACCGGGTCGATCCAACACACCCAGATGGGCTTGGCGGCGCCCCCCCGGTTTGCGCTGCCCGGCCTCGGTATTCTCGTTCTGTGGGTCCTGGTTGCCGGAACCGTGCTCCTGGCGTTCGACATTCCGGGTCGGGATGCACGTGAACGTTTGGCAGAGGCTTTGGACAGTCGTCCACCGTCGAACCTCGCCCTCTTGGCAGGCAGGCTGTCGGCTGTCGCGCTCGTCGCGTGGTTACCGTTGGTGTTGCTAGCACTGGTACTCCAGGTCGGCGGGCTAGTGTTCGACCATCTGGATGCCCGAGCGGGGGTTCCTGTCGAACCCGTTTCGCTGTTGACCTTCATGTTTGTCGATGCACCTGCCGCGCTCTCGCTCTGGGGTGCCCTGGTCGTGCTGCTGGCCGCTGTCCTACGCAATCGGCTTGTCGTCGCCCTGGTGGCGTTCGGTCTGCTGGCCACCCATGTCTGGGCGGTGTTGAACACACCCCTGTACCTGTTGCCGATCGTGTCGGGTGTCACCAACTTGGGTTTGCCGGGATCCGAGATCCTGCCCCGCACCGCATCAGGGGTTGACCTTGCCCAACGGCTGTCGGTGCTGGTCCTGGCGGCGGGTTTGCTTGCCACTGCTGCCGCGTTGCTTCCCCGCCGCGATGCGACTTCACGAGTGTCTCGCCTCGGTGCGGGCATGGCATTGCTCGTCCTCGGTGCTGCTGGAATCGGCGGTCTGTTTCGGTGGGTCGAAGCCGAACGGTTGGAACGGGTCGCGTGGGCCGAGGCCCACGAATCTGCTCTCGATGCGCCACGTCCCGACGTCGAACAGCTTTCGGGAACCATCGACGTGGATCCGGAGCGCCAGCTCGGAATCGACGTGGTTCTCGATCTACGCACGCCGGAGACTGCGTTCGATGAACTTCGGTTCAGTCTCAACCCGTCGATGGCGGTGGAGTCGGTTGGCGTGGACGGTACCGAGGCGCCGTTTCACCATGAACTGGGAATCCTGGCTGTGACCCCGCCTGCGGGCTTGGCGCCCGGCGCATCGGCCCAGCTTTCCATCCGGGCCTCCGGTGTTCCCGATCCGCGTTTCGGCTATCTCGACAGTTCCGTCTGGGCGATGGACGAGACGCTTCTGGGGATGCCCATCGCCCTGCGGGGCGACGTGGCGTCGATCTACCACCCGAGTTTCGTCGCGCTGACTCCCGCGGTCGCTTGGCTGCCGATTTCCGGTGCCAGCTTCGCCATCGACGATCCCAGCCGTCGTGCGCCCGACTTCCACGACATCGATCTCCTAGTGCGGATTCCCGATGGCTGGCATGCCGCGGGCCCCGGGCGCTTGGAGGCTGACGACGGAGTCCGATTTCGGCCAAGCGTACCGCTGCCGCAGTTCCCACTGATCGCGGCGCCTTTCGAACGTCGGGCCCTGACGATGGGAGACATCGAATACGAACTGCTGATCCATCCGGAGCACCTGACCAACGTCGACTATTTCTCCGAAGAAGAACGTAGGGAGGCGACCCTTCGCCATCTCGAACAGCGGCTTCCATTCAGGTCGGGACCAAAGGTCCCCTACCCGCATGCCTTGTTCAGTATCGTGGAGGTCCCCGGCCAGCTTCGTCGCTACGGCGGGGGGCGAATCATGGATACGATACAAGCGCTGCCGGGCATACAGATGCTGTCCGAGCACGGCTTCCCGACCCGCCGTTTCGCTGCCGAAACTCCGTTCCAGGGAATGCCTGACGAGATGTGGTTTCAACAGCAGCTCTTCTTTAGCGAAAACGGGCCGCACCGGGTCCCCGCTGCCGCAGGGCGGTCACTAAACATGGGGCTGTATCTCACGAGTGCGTCCGGTGACGGTGCGATCGCGGCCAACTACCTCCTCGAGTCCCTGACTTCCTTTCTCAGCTATGAACGTCGCACGGTGGCACCGGCACACTGGCTTCAGATTGGTCTCGCACCCGGCCTGCCACTGTCCGACGGGGTGCTGAACCGACTGATGGGGACGGCGACCTTCAGTTTCGGGTGGTACCAGTTCTTCGGGATGAGCCTCGAGGACAAGAGCGCCGAGTTCTCGTTCACCGGCGTCGACGCGATGACAACCACCGAGGGCGTCGACATCCTGATCCACAAGGGCAACCTCATCGCGCTTGCGGTCCTGGGTCTGATGGAACGAACGAAAGTGGCCGACTTCCTCGCCCTGATGCGCAACCGGTACGGCGGCGGAACGTTCACTGTGGACGAGTTCATCGCCGCCATGTCGGAGACCGACCCCGCCATGGCGCCGTACATCGGTCACTTCATGCGCGAAGACAGCCTGCCGGGGTTTCTCGTGTCGGATGTGCGGGCGTTTAGGTTGCCGGACGACGACGGCGGCGCACCTCGCTACCAGGTCGCCGTCCATGTACGAAACGACGAGCCTGTACCGGGAGTTGCTGGTCTGATTGTACGGGAACCTCGAGCTGACGGCTTCGGCGGGCTGTACCACCACGCGCCATTCGTCCATGTTCCGGGTAATGGTTCTCGCGAGTTCGGCGTGTTTACGAATGTACCGCCCGACGACGTGCGCTTGGAGACCTACCTGTCGCAAAACGCCCGCATCATGCGGCTGCCGCTACCGAAGGTTGACCCGGAAACAATCGTCCCGGCGGAGCCGTTTTACGGCGCGCGGCCCAGCACCTGGCTGCCCCCGGATCTCGGCATCGTCGTGGACGATCTCGACCCGGGCTATTCCTATGTCTCGCCGCCTCCGAGAGGGTTCCGGCTGCGTTTTGGCGAGGAAGGCGACGATGCTGAAATGCCCGAGTACAACTACCTCGTCCCTGTCCCGGGTTGGCATCGCCATGGCGACCCGCTGACCTTGAGTTGGGGCAAGTACCGCCGGACGCTTACCCGCATTCTCGCGGGCACCGGCGACGGCAGCGCCACGTTCGCGGCGGCACTGCCCTCCGCGGGCACGTGGCGGCTCTACTACCACCTGCCGGGCGCGTCGACGAGCGGATACACCGGGCGCGCGGGCTTCCGGAATCCGGGCGAGGACTTCGGCACGTACAACCTCGAGATCGTGGCGGGCGAGGTGCGCGTCCCCGTCGCGTACGATGCCCGAATGGCAGTATCCGGCTGGAACGATATCGGCACCTTCGAACTCCCGGCCGGCCCGGTGAGTGTCACGGTATCCGATGCCACCGATGGCCAGGTCATAGTCGCGGATGCGGTTCGATGGCAGGCAGTGGACGATCCCAGCCGCTAGCGCACGTACGCGCCGTTGCCGCAGCCGAGTTTCGTCTGGCGCGGCGGATGGTGCGAACGTGGGTGTTCGCATTCATCGCCGTTGCGGGGGGATTGTTCACCTATCACCTCTGGTCGGGACCGGCAACGTGGGGTGCGACCGCGTCACCCCGCTTTGCACTGCCGGGGCTCGGCATGCTGTCGCTGTGGGTATTGCTGGTCGGCCTGGTGTTCCTCGCCTTCGACATCCGTGCCCGGGACGAGCGCGAGCGCATCGTGGAAGTGCTGGATGCCCGGCCGCTCCGGAACATCGCGGTCCTGGTCGGGCGCTTGGTCGCCGTCGTCGCCATCGCCTGGCTTCCCCTCGTCGTCCTCGCGATACTGCTACAAGCCAGTGGAATGGTCGTCGACTACCAGAACTGGCCCGTCGGCGTCCCGGCGGAACCGGTTTCGCTCGCCACCTTCGTGTTTCTCGACGCACCGCCGGCGCTCGTCTTCTGGTGCGCCCTGGTGATGCTGCTGGCGGCGGCGTTGCGAAACCGCCTCGCGGTGTCGCTCATCGCGCTTTCGCTCATCGCCGTCGGGTTCTGGGCGCTCTTCAACACGCCGCTCTACCTGCTGCCCGTTGTTTCGGGGATTGCAAACCTCGGGCTGCCGGGTTCCGACATCCTGCCCCGCGGTCCTTCCCTCGAAGACGTCGTGCAGCGCCTTTGCGTGCTCACTCTGGGGGCTGGATTGGTGACCGTCGCGGCCGCACTGCTGCCTCGGCGCGACTCGCGGTCCAGAACGCCGTACCTGGCCTGGGGCGCGGCCCTCGTGGTGTTGGGCGGTGCGGGTATCGCGGGATTGGTCGTGCACGCGGTGTCATTGCGCGCGGAACGCGTCGTTTGGGCGGAGGTCCATTCGGCATTGCAGACGTCGGCTCGGCCGGACCTGGAGCGAATCTCCGGGAACGTGGTCATCGATCCGGGTCGGGAACTTGCGATTGCCCTCGACCTCGAGATGCGTGCGCCGGATGCGGCGCCGTTGGCGGACTTTCTGTTCAGCCTGAACCCGGGGATGCGGGTCGAGTCGGTGCAGATGGATGGCACCGGGCTCGAGTTTGAACACGATAGCGGGGTCCTCAGAGTTCGACCGGGAAGACCGCTGTCCCCGGGTGAGCGGGCCGACATGTCGATCCGGGCCCGCGGCATCCCCGACCCGCGCTTCGGTTATCTCGACAGTGCCGTTTGGGCGTTGGACGAGACGCTGCTCGGCATGCCCATCGTGCTCCTGGGCGAGCAGGCGTCGCTCTTCGACAGCCGCTATGTGGCGCTCGCACCGGCCGTGTGCTGGCTGCCGAAGTCGGGCGCGAACTTCGGCGTCGAGAATCCCGCCGTGCAGCCGCCGGACTCTCACCACATCGACCTGACCGTCGAGATTCCGGACGGCTGGCACGTGGTCGGGCCGGGGCGCGAAGTGCGGGATGGTGGCCTTCGGTTTCGTCCTGGCGTGGCGTTGGCCGAATTTCCGCTGATCGCGGCCCCCCTCGAGCGAAGGGCGCTCCCACTCGACGATGTCGAATACGAACTGCTGATCCACCGCAAGCACCTCGCCAATGTCGAGTACTTCTCGGCGGAAGAGAAGCTTGAGACCGTCGCGAACTACATCAGATCGAACCTGCGTGCCATTCCGGGCCTCCGCTATCCGCACCGGGTGATGAGCCTCGTCGAGGTGCCGGCCCAGCTACGGCGTTATCGCGGGGGCCGGTTGTTGGACGCGGTCCAGGCGTGGCCCGGCATTCAGATGCTGCCGGAGCACGGCCTGCCGACCCGGCGTCTAGAGGCGCGGCCACGTTACGGATCGCCGACGGACGACATGGTGCTGCAGATGGATCTGGCCTATGCCGGCCGGGGTCCGCATGGCGTTCCGCTCCGTGCCGGGGCATCGCGCAACCTGTTGCCGTTTTTGACCAGTGCTACCGGCGAAGGTGCGTTCGCGGCCAACTACCTGCTGCAGTCGTTGACCGCTTGGCGATTCGGAAATCAACGCACCGTGGCGCCGGGGCACTGGCTGCAACTCGGACTTGCGCCTGGTTCGCCGTTTCCGCTCCGGGTGATGCACCGCCTCACGGGAACCGCGACCTTCAGCTTCAACTGGTACCTGTTCTTCCCGATGGCGTTGGAGGACCGCAGCGCCGGGTATTCGTTCACGAACTTCGATCCGAACGAATCCACCGCACACGCCGACGTGTTGATCCACAAGGGCAACCTCATCGCGTTGGCGGTGCAAGGGCTCATGGGGCGCGAGAAGGTCGGCGAGTTCCTGGCCCTGATGCGCGAACGGCATGCGGGCTCCACCTTCGGCCTCGACGATTTCATCGCGGCGATGACGGAGACGGACCCGGCAATGGCACCCTACATCGAGCACTTCATGCGCGAGTCGACGTTGCCGGGCTTCCTGGCTTCCGACCTCCGCGCCTACCGGATAGCCGACGACGAGAACGGCCAGCCCCGCTATCAACTCGCGGTCCACATCCGCAACGACGAGCCGGTTCCCGGTGTCGCCGCCATCGCGTTCTGGTCGTCGTTGTATCAGTGGGGCGATTTCGTCCACGTGCCTGGAAAGACCTCGCTGGAACTCGGCGTGGTGGCATCGGAACCGCCGGCTGAAGTGCGCCTCGAGACCTACTTGTCCCAGAACCGGCGCATCATGCGCCTGGCTCTCCCGCCGATCGATCCCGAGACGACGCTGCCGGGAGAGCCGTTCAACGGATCACGTCACAGCGATTGGACGCCGCAGGATTCGGGCATCGTGGTGGACGACCTCGACCCTGGCTTCGCCACGGTATCGCCGCCCAGGCGGGGCTTTCGCATGAGCTTCGGCGATGAAGAGGACGATACCGACGGTGGCGTACCCGAGTACTACTCGGATGCCGGTGCGCGCCTTTGGCGGCGACAGGAGAACCCCGACACGGTGAGTTGGGGTAAATACCGGCGCACCCTGACGCGAATCCAGGCGGGGGACGGCGAGGGCCGGGCATCGTTCCGCGCGGAACTGCCGACACCGGGGACGTGGCGGTTGTCCTACCACCTGCCCGGATCGTCCGCGAGCGAAGGCAACCGCTTCCAGTTGCCGTCGGGGTGGGAGTCTGGCGACCGCTTCGGGACACTCGACTTCGAGATAGTTGCCGGGGCGAGCCGAACGCCCTTCATCTTTGACGCAAGCACGGCGGTTTCGGGTTGGAACGATCTGGGTACCTTCGACCTTGCCGCCGGTCCGGTAACCGTCGTGGTCTCGGACGATACGACGGGTGACATCGTCGTAGCTGACGCGATCCGCTGGGCGCCGGTGTCCAACGCGGGCACCAGGCCAGTCGATGGGTCGACCACCGGTTCTTGAGGCGGGCGAGTAGATCGCCCCTGTTATGCTCGGTCCGAACTCGGACCAGCGAGTCGTTGTCGATGTCCGTTTCCAATCGCGAACACAAGGGAGCTAGACGTCTGTCGCGTCTGTCGATGGTCCTGATCGTCGCTGCGTCGGTGGTGGTTGCCGCTGTCGTGGTCTGGCGGGCGGATCGGCCGGAACCCGGAACATCCCGCACGCAATCCGAGATTTCGGCGGGTGAGTCGACGGCACTGCAAACTGTGCCGTCGGCCGAGGCGACCTTGGCCGAGATTGCCGAAATCACGGACGACTTCTCGCGCAATGCCGCGATGTATCGCTTGGCTAGCGGCGCAACGGGGCAGCAGGTCGAGGAGTGGCTGGACGAGGTGGAGACCTTGCCACGAAGCCCGCACCGCTACGACGTCGCCCGGGTGCTCTACATGCGATTCGCTGCGCTCGACCCGGAAGCCGCGCTCGAACACGCCTTTGAGGGCGCGACCAAGCCGGTCTGGCTCGAGGCCATCTTTGGAACGTGGGCCCAAGTTGATCCCGATGCGGCGGTTGCTCGGGCAGCCGAGCTCGATTCCTCCGCGAAGGCTGCGGCAGCACGTGCGCTGCTCCAACTCGGTATTCCGGTGGACGAGTTACGCTCCGTGGCCGAGCGTCTCGACGCCAACCTGAACCACGATCAGTACCGCGAGATCGAGAGGATCATTGGCGTGTCGGTACCAACGCCCAGCGTGCGGCTGCTGGCGGCGACCCAGGCGAGCAAGCTCGGCAGACGGGACGACGAATCACACGCGGACGCCTGGTGCCGGGCCATTGCGGTCGAAGACGGCCTGGTGCGGCAGATCCTCGCCGAACGGATCGCCCTCGACTGGGCGTTGGACAGCCCCACTGATGCCATGGGGGCCGTGAAGGCTTGGGCCAACAACGACATCCACGTGACCGTGAGGAGCAACGGTTTCAGTACCAGGCTGATTCGACACCGAATTGGTTCCCAGATCGTTTGGAATTGGGCCGATGAGGAACCCCTCGAGGCGTTCGCCTGGCTGATGGCGCAGGAAATAGCCGACATCCGGAGCCACATTGGGGCCGTGATGAGTCGATTGACCCAACACGCACCGGAAGAGGCAATCGCCCGCCTCGGCGATATCCCTGCTTCGCACAGGCCAAGCGCCGCCTACGCCGTGCTTGGGGTCTTGGCGGGACGGGACATCGATCAGGCGATGAGTTTCTTTGCATCGTTGGACATCTCCTGGAAGGTGGACAACACCCACGCACTCCGACGGGCACTCCTCGCCAACCGTTCCGCCAAGCAAGCCCTCGATTGGGCCGTGTCGGTGGACCAGCGGATTCGCGCCGACGAGGTGGCGGCCGTGATCCGCGATGTGCACGGGAAGGATCACACCGAAGCATTTCGGTTGCTGGAGTCGCTCGACGAACCGGGCCTGCGGATCCGAGCGGCGGACGAGGTGGTGCGAGACGAAGCACGGCGTGATGCCGAGGAGGCGCTGGCCTGGGCTCGAGACTTCAAACCCGAGGCCGGGCGATCCAACCTGATCGTCAAGGTGTTCGACACTTGGGCGGGCCGGGATCCCGCGACCGCTTGTCGAGAGTTGCTCGACATGCGTGGCGGGCCTGTGCGGGATGAAGCGGCCGCGACCATGATGCCCGACGTGGTTCGGCGCGATGCCCACCTGGCGGAACGTCTTTTTGACGCGATCGAGTCGCCGGATCAGCAAGCCAAGGCCGCCCAACCCCTGCATCGGCATTTCAGAGACATCGAGCCTGATCGTCGCAAGGCCGAACGGTACGGCAAGTACCTTCCGGACGATGATGGCAATGCGTAGGAACCTCTTGTCCACCTTAGTGGGATTCGCGGTAGGCCTTGGCGGATCCCCAGCCGTAGCGGCCGAAGCGCCGGGTGGGGATGCGGATACCGACCGGACATTGGCTGGAATTGCGAGCGTGGCGGATGGATTCGACCGCAACGCGGCGTTGTATCGATTCCTCGTCAAAGCGGATCGCGGTCGCATCGAACGATTGTTGGCCGAGGTTGCCGACATGCCTGCCGCGCCACATCGCGACGACGTCGCGCGCGTACTCTACATTCGCTTCGCTTCCGTTGATCCAGCGGCGGCAGCGGATCACGCGGTGCGTACGCTGGCAAACCCCGAAGCCGTCTCGGCGGTGTTCCGGGCCTGGGCCCACGCGGATCTCAACTCAGCCGTCGCGCGCGCGGCGGAACTGCCGACAGGCCCCAGAGCCGACGCGGCACGGGCGATCCTGCAACTCGACCTTCCCGCCACCCAGCTACGGTCGATTGCCGAGGGCCTCGGTGCGTGGTTAGCTGATTTGGAGATCTCGAAGCCGGTAGTCCCCACTCGAGATGAGGCCTACGGTGCGGCACTGGCGAGGCTCGGCGCCATCGACGATCCCGACTCGCGCTGGGAGGAGGTCGTGCTGTTGGCGTCGGACTGGTCAACCGCGGACCCGACCGGCGCGTTGACGGCGATCATCGGCTGGGATGGAGAAGCGAGCGTCAGGGACTCGATGCTCTACCAGGTCTTGGAGGCATGGGCCAAGGTGAGACCACGAGCCGCCACGGATTGGCTGCTCGCCCAGGACACCGGCGAGTTGCTCGACCTGGTGTTCCCCGCATTCCTCAGTCTTGCCAGGACGGATCCAAACCATGCCGAGGCGCTGGTCGAGGCGCTTCCCGCAGAGCCGGCGAGGCGTCAGGCCCGAATCGGCGTTCTCAAGGCGTTCCTGGATCAGGGTGACCTGGACCGCGCGGTGTCGGCATTCGCGGAACTCGACCAGCGTGATCAGCCGGTCGTCATGGGCGAGGTCGGTGCCGGATTGGTGCGTGCCGACCCGGAACGGGCACTGGAATGGCTAATGCGTCTCGACGAGACGCTTCGAAGAAACTCCTACGACTGGATGATCGCGGAGATGTACGGGGTGGACGCGTCGGTGACCAAGCAACTGATACAAGGCATGGCCGACCCGGAAATGCGGATCGACGCCGCTATGGCAGTTGCCCAGTGGGAGATGGGAGAACCCGACGACGCGTTGGCTTGGGCCGAGTCGCTCGGCACCGCAGAGCAATACGCGCCGGTGGTGGCGTACATGTTCCGCGACTGGTTCCGCGACGATGCGCCTCGCGCGACGACCGCGCTAATGGGATACCGGCCCGGTCTGGCGAGAGACCGTGCGCTTCGCAGCGTGATTGCTGCCCGTTTAGCGGCTCACGACACCGTGGCGGCGGAGCGGTTCTTCGAAGCCATCGACTCGCCTGACGAACGCGCCGCCGCCGCCGAGAGACTGCAGCGTTACTACACGGAAACGGACCCCAACGAGCGCAAGGCGGCGCTGTTCAGCGAATTGGCGACACGAGCTGAATGAGCGGCCCGACCCGATCCGCTCTGGTTGTATTCCCCCGCCACGACGAATAGACTGCGCGCCCTTTAGGAACAGGCGGACAGGGCAACGCGATGAAGCCCGGCATACACCCGGAATACGGCGAGATCACGGCCACATGCAGTTGTGGCAACGTGATCAAGACGCGTTCGACCTTGAACCGGGACATCCACCTCGACGTTTGCGCCGCCTGCCACCCGTTCTACACCGGCAAGCAGAAGATCGTCGACAGCGGCGGTCGCGTCGAGCGATTCCGGCGCAGGTTCGGCGAAGGTTCCCTGACGGCGAGCTAACCCTCTCGCCGGCGACTCCGGCCAGACTTCGAAATCCTCTATCGGGCGACCACCGGTTCCGAACTTGTGGACGTTCGCGTGATCAAAACGGTGGTAATCTCCGCCTAGGTGGCGGTCGGACCTGCCGCGCAAGTGGCGGCCCGTCGGGAACGGCGGGAACCGACCGTCGCTGCGTGGCGGCTTAGGCGAAACGCGGCGCCCAAGGGCGCGGGTGGCGAATGAACGAGGAGAGCCCCTCATGAAACGAGTCCGCAACCCGTTGAATTCGCACCTGTATCTGGCTGTCGTGACCGCGGCCGCCCTCGTTGCTTCCGGCGCGCTTGCCAGTCCCGGCTCGAAGATGGTCAAGGAGCTGGAGGAGAACGGCGGCCTCTACGATGACGAACGCTGGCAGCGGTATGTCACCGAGATCGGCGAGCGGCTCCTGGCGCATAGCCCGGATCGCGGCAAGAAATACCACTTCTACGTGCTCGACGGCGCGATCCTCAACGCCATGGCGATGCCGGAGAGCCATATCTTCGTTTCCCGAGGATTGATCGCGTACGTCCGGTCGGAAGACGAACTGGCGTCGGTCATCGGGCACGAGATCGCCCACATCACCGCGAATCACGTCGGCAAGCGGCGCCTTACCGACTTGCTCGGCAAGTCGGTCGGTTTCCTGTCCGCCATCGCCACGGGTCGGGGTGAACTGAATCAACTGTCCAATCGGCTGACGTCGGTCGTGACGTCCGGATACGGTAGGGAAATGGAACTGGAGGCCGACCACCTCGGTGCGAAATACATGGCCAAGGCGGGCTACAACCCGTCGGCCGTATTGGACATGCTGCACGTCCTCATGGACCAGAGTCTCTTCAATAGTCAAGTCGCAGGCAGGTCGACGGGTTATCACGGCCTGTTCGCCTCGCACCCCAAGCAGGACAAGCGTCTGCACGATGCCGTGGCCTACTCGCAGCAATTCCTGCCGGACGAACTGGTCGAGCCCGTCGGCGATTTCTGGAGTCTCATGAACGGACTGGTCTACGGAGACGAGGCGGCGCGGGGCCTGGTGCGGGACAGCACCTACTATCACAGCGTACTGCGGGTCGTGATCGAGTTCCCGGACAAGTGGCAGGTCGGGTACTCGTCCGCCCGGGTCAACGGCGTGGCCCCGGGCGGCGCCGGAGTCGCCACGATCAGCGTCATGCGCCACCAGCCCGTCAAGCGCAAGTCGCCCGCCAAGTACGTCGCCGACGTGCTGAAGCGGGACGACGTCACCAGTGGCACGGAAGTTGAGATCAACGGCAACGAAGCCTACATCGGCGAGGTGGACACCAGCGCCTCGAACGTGCAGTTGGGACTCATCGGGGTGCTCTACCACCGCAACGACGTCTTTTTCTTCAAGGGCGAATGCGGGCCGAACGGCGACCCCGAGGCCTTCCGGCAGGAGTTTCGCGCGACGATGAGCGCGCTACGCCCGATGACCCAGGACGACTTGAAGATCGCCAACCGCCAGCGCATCGAGGTCATCGTCGCCAAGCCGGGGCAGACCTACGCCGAACTGGCCCACAACTCCCCGATCAGTCAATTCCCGGAGGAGACGCTGCGTCTCCTGAACGGCGATCACCCGAACGGCGAGCCGCGGGCGGGGGACAACATCAAGGTCGTCAGATAGTCGAGCGCGCCCAATGCACGACCTCTGTTCGCTCCGCCCGGGCGAACGCCTCAAGCTGCGGGTAGTAGACATCGAAGTCCTCGGCCAGCGCTGCTAGCGAGCCGTTGAGAACCTCGGCGAGACCTCCTCCGAGATGCCTGAGCTCGAGGCGGGCCAGAATATGTTCCATGGCGCGGTGGATGACGTCTAGATCGGCGTAGCGTGCCAGGAGATCGGTCTCGATCATCCGCCGGACGAATTCGTTCCCCCTCGGGGGGATCCAATCGCCGTAGTGTCCAATCGCGGCATAGACGCGCGCCGTGAAGGTCCGTAGGTCACCGATGCCGTGGCGAGGCCAGGACAGCGCGAGACAGTGGTCCGCCACGACGTCGAGCAGCACCGGCGCCACCCGGCGCAGCGGTGGCGGAAACCGGCGAGTACTCGCCTTCATCGCCGGAAGACGGTTCGAGAACGAGTCGATGCGCCGATGCAGCCGAACGCCCGCCCGCAGTTCCAACGGCAGGGATTGGGGAATGTTGCCCTTGACGAAGTCGCCGAGAATCGCGCCGGCAAGGAAGCCGTCACCCGGTTGGGCGAGCACGCAATGGGCAAGGAAGTTCAATGCGCTCCGCGCGCTTCAACGCGCCACCCGCGTCTCAACCCGTCACCCCACGCGGAATATCGAGTTCGAGGAACCGCTTGAGGTACTCCTCGAAGGTTTCCCGGTCGCTGGCCTCCATCCCAGTCTGGCGGGTAAGCGACTCTTCGCTCATCGCGGTCAGCTCCTTGTGCCGCTCGGGACTCAGCGGGCGTTCCTCGAAATAGCCCCGGTGCGCTGCGGATTGGTTCATGGCGAAGCGGAAGAAGGGTACGCGTTGTTGTCGCAGGGCGTTCAACACCCGCGCCGAGGGGGTCAGCTCGGGTTGTTCGACCTTGCGGCGTTGTAGATCGACCGCGTCGGCGTGGTCCGGGACGCCGGCTACGGCGTCGACTTCCTCCGCAACCCGGGCGCACTGGTCCAGCAACCGCTTGGCCCAGGCAACCAGCGGAACACCGATGTCGCCATCGGTCAGTTCGAGGCCGGGTTCCCGACCGCGCTCGACCACGACGAGCTGGTTGGAGACCATGCTCTCGGATTCGGCGCGGCTGTCCGGGGGGCTGTCCGTGAGTAGGCACAAGAGCAGAAAAACGTCCAGGAATCGGCAGATGTCGGCATCGACGCCGAGGCTTAAGAACGGATTGAGGTCGAGGCACCGGACCTCGACGTACTCCACACCGCGTCCGTAGAGCGCCTCCAGCGGTCTCTCGCCAGACCGGGTCCGTCGCTTCGGCCGGATGGCCCCGTAGAACTCGTTCTCGATTTGCAGCAGCGTCGTCGAGAGCTGTCGATAGCCGCCGGCCACCTCCACGCCGACGGCCTCGTAGGGCGGGTAGGGTTCCGTCAGCGCGCCGAACATCGTGTCGGCGTATTCGGCCAGGCTGTTGTAGGAAATGTGCAGGGACGACTGCGCATCGCTTTGATAGCCCAGCCGCCCCATCCTGAGCGAGGTGGCGTGGGGGAGGTAGAGCGAGCCTTCGTCGTACTGCGCCAGGCCCGAGTCGGTGTTGCGGATGAACGACTTGCACACCGCCGGCGAGGCGCCGAACAGGTACACCAGCAGCCAGGAGTAGCGCCGGAAGTTGCGGATCAGTCCAAAGTAGGCGCGTGTTACGAAATCTCGGTCCGGTGTTTGGTTCCGGCTCGCCGCGATGGTCGGCCATAGCGTCTCGGGCACCGAGAAGTTGTAGTGGATGCCGCTGATGGTCTGCATCAGGCGGCCATAGCGATGGCTGAGGCCGTTGCGGTAGACCGTCTTCGACCGGCCGGCGTTGGAGGTCCCGAACTGGGCGATGGGAATGTTCTCGTCGCGACCGATCATGCACGGCATGCTGGTCGCCCACAGCAACTCGTCGCCCACGTTCGAGTAGACGAAGCGGTGAACGTCGGCCAGCTCGTCAAGGGCTGCCTCGGCGCTCGGATGAACGCCGGTAATGAGCTCGAGCTGGGCTTCGCTGAAGTCCATGGTGATATGCGGATGCGTCAGCGCCGATCCCAGTTCGACGGGATGACGGGTCCTAGCCAGGATGCCGGCGGGTGTCACCCGCAGGCTCTCCTTTTCGATGCCGCGCCGCAGTGCACCGAGTTCGGCGCGACCGCGGATAGCCGCCAGCGACGCCTCCGGGAGTTCAGCCATCTTGAGGTTAGGTCGGACGCGGTCCCGCGGCGATGATGCCGGGGTCGACATCGAACTGGGCGAAGTTGGCCGCGAACTTGGCTGTCAGCGCCGCTCGGGCCTGATCGTAGGCGTCGGGGTCGGTCCATGTATTGCGCGGGTCGAGCAGGGCGGGGTCGACGCCCGGCGCGTCGAGCGGGATGTCGAGGTTCAGGCTCCGGACATGGCGCCTCGGCGCGTTCCTCAAGGCCCCCGACTGGATGGCGCGGACGATGCTTCGGGTGGTGCGGATGTCGAATCGCTTGCCGACCCCGTAGCCGCCACCGGTCCAGCCGGTGTTCACGAGGTACACCTCGGAGCCGAAGTTCTCGACGCGCTTCATGAGGAGGTCGGCATAGACCCGCGCTGGCCGTGGAAAGAACGCGGCACCGAAGCACGTCGAAAACGTCGCCGAGTAGGGCTCGGCTGAACCGACGACCGTGGAGCCGACGGTCGCGGTGTAGCCGGAGAGGAAGTGGTAGGCGGCGGCCTCCTTGGATAGCATCGAAACAGGTGGCAGCACGCCGCTCAGGTCGCAGGTCAGGAAGACCACGGCGTTGGGCTCGCCGCCTTGATTGTCGGGTACCTTGGCGCCGATGTTGGCCCGGGGATAACACGCCCGGGTGTTTTCCGTGAGCGACGAATCCCCGTAGTCGGGTTCGCGCGTCGACGGGTCCAGGACGACGTTCTCGATTATGGCGCCGAACCGAATCGCATCGTAGATGACAGGCTCCTTGTCGCGCGACAAGTCGATGCACTTGGCATAGCAGCCGCCTTCGAGGTTGAACACGACGCCTTCGCCCCAGCCGTGTTCGTCGTCGCCGATCAGCAACCTGTCCGGATCCGCGGAGAGGGTGGTCTTGCCGGTCCCGGAGAGCCCGAAGAACAGTGTCACGTCGCCGGCCGAGCCCGCGTTGGCGGCGCAGTGCATGGGCAGCACGTCGCGCTCCGGGAGCAGGAAATTCTGCACGCCGAACATCGCCTTCTTCATCTCCCCCGCGTAGCGGAGCCCCGCAAGCAGCACCCGGCGCCCGGCGAAGTCGATCATCACCGTGGCATCGGATGCGGTCCCGTCACGCTTGGGATCGCACATGAACTCCGGTGCACTCACTACTTCCCAGGTGGGCTTGCCGGCGGGATTGAAGACCGCCGGCGTGATGAACAATGCCTTGGCGAATAGCGCGTGCCAGGCGTACTCCGTGGTGACGTTGACCGGCAGGTAGTGGACGGAACCCGCACCAACGTGTACCGCCGACACGAACGTGTCCTTCTCGGCGAGGTGGCGCTGGACGCGACGCCAGAGTGCGTCGAACACACGTGCCTCGACCGGCAGGTTGATGGATCCCCAGTCGATCGAATCCTCGGTGCCGCGTTCGGACACGATGAAGCGGTCCTTGGGCGACCGACCCGTGCGTTCACCGGTCTCGACCGCTAGCGCGCCGTTCGCCGCGAGGCGACCCTCGCCGCGCAGGACGGCAAGTTCCGCAAGTGCGGTGTTGGACAGTTCGTAGTAGCTGCGGGAACTCCGCGAGGTATCGAAATTGAGCGCCATGGCCGTCGCCCGGTTGGATCGGGGGATTCTACACGACCGGTGTCACGACTGCCTCGAACTATGGGCGACGAACGGCCTCGCCACCGAAGCCGGAGCCATCGGCCGCCGCAACACGCGCCTCCCGCGCCTCGTCGTGTCCAGAGCTCGTGGCGACGGGCGCTAGGCAAGCGGCTGATGCCGTTCGGCTTGCGGTCCGAAGTGGACAACCTCGAGCAATGCGATTGTCCGCGCTATGGCATCCCGGAGCTGCAATAACATCACCTCGGGTAGTTCAACCACGAAGGACTCGCCATGGATCAAGCCAATCTCAGTGTCCGCAATCACGCCCCGTGCTTCGTTCTTCGTAATCGCCACATCCCGCCTGCGAAAATGCCTGATGAGCGATTCGCGCCAAGCTGACCCCAGCCGAGCCGCCGGTTTGCGGAGCAGCCGCGTCATGACTGAGTCTGTGGCATCCATGTCCGATGTCTCTCTTGGTGCGAGTGCGAGAACCCCTGCGTTGCCAGCCTGCCTGTACCATGCCTCCCGGTACTTCAGCAAAACCAACTCTCTATACGGTTGCCGTCTGAGTTTTGTGACCGCGCGCCACGAACCGATCAGGGTGATGTCGTCGGCGTTCGCATGTAGACAGAGTCGCAACAGGCTGCTTCCGAAGCTTGGATATGCGTTGACGACTATGCGTTGCGCTCGATTATTCAAGAATCGTGTGCGGAAGAACGCGTCGATGGACACCCTTTGTTTCAGTTCAATGCCTGGTAGCGGATTGCCGACGAGAAGCCAGTCGATCGGTTCCGGTAGCGCGTCCAGGAGCTCTGACGGCAAGCTTCGAATGCTGACATTGCGACCCTCGCGCCCTTTTGAGTAAATGGCACTAGCCTCTTTTACCTCTCGCGATGCCGCAAAGGAGCGTGAGGTCGGTTCCAGGACGTAGAGGTCGCTCCGGCTCCCGATCGCTTGTGCGCCTTCGTAGTGATGAAAATCAGGCAACATCGCATGCTGAACCAATCGCAGGCTGTGAATGACAGACTGCGCCTTGTATGCGTTAGCAAGTTGACGATCACCAAATCCGTACGCGAGGAGGATTCGCGTGGGTTCTCCTTTGACCAAGGATTGCACGGCGCGTTGAAGAAAGAGACGTAGTCCCTCCTCCGTGTACGGCGGATCGGCAAAAGCCAGATGGCAGTGTTGCAGCAGTGAACGTGGAAAAGCGATGCGCAGATCGGAAAAGACGGGCCTGATCCTGAGCCCTAGTGCGTGCCTTGCCGAATGAATGAACGAAAGGAGACGTTCGTCGATATCGACCACGACGATGTCGGTGGATGGGGAGATCAGCGCCAGGGCGATAGATGTCATGTCCTGATCCCCCACGATCAATACCGCAGCGTCGCGGAGGTTGAATGTAGAGTGCATGTAGGCCGCCCGCCGCCACAAGGTCTCAGTTGTTGCGGGCACATGGTCGAGCTGCCAGATCGGAGACGGTCGATCTGCGAGTACCTTGCCTAGTTTCGAGAGCATTGCAGACTTGTCGACTGCGGTGAGTGGCGAAGGTCGGGCTGCCGCAAGAACCTCGGACACGGCACGATGGTGTTCCCTGTCCATGACAAAACCCGCCGGTAGTTCCTCGACGAATGGACCAAGCGTCTGTACGATTTCCTTGATAGACCTGTGCGACAGCCCAGTCTTTAGCACCAGATCTGCCATTGGCACAGGTCGGGTGGACACGAGCAAACCGACCACGGCGTGTGCGCGCCGCAGATCGATGCCCCATTGCCGACGCAGCCCGTCAAGGGCGGATTCGATGGTTTGATCGATCTTCTCCATACAACGGGGCGTCAACCGAGGGTCTTCAACTCCCGCAGCGCCCGCCGCTGCTTCTTGTTGGGACGCGATTTGGGCACGGTGAGCCCCGCGGCACGCATGCGCCGTTCCGACCGCAACCTCTCGCGGATATCGATGGATTCGGGCGTTTCCTCGTACAAGGTCGCGGCAATGGCTGCGCTGCCCCGGCGTTCGGCGATTTGGACGACCGTCACCGTCTGTTCGACTTCGCCACGGGTCACCGTGAGCCGGTCACCCGGAACGACCTCCTTTGCAGGCTTCGTGCGGGTGCCGTTGAGATGGACCTTGCCGCCGTCGACGGCGGTCTTGGCGAGGCTCCGGGTCTTGTAGAAACGAGCTGCCCAGAGCCATTTGTCTAGGCGAACGCGGGTTTCATCGGGTCCGGTCGACATGCCCCTATACTAACCGGGTGGACGCCGCGCTAATCGAAATCGTCGAGGCTGCGGGCAGTGCCATCCTTGAGGTCTACGGCACCGCCTTCGAAGTCGAGACCAAGGACGACGACTCGCCGCTGACCGAGGCGGACCGCCGCGCGCACCGCATCATCGTCGATGGCCTGCTCGCCCTGACGCCGAATCTGCCCATCGTCTCGGAGGAGGCCGAACCGCCGCCATACGACGAACGACGTCGCTGGCAGCGCTACTGGCTCGTGGATCCTCTTGATGGGACCAAGGAGTTCGTGGAGCGCAACGGGGAGTTCACCGTCAACATCGCGCTGATCGACGGCGCGGAGCCGGTACTCGGCGTGGTTGGAGTGCCGGCACAGGGCAAGACCTACTTGGGCGACCGCGCGCAACACAAGGCGTGGCGGCACGACGACCGCGGTAGAACGCCGTTGCACACGCGCGCCATGCGGGGCGACAGCATTGCCCTAGTCGCCAGCCGCCGGCACGGCGCGGTGCGCCTCGAGGGGTATCTGCAAGTGCTTGAGGACAGCTTCCCCCGCGTCGAACGCGTTCATCTGGGCAGTTCGTTGAAACTGTGCGTCCTGGCGGAAGGTGGGGCGGACCTCTATCCCCGGCTCGGGCCCACGTCGGAGTGGGACATCGCGGCCGCCCATGCGGTGTTGGCGGCGGCAGGAGGTGCCGTCACGCAGCTGGACGGCAGGCCGATCCGCTACAACAAGGAGTCGTTCCTGAATCCGGACTTTCTGGCCGTGGCGGACCCAACCTACCCTTGGAATTCCTTGCTCCCGGCGCCGTAAGAGCCCCATACTCGCCCGCTTTTGCGATTGGAGGGAGCAATATGGCGGACAGCCTGGGCAAGCGCCCGCGCCCGTTGCCACGGCCAACGCCGGAAACACGGCATTTCTGGGACGGTACCAAGGCAGGCGAACTGCGTCTGCAGCGCTGCAACGACTGCGGGCACGTCTATTTGCCACCGCGGCCGCTTTGTCCGGCGTGCAGTTCGCGCAATGTCGACGTGTTCACTGCGAGCGGCAAGGGCAAGCTTCTGAGCTACGTGATCAACCACCGCCCGCACCCGTCTTTCGATGGTCCCTACGCCATTGCCGTGGTCGAGCTCGACGAGGGGCCGACGATGCTCTCCAACATCGTAGACTGCGATCAAACCCCGGACGCCTTGGTGCTCGATATGCCACTCGAGGTGACTTTCGAGGACAACGGCGACATCGCCATTCCGTTGTTCCGCCCCCGGGAGAGCCAATCATGACCGTCGCCATCGTTGGTGCCGCCGAGACCACGGAACTCGGCAAGATTCCCGGCATGAGCCAGATCCAACTCCACGCCGACGCTGCTCTGAACACCTTGGCGGACGCCGGTCTCAAGGCCAAGGACATCGACGGTGTCGCCACGGCCGGTGAATCGCCGGTCAACGTCGCCCACTACCTCGGGATCGCTCCGCGCTGGGTGGACGGCAGTTCCGTGGGTGGCTGCTCGTTCATGCTCCATGTACGACATGCCGCCGCGGCCATCGAGGCGGGGTATGCCGATACCGTGCTCGTCACCCACGGCGAGAGCGGCCGATCCGGCGTTGGACGAGGCGGCGGCGGCGGCGGCGGCGGTTCCCTGCTGGCCCAATTCGAAGGTCCCTACGGCTCGATGGGCCCGACCACGATGTTCACGATCGGCGTGCTGCGCTACATGAAGCAGTACGGAATGACCCACGAACAGTTGGCGATGGTCGCCGTGGTGCAACGCGAATGGGCCGGCATGAACCCGCGAGCGTCGTATCGCGATCCGATCACCGTGGACGACGTCTTGAACTCGCGCATGATCGCCTACCCGTTCCACCTCCTGGAATGCTGCCTCGTTACCGACGGCGGCGGTGCGTTGATCCTGACGTCTGCGGAACGAGCCGCGGATTTCCCCAACAAACCGGTCTACATCCTGGGCAGCGGCGAGAGCGTCGAGACCCCGATGGTCAGCCAGATGAAGGACTTGACCAGTTCGCAGGCGTTCCGCATTGCCGGTGGCGAAGCCATGCGATCGGCCCGAATCAACCACGGCGATGTGGATCACATGATGGTGTACGACGCCTTCGCACACCTCCCGATCTGGGGACTGGAGGATCTCGGTTTCTGCGCACGCGGCGAAGCACCGGGGTTCATCGAAGACGGCAATACACGGCCCGGCGGTGCCCTGCCGCTCAACACCAACGGCGGCGGTCTGTCGTACATGCACTCGGGTATGTATGGCATGTACGCGCTGCAAGAGAGCGTTCGGCAAATGCGCGGCACGGCACCGGCGCAGGTGCCGGGTGCTGCGGTCTCGCTGTGTCTGGGCGTCGGCGGAATGTTCGCCGCCAGCGGTTGCATCGTGATGGGCAACGAGCTGCCATAACCCGTTGATAAACGGGATATTTAGGTTCGTGGAGAGGCTCTGCGGAGTGGCCTCACTAGCCGGGCTGCATGGATGAAAGTGTGATCGCCCTGCAGAGGAGAACTACACTGTATCGATATACAGACCCGACTAGTGAGGAGCCCAATATAGCAGATGGGATTGGCGAATTTGAGGGGGTTTCGGCACCGCCGGGAGCGGTGGTGAGAAATCTCGAATGACATCAATCGGTTAACGATTGCGATTCCATATTTCCTTCACTTTTCGACTCGCCACGCGATTCCTTTGGCCCGTCTCGACCCGTCGCGGCCCGGCTTCGCCGAGCCGCCGTGGCCGAGATTCGGTCGGGTATGATTGGCCGCTATGCCGTTGTTGGACCCCGAGCAAACCGACGCGTTCGACCGCGATGGCTATCTGGTCCTGCCGGGTGTCTTCGATGCAGACGAAGTCGCCGCGATGCGGACGGACGCCGACTTCATTCTCGAGTTGATCGTCAATTCATCCCTCGCAAACGAGCGCCAGAGCCGGCGCTTGGACATCCGGCGGCAGCGCGACGGCACGATGATCGTGCGCAAGATCCAACCGATCGTGGATCTTGCCCTCGCCTTGGCCAAGTTCTCGGCCGACGAACGTCTGCTCGGGCCGATGTCGGAACTGATGGGAGACGAGCCGGTGCTCATGGAAGAGAAACTGAACTACAAGCAGCCGGTGCCGTCGATGGAGGCGTTTCGGGTGCCGGCGGACGACGACCGGTTTCCCGTCCACAACGACTGGGCCTACTACAAGGTGAATGGCTACCCTCAAGGCATCGTCTCGTCGGCGCTGACGATCGATGAATGCCACGAGGGCAACGGGCCGATACGGGTCTTTCCGGGGACGCACAAACGGCACATCGATCACCTCCGGGTCCGCAACGGCCTGGAGGTGCCGCCGGGGACCGTCGACCTCGACCAAAGCGTCGTCGTGCTGGCGCCGCCGGGCTCGGTGATGTTCTTTCACAGCTGCCTCATCCACACCTCGAGCCCCAACGACTCGGGGGTGTCGAGGCGCGTGATGATCTACAGCCATTTCCCGAAGGCGGCAGCACTCGGCTTCGACATCCGGAACGGACCGAATCGCTTGAACGAATCGCCGTGGGAATGGCGCTATCAGCGCATGAAGGCGGCCGGGGAATTCGTCGATTCGTTCCGTGTCGCCGGTTGACCGATTGTCGGATCCACCCAAGCGCAACCCCCGGAGGTGAAACCCCAATGAGATTCGTCATCTACGGTGCCGGTGGCATCGGCGGCACCATCGGCGCTCGACTGCACTTGAACGGTTTCGAGGTCGGACTGATTGCCCGCGGCGCGCACTTCGAGGCGATCGTCCGGGACGGCTTGCGCTTCGTGTCGCCTACCCAGGACATACTCCTGCGCATCCCGTGCTTCCCGCACCCCAACGAGGCGGATATCCGTCCCGACGACGCGGTCGTGCTCTGCATGAAGGGGCAGCACACCGAGGACGCTTTGCGTGATCTCCACGTGGCCACTGGCGGCGATGCCCGGGTGATCTGTTGCCAAAACGGCGTCGAGAACGAACGCCTCGCGCTGCGTCGGTTCCCGCACACGTACGGAATGGTGGTCATGCTCCCCGCCGAGCACCTGGAACCTGGCGTGGTGGTGAACTTCGCGGAAGGCACCGCGGGGGGACTCGATGCAGGCTGCTACCCGGCTGGCGTGGACGACTTCATCGAATCGGTCACCGCCGCGCTTCGCCGCGCCGGATTCAGTTCAGCACCGGATCGCGCCATCATGGGGCAGAAGTACGCCAAGCTCCTCGGCAATCTCAACAATGCGGTGCAGGCAGCGACCGGAACCGGTTCCCGTGCGGTGTCCGCCAAGTTGCGCGAAGAGGCGCTTGCCTGCTATCGCGCCGCAGGCATCCACTGTGCCACTGCCGAGGAGACGCGTGCCCGACGAGCCGATATCCGCGGTGGCGACGTGCCGGGCCATAAGCGACACGGCGGTTCGTCGTTGCAGAGCATGCTGCGCGGCACGGGGGATATCGAAACGGACTTCATGAACGGCGAGATCGTGCTGCTTGGCCGTCTCCACGGCGTCCCGGTGCCGGCCAACACGTTGGTCCAGGAAATCGGCAATCGGCTGGTCCGCGAGAACCTATCGCCGGGGAGCATGGCTATGGAGGAACTCGAACGTCGCCTACTCGACCCGAGTGCCGACGGAGCCGTCTCACCCGGGTAGAAAGCCAACCCTTGCCGGATCTGGCGACGTCGCGCTAGACGCGAATCTGGATATTGCCGCGACATCGCGTTTGACACCGAGTTCGAGTGTGTCCGAGACCGGCGAATGAATATCACCGCAACATCGCATTTGAGTCCGAAATCGTGTTTGTCGGGGACCCGTGATCCGGGACCCGTGAATGGGGTGTGATGTCACCGTGATGTCACGGTTGGGACCAGATCGTGTGTGTCGGGGTAAGGAAAGACCGGGAACGCCGGCGGGACAACGAATGAGGAGGGGGAGGGGGAAGGACTTCGTTGTCTCGCCGGCGTTGCACCGGGAAACAACGGTGCAACGACTAGGTGAGCGTCCGGAGACAGCGCTCCGATTCCGCGAACGCCCCCGGGGTCGGCCGCTTGGCCCTCCGGTTCGCGTGCGGGACGCCCGTATGTCGTGCTTGCTCACTCATAGGGGCGCGCATTGTACGCAGCGACAGCCTCGCCGCAAGGGGTAATTCGAACTTTTTTGAGCTGCTCTCGCCAGGCGTCCGAGCGCGTTCATTCCGTGGCTTCTGGTGCCGGTGGACACTCACCCAAGCAGCGCTTCGAGCCGGCGACCGGCTTGGGCAATGCTTCCACCGGGCATCTGCACCATTTGCAGCTCGGCTCCGGCCAGGGAGCGTTCGGCCAATTGCTCGGCGACGGATTCGATGGGGCCGATCACCTGGATCTCGCGCACCATGTCCTCCGTAATCGCCTTCACCGCGCCCTCCATGTCGCGCTGGCTCCATGCCGCCCTAGAAGCGGTCACCTCGGCTTCGAATCCGTTGCTGGCAAGCATGTTCCAATAGAAGTCACCCATGCGGTTGATGTAGTGGAACAGGGGTTGGCGTGCCGCGAGCCAGGCCTTCTCGTCGTCGCTGGCGTTGCCGCTCAGCACGTAGACATTCGTGAACGGCGCAATGGTCACGGAATCCGCATCCCGCCCGACGGCCACCGATGCCTCGCTCAGATCCTTGCGCAGCGACGCGAAGCGGCCCTGCGGCCAGTGGATCGGGTAGATGCCGTCGGCGATCTCGCCGGTCTGCCGTATCGACTTCGGCGTGATCGCCGCGATGTAGATGGGTACATGGTCCCGTGGCCGGTCGTAGTCGAGCCGGAACCCGCGACTCATCGAGAAGAGCTGGCCGTCGTAGTTGAGCCGCTCCCCTTTGATGAGGATGTTGATGATGTCCACGTATTCGCGAATGCGCTTGAGCGGCTTGTCGAAGGGCACGCCGTGGAAATGCTCGATGACCCGATGCCCGGACGACCCGAGCCCGCACACCATGCGGCCGCCCGACAGCATCTCGAGCGTCGCGAACTCCTGGGCGATGGCACCGGGCGAGCGGGAGTAGGTGTTGAGTATCGAGGTGCCGATCTGGATTTTGCGGGTATGCGCCGCCAACAAGGTCATCCACGGAATCGTCGAAGGCCCCCAGGCTTCGCCCGTTGCCACGAGTTCGTAGCCGAGCGAGTCGGCAATCCGAACCTTCTCGATTGATTCGTGCCAATCCCGACCGATGCCGGCCAATACGCCAAGCCGCATGTCAAACCCCTAAGCGCTGTTCCGAGGCACTCTGTTTGAAGCACGGGTGTATTGCAACCGGCTCATCGCCGTTCGGCCCGAGATTCTCAATCCGAATCCCGTCCTCTCAAAGCGTGGTAGATCAACAGCAGAACCACCGCGCCGACGGTGGCGAGGAACAGGCTCACCAGGTCGAAGCCCCGCACCGATCCCAAGCCGATGCCCGCCCCGATCCAACCACCGAGGAACGCACCGGCAACGCCGATCACGGCGGTGATCAGAATTCCCCGGGGTCCCTTGTCGGGCATGATCCATCGTGCGATCGCACCGGCGATCAACCCAAGCACTAGCCAACTCAAGATGCCCATTACCACGCATTCCGGCAATCCCGATGGCCTAAGACTACACCGCTTCGAACCGAGATTCGAAAGATCCTATCGAAACTGAAATCGCTATTGTTAATCATTCGCATTTGCAATACAGTTTGAGCTGTCGCGAAATCACAGGGCAGGGGATGAACCGAACAGTGGCGTTGCCAGTGCTGGCCGGAGGCATAGTACTTGCGAACGGAGAACCGGGCGATGCAACCCATCTCGAGGAAGTCACCATCGTGGGCACCCGCGAACAGGCCGAAGGCACGCCGGGTGCCGCGCACGTATTGGACTCGGAGACGCTGGCACGCTTCGCGCACACCGACGTACAGCGAATCGCGCGCCAGATTCCAGGGGTGTCCATCCAGGTGGAAGACGGCTTCGGCTTGCGTCCCAACTTGAGCATCCGCGGCGTGGCCACGGAGCGCAGCGGACGCATCACCTTGCTCGAGGATGGCATCCTAGTCGCCCCCGCGCCGTACTCGGCACCTTCTGCCTACTATTTCCCTACCCCTGGTCGCATGTCAGCCTTCGAGGTGCTCAAGGGCCCGGCGGCGATCAGCCAGGGTCCATACACCATCGGCGGTGCGTTCAACATGATTTCGACGCCGATTCCGGTCGAGCCCAGCGGTTCGCTGTTCGCCGAGACCGGCCAGTACGGTACCAACCGACTGCACGGAACCTACGGCGCTGTCGGCGACCACGGCGTCGGCTATCTGCTCGAGACCCACCAGTGGTTTTCGGATGGCTACCAGGCCATTGACCGCAGCGATGCCGACACCGGCCTTGAGGTGCGCGACTACACCCTCAAGGTCGCTCTGGCACCGCCGCAGTCAACCCATCGCGTGGAACTGAAGCTCCAGTTGGCCGGGCAGACCTCCAACCAAAGCTACCTCGGACTCACCGATGCGGACTTTCGCAACGACCCGAGACGCCGCTACGGTTTATCGGCGCTCGATAGGATACGGACCGACCACGAGCAGGTGATTGTCCGCCATGAATACGTCCCGGGCGACGCGTGGAAGCTGACGACCACCGTCTACGACAACTCCCACGCCCGCAATTGGTTCAAGACCGAAGGCATCGACTTCGACGGCAGCGCCAACGCCGAAGCCCTTTCTCGTACCAGCTGGTCTAGCGTGGTGTCGGCTGTGAACCGCGGGATTCCGCTGGGGGGCCGCTCCGCGTCCGAGCTGGCGGCGATTCTCCATGGCACGGCCGACACGGCCATGGGCAGTATCCAGTTGAGAGCCAACGACCGCGAATACGAATCGCGAGGCATCCAGTTCGGGGTCTCGTGGAGCGGACTCTTGGGCGAGGCTCTACACGCCCTCCGGATCGGCGTTCGCTACCACGAGGACGAGGAGGACCGGCTGCAGCGCAATAGCAGCTACCGCCAGGAAAACGGGATGTTGCGGCTTGACGACCTGGGTCGGCTGGGCAACGCCGGAAACCGTATCCAAGAGGCCAAGGCCGTCGCGATCTTCGTTCAGGATCGAATCGACATCGGTGGCTGGACGTTCACGCCGGGTTTGCGCTACGAGGACATCGACCAGCGCCGTATCCGCTACGAGACTCGACCCGGTCGAACGGGGAATCCCGCGTCCCGGGCAGCGGACAACCTTCGCAGCACGCGCGCCAACCGAACGCGGATCGTACTCCCGGGCATCGGTGCCCTCTACCGGCTCAACGACCGCGCGACGATACTCGCAGGCGTGCACAAGGGCTTCACGGCACCCTCCAACGCACCGGACGTTCGACCGGAGGAAGCCCTGAACTACGAACTCGGGCTTCGCTTGGGCGGCTCGGTCGCGCAGATCGAGGCGGTGGCCTTCCTGTCCGACTACGACAACCTGTTGGGCGAGTGCACGTCCTCCTCCGGCGTCGACTGCGAGGTTGGCGATGCCTTCGACGGCGATGCGGTCACCATCCGGGGACTGGAACTGTCGATCGCCATGGACGTGGCGCCCGCCGCCGGCTTCGCGGTGCCGTTCGAGGTCGTGTACACGTACATCGATGGCAGCTTCGACACCGACATCGCCGATACGGACTTCTTCGGCGACGTCGGCGCGGGCGATCCTGTGCCGTATATTCCGAAACATCAGTTGTACTCGACCCTCGGCGTGCAAAGGGAACCCTTCTCCGGGCATCTCTCGATTGGCCATGTCGATGGCGCGTGCGTGCGTGCTTCCTGCGGCGAGTTCGAGAGAACCGACGACTCGTTCACCGTCGACCTCGCGGGCAGCTACCAGATGACCGACTCGGTGGGCCTCTTCGCCCGGGTTGAGAATTTGACCGATGCCGACGACATCGTCGGCCGTCACCCCTACGGTGCGCGGCCAAACAAGGGCAGGATGTTTTCGATCGGTGTCGACCTCACCTGGTAGGGTCGACCCGGGAATCCGGATCGGGGTCCTCGACGGGTACGATGGCGTCCTCCGAGGCTTGGCTTCCCGTCTGCACCTCGACGACCAGCAGCGCATGGTCACCGGTGTTGGTCAGACTGTGGCGCAGGCCCCGGGTTAGCTCGGTCGACTGATCCCGGGCCAACGGGAGCCGTACCGCTCCCCGGGCAACTTCGGCGAGACCGCGGACGACGACCCAATGCGTCGACCGGGGTCCGCGCACCGTCAGGGTGAGGGTCCTGCCGGGCGCAATCGTCAGGCGTCGTAGGTCGAAGCCGTCGCCGCTACGCGTGGTCTCGACGCGCCCCCAGGGATGATCGCGGCCCTCGCGCCAGGGAAGTACCTCGGCGAGCGAGTCCCAGCTGCCGATGTCGGACCAGCCCATGTCGGTGGGAACCACAGTGCCGCGATCTGTCTTCTCCATCACCGCACGGTCGATGGATTCGGGTGCGCAACGCAGGAAGGCGTCTCCAGCCAGATGAAACCCTGCATCGGTCTCATCGGCATGGGCGGCGTCCTTGCATGCCTCGTGGATGTCCGGACGATGGCGTCCGAGTTCGTCGAGATAGACGCTCGCGCGGAACAGGAACATGCCGCTGTTCCAGTACCAGCCACCCTCGTCCAGGTATTGCCTGGCAACGGCAGGTGGCGGCTTCTCGGCAAAGGCTGCGACCGCTGCAACGCCGCCGTCACTCGCAGTAGCACCGGTCCGGATGTAACCGTACGCTGTCGCCGGGTGTGAAGGTCCAATGCCGAAGACCACGATGTTCCCGGTCTCGGCGAACTCGATCGCACTCCGGACAGCCGCCCTGAACGCCGCTTGGTCGGCAATGTAGTGGTCGGCGGGAAGCACGAACAGCACCGGATCCGCACCGCCCGAGGTTGCTTTGAACGCCGCCAAGGCAGCCGCCGGTGCCGTATTCCTTCCCGCCGGCTCGACGACAAGGGCGCCCGGGTCGACGCCGCACGTCCTGCATTGGTCGGCCGCGATGAAGCGATGTTCGCGGTTGCAGACAACGTAGGGAGCGCGGCAACGAAGGTCGCCGACTCGCAGCAGTGTCTGCTGGAGCAGGCTCGATTCCCCGAACAGGCGAAGGAACTGCTTCGGATAGTGGGCCCGGGACAGGGGCCGCAGGCGCGTGCCGGTGCCGCCAGCCAAGACCACGGGCAGAATGTTCCGCGTCGGGGGGTGGTTCGCCATGGCTTTTTCGTCGTTTATCCCGAACGAGGAGATTAGACTACGCGGCCCATGGAGTTTCTGTCTCTGCTGGCCGACTACTGGCTCGTCGCCGACGAGTGGATCGGCGGTGCCCTCGGGCTGCTGATCGTCTACTTCCTCATCCGCGAGAACGTCTGGGCCTGGCCGCTCGGCGTCGCCTACGTGCTGGTTTCGATCACCGTACTCCTCGAGGCGCGGCTGTACGCCAACCTCGCGTTGCACCTGGTCGGCTTTCTGCCGCTCAACCTCTACGGCTGGTATCACTGGTTGTTCGGGGGCGAGCAGCGGGACGACCTGCCGGTGACCCGCGCCAGCCCCGCCTTGTTGGCGGGCGTCGGCGGATTGTGCATTGCCGGAGCGCTGGTGCTTGGCTGGTATTTCGCGAGCTTCACGGATGCCGCCTATCCGTACTGGGACAACGCCGTCTTCGCCGCGAGTCTTGCCGCGATGTGGCTGACCGCGCGCAAGAAGATCGAAAACTGGATGGTATGGATCGCGGTCAACGTGGTGTCGGTCGGCCTTTACTACGCCCAGGATGTCCTGCCGTACACCTTGCTCTACCTGGCCTACATCCCGATGGCGGCCTTGGGCTATTGGACTTGGTTGGGTTCCATGGGGCGACGCCCGTGAGGGCGACCTGATCGCGCTCAAAGGTCGCGCGGTCGCACGTCCTAGTCGCGGTATACGGGGTTCTCCGGCGCGGGCGGGGACAAGCCCCGCCCCTACGATGCCCACCCGTCTTGCATCGCGCTGGTCCGTGAGTTGATGCAAGCAACGTGGCGATAGAAGGCACGGAATGGTGGCCAGGGGCAGAATCGAACTGCCGACACGAAGATTTTCAGTCTCCTGCTCTACCGACTGAGCTACCTAGCCAAAGCCTGAGCTTCCGCCACCGACGGCGTCGGTGACATGGCGGTCGAATGCACCGCGTTGAGCGGCAGCGTATTTAAGCCGTTGACTCCTTGGGCGTCAACTCGCACGGGACGGCTTTCTGGCCACCAGCCTTGCCAGTGCCGCTCGTCGTCCGTCGGGGTCATCGAATAGCCCTTCGTCGATTCGTTCGACGACCATCCCGCTCGCGACACGGGCGAGTTCCCCCGGCTCGACACGGTAGGCCGGGTTCTTCGGGCCAATCACGTCAGCCGTCGTGGCGAGGTGCTGCTCGACGACCAGGACGCCGCCGGGCCGCAGCGACTCGAGCAGCCTCGAGACCAGCGGCGGATTCACGTAGCGGATGTTTACGATCAGGTCGTAGTCCACGCCGGTCTCGAAGCCGTCGTCGAGATCGCATTCGATCCAGCGGATCGGCAACCGGGCGGCGTCGACTCGTCCTCGTTCCAGCGCGAGCGTGGATATGTCCACGGCATCCACGGCCAAACCGCGGTGCGCAAGATAGATCGCATTGCGTCCAGCACCGCACGCCAAATCGAGAGCACGCCCGGTCTCGGGCAACCGGTGGGCGATTTGTTCCAGGAACTGGCTCGGATGCCGTCGCGACTCGTATGCGCCCTCGGCGTATCGAGCATTCCACCGGTCGCGGTCGGCGGTGCTCATGCCTCCCGGTCCGACGTGGGCTCCCTCTCCCGGGGGGCTGGTGTTCGCTCGTGATCGGCCTCGTCCGGGGGTAGCTTTCGGACGATGCGCCAAGCGAGCCACATGCCGCCGACACCGACAACCAGGCCGAGACAGAACAACACGATGCCAACGACGCTGCTGAGTTGGACACCTGTTTGGCCGATGCTCTCCATGCCTACCCCACTCCGCATAGCTCACGGGGTATGCTGCGTCTTTTCGAGGTGGATGCCAAATGAAGCTCTACGAGTACGCCATGGCGCCGAATCCCCGGCGGGTACGGATATTCCTCGCCGAGAAGGGTGTCGAGATCGACACGGTCCAGGTGGATATCCCATCCGGCGAGAACCTGGCGCCGGCGTTCCGTGCCATCAATCCGCGCAGTCTGCTGCCGACGCTGGTACTCGACGACGGCACCGTCATCGACGAATCCGTCGCCATCTGCCGCTACATCGAGGAACGGCATCCCGAGCCGCCGTTGATGGGCACGGATGCCCAGTCCAAGGCCGTGATCGAATCGGCGCAGCGGCACATGGAGTGGGACGGGTTGTTGTCCGTGGCAGAGGCGTTCCGGAACGCCAATCCCACCTTTGCCGACCGCGGCATTTCGGGCAGCGAGGGTGTGCCTGCCATCGAGGCGCTCGTTGATCGCGGGCGGGCGTCGACGGTCCGTTTCCTCGGGGCATTGAACGACACCCTTGGCACATCGGAGTACGTGGCGGGAGACGCCTTCTCGATCGCCGACATCACGGCCTTCTGCGTGGTGGACTTCGCGAAGTGGATCCAAGTCCGCGCTGGCGACGAACATCCGCATCTGAATCGGTGGTACGCCGAGTTCAAGGCTCGGCCGAGCGCGCAGGCGTAGCAGACCGTATCGCGGCGAGGCGAGACACCCTTCGCCAACCCATGCGAGTCCCCGCCCCGTGTGGCGCGTGCGGACGCGGGAGAAACAACGAACCGTAGGGGACGGGCTTGTCCCGTCCCGTTACCCAAAGCAGATGGTCGACGAACCCCGGCCACTTGGTGCGTCGGGCAATCAGGCTGGCGTCGATAACGACGGTTCAGGCGGCGTTCAGTTTGGAGTGTGACAATGTCGCGTCGGAAGGCGGGGCCGGAAACGAACATGACCACGTGGCGAGTCGGCAAGCTGGCAATGCTCTTGGCCATGCTGCCCGGGTGCGCGACCGCTCCAACCGACGACCGGCCCGTTTTCTCCTGGAAGTGGGAAGTCGCGATGACCGACTCCTGCGAAAAGCTTGCCGGTCTCTTGGCGACGATGGACCTGCTCGACATGTTGGGCATGGACCAGGGAGCCGGTGCGGTGGAGGTCACAGCCCAGGTTCGGGCCGAAATGGCCAGGCGTTGCCCCGACGACGTCGAGCCGGAGGCGTTGGACACGACGATCAGCATCCCGACCATCGCCTGTACGGACCTGCGCAATCTCGTGGCGATGGCGAACGCGTTCGGGATCGCGACGCTGCCGCGCGACAAGCGGGAAATGGCGGAAGAGCTCCTGGACGATCTCGACTCGGAAATCGAGAAACGGTGCCCCCCGCTGGACTAGGATCGGTCTAGGCGATGGCGATGCGAAGACCCTGAACGCCTAGGTCCGCAGGTTCCTCGCGGCGCGCCCCCAACGGCGACAACCTCGCCTGCTCTCCAATGATCAGGTAACCATTCGGGCGCGCCTGGGCGCCTACGTCGGAGGCACGTATCCCGCTGGTCGCTCGTAGTCCTCGTTGGCGAGGAACTTGTGCATCTGTTCCGTCAGGAACCGGCGCGCTTGCGCGTCCACCATGGACAGGTGGTGCTCGTTGATCAGCATGGTTTGAAGGTGCTGCCACTCCCGCCACGCCTTGGCGGACACGTCGGCGAAGATTTCTTCGCCGACGGGTCCGGGGAGCGGGGGTACGGTAAGCCCCGGCAGCTCTTGCCCGTACTTTCGACAGCGGACCATTCGGCTCACGATTGACTCACCATGCCTGCGCGTTGATCAGTTTAGCCGCTACGGCGGAAAGGCCAAGGGTATGGCCACCGGGGTCTATCCACTTCCCGCCGCCGTCCTGGGCGAGACGCGGCATTGCCTTGAGCTTGACGTAGACGGTCTCGACGTCAAGGTCGAAATGGCTGAAGCCGTGCCGGAACACCGCTTGTTCGCGAACGTCGTCGACGAGCGCCCGCTCGATGCCCCGAACGGCGAGGAATGCCTCCAGGGATTCGTTCGCATCCCGTTCGGGCGGGGACCACAGGCCGCCCCAGATTCCGAGCGCGGGGCGCTGTTCGACCAGGCATCGGCCGTCCGGATCGACCAGCACGAAGAACCGCCGCCGTTCGAGACGCCTCGCGGTTTGCCGTTTGGCGCGTTCCGGATATCGTTCGACGTCGCCGGCCGCGAATGCCCGGCAGGTCTTGCGCATGGGGCATGCGGGACACTGCGGACGGCTGCGTCGGCACACGGTAGCGCCGAGATCCATGATCGCCTGCGTGTAGTCCGCGACCCGTTGGTGCGGTGTGTGAAGTTCGGTCAGCCGCCACAGTTCCTTGCGTGTTTTCGCCTCCGATACCGGACCGGCGAGGCGATGGTGGCGCGCGAGCACGCGCTTGACGTTTCCGTCCAGAATGGCCGCGCGCGTCCCGTAGGCCTGGGCGACGATGGCGGCCGCCGTTGACCGTCCGACACCCGGTAGTTCCTGCATTCCCACCGCCGTAGTGGGGAACACGCCCCCGTGCCGCTCGGCAACGATGACCGCCGCCCGGTGCAGGTTGCGTGCGCGGGCGTAGTAGCCGAGGCCGCTCCAGTGGTGCAGGACTTCGTCGAGTCCCGACCCGGCCAAGGTTTGAACGTTGGGGAATCGCCTCGTGAAACGTTCGAAATACCCGACCACGGTGGTGACCTGGGTCTGTTGAAGCATGACCTCGGACACCCAGACGCGGTACGGCGTACGCGGGCTCTGCCAGGGAAGGTCCTTGCGGCCGTGTTCGTCCCACCAGGTGAGCAGCCGAGCCGCGAATCCAGGATCCGTCGAGTGATAGGCTTCGGCCATCAGTACGTTGCGAAGGCTGACACGAACCGAGTATGGATGCTGAAGTCGGTGCCTGGGAACCCCCGGCCACGCTGGGCCACCGGCACGCGCTTGCGCTGGACGGGGCGGATACGGCGGGTGACGTTCTCGATTTGGACAAAGATGCCCAAGCGCGCGTGCGCGAAGTCGCCCAGGGCGGTGCCGAGTGGTCGGGATTCTTCGCCGATCGGTCGTCGGAGCGATTGATCGCGTGGCTACGGGTGCTGACGCTGGCCGAAGCGACGATTCCCGGCTGCGATACCGGACCGAAGTCGCCGGTCATCGAGCTGGCGCGATTGCTACGTGAGCGAGGCGACTATCCGGACGAACTGACGCCGTGGATCAAATCGGTGAGCACCAACCGCTTCCTGCCGTACGGCAGTTTGATGGATCGTTTGAGAGGCTGATCGGCAACCGACGGGTATACTGCGCGTTGGTGGACCAGTCGAGTTCGCATGACGGACCGCAAGGCATCCAAGACCCGGGAGACGTTGGAGACCCGCATCGATGTGGCCGTGAACCTCGATGGTTCGGGAACCGCCGACATCGCCACGGGACTGCCGTTCTTCGAGCACATGCTCGATCAGGTGGCGCGGCACGGACGCATCGACCTCGAGGTCGACGCACGCGGGGACTTGGACGTGGATGCCCACCACACCGTCGAAGACGTTGGCATCACCCTCGGCCAGGCCATCGCCGACGCCGTGGGCGACAAGCGCGGCATCTTCCGCTATGGCCACGCCTACGTCCCCCTGGACGAAGCACTCTCGCGGGTGGTCATCGACTTCTCCGGCAGACCGGGCCTCGAGTACGACGTGGCGTTCAGCCGGGCGCGGGTCGGGACCTTCGACGTCGATCTTCTCCACGAGTTCTTCCAGGGTTTCGTGAATCACGCCCAGGTCACGCTGCACGTCGACAACCTCAAGGGTTCCAATGCACACCACCAGGCGGAGACCATCTTCAAGGCGTTCGGACGGGCGCTGCGCATGGCGTTGCAACGGGACCCCAGAACCGAGGACGCGCCGTCCACGAAGGGTTCTCTATAACCCAACCGGCCAGGTAGGGAGCCACGACGTGCTGCTGATTCCCGCCATCGACTTGAAGGATGGCCTGTGCGTGCAGTTGCGCCAGGGCATCATGGAGTCCGCGACCGTCTACTCGGCGGACCCCGGGGCGATGGCTACGCACTGGGTGGAAGCCGGTGCGCGACGGTTGCACGTGGTGGACTTGGACGGCGCGTTCGCCGGGACGCCGATCAACCGGGCACCGGTGCGCCGCATCGTGGAAGCGGCCGGCACGGTACCCGTGCAGGTCGGGGGCGGTATTCGCGACCTGGAGACGGCGCGGAGCTACCTCGAACTCGGCGTGAGTCAAATCATCACCGGCACCTCGGCGGTCGAAGATCCGGATTTCCTCGCGACGCTTGCGGCGACGTTCCCGGGGCGAGTCATCCTTGGCCTGGACGCCCGCGACGGCCGTTTGGCGACCCGTGGATGGGCGACGGTCAACGAGGTCGACGCGGTGGCGTTTGCGAGTGCGGTGACGGCGGAACTGTTCGCCATCGTCTATACCGATATCGGCCGCGATGGGATGCTCGCCGGGGTCAACGTCGCCGCGACGAGACGTATGGCGTTGGCAGCCCCCGTGCCGATCATCGCGTCGGGCGGGGTCCGGAGCCTCGACGATCTGCGGGCGATTCTCGACCTCGGCCTGGGACCGGATCGGATCCTGGGTGCGATCAGCGGCTCGGCCCTCTACGAAGGGACGCTTGATTTCGAGGTCGCCCAGCGTTGGCTCAAGTCGCGGCAACCCCCGGCGGACGATCCGGACGGGTAGGCCCTCTAGCCGGTCGCCGTCTTCTGCAACTCGCCGAGCGCGGCGTCCAGGATGCGCTGGTCGTGGTCCTGCAACGTCTCGTCGGCACGCCTAGGTAGGCGGATGTCCGGCACCACGCCGCCTGCGTCGATGGAGTGACCGGCGGGTGTGAGGTAGTGTGCGGTGGTCAGCTTGAGGGCACCGGACCCCAGCCGTATCACCGACTGGACGGATCCCTTGCCGTAGCTCGGGGCGCCGATGAGCACGGCTCGCCCCCTGTCCTTCAGGGCACCGGCCACCACTTCGGAACCCGAAGCGGACTGTCCGTTGATTAATACGGCGATGGGAACCCCCTCGGCGAGGGCATCGGGAGTCGCGTAGAACGTCCGCTGGCTCCGCGCTTCCCGGCCTTCGATGGTGACGATGACACCGTCGATCAGGAACGCATCGGCAACGTCGACAGCGGTTTCCAAGAGGCCGCCGGGGTTGCCGCGCAGATCGAGGACAAGGCCGGACAGCGGGCCTTCCCGCTGCAATTCCTGAATGGCGTTGTCGAGATCGGTTCGAGTGGGGCGGTCGAACTGGTAGATTCTGACGTAGCCGGTTCCGGCCGACAGCGAGCGGCTGACGACACTGGCAATGGCTCCGCGGGTCAAATCGAAGTCGAGTGGCTCCACCTCCGTCGGCCTGCGGATTCTCACGTGCACCGGCGTGCCGGGCTCGCCCCGCAGATCCCGCACGGCGTCCGAGAGCGTGCGACCCTCCAAGGGTCGGTGATCCACTTCGATCAGGCGGTCCCCAGGTTCGATGCCGGCGCGCTCTGCCGGTCCGCCGGCGATGGGGGCGATCACGGTGGGAAGGCCGTCCGCCATGCCCACTTCGATGCCGATTCCGCCAAACCGACCGGTGGTTTCCTCCTCGAGGACGACGAGCGCATCGCCGTCGAGGAAGGCCGAGTGGCCGTCGAGGCCTTCCATCATGCCGCGTATCGCATTGTCGACGAGGTCGTCGGGGTCGACCTCCGCGATGTAGCTGCCCTGTATTTCGCGCGCAGCCGCTACCAGCAGCCGCTCGTGGCGCGCCTCGCCTTCGTAGTACACCGCACTCCAGAAGGCGGCGACCCCAAGGGAGATGCCGCCCAGCATGCTGACGAGGACGGCGATGATCGTGATGGGACGCAGGTTCATGACGCCATCATAGCGTCCCCGGACCGGGTGGCGGGCTTGCTTTGCATTCAACCCGCGCGTCGGTCTGGTAGTTCGGTAGACTCGTCGACGCCATGTTTCCACCGTAGGCCACCGACTTGTGCTGAACTATTCGCCGCCGCTCGCCGACATGGAATTCGTACTCTTCGACGTATTCGACGCCGAGACCGAGTGGGCTCGCATGCCGGCCCTAAAGGAGACGGACAGGGAACTGGCCTTGGCCGTCCTCGCCGAGGCGGGCAAGGTGGCCCGCGAGGTGATGGCGCCCCTCTACCAGGCGAGCGACTCCGAGGGGGCGCAATGGCGGGACGGCGCGGTGACCGCCCCGAGGGGGTTCAGGGAAGGCTTCCACGCACTCGCCGAGGGCGGTTGGTTCGGTGTTGCCGGCAACGCCGAGCACGGCGGCCAGGGCCTTCCCAAGATGCTGACCGTACCCCTCGAGGAGATGTTGTGGAGTGCCAACGTAAACCTCTACCTCTACGGGGCACTGACCATCGGTGCCGCGGTTTGCATCGACACACACGGCGACGAAGCCATGAAACGCAACTACCTGCCGAAGCTCTACGGCGGGGAGTGGACGGGGGCGATGGCATTGACCGAGTCCCACGCCGGGACGGACCTCGGCATGATCCGCACCCGCGCGGTGCCTTCCGGCGATGCCTACGAGATCACCGGGACGAAGATCTTCATAACGAGCGGCGAGCACGACGTCGCCGACAACATCGTCCACCTGGTGCTGGCGAAGTTGCCCCAAGCACCGGCTGGCAGTCGCGGCATCTCGCTGTTCCTGGTACCCAAGCTCCTGCCCGATGGAACGCGCAACGCCTTCGCCAGCGGCTCGATCGAGCACAAGATGGGTATCCGCGGCAGCGCGACCTCGGTGATCAACTACGACGCCGCAACCGGCTACCTCGTCGGTGCGCCGAATGGCGGTTTGGCCAACATGTTCACGATGATGAACCACGCCCGGCTGTCGGTGGGCATACAGGGCTTAGGCCTTGGCGAACTGGCGTATCAGAACGCAGCCGCCTATGCGCGGGACCGGCTCCAGGGCAGGGCGTCTTCGGGGCCGAAGAATCCCCACGGGCCGGCGGACCCGATCCTGGTTCACCCCGATGTGCGACGCATGCTGCTAACACAGCGCGCTTTCACGGAGGGCGGGCGGGCTTTCGCGGCGTTCGTCGGACTGATGCTCGACCGCGCCAAGTACGCGGATGTCGCGACCGAACGGGAGTCGGCACAGGCAGTCGTGGACTTGCTGACACCCCTCGTCAAGGCGTTTCTCACCGACCGGGGCATGGAGGGCGCACTGCTCGCGCAGCAGGTGTTCGGCGGCCATGGCTACATCGTCGAACACGGCATGGAACAGATCGTTCGGGACGCACGCATTGCCCAGATCTACGAGGGCACGAACGGCGTACAGGCCCTCGATTTCACCGCCCGAAAGGTCCTCCGGGACGGCGGCAGGACCTTGAAACGACTCTTAAGCGAGTTGGCGAACGATCCCGTTCCGCCGGAGTTCCGAGGGCCACTCTCGAACGCGTTTGCTGCCATCGAAACGGCAACGGCCCATCTACTTGCCGACGCGCGGTCGCACCCCGATTTGCCGGGCGCCGTGTCGGTGGACTTCCTAGAACTCACCGGCCTCGGCATCTACGCCTGGCTGTGGGCACGCATGGCCCGGACCGACGCCGACTCGGCGCGCGACAAGGCCGACGTGGCGCGGTTCTTCTACGCCAAACTACTGCCCAAGACGCAATCGCTCCTCGCCAACATCGAGGCCGGTGCGGACAGCGTCATGGCATTGGCGGAGGAGTCGTTCTAACGCAGGCGCATCCATGGAACAAAGTCGACAACCCGTTGAAGCACTTGATAAAAGCCCGTAGGGGCGACCCTTGTGGTCGCCCGCCCTTGTGGTCGCCCGCGTCGCGTGCCCCGTGGGCTGACGGGACGGGACAAGCCCGTCCCCTACGGGGCATTACTTAGGCGTTGTCGCAGGCGGTCGTAGATACCGCCGAACGCGCCGTTGCTCATCGCGACCACGTGGGTCGGACGTGCGCTGTCGGTTTCGAACGCCGCAATTCGGTCGACCAAGGTGTCGATGTCCGTTTCCACCGACGCGGGCACCGGGCTGTTCTGCACCACGTCGGCGACATCCCATTGGATGTGGTCGCCCCGGAACCAGATGGCCTCGTCGGCGACAGCGCAGCAGTTCGTCAGGTCGCCGCGTAGGGTGCCAAGCGACATGGTATGAGTCCGCGGGTCGACGACCGCGACGACCAGTTGGTTGCCGACCCGGGCCCGCAAGCCCTCCAGCGTGGACCGAATCGCCGTCGGATGGTGGGCGAAGTCGTCGTAGATCTTGAGTCCGGGTCGGTCGACGATCAACTCCATGCGTCGCCGGACGCCGCGGAACGTGCCGAGCGCGGCGATGCCATGGGCGGCGGAGACACCGGCATGGTGGGCGGCAGCGAGGGCGGCCAACGCGTTGGCGACGTTGTGTCGGCCCATGAGTTCCCAGTCCACCGACCCGAGGTGCGTGCCATTGAAGGAGACGGTGAAACGACTCCCGTCGGGGCCGATGTCCACCGCATGCCATTGGTCGGCGGTGGCTGTCTTCGAATCCATTGGCGGCTCGTCGTTTTCCGCCACGGCGAACGTCGACACCGGCGTCCAGCAACCCCGCTTCAGGGTCGCCTCGACATTGGCGTCGCGGCTCGGCGCGATGATGAGCCCCGACCGGGGTACGGCGCGCACCAGGTGGTGGAACTGGTACTGGATTTGCTCCAGATCGTCGAAGATGTCGGCGTGGTCGAACTCCAGGTTGTTGACGACCAGGGTCTTCGGCCGGTAGTGCAGGAACTTCGAGCGTCGGTCGAAATACGACGTGTCGTACTCGTCGGCTTCGACCACGAAACACCGACCGGCGCCAAGGCGTGCCGAGGTGGGGAAGTTGTCCGGCACGCCGCCGATCAGGAACCCCGGGTCGAGTCCCGCATGGGCCAGAATGTGCGCGATCATGCTCGCCGTGGTGGTCTTGCCGTGCGTTCCGGCTACGGCAATCGTCCAGCGCCCGCGGAGCACCGCGTCGCCCAGCCACTCGGCACCGGAGGTATAGGGCAGATCGTGCTCGAGGACGTACTCCACGGCCTCGTGGCCGCGGGGCATCCCGGCATTGCCGACGATGCACAGATCCGGTGGCGGACGAAGCTGGTCCGGATCGAAGCCCTCGAAGACCGTGATGCCCGCCGCAGCCAGCGCCTCACTCATCGGCGGGTAGAGGGGGCCATCGAAACCGCTAACCTCGAACCCCTTCTCCTGCGCCAGTTGGGCAAGGCTGCCCATGAGCGTGCCGCCGATGCCGAGAAAGTAGAGCCGCACGGGTGCCGCCTGACGGGGCATCGCTAGACGGCGGTGCCAGCGAGGATCAGGTCGCCCAGCAAGGCGAGGGCAATGAACGTCCCGAGTAGACCGGCCGAGAAGGACAGCAGGATCCCCACCCACAAACGGGTGGCGAGGGCTCGATGCAGGATGAATCCGATCACGGTGATGCTCCACACGGTGAGAATCCAGCCCGTGGTCCGCTGGGCCACACCGCTGGTGGCGCTCAACGCCAGCGCGCCCATGGCGTCGATCAAGATCTCCGTGCCGAGGATCGCCCCGAGCGTGGCCGGAAACCGCGGTTCCGAATTGCGGAGGTAGAGGGCGAACCAGGCGATGGATGCCGTCACGGCGAGATTGATGAGGGCCATGTTGAACCACAGCGGCAGGGATAGGCCGGGGTAGAGGACGGCCGAGAGAACCACGCCCATCGCCAGTTCAGCGGCGATCAGCGAGGCCAGGAACCAGGTGTGTGTCGGCACGGTTTCCGGACCATCGCGCAGCAGGCAGATGTTCCAGAACAGCCGAAGAACCGCTGTCATGTAAGGAATTGTCGCACATCCACGAGGGTCGATTGGCCGTTGGACGCCAACAGGTCGCATCGCCACGCTGCTTGGCCGACAATGGCGGCGAGGAGGGAGCAAGCCATGCCGAAGAATGCCTTCTATGCCCAGTCGGGCGGTGTTACCGCCGTGATCAACGCCACTGCCTGTGGTTTGATCGAGACGGCAAGGCGGAATGCCGATCGAATCGGGACGGTATTTGCCGGCAAGAACGGGATTCTCGGCGCGTTGCGCGAGGAGTTGATCGACACCGGGACGCTTGCCGACGACATGATTGCCCGGTTGCGGCACACGCCCGGCGGCGCGTTCGGTTCCTGCCGGTACAAGCTGGCCTCTCTCGACGACGACGAGAAGGAGTATCGACGCCTGATCGACGTGTTTCGCGCCCACGACATCGGCTATTTCTTCTACAACGGCGGCGGCGATTCCCAGGACACGGCCCACAAGGTGTCCCTGCTTGGCGACCGATTGGGCTACCCCGTCAGCTGTATCGGCATACCGAAGACCGTGGACAACGATCTGCCGCTGACGGACACCTGTCCGGGCTTTGGCTCGGTGGCCAAGTACGTGGCGATATCGGTGCGGGAAGCCGCGCTGGACGTGGCGTCGATGTGCGAGACGTCAACGAAGGTGTTCATCCTGGAGGTAATGGGTCGCCACGCGGGCTGGATTGCGGCGGCGGGCGGACTCGCGAAGACCGGCCGAGACGGCGCACCGCATGTGATCGTGCTACCGGAGGTCCCCTTCGACCAAGCGCGCTTCCTTGACAAGACCAAGGACGCCGTCGAGCGCGTCGGGTACTGCGTCATCGTGGTGTCGGAAGGCGCCCGCTACCCTGACGGACGTTTCCTCTCCGACTCGGGACGGACGGATGCGTTCGGCCATGCCCAGTTGGGTGGGGTGGCGCCGACGATGGCGGAGTTGGTCCGCGCACGCCTTGGCTACAAGTTCCATTGGGCCGTCGCCGACTATCTCCAGCGTGCGGCCCGGCACGTCGCGTCCGCGACCGACGTGGAGCAAGCCTACGCGGTGGGGCGTCACGCCGTGGAACTCGCCCTAGCGGGCAAGGACTCGGTCATGGCGACGATCGTCCGTACGTCCGACGCACCCTACCGTTGGGAACTGGGCGATGCACCGCTCGCACGGGTTGCCAACGTCGAGCGCACGATGCCGAAGTCCTTCATCAGCCGCGACGGGTTCGGCATCACGGCGACGGCGCGTCGATATCTCGAACCGCTCATCGCCGGGGAAGACTATCCGCCGTATGCCGGCGGGCTCCCAGCGTACGCGACGTTCTCCGGCACGACCGAACCCAAGAAACTCGAGGCGTTCGCGATCTGACGGCGCTCGTTCAGGGGAAGTTCAGGTGACTGGAGGCACACTGCCGTGTTTCCCTTGGCCGAGGCGAGGCCCATGTCCACTTTGAACCTGCGCTTCGCCGCCGCGGTCGTTGCCGTCGCCCAGGGCGGTTTCGCCGAACTGGCGTACGACAATCATCGGATCGACTTGGGCGAGTCGATCTCACAAACCGTTCTACACGGGCGCTTGACCGGCGGCGGCACTGACGATCTCGTCGTCTTTACACACGACGAACGGGCGCGGCAAATGGCCGTCTACGCCTACGGCGGCGATACGTGGTCTCGTGTCCACCTCGCGGACGTGCCAAGCGACGTTATCTTCGTCAACATGATCAATCTGGGCGGTCGTGACCGGCTGTTGGCGCTACGTCGCGAGGGTATCGACTGGATCGATCCCGAGACTTGGGACCCGAAGCCTTGGCTTGCCGCCCCGTCGATGTACAAGGTGGCCCCACCGGACGTTCGCGAACTGAACATCGCACTGGACCTGAACGACGACGGGCTCGACGACATCGCCCTGCCGGGCTTCGAGGGCTACACGGTGTGGATTCAACGTTCGGACGGTAGCCTGACCGACCCGGTCGAACTCGCCGCGCCACCCACCACCCGCACGGGCTTTCGTTCCTCGGCGTACCGGGCGCGGGAAATCTATCGTTTCGACTTCGACGGCGACGGGCACGGGGATCTGGCGTTCTGGAACGGCGACGGCCTCGACGTGTACTTGGGGATCCCGTATGGCGGCTTCGACACCGAACCGGTTGCCGTCCACGTGCCGATGGAATTGAGCACCGACGACGTGACCATGAGCTTCGGCTTCGGGGCCATTGTCGACGAGACACGGTCGATGCTCTACGGTGTCGACGACTTCAATGGCGATGGCGTCGCCGACATCGGGACCAGCACGATCGAAGTCGGCGGCCTGTTCGATCAATCGACGCGCTACGACTTCCACTTCGGGCGACGGGAGGGAAACGCGACGGTCTTCGATGCCGCGCCGGATACGCGAATTTCGTCGGCCGGCGTGCAGGGCCCCCTCGAACGGTCCGACTTGGACGGCGATGGCCGCGTGGACTTCGGCATGCTGTCGTTCAAGTTGGGCATCGGCAAGATCATCTCCGTCTTGCTCACCGGTTCGGTCAGTTTCAACATGAACTTCTACCTGATGGGGGAGGGCGGCTACGCCGAACAGCCGAACGTGCAACGGCGAGTGAAGCTCCGGCTCGATCTCGGTTCGGGCGCCGTGGCGGGAAATTGGGTGTCCGTGGGCGATCTAACCGGCGACGGCGTAGGGGATCTTCTCGTCCAGGCGGACGCGACCCGGGTCGATGTCTATCCGGGTACCGGCGACTCGGGTCTTTTCGAGAAACGGCCGATCGAGGTGGTCGTCGACCTGTCCGACCGGGGCAGCGTTCGCCTTGCCGACCTCAATGGCGACGGCCGGGACGACATGTTCATGACGCATCGCCTCCCGGACAGCGAGT
>JAPPAV010000105.1 GCA_026705345.1 Gammaproteobacteria bacterium
GTACCATGTCTCAAACCACTCTGCCGCATCGGCTTCGGTGGCGAACATCTGCGCCATGTCTAAGACGCTGATTCCGTCGCGGTGAGCCTTTCCCGGTGCCTTGTGAGCCATGTCGTAACTCCATGTAGGATAGCATCTTATCGTACATTGAAGTTAACAGGATGCCTGGCTTTCGTCAAGACAGCCTTATAATCCCCATTCCGAGCGGACCCAGGACCGCCGCACGGGCCTAGCGACTTCCCCGCTGTCGCGTGCTCCGGGTGCGCTGCGTACGGGTGCGGCGCCGGCGCCGACCTGAACCGCTCGCGCTCACGAGGTCCCGGTTCAATGCGATGACCTGCTGTGCGGTCGCCAGCAATTCGTCGCGCACCGCCAGTTCGGCGTCGATGCGCTCCAAGCGCTCCATCGGCTGATCCAGCCTCGCCGGCTTGCCGCGCTCGTACTTGGTCAGGTACGAGTACGGGCTTCTGATGACGCCGAGCACATAGGTGGCGGTCAGCGATTCGTCCCGCGCCTCGAGTGCGGCCTTGAGTTCAATGAGGTCGCGTCGGGCCTGCCCGTAGTCCTCGTCGCCCACGGATCCCTGTAGCCGGAACCGCGCCTGCTGGCGCCGGTCGGTGGTGGCGGCGTCCTCCGCCAACAGGGTCCTGAGCGACGGCGGGTCGTCGCGGGTGGCCCGGTCGCGCAGGTCCTTCATGCCGCCATAGCCGATCCCGTACATGTTCGCGAATGCGGAGAGGCCACGATCGGCGGCGGCCGCCAGTTCGCGCGTCGAGCGGGGCGCACCGCCAGGTGCCCGCTCGTCGGCGCTGAACGCTTCAAGCGCCCGCACGGCGGCGGACCCCATCTGTGCGGCGTGCTCGATCGGTTCGGCGAACAGGCTGAGGTCCGACAGGCTGTAGCCGGCGCCCTCGCCGAACGTGGACTCGATGATCGGTCGCAACACGGCCTCGCCAACGATCGTGGGACCCGAGGCCAGTTCGGTGGCCGACCTGCGGAACCACTGCTTGAACCCGCTCTCCCACCACTCCCAATCGTCGTCGTCCCATTCGAGCCTGAGCATTGCCCGCACGCCGCCGACGACCATGCCGCTCGCGATCGCGCCCGCCATCAGCTTCCGGGCGGCCCCTCCCGCCACCTTCTTGGCCCCGACCGCCGTGTCGCCCTCGAACAGGTCAAACAGGCCGTCGAGAAACAGCGAATACTGCTTCGACTGTGCGGACCGCATCGGCACCATGGACGCCCATGCAACGTTCTCCTTCGCGACCTGGAGCGGCTTGGTGAGGTCCATGCCGTTCGACGTGTTCTCGCTGCCGCGCGTGAGCCGCCACCACTCCATGTCCACGGCCTTCTGGTACGCCTCGGGGTCGGTCTCCCGGTTCTTCACCAGTTCGGGATGCTTCTCCTCGGCGTGGATCTTCGCCCAGGTCCAGCGGAGCGCGGAGTTGGCGCCGTCGAGCGTCATCAGCATCAGCATCTGAACCCGGTTCGCGGCCTCGGGCAGCCGCACGAACCGATCGGTGCCTACCGCGCCGGACGAGAGTTCGTCGATGAAGTTCGCGACCGACTCGAACCGTTGCCGGTAAAACGGCGACATGTTCAGCGCCTCGCGGTGGTCGGCGATGGCGACCCGGGGATCCGCCGTCCACCGGCCGACCGCCTTCGTGAGCCGCTTCCAGTCACCCGTGTCGCCCCGCAGGTTGGCGGCGATGAACAGCGACGCAGGCTGGAGCAACGCCGTTTGAATCCTCGCCGAGAGCAGCGACTGCTGGATGTTGCCGAGCACCGATCTCGCCATGCGCGCCTTGGACCCTTCCTGTCTCGCCGGCGCCACCTGCAGGCGGATTGCCGTGCGGATCGCGTCGAGTGCCCCGGGGCCCGCGTGATCGAGAATGGCGCGCTTCACCCGGATGTCGCCGAGAACGGATAGCGCGTAGCCGGCCGGCCCGATGTACGCCGCTCGCTGCGAGGCGCGGTGCGTGTGGTTCTGGAACGCGCTCCAGATGTTCACGGCCTTGAGCGGCTTGTTCGTGCCCTGCCGCTGCTTCGCGTGCCCCCAGGTGTACAGCCCGGGTTCGCCGTCGACCGCGTATTCGAGCAGCGGGTCGGCGTCGTCGGACGTGTGCTCGAAGCTGACCTTGCGCGGCCAGTACATCGGAACGGTGAAGATGTTGTAGCCCTTGGCGGCCTTCTCCTCCTTCGCCAAGGTCTGTTTCATGTTCCCGTTGAACAGCCTGTAGGCGGTGTGGATTGCTGCGAGTTCCTCCTTGGAAAGTGCGCCGACGAGGTTCTGATGGCCGTCCTCGGCGAACACGACGTGCTCGTTCCTCGACTCGATGTCGAATCCGGACCGGTGCAGGATCTCCTTGTTCGTCGGATCCAGCGCGGACCCCACGATCCACAACGCCTCGCCACGCTGCATCGTCACGGTCTCGCCGCCGTTCTGGAACCGGACGGGCTCGACGAGCCAATTCCAGAGCATCCGGCTGGTGTCAAAATCGGCCTTGCCGAGCAGCAGGTTGAAACGGTTCCGCAACGGACTCACGCCCTTCCAACCCGCAGCCTTCGCCAAGGAGGCGGCGAACGCGTCGTTCCATTCCTGGCTCCAGGCAAGCTGCCTGCGCATCCCGTCCATCAACGGATCTTCGATCACGTCGTTGAGCCGGGGCGTCATTCGGCGCATGATCACATGCGGCCGCACGTCGACCTGCGTGAGGAAGTAGCCGAGTTCGGTCTTCCTGCGCACGCCGCCCGAGGGCGCTTGACCGATCAGCAGCCTGTGCAAGAGCGTGTGGCCGGTGCGCCGGGGGAGCTTCTTCTTCTTGCGGATGTCGGCCGAGATCGCCTTCACATCCTTCTTGCGCCGCTTCGCGCGGGCCTTCGCGATCTCACCCTTCGCCTCGCGGTCCGCGGCGGTTTCGGCCGCGACGACCTCGACCAGTTCGCGCAGGTCGTCGAGGTGCAGATCGAGCAGGCGTCGGTCGCCGCCATTGTCGAGTACCTGCCGGGTACGCGAATCCGTGACCTTGCGGAGATCCAGGCCCTCGAGGAACGGCCTCAGCCTGTTCCTGCTCTGCGAGGTCATCCGCCACACCTTCGCCTTCCGGAGCGCGTCCTTGATGTCGGCGATCGTGTTGATCTTGAGTTGGTTGTAGAGCAGCTGCTCGCTCTGCGCGATGCGGGTACGGAGTTCCCCGAGATTCTTCGTCTGCAGGATGAGTTGCAACGTCGCGATCGGCTTGTGGGGGACCATCGCCTGCGAGGTCGCGTCGTAGACGAACTGGCGCAACTCGCCGGTAAGTTCCTTGGCGTTCTTCGCGCGCAATCGCGCGTGGCTCATAATGCCGAGACCGAGTTCCAGCCGGCCGGTCTGTTTCGCGCGCGAATCCCGGGCGGTGATGTCGCCGTACTCCATGCCCTTCGGCTTGTCCTCTTTTTCTGCCGTTTTTCGGACACCCTCGCGGACGCGTGCGCGCCCGCCCGTGTGCGCGCCGATGATCGCGGCCGTCGAAAACGGCACCGCGAAGTCGGACCGGCCGATGAAGTCCTGAAGGTCCTTCACCACCACGCCGTCATGGCCCTCCGCGTGGGCCTGCTCTATGTCGTCGCCGAGGCGCCAGGTGTCCTTGTCGCCGGAGTAGTCAAGGACCTTCGGGTTCTTGAGCGCCAGGAACACCTCGGCGTCCGTCCCGCCATCGGTTATGTCGACCGTGTAGTTGCCCTTGTAGTCGTCGGCGATGGCTTCGGAGTCGGTGAAGAAGAACCCGTACGCCTGACCCATCCCCGCGCCCGTGTTCTCACCGAGTTTGCTTTCGTCGAACCGCCCGAACTTGCTCGGGCTGCCGTGCAGCCACATCCGCGGCCTGCCGTCCCGGTACATTTCCGAGTGCAGGCCCTCGAGCCGGTTGTCGGTTTCCGCGTCGTAGTCCGCAGGCCCCTCCCGCAACGTCCACGGTTCCGTGCCAATGTCGGCCGCCAGACGGCTTGCCTCCACCACATCGAACAGCAGCAGTCCCTCCCGGTCCGAATACGCCTCCTGCTCGGCCGCGCTGACCGTCGTCTCGAGGTAGGCGGGTTCGGGGTTGGTCAGGTCGAACACGTCGATGACCGATCCCGGCACGCTGAAATCGGGGTCGGCCATGCCGATGCCCTCGACCTGCCGGCGCAACCGGGCGGCCTCGTCGCCGTTCGGCGCCGCGATGACCATGCCCTTGCCTCTGTACGTCGCGGCCGTGTCAACGAGCCACTCGCGCGTGACCTCCGTTCCCTCGGGAATCGCCAGCGTCGTGACGTGCTGCTGCACGGCGTCCAGAACGAGCACCAAGTTGCCCGTCTGGTGCTCCGATTCGAGAAGTGCCTGCTGCTGCCACTCCTCCGTGTCCATGAGCTTTTGCAGCGCCGGTTCCGTCGGCAGGTCCAGCAGGCGGACCATCGTCGACGGTCCCATGCCGGTGAAGTAGGAGAAGTGGTCGGAGTCGATCACCATGGACCGCACGTCGACGCGCCGTCCCGGCCGGTTCAGCCGAATGAGCTGGTCGAGCTGGAACGCCTGGTCCTCGAGGGTCGGCACCGCGATACCGGACGGATGATTGTGGACGATCATCACGCTGGCGGCGCCGGTCTCGTCAATCATCCGGTCGATCTTGGCGACCACGGGATCCGAAACGTCCACATAGTCGATCGCGCCCGAGGTCAGCGGCGCCCAGGCCAGCACGTTGCCGTCGTTGTCCCTGAGCAGGTAGTGCAGGATCTCGCGGTCCTTCGACCGGGCGAACTGGCGCAGGAACCGGTAGATGCGGTCCGGCGTGTCCAGCCGCATCCCGACCGGGTTGATCCATGCGTGTTCCGGCACGGCGACGCCCTCGACGATTCCAAGCCGGATGGCGGGATCCGTGTGTGACGCCGGGATGTAGGTTATCTCCTGACCTTCGCCAAAGAGATCGGACTGCAGGAACGTCTCCATGACTCGTGCCGAGGCGTCGCTGACGGCCTCGGAATCGGGGTCCCGCCCATCGAGTTCCTCCTTGCGTTCCCGTGCCAGACGCTCGGCGTCCGCTTCGTCCAGGGCCTCCGCCACGTCCTTTGCATCCCGTTCGCCCTGCTCGACCTCGGCAAGCTGTCGGGCACGTTCACGGTTGCGGTCGCGGACATGGATGCGGGCCTCTTCGGCCAACCGCTCGTCCCGTGCCCGCTCCAATGCCGCGAACGCTTCCTCGAGCGCGCCTTCGTCCAATGAACCGGTGTCGAACGCGGTGTCCGTCCGCCACCCCCTGATGACCTCCCCGACCAATGCCTTCCTGTCGTTCTCGGACAACGATGCCAAAGGCGCCACATCATCCAGTTCGTCGATGATCTCACGGGCAAACGCGACGGCTTCCGCCTCTTCGGCTCGCAGCCGCTCGGCCCGCTCCCGGTACAGGCGGTCCCGTTCCTTCTGCGGCAGCCTTGCCGCTTCCTCGCCCAGCAGTTCGCGATCCGCACGGATTTCCATCCGTATCCGGGACCGGCGCCGGCGTGACGCGATCAGGGTGCCGGCGAGCGCAGTTGCGGACTTGCCGGATCGAACGACCGTTCTTGTGAGCGGCCCGGTCGCGACACCGGCAACGGCTCCCACCGCAAACGCGCCGATGGCCACCGGAATCGCGGCGACCGCAGCGAGGCCCGCCGTGCTCGCAACCGCTCCCCCCAAAAAACCTCCGACAACGCCGTGGTGGAGGGCGCGCTCCCCTTTCCTTGCCCGCGCTGCCGCCTCCGGATCAGTGATAGTTCCGCCGAGCGCACGACCCGCCATCGGGTCGGTTCCAATGGATTTGATTTCGTCGACGATTGCGTTCCAGGCGCGGCTCACCCCGGTCCGCGTGACGGTGACCGCGCCCGAGGTTTCCGCCATGTCGTAGGCGTCCTCGACGACCCGCGTGACGGCTTGTTGCCGTTGCCGGCGGCCGCCGTACGTGAGCCGGTCGTGCTCGCGACCTTCGCGGACCCGCCGCTGGATACCCGTCTCCGCCCCAATGATGTGGTCCGCGTCCAGCACGACGAAGTGATCACTGATCGGCCCGGGGTCGGCGATGTTCCGGAACACCACGCCGTCGTAGCCTCGCTCCATGAGCGCCTGCCGGATACGGTCCGGAGCGTCGCTGCGCCAGCCCTCCACATCCACGCCCTCGCCCTGAGCCCAGTTGACGAGCGAGCCGAAGATGCCGCCGGCGATGCGGCCCTGCTCGTCGCCTTGGATTTCGAGCGGATTGTGGATCGCAAGGTGGACATTGGCGAGGCTGCCGCCGCGACTGGCCTCGAATACGGCTATCAGGTCCGCAATGATGTCTTGCAGTTGGTCGGGGTTGACGACTGTGCCCACGAGGGCACCCCATGCGTCTCCGACTCTCATCAGGGTCGGGATGTCGCTTTCGGAGAGCACAAGCCGCTCGTTCGCAATGGCGATCCTGGCCTCTACCGAACGGTAGTGGACGCTTGCCACCTCGTTATCTGAAAGTGCGAGGTCGTTCTCGAAAGCATTCAGGTTGCGGGCAATGTCGAATAGCTGTTCTTCCTGCGCAAAACCGGCGGTGTTCAGCAGGTTCAGGGCTTCGAATGCGGCCCCGGAGACGTTCTCCTCATTGATGACACGCAGCGACCGCTCTCGTCTTGCGTTGTTGAATATCCGTTCGAGATTTTCGGCCTCATGCAGGGTCGCCTGAATGTTACGGATTCCATGCTTGACGTTGATCAGTAGGGATGCGGGAAAATAGGTGCCTGTTTCGAGGTCTTGGACCGCTCCGAACAGGTTCTCGGATGACCGGCTGTTGGCAAAATCCGAGAATGCCTCTGGAATGAATAGGCCGTCGCGCAAGAGCCTCCCCACAACCCTTCCCACGGTGGATTCAAGTTCTTCCAAGGCGCGTGCCGCATCGGCCTCGTTGCTATCGGGGTGCAGTTTCACATACGCCCGTTCATGGCCCGAAGCCTTGAGTGCCACTTGAGCGAGTTGGCCCGCCGTCTCAAGAGCGGAAATTTGAAGACCTTCCGTCCGCTCCCCCCCATACCCCTCTTGGTAACGCGACGCCACCTCGGGCGAGTCCGTGAAGAAGAACCCGACACGGGCCGACCGGGCGCCGGTGTGCCCGCCGAGCGACGCCATGTCGAACAGGTCGAACCGGCGGGGGCTGCCGTGGTACAGGGTCTTCGGCGCTCCGCTCGGCAGCAACACGGATTCGTGCGCCCCGGCGAACCGCACCGCCTTCGCGCGGGCAAGCATGTTCCGCGCCGAGACTGCGGCAGCGCCTTCCCGCACCTGCGTCGGTCCACCGTATTGCCCCGGCAGGCTTGCAACTCGACCCAGCGCGATCTCGCCTTCGTTCTGGTCGTGCGCCCACCGCTTCACGGCCGCAATCTTGATCTGCTCCCGAACACCCCGGCCCCATAGCTCGATCTGCTCGTCGGTGTAGCCGATCACCTTGCGCAGCCAGTCCCGGTACTCGGCGTCGCGCTTCGACTTCTTCTTCTGCGCGGTGATGTACAGCGCCCGGTCGGTGTCGCTGGCGAAGGCGATCGTGTAGTTGCCGCCCCGGTATCCGTACCTCGGCTTGGCGCCAGCGAGACTTTCCGGCAACGTAGGGCCAACAGTTGCCCGCCACGCCAACGCCTCGGGGGCGCCCTGCGACGTTCCCGCCCCTGGACGGGTATCCGCACCAGTTTCGCCTTCGGCGCGCTCAGGGGCCGTTTCTGGCGTTTCTGGAGGGGGTGACTTCTTCGGCGGGCGTTGTGTGCGGACGACGGAGTGTGCCGAGGGCTTGGTCTTCCGTTCGACAACCTTGCTGACGACGGCATCCCATGTCTTGCCGCGACGCGTGGTTATCGTGACGGTGTCGCCGACCTTCGGTCCGATGGTGTCGAGCAGACCCTCGCCGGGCACCTCGGACTCGACGGCTTCGTGCATGACCCGCGCGCCCCATGTGCCGTCTCGCAGCTTCGAGGGTGTTGCGGCAAAGTGCTTGGCGTCGGTGCGCGGCTCGACGGTCTCCGGTTGGCTGGCGGTTTCAAGATGCGTCTGCGCCTCCCGCTCACGGCGCTCCACCTCGCGTTTGAGGCCATCCAAGGCGCCGGCGGTGTCACCGGCCTTCAACGCCCTGGAGAGTTGCTTCACGGCGGCGTACGACTCCACGGGCCAGCCGGGGTTCTCTTTGTACAGCCGCTCAAGAGCGTCGAGCCGTCTGGCGAGTGCGGCCTCGCGTTCGGACAACTGGCCCGTCGCTTGGCGAAGACCCACGAGTGCCTTAGCGATTTCGGTTGTTGCATGGTGTCCCACCACCGTTGCGTTGTACGCGCTGATGCCGAGCGCCACGTTCGCGGGGCCACCAACAGCACTCAGGTCCACCATGTCCAGAATGAGTCTGCCGTCGCGGTTTCGCTCGACGCGGCCCACTATGTTGCCGTCGACCATCACGTCGAACGAACCAGCGCCCTTGCGGCCGGCTTGCACCGGTGCTCCAGACGTGATCCGGGCCTTCACGTCCAGCGCACGGAGGGTTCTGTTCGCGTAGTCCCTGCCCGCTTCGCTCCACCACTGCCGAATGCCCGCCTTGGCGTCATTCAGCGAAGTCCATCCGCCTGCCGGTGCCTGAGTGCCGCCCGCCGCCTCCATGAACGAGCGGAACATCGGGGGGACGGTCCAGTTGAGACCCTTTTCCTGCCGCATCAGGAATCCGGCATCGGTGCGCGGCATTGACACGTCCACCCGGTCGTATGCCAAGGTGCCGCTACCCTGTCGCTCCATCTTCCCGAACGTCAGATTCTCGGGCGCGGTCTCGGGTTGCGCGATCTCGCTCCAACCACCGTGGTCTCGTTGCACCTTTCGGTCGTCTTCCGCTGTGGCCGCCTCCGCCTTCCGCACGTTCGGGTTGGCGACCAGCCACTCGGCGACAGCGTTCGTTACTTCGCGCTTTGCCGGCGACGCATCGGGGGACCAGTCGGCATCGAAGTCCCCCACGTCAGGGGGGCCGCCTATCGCGGAGAAGTCCGCCGACCTCGAGTAGTAGGTGCTGCCATCGGCCGGGTAGCTCACCTGCATGACGTTCTCGCCATCCACGAATACGTCGAACTCCCGATCGTAGCCTCGATCGGCCGGCGACCCGCGGCCCCCGCTCACGCCCATGTCGCCGCCGAGGAACCGCACCTTCGATGTCGTGATGCGCTTCTTTGCGTCGGCAACGGTTGCAACCGTGGGGGCCTCTGCCTCTGCCGGGGCCGCCTCGGGCTCCGCGTCCTCCGCCGCCTCGGCCGGCATTGCCGCCCTGGTTTCCGCCCGGAGGCGGCTCGTCGACTGGCGATCCCGCATTTCGCCGCCCCAATCGCGTTCCTTGTAGCGGCTTTCGACCTTGAACTCGCGCTCACCCGTCCGTGTCACGCGGAACGTCTTGCGGCCACGCGGCGAAGTCTTGAACCACTCGCCGAACGTGTTCTGCTCGATCGCCAGGCGAACGGCGGTCTTCTCCGTTGCGATCGTGCCGCGCGGACCCCACAGCATGATCTTGCCGGACGCCATGCGCACGAACTGTTCGGGATCCGTCGTGAACTCGGCCCCGGCTTGTTCGGCGGGCCGCTGCTCAATGATCTGGAGCATTTCCTGGACATGGCGGGCCGCGCTCCGTCTGGCGCCTTCGCTGGCGGTAGCGTCCATCGCCTTGGCGATGCCGTCGTCGAGGTCGGTGAGGTCTTGGCCGGACACCGCCTCGCGGGCCCGCTCAAGTCGCGACACCGGTATCCGGATGCTGTCGGCCGGCCGTCTGGCGCCACCGATCACCTCGGATCCTGCAGGCACCACGATGTCGGCCAGCGGGGGAGTATCCGTTGCAGGTTCCGGTTCGGGTGCCGGCTCCGCCGCCGTCTCCGGCGTTGGCTCTACCGTGTACGCGTGGGATTGGATCGCCTCGGCCAGCTTCGTGCGCAAAGCCTTCTTGACCGCTGCGGGCTTGGTGCCCCAAGAGTCGCTTGTCTCGTCGAGCACGATCGGCTCAGAGCCACCACCGTGCTCGCCCAGCCAGACGGTTTCGCCACGGTTGCGGAATGCGTCCGGCATGTCAGGATCGCCGCGATCTCGACGTACGCTGTAGACTTCCCGCCCGTCGAAGGTCACGGGAATCTCGCTCAGCACACCCGCCTGAATGGTCTCAACCTTGCCAATCTTGATGGTCTTGATGAGGTCCTTCGTGGCGTTGAGTGCCTTCACGGGATCGGTAATGCCGAGCGAGGCCGCCACGGCAATCCGCTGGTCGATGCGGGCCTGAACCGCGTCGCGAATCTGCTCACGGGTTCCGCTCGGCGGATCGGCAAACCATATCGTCGCCTCGGTGGCGTCGGGGGTCCTGAAGGTGTACTCGTGCTGGCTGTTGAGGTTGAGGTCCAGGTTTCCGATGTAGCCCACGCCGTCGACGACGATATATCTGCCGCGGCTGCTGTACTCAAGGCGCGCGACTGGACCATCGGCGATCGTTGGCGCGGCGGCCTCCGGTTCGGGCTCCGCCACGGGTTCGGCCGCCTTGCGCAGCACCAGTTCGACGGCCCCCCGGGTGCCGGACACGTCACCCACGCCCTCAAGCGGCGACCCCGGTTGTGACACAAAGAGCACTCCGCCCCCGGCGTCCTGGTCCGGAACAACCATGCCCGCGAGCGCGCCGTCGAACCGCACCGCGCTCCGCCCCTCGGCATCCGGCGCCGACACCAGCAGTCCCGTGCTCCGACGCGCCAGCCGCCGGTCGTCGTCGGGGCTGATCGTGTCCCCCGGCTTCGCCCGCTTCGTCGCGAGCGGCTTGTGACCCTTCTGCGCAAGCTCGAACGTCAAACCGACGACGGGGTTCCCCTCGCGGTCGGAACGGGTCGACCAACTCACGATGCCCTTGATCGTCGGCTGAACGGCCAGCTTTGCCGCAAGCAGCCGGCGGTGGCCATCCGTGACCTTGAATGTCCCGCGCGACGTTTGGACCACCGTGATGGGCGGGGCCTCCATGCCCGCGTCCAGCCACCCGGCGTACCGCTCCACATCCGGCCACCGCGTCACGTCCGTGTTTTCCGACACCTCGATGTCGTTCACGTCGAGTTCGACGACTTGCGAGATTTCGTGCCCGTCCTGCAATGCGGTGTCGTCGATGAACCACGATCCGACAGACGGCACCCGCGCGGTTTGCGGCATTGTGCGGGAAGACGCCTCGGCAGGATCCGCGACCACTTCCGGCCCTTCGGGATCGGCGGCCTCGCCCGTGCCGCGGGCGGCAGGGTAAATGAACGCCAGTTCGCGCCTGTATTGGCGCTCGGACTGGTAGTCCGAGCGCGATGGCGGCGGCTCCCCCTCGGGCGTCACCACCGGCTCACTCGTTGCCTGTTCTTCGACCTCAACTGAGGGGGCGAAATCGGCAACGGCCTCTTCGGTGACGGGTTCCGTGACCTCTTCCTTGACAGGCGAAGGTGGGGGTTCCGTTGGCGTTACGTCGTCGGGTGGCGTTTCGGTGACGGCTTCCGTGACCGGTTCCGGTGCCGGCGCCGCGGGTGGCGGGGCCTCCGGTGCGGGTGCCGGCGTTCCGCCTTCCGGCTCGCCGCCCTCCTCTTCGCCGGTGTCCGTGTCGTCTTCGGCAGCGGTCCCCTCCCCGGCCGCTGGTGCCGTGTCCCACTCGGCCGGATAGGCATCCTCGGTCGTCAGCGGATACGTGATGCCGAACAGTTCCCTGAGCGTTTCCTCAGGCGACGCCTCGAGCAGGCTCATTTGCTGGCTGTGATTCTGCCACTCCGCGAACGCGGACCGAATCGCCTTCTTGTTCTTCGAGCGCACCGCGTTGGCAATGAACCACGCGAGCTGGGCGCCGGCGGGGTCCATCGGGTCTTCGCCAAGCCCGAGGCCCTCCTGGTGGACGAGCGCGCCCAGGCCGCCCAGGGACAGCTTGCCCTCTTCGCCCTGTGCGGTCGGATTGCCGGAGTTCACCTGCCATGCGACGCTCGCCGCCCTCAGCGTCGGCGCCATGTCGTATTCGGGACCCAGACGCGACACGGCCAGCACGGTGGGCCACGAAGCGTTGAGCGCCTCCGCCATCTTGTCCGGCATTTGCCGCATCGGCCTGTAGCCGCCGATGGCCGTGGTGAACACCGCGTCCGCCAGCAGCTTGCGGCCTTCCTCGTTGGGGACGCCGGACGGATGCACGAACCGCCCGAGGTCCTCCGTCTTCATCACGCCGGACCGCACCAGTTCCGTCCAGTAGTCCTCGCCATCCTCCGTGTTCAGGAACTGCGGGATCGTCTGGCCGGGGTTGATGTTGTCGGCCAGCGCGTTGAGCAAATCGGGCCGGTCGCGGAGCCGCTTCGCGTAGGTCGCGGCCAACGTCGCGGCGTCCTTCTGCTTCCCGACGCTGGCGTCGCTCGCGTCGTTGAGTTGACGCAGCGTGTCGATGTCCGTCAGGTCGACGTTCGCATCGTCGAGTTGCCGCACCAGAACGGGCTGCTCGAACTGTTGGAGCAACTCGAGCGGGTTGTCGAACCCGGCATCCGGAAGCACGGCCTCGAGTCCTGCCCGATACTCGATTTCGGTGCCCGCCGCTTCCTCGTAGATGCGCTGCAACACCATGGTGCGTTCGTTGCCGGCGATGGCGATGCCGCCCGGTCCGATCGTCGGTGGCCCGACGGCCACGCTGCTGCCGAGGTCGAGCGCCTTCGCCGTGTTGAACTTGTTGGTGTGGTCAATCACCGCCGCGCGCGCGGCCGGATCGTTCTCGTAATCGCGGCCCTGCATTGGCGCCGGGTAGTCGGTGGCGGGCTGGCGGCTCAGGTCCGCCCGGTTCGAGGCATACAGGTTGCCGGCCTCGGTCAGGAGCCATCGGAACCTGGTCTGCTCGTCGGACCCGGGCCATGTGGCGTACCCGACCTTGCCCGCGGTGCCCGTCGTCTCGCGTGTGCGCCAGGCCTCCCGCGGGGCCTCCGGCTCCTCGTCTGCCGCTACATCCGCTTCTTCGCCGGCTTCCTCATCGGCTTCTTCGCCGGCCGCCGCTTCGTCGCCCGTCGTTTCGGCGCGGCCCTCTTCATCGGCTTCTTCTTGTGATACCCGGGCATCGGCCTCTCCTTCGGTGGTGGTGGTTTGACGATCATCGGTGATCACCAACGCGTCTTGTCGATCATCTTCGGGGGGCGGACGATCGGCAACGACCTCTCCGTCCTCGTTTCGCGTAACCCGCGAGCCGTCCTCGTACTCCTCCTCGAACACCCGCTGGCGGGTCGTCTCGGCCATGCCTTCGGCGTCGGTGGCTGTTCTTTCGCGCTCGGTGGCAGTTCGCGATCGCCGCTCTCCACGTCCCTCCAGTGGTGCTCGCGCAGCCTCTGCCTGAGCCTGTTCCTCGGCGACCTCGGCGTCCTCGTTTCGCGTAACCCGCGAGCCGTCCTCGTACTCCTCCTCGAACACCCGCTGGCGGGTCGTCTCGGCCATGCCTTCGGCGTCGGTGGCTGTTCTTTCGCGCTCGGTGGCAGTTCGCGATCGCCGCTCTCCACGTCCCTCCAGTGGTGCTCGCGCAGCCTCTGCCTGAGCCTGTTCCTCGGCGACCTCGGCGTCCTCGCCCGCACGCGCGCCCGCGTCGGGTTCGGCTTCGACCTCTTGCGCTGCCGCCCCTTCTTCTTCCACGGCTTCCGCTGTCTCATCGGCTTGGGCCTCCTGCCGCTCGGCGGCGGCCTCCTGCTCGACCTCCGTCCGCACCCGGTCGCGCATGGCGATCTGGAGCGCTTCATAAAGGTTGAAGAACGTCTGGTTCGAGTCGGGGTCCTCGGTGACGACCGGACTTACCTCGCGCGACCTTGCGTCGAACGTTTTCGCGATCACGTCCGGCTCCGCGTTCGGGCTGACGCCGAGCACGCCGAACGAGTCGTACCAGTCGGGCGTGTTGGCCGGCCCTTCCTGCCCGATGTTCGTGCCCGGCTCAATGCCCAGCTGCGTTCCCGACATGCCGAGGACGTACGAGGTGAGGTATTCGACCGCGCGACCAGCGTGGTCCGCCTCAAAGACAGCCTTGGCTAACGCCACGTCGTGCGGCGCGATCGAGTGGGCGACGGCTACGGCGCCGGCGTTGTTGATCGCCTCGTGGATGGCGCTGGTAACGGCGGGCAGCCCGACCTCCTCGCGCGTGTCCGCGTTTATCAGCCCCTGTACGAGACCGGAGCCGCCCGTCGTATGCTGGCCGATCGCCGTCACGACAGGAATCACCCGGGCGATGCCGGTGCCGACGTTGTACTGCTGCGCGCGGCCGGCCGTCAGGTTGTCCGCGCCGCCTTGGAGCGCCTCGCGGTAGCGGGTTTTAGCGTCGATCTGCGGACGGCCGCCGGGCATCCGGTTCCTGATGCCGAGATCCTGCGCCGCGCGCGCGATGCGTTGCAGATTCGGGTTGATCGGCTCGTCCGGAGTCCCGCCAAGCTGCTCCTGCACGCCGGCGTCGACGGCGGCTTGGTCCTCAATGCGGTTCTGCGTGATGACGGTCCAGGCAGTGGTCAGGTTGGCGTACTGTCTCGCCGCCCTCGGATCCGTGCCCTCCTTCGGTATGGGCAGGTCTGCCGCGTTCAAGACGATCCGGCCGTTGTCGTCCGTCTCCCATTCGATTTCGAGTTCGGACACCTCTTTCGTGAGCCGGCCGCGGACCTCCTCGTCGGAATCGCTACGCTTCGCCCCGAGCACGCCGTAGGCGTCGTAGAGCGGATTGTTCGGGTCGTTCGGCACGACCTTCTCGCCCGCCTTGTTCTGCAGGTACGAACTCACATAGCCCGCGCCGCCGCCGATGGTGCCGCCCGCGATGGACCCGAGCGCGATCGCTTCCAGCAACCCCTCGCTCAATTGGCGGTCCTCGTCGTACAGTTCGGCCGCGACGGCATTGCCGCTGACGGACTGGAACGCCTCCTGCGCGGCCTCCTCGATCGCCTCGCGGCCACCCATGATGAGCGGGCGGGCGCCGAGTCTGGCGACTGCGCGGGGAGCGAACCGGCTGATGATGGCGGATATGGGCAGGGCCTCGGACGAACCGATCAGTGCGCCGAGCCTGAAGGCTTTTACAGCGGTCTCCTCGTCCGCCCCATGCTGCTTCGCCTCCTCGTACAGGCCGACCGCGTTCATCGCCGCGCCCTGTGAGGCGGGCCCGACCGCGCGGGTCGCGAGGCCGGCGCTTCGGGCGGCGGCCCGTCCCGCTGCCGACGTGGCGCGCGCCGCAAGGCCCATGGCGGCGCCACGTGCGACCGCGGCCGAGCCGCCCGTCGCGACAAAGCCGAGTCCGGTTCCGATGGCCTCGGGCACCTTCGAGAACCAGAAGCTCTCCTCGTAGCCCGGTTCGTCGGGCAACACCTTGCCGATCGCGTCGTCGAGCGCCTTCCCGAACTTCCACCATGTGCGCTTGTCGAGCGGGTCGTCGGGCAGCGTCTCGGCCAATGCGCGTTCCCGGGCCTCCCGCTTGATGCCCTGAATGCGCAGACCCTTGGCGGCCTGCGCCCTGCTTCCGGCAACACCGCCAGCGGGAGTTTCGGTGACAAGGCGTTCGGCCTCGTTGATCCGCGGGGCCAGTTCGGACAGGTGCTTGTCGTACGCCTCGCCGTATCCCTCCGGCCTCCTGAGTGCCGAGGGCGCTTGGATCAGGCTCGTGATGTTGCGAGTGACACCCCGGATACCACGCCTGATCGCGTGACCGAGCGGGCGCGTGACCTTTTCGGTGCGCTCAATGCCGCGCTGGCGGGACGCCGCACGGTCCAGCAGCCGCCGCGTCGGCTCTCCAAGCTGGTTGCGCTGCCGTATGCTTTCGCGGTCGTCGAGAAAGCTGGCGAGCCAGTCCTGTGCGTTCTCGTCACCATTGCCTTCCGACCGTGACGGTTCGCGCTCACGGGGAGTGAGTGTCGTCGCGTCGGCCGCTTCTCCCCGCCGCTTCTCGCGGTCGCTCAGAAAGCTGGTGACCCAATCCTGCTCGCCACGGCGATGCCCCGGTTCGTGCGGCATGTAGTATCACCGCTCATGGAGCCGTCCGCGGTCCACCCCCGGACGCTGGCGCGTGTTCTGTGCCCTCGCATAGTCTTCGAACGCATCAAGGATGTATTCGATCTGCTCGTCGGTGAACTTCTCGCGCTTCAGCATCCGTCTCGCTTCGCGATCGCTCTTCGGACCGAGTTGGAACAGTGCCGGAACCGCCTGTTCGACCTCCTGCGCCGTCAGGCCCAGGCCCGGGAGCAGTTCCGCCGTCGTCTCTTGCTGCTGGTTCGGCAGTTCGCGCTGGTTCGGCAGTTCGCGCGGCGTCTCGCCAGTTCTGAGATACTCCTGCTCGGCCGCCAGCATTTCCTCGGGGTCCGCCCGCCATCCCTGGAAGTTGCCCTCCCCGTCAAAGGCGCCGAACGCGTCGAGCTTGAGCGCAGGCCACATCCGCTCGCGCTGGCGGCGGTTCTGCTGCGACTCCCGATAGCCCGCCAACGACTCCTCGTGTCCCCGCCGCGTTTCCGCCGCCTCCAGTTCCCGCCTGTGCGGGATGCGGCCCGTGGGGTCCACGAGTTGCACCGGATCAAGGCCGAGACTTGCGGCCCCGGCCGCCATTTCCGGCGTGATTTCGCGTCCGAGTCCGCGTCCGAGCAGCCCGAGTGCCGGTGTCATGCGGTCGAGATCCCTGCGTCGCTCCGCTTCTGGGGTGAATCCGTAGATGCCGCCGTACCGTTCCATTCCTTCCGGAAGGTCCATTCCCTCGGTGTACCGGCCCCCGCCGATCTGACGCCCCGTGAGCGCGAGATTCGTGCGGTCGGCGTCCATTCCCAACCCCAACCGCGCGAGATTCGTGCGGTCGGCGTCCAGTCCCAACCCCAACCGCGCGAGATTGTAGGGGTGGGTTTCGCCAAGACGCGTCTCCGCCGCCTCGGCGCGTCGTTCCGCCGCTTGAGCCCGCGATTCCGCAAAGTCCTCGAACTGGTGGCGCCGCTCGTCCTCAATGTCTTGGCGCCGTTCCGCCGCTTGAGCCCGCGATTCCGCAAAGTCCTCGAACTGGTGGCGCCGCTCGTCCTCAATGTCTTGGCGCCGTTCCGCCGCTTGAGCCCGCGATTCCGCAAAGTCCTCGAACTGGTGGCGCCGCTCGTCCTCAATGTCTTGGCGCCGTTCCGCGCGCCGACGTGACCGCATCGTCTCGAAGTTCTCGACGCCGCGCTCGAGGCCGCTGCCAAGGTGCGCGCCAAGCTCGCCGAGTCCGCGCGAGACGGGCCGGAAGTAGTAGCGACTGGGCATTTATCGTCTCCGAAGAAGGCGGGTCAGATAATATTGTGGGTGCTGAAGCCGCGATCGCGTGCTCTTCACATCCACCATCTCGTCTCTGGCAATGCGATCTGCACGCTCGGAGAAATCCGGCACGGAATCAGGGAACTGCAGGAACGCAGCCCACAGGTCCGCGCCGCGTTCCCGCTGTGTCATCTGCTGACGTGCGATCGGGGATGTGGGGCTGTCAAGGTGGTGCCTCACCTTGGCCATGATTTCATCTTGGCTGCTTGCCGGATGATACATCGCGTCCTCAATGGTCTTCCGTAGCGCGAAGGCGGCATCGCGCGGGTATAGCTCTTCGTACGGGGCACGCACAGGATTGGCCCATTCAAGCGCGTGCCCGACTTCGTGGGCCAGTACTAACGGGCTGCTACTAGGGTCAATGCTTATCTGGCCACTCTTATTGATCGCTTGATAGGGTGCGTTGGGCGGAACCCCCACGATCCGGCCCGCGCGCTCGGGCCATATAGCGCTGTAAGGTCTCGCAAACGGCAGCATAAGTTCCCGTGCAGGACCCTCAAACACTTCCGCGATGTCTTCTGTTGACCGGTAGCCGGATTCCGCCAGAGGACGAGTAGCAGGTTGCGGTGCCCTTCGTCCTCTGCGAACCAGATTGCGACCCAGCTTGCCGGCGACCTTGGCGGCTTTCGCCGGCGGGAACGCGGCGGTCGCGGCCTCGAACGCCCATTCGCCGGGCGTGTCGGGCACCAGCATTTCGCGCACACCCCGGGCCACGCGGAGCGCGCGGTCCATCAGCGAAGGCTCCTCCGGCCGCGGCGCAAAGTCCACATGGTCCGCAGCCCGCATTTCGGGGATTTGGCGCCCCGTGGCGGAGGACCTTCCCCGGTACGCGCGGCCATGGCGGGCACGCTGGCGCTTGTCGGGGTCGGGGCCGTCGCCGCCTCTCTGCTCCTGCGTAGTTAGGCCCGACACCCCGTGGATGCGGTCGAGCACCTGCGAATCAAGGCTGGCCATCTAGTAGAACCTCGACAGGCGCCCGTGCGTCGGGCGGGTGCGTTCGTTGGAGGACGATCCGCCGCCGCCGATCCTGCTGCCGACCGCGCGGCCGGCGGAGGCCCCGGCCACGGCACCGCCTGGCCCGCCGAGCAGACCCCCGGCCACCGCACCGCCCGCCGTGATGACGCTGCCAAGGATGTTCCCCCAGAAGTTGCGCTTGTCGCGCGTGTTCTGCGCCCGCTGGTCGCGGAGCGAGTACAGTTCGCCGGCCCGGGCAGCCATCGCCCGTTCCCCCAAGCGGTCCGCGTGCGATCCGAGCAGGCCCAGCCGATCAAGTTCCATGCCCGCGGTCTGGAGAGCCGCGCTGCCGATCAGGTTCTGGAGGTCGCGTTGAGACTCGATCCAAAGACGGTCTTCGTCTTCGGTAGCGAACCCGGTGCGCAGCCGTCCCATGCCGACTTGGCTGCCGCGCAACCGCTCGAGGTCGCGGCTGAAGCGTTCGCGCGTCTGGTTCTGCGCCGCCTGGACGCGTCGCTCGAACGCCATCTGCGGGGAGAACTCGGAAATACCGCTGACGAAGCTGTCGCTGAGTTCGCGGCCGGTGCGGCCGGTGCGGGCGATGTCGTCGTAGTATTGGCGGCGAAACCGGTTTTCGGGCATGGCTTCGGAGCGCTCCCTCGCCATCCTCGCGGTTCTTCGCATCCCGTCCGGCAGAGAGGGCATCCGCTCCTCCTCAGTCGGTGTAAACGACCGTGAGAATCAGCCTGCCGCTCTCGGTCGACATGTGGGTGTTAAGCAGAGAGCGCTCCCCGCTATTCGCACGCCAAGTTTCGTACGTTTCGTCTTCGCCATCGCCCATCAGGGCCGCCACGGCTGTCCTCGCGGCCTCGTCGTCATCCGTCAGCACACCGCCGACAAAACTCTTGACCCTGACGTTGCGGACCCGGAGCGACATTCAGGCCCCCTTGTAGACGACGGTAAGGTACATACGGGCTCTGGTGGCTGACAGAAGGATGTCGATGATTTCCTCGTCTGTCAGCGTGGCCCGCCACGCTTCGTAGGCTCTGTCCACCTCGTCGGCGGGCGCCGCGCCGCTACCCTGTCCGGCGAAACTCTTGATCCTGACGTTGCGGCCCTTAAGCGCCACCGGCTTCTCCCCTTGCGTGTTCGTCGGTCGGTCCCACAAAACAACGAAATGACGACACCCCGCGTCAACCACCCTGCACGGTCGGCGACAGCGATTCCCACTCGAGCGTGATCTCGTCCAGAATCAGGTCGCCGGGGTATATGCCGTTGCCGGTCATGTTTCCAGCATCGTCGGTTTGCACGGAGTCGATCTGTAGCTGGAACCATGTCCCCCTCAGTCCCTCCATGTAGCGACCGTGCGCACTGTCCCTAAACAACGGCTCCTCGTGGACATGCGACCGCCTGCCGACAGGTGGAGGAAGTTCAATGTCGAACGCGGCCGCCGTGATGTGCTCGCCATTGACGATCGGGGTGCATCGAAGGTGCACCTGCCCGCTGTGCGTGAGCGTTATGAACAGCCGGTCGAACGAGCAATCCATGCTTGCCCCGGCCGGAGCGAACGGGTTGGTGGTCGCCCGGATTGGGAGCGGGTCGACCCCGTCCCGGTGGCCTTCGCCGACGAGCAGGATGCGGTTGCCGCCCGCTTCGCCGAGCAAGGTGCGCGGGATCGTCACCTGCCGCTCCAGGCGGATGTGATTCCACGTGCCGCCCGCGCCGCGTCCAGCTCGGCGGCCAAGCCGGGGTTGTCCTTACGCCATTGGACCGCCAGACGGCGGTTCCGTGCGCGAATCTGGCGGTAGCTCTTCTCGCGGACCGGACGGCGCTTGTCCCGAAGGTACTGGCGCATGTATGTCCGCCTGTGGTACTTCGCAGCCTCAGCGGCGCACTTGCCCCGGTGACGTTTCTGCGCGGCCATCGGGTTCTCTATGGGCTTGCCGCACCAGTCGCACATTCGAGTCATCGCCTCCGCCTCCGTCGTCTGCCCCGCACGGCTTGGAGGGCCTCGCGCGGATACTGGAGCGCCTGACGCACCGGCTCCACATCGATGCCACGCTCGGCCAGTTCCCGCTCGACGAACTCGGCGAACAGCGGTACGGAATCGGGGAAGGCGAGGTAGGAGCCCAGCAACGAGGCGCGCTCCTCGGTCGGGGCACCCGCGTGGTGCTCCAAGCCTTGACGGCCCACCCGCTCGAAGTCCTCCGGGTAGGCGCGCTCAATCGACTCGACCTGCTTGCGCCGCGCGAAATCGGCGTCGGCGTCGAACATTCGGCGAGGCTCGAAGGGCACACCGAGCCGACCGCCCATGTAGTCGAGTCCGTGGCCGGCTTCGTGGCCGATGATGAACGGTGAGGACTCCTTGCCGATATGGATGGTGCCCGTGCGGGGATCGTACGAGGGGCTGCGCCTGGTGGCCGGGATCAGCGCCACGCGGCCCGGTTCGTCCGGCGTCCATTCGCCCTCTGCAAAATGCCGCCACGACGGCATCGTGCCCTCCGGCGGCCGGTGGCCCGCCAGCGGCTCGAACATTTCGCGCATGGGGCCTTCGTAGGCGCCTTGGATTTCCGGCCTTGTCCGAAATCCTATGTCCGCGAGCGGGGTGGTCATGTCGATCTTGCGGATCAGCTTGCCGGCGGCCTTGGCGGCTTTCGCCGGCGGGAACGCGGCGGTCGCGGCCTCGAACGCCCATTCGCCGGGCGTGTCGGGCACCAGCATTTCGCGCACACCCCGGGCCACGCGGAGCGCGCGGTCCATCAGCGAAGGCTCCTCCGGCCGCGGCGCAAAGTCCACATGGTCCGCAGCCCGCATTTCGGGGATTTGGCGCCCCGTGGCGGAGGACCTTCCCCGGTACGCGCGGCCATGGCGGGCACGCTGGCGCTTGTCGGGGTCGGGGCCAAACTCGCGGCCCTCCTGCGCGCTCAGCGTCGGCATTCCGTGGATGCGGTTCAGGACGCTCGAACCCAAGTCAGCCATGGTCAGCCCCCATCCGCCGTTGCCGTTATCCAGCCCGAGTAGTCGCGTACCCCGAATTGCTCCCTGTACTGACGGACCTCCAGCAGGGGGTTCGCCGGCGTCGAGCATGCGATCACGTTGCTGAAAGAGAACAGGTCGCTGATCCGACCGCTAGCGCCGCCTTCGCGGAACTCGTAGCGGAAGCCAAAGCCTGCCGAGTCCCAATCGACGAAGTAGCTCTGCTGGCCCGCTTCGCAGCGATGCGGCCCGGAGTACTTGGCGTACTGGACCTTGGCGGGATCCGGCAGCGCGACCGGTACCTTGAAGGGCGTGGAATCTGCCGACTCAATGCCGTGCACCACCGCGCGGGCGGTATAGGAAACGCTTTCCCCGAGCGGTGCCGTAGCATCCTCGAACACATGCGTCCCGCCGGGAACGGTGGCGATGCGTGCACCGTCACGATACAGCCGGTGCTCGAACTCTTCATGCCCCATCGCCGGCGTGAACATGACCCGCATGGCGACTCGGGTGGCGGACAGGCGCACGAACCGGGCGGAAAGATCCGTGGGCATACCGGGCTTGGACGCAAACGGCTCAGACCGTGATGTGGCCGGCCACTCGTTCGGATCGTCCGATTCGTAACCGTCTGCGTAGCGATTGTTCAGGCGATAGCGGAGTGCGACAGAGTGCCACTGGCCGATTTCCGGAACGCCGATGGCGGCAGATCCGGCGTTCGCCCGAACGTCGGGACGCTGCCGCTCGTATCTCGGCATGGCAATCCTGGCGGACCCCCTGATAAGCTGCGTTCCCTCTTTGACGGACTCATCCGCGCCGGCAACGTCCGTGGCCTGCGCAAGCCACACCTCGACAAAGGTGTTGGCGGGCGGGGAGCCGCTCCAACTCACTGTTCCCGAGCCGCCTTCGGCACTCACCGCGTCCACCATTGGGCCGACCGGGGGGGCGTCCGCCGCCTCTCCCGCGCCGAGCCGGTCGCCGAATGCCACCGAATACATCAGGGCGCCGGCAGCCGCCTTCACGCCATTGCGTGTCCGAAATGACCAGCGCAACCCTCCGTCCGACAGCGACAGTGCGTAGATGCGCTCGCCAAAGTGAAACTCGACCACGCGCTCGCCGGGGATGTAGACCGCGAACCCGTCGCGCGTCGGCGACTCGGCCGGCAGGTCAACGGGAAACGGCGTGTCGTCGCGCAATGCCAACGGCTGCTCGAGGTCCTGGCCCTCGCCGGATCCGGCGATCCGGTAGGGACCTTCGAACCCCCACGCGTACAGGTCGCCCTCGACGGACACGGCGAGCCGGGTGCCGAGGCAGCCGAACAGCGAGTAGAATGGCATGATGCCGAAGTTCAGGCGCGAGGTGCCGGTGATTCGGAAGGATTCGGTCGGCTTGAGGACAACCAACGACGTGCCGGCCTGCCTTACGGCCATCACCGGGGAACCTTGGTCGCCGGCGATAAAGTAGTGCTCGCGCTCAAACCTTTCGGGCTCGCCCGGCAGGGACGCGCGCACATACTCGGGCCGGTCGAGGTCGCCCGTCCATCCGTAGCCCCATCCGAACAGATAATTGCTCCACCGCTCGACGCCGCGGAAGCGGATGGGAACCGGGGTGTCTGCGTACATGTCTTCCACAAGATCACTGAGCGTGTGGGACTCGGCGTCGTAAATCTTCGTGGGCAGGCGGTTTTCGCGAATCGCCTCGTCGTGCGCGAGGAACGCCTTGCCGAACGTCTCGGCGGCCGTGAAGTAGGGTGGCGTCGCGGCACCTCTTTGCAGATCACCCCACTTGGCCGGATAAGCGGGGTTCGTGCCATCGCCGCCAACGCGAAACACATAGACGGTGCCCACGTGACCTTCGGTGGACATGTGCGGATACCAACCAACAGCCAAGCCCTCCGAACTGGATCGCAGAGATTGCAGGAGACAAACGGTCTCGCATTTGACGCCGCCGTCGGACGCCGGCGTGTCGCTGGCTGTGTCCATCTTCGGCAACGTCGCCACCTCCAGCGTCCCCCGTCTCGCCTGGAGCTTGCCCATGAGCGTGCGCAGGTTGCGCATGTCGCTCATCGAGTTCGGCTCGACCTGCATCACGCCTGTGTAGCGGTCAAGGCCCATGCCGAGCGGGAGGGCCGTCGTGGGCATCAGCTAACGCCCCTCGTGAGGGGAGGCATCAGGGCGCCCCGTTGCCATTGCCGTTGCCGTTGCCATTGGTCATGGCCGGAAGTTGGAATGTGTACGTCTTGGTGGCACTACCGCTTGCGTTGGAGGCGGTGACAGTGATGGCAATCTGTACCGCGATCGGTCCCTCGGTGGGCGGCGTGACCGACAGCGTGCTACCGCTGATCGACACATCCCATTCGCTACCGCCCGTGCCGGCCTGATCCGTGCCTTTCGGCGAAGCGTCGTAACTCGTAGCGCCGGTGAATCCGGTGGACACGTCGACGGTCTTCTTGGTGGCCGACGTGACATCGACCAGTTGCACTGCGTTGCCGACGCGGACGGGCGGCGGCACCGTCACCGTGACGCTCACGGTCGCGATCGTCGACAAATCGCCCTCGTCATCGGTGGCGCGCACATTGATCGTCGTCGTTCCGGCCCGCACGCCGCGCACGGTGAAGACCCTGCTCGTCGTGCCTTGGATGGGGGTGTCGTGCATGAGCGTGCCGCCGGACACGGAGGCGGTCGTCGTGGCAGCACTGGTGGCGCTGATCGCGGCCACGCTACCGTCCGTGTCTCTGGCTTGAGCCGTGAACGTGGCCGTCTGTCCTTCCCGGATTGACAGTTCGGTGGGCGCAACGCTGACCGTGGGCGCGACGTTCGCTGCTTGTGCCGCGATCGTGACCGCGATCGCCTGGGTGTTCGCGTTGTAGGTATTCGCCCCGTCCCTGTTGGTGCACGTCGCGCTCGCGCGCAAGGTCACCGCCACGGCGAGGTTCGCCCCGCCGCGCGGCGGCGTTCCGGTCGGCGTCAGCCGGACGCGATGGCTGCCCCGGTTGGGGAACGTGGAGGCATGAACGGTTGCGGTGAGGTAGGACGCGCCGCTGCCGGTTACCACCGCCGTGGGCGTCTGGAGCGCGGCACCCCCGCGCGCAGCGACCGTGAAATAGACATCCTCGGCAGCCGGCCGGCTGCCGTCCGTCCACTCGTACCGCTTCGACAGATCCGAGTTGTTCTCCATGGTCACGCCGTCAACACCGGCGCCCGCGCACGGGTCCACGTACGTGACGCCCACGGTGAAGGTGCGTGACGCCCGCGCGTTCGGACAGCGCGTGCTTCCATCGACGGAATAGGCCGTGACGGTAACGTCGACATCCCCGGCCACGTCGTCGGCAGCGGTCACGATGTAGTCCTGGTAGCGAGTGTTGGCGAAAACGCCGCTGCCGCTCCGCACTCCACCGTCCTTCGTGACCGTGACCTTCGAGGTATCGTCGCTGGCTGCCTCGAACTCGACCGTATCGGCGCCGGACCCCAAGGTGGCTTCGGCCGTGAAGCTCGTGCTTGCGTTGTCGTTCAGGGATATGTCGGCCAATGCTGCCAACGCCGGCGATCCGACGTTTTCACAAACCGTCGCGCGACGGTTGACCGTGACGCTGACGGTGGCGTTGTCCTCGAGGTCGCACGTGCCCGTGGCGATGTCGGTGCCATCCACCTCGACAAGCACCGTGCCGGACGCCGATGAGGACGGATTCGAGCCCGTCGACCGGATGCGAAGCGCGTAGGTCGGGCTGAGCGGCGTGCCCGCCGAGACGATGGACGCCGTGATGCTGGCGCTGCCGCTGGTCACCCTCGCGGTCGGCGCGTTCGCCCTTGCCCCCCCGCTCGCCGAAATGGTGATCGGAATGTCCGCGGGGCTGCCGCCATAGGTGAACGACAGCGAACTCGAGTCGAGTGAAACGCTGATGGTCTGGCCCGCGCACGGGTCGGTCGTTGCCGCGTCGTCCCAAGCCGACCAACTGCTGGCTCCGGTGCTGTTCCGGCCTTGGACAGCCACCTCGTAGTCGGTGTCGGTGTCAAGACCGGTGAACGTGTGGCTCGTCGACGATCCCCAGCCGCTGGTCGAGAGAACGCTGGAGCTGCCGGACTCGCGGATCCGGAACCGGAACTCCGTTGCATCGTCACAGTCGCTGCCGCTGCCCTGCGATGCGGCGGCCGCAACCGACGTGTGGCCCTCGGACGTGATGCGGAGGGACGGGATGCAGGCCGGATCCTCGGCTGGCGCCACGCAGGTCACGTCGATTGTCTTCGGCGTGTCCTCCCGTCCTGTAGCGGATCCGGTAATGGTGAACCTCACCGCGACCGCATTCGCGCTTCGGCCGGTGAAAACGATGGACCGGGTCGACCCGCTGCCCGTGACGCTGCCTGCGGTCACGGGTGAATCGACCGTCCCACCGCCGGTTACGGCAAAGGTCGCGCCGGTCGGGGCGACGCCCGTGATCGTGACCGTCGTCGTGTCGTTCTCCTCCACACGGGCCGCCCCCTGCAGGGTGAAGGCAACGGCGGGAGCCGAATCGGTGGTCGTGTTGTCACGCGTCCACCCCGATGCGGTCCGGCCGGTGCGCAGCGCGCGCGCCTGGACGTAGTAGCGCGTGTTCGGACTGAGGCCCGCGAACACCGCTGCGCCACCGGCTGCGGTGAGTGTCTGCGTGGCCACACGGCTATCGTACGCGCTCGAGGAGTGGATCTCGACTTCGTAACCGGTCGGATCGCCACCGCCCGATCCGCGACCGACCGTGGCCGTTACGCTGTTGTGCGTCTCGGTCAGCTCGAGCGTCGGGACGGCGGGATCCATGTCCACCGCACCGTCGGTCATGAGTACAAGCGAGTCCGACTCCTCCGACCACAGGGCCATGCCCGCTCCGGAGCGCGCCTGCGCCTTCATATCGTAGGCGGTGCCTGCGGAGAGGCTGGCGAAGGTGGCGGTATTGCCCGTCCTCCAGTCCGTCCAGGCGTGCTGTGCGGACGACGTGGCGAGTTTGTGTCCGAATCGCCACTCGGCGGGCGCCACGCCTTCGGCATTGCGTTCTCCGCGGACGGTGATACTGCTCGAGCTTATGCTGTCCTTAACAACGGTTGGCTTTTTCGGCGCCATCGTCGCCGTGGTCCCGACCGGCAGTGTAATCGATCCCCGACCGCACACCGAGGTCCGGTATCCCGACTCGTGCGCCTTCACGCAGTACTCGATCGTTATGGTGCCACCCGCCTTGGGGTCCGGCGCCATGCCGTCGGCATGGCTGAGGGCCGTCAGGCCCGTTGCGAGTTGCGTGAAGGACTCGCTCCCGTCCGTGGGTTCGACGCCGTCGACCGCGGATACTCGACGTTCGACCGAAAAGCGCAGGTTCGCAGGCACCACGGCCGATCCGTCGTCCCGGTGCGTCGGGGCCTTCCAGCCCACGGTGAGTTTGGCCATGCGGGCCTCTACGGCGCTGCTGCAATCGTGATGGCGTACGGATAGTGGACCGCCTGGTCCGCATCCGGATTCAGGGCGGTCATGGGGTAGAAATACCCGAGGTCGTGGACGCCGTACCGAATCTGCTCGCCGGTCAGAGCGGGGTGGGAACCCGACCCGGCTCGATGGCGGCGATAAGTGACGGACAGGTCGCCCCCGGAGGCGGTGCCGCTCACCTCCTGCGCCTCCTCGGTTCCCGTCGACCATCCATGGCTGTCGTCGCCCGGTTGGGTGACGAGCGCTCCCTGGTCGAAGGCCGGCGTGGAGCCGCCTGGCGTGCCTGTATCGTCGGTGACCGAGCCGCCGAACGTTGCGCCGCCGCGCGCCGTGGTCAGCATGAAGGCAAAGGCGTCGCTCACGTCCTCGGCGGTGAAATTCTTCCCGCTTAGCGTGAAGGTCAGCGTCCAGATGTACTGCCACGCCTCGCTGCCGGGCTTCACGCCGCTTGCCCACCCCGAGGTGAAGTTGCTCCACCTGGCCAAATGAATGTCCCCGTCGTTCGCGTCGTTCCTGAGAAGCACGTCCACGCTGGTCAGCGTATAGGCTTCGTCGGCACGGGCATCGGTCAGCCTGAAGACCAGCCCGCCGCTCGTCGTGAGCGCCTCGGTGCTGATACCGGTCTGTCCCTTCCGCAGGGTGGCGCCGGTTCCGGCGCTCACGTTCGTGCGGATCTTGAGCGCGCCGGCGGTTTCGGCGCTCCCGGAGTTCGGTCCGTCCACCCACGCCGTGCCGCCGCCCGCCATGCGCGCCGCGATTGCTTCCAAGCCGGCGTTCTGCACCGTGTTCTTCGTCTTCGTCGTCCGGCCGAGAACACGACCGGTCCTGATGCACCGGCGAACAAGCTGCATCTCGCCGGTAACGACGGCGCCCATGGGTCTGTGCTTCATAAAGGTCATGTCCCTTTGTTTGGGGGGGAGGTCCCTACTACTGTAGCGTCTGGCGGCGGGGTTGCTCAACCATCCGGCCCGTCAGCCCCAAAGCAGACTGATCCTCATGGTGGCACCGCCGAGGTCGGTGGCGGTCTGGGTCGGGCCGAGCCTGTTTCGCCACGCGACGATGTCGTTGAGGAGTCCGGAGGATGGCGGGGATTCAACAGTCGCAAAGTAGGGATCGGCGCTATCGGTTCGTGTCCACTGGGAGTTTGCGGGCCCGGGAAGGCTGATCACCTTTCCGGCTGGAAACGCAATAATCGTGGCTTGACCCCGAGACTCCCAGCTTTGTACCAATGACCGCGCCGCTGCGGTGCCCGAAGCGTCTGCAGAAACGTTAAGGTCGAATGTCGCAACGTCGTCGACGCCGGGGGTATAGCAGGACAGCGCACTCAGGAATCCCGGACTGGTGCCTTCCACCAAGTCGTCCGGCATCCTCGCCAGGGAGCCGGCGGGAAATCCGCCCGTGACGCCGTACGTCGCCCCGACGCGGTTGATCGGCACGTTCACGGTGTATAAACCACTTCCGTCGCCCGGTCGATCGAAGCGCGGCTGCTGTACCCACGGCCCGTTACCTTGGGCGGTCTCCGCACGGGCCCGAACAACCCAACTGTACGAGGCCGACACGTTGAACTGAACCTTCCCGGCTGTAGTGCGGGTCCTTTCCGCGGCGTTCTGGGCGTCGTCCCATGCAACGTCCTGCCTTCGTATCTGGATCCTGTACAGCGTGGGAGTTGGCCCGACAATTGGCGGCAACACCTCGGCCGACACGCCAACGCCGAACGTGCTGGTGGCCACGCCAATCGGACCCGGCGCCGTGCGGTCCGCCACCTTGGCCACATCGGCCCAAGCGGTCGCCGAGGTAAAGACGGCATTGGTGTAGGTTCGCGTCCGCTCGATCCCGTAGACATCCTGCGTCGAGGTCGGCGGCGGTTCGGTTCGCATCCAACCGGCCGGCACATGGTTCTCGTCGGTTGTTCCACCCGTGGGCAACTCGGGGACACTCGAGGCCGCTTGGTAAGCCCGGTCGGTATCGGTCGTCACGACATCGCCGGCCGGTCCGTAGAAAAACGTGACCGTTGCCGCCTCGCGCTCGGCCGCCGTGGTGTCGCTCGCCACGTTCTGGCAGAAGTCCTCGAACTCCTGATCCAGCTCGTTGCTGTCGGCCCGCACGGAATACGGCACGGTGTCGTCATCCAGATCGTTCCACCACCCCGAGACGGCGGGACCGGGCAACGACAAGTGGTAGGCTCCGATGCGGACGACGCAAGCGACCGCCCGGTTTTCCCACGCCGCAACAAGATCGGGACTCGATGACGCGGTGCCAGCCCGTGGACGCGCGACGCCCACACGCCAGACGGACTCATTCGGCGTGTTGTCTCGCACTTGGAAGTCCGCGAGCCATGACGCCATTCCGTCCGACAGAAGCACGGCGGGCAATTCGGGCCGATCGGCGCTGTTCGTCCAGTTCCACTCGACCGATAGGGTGTTCACGGATGTCGGCGCGCCCATGGGCACCGTGTGGAATGCTGCGGTGGTGGCTTGCGTTGCCGTTGTCGAATAACCCGACGTTCCACTGCTGTTCGTCGCATTCGCCCGAATGTAGTACGTCGTGCTTGGATCAAGGCCCGTGAGGGTCACGCTGCCTACACCGGTCCGCTGCGCGGTCGCGGTCGCGCTACCCGTGAAGTCCGATGTGGTGTACGCCTCGACCATGACGGTTTCCGGCTCGCCACCCGTGCCCGACCCCTTGGCCACGGCAACCTCGATGCTGGTGGCGGTTGTAACGCCGACCGTCAAAGTCGGCTTGTCGGGCGCCATAGTCGGGGCAGCCTCACCCGTCACCGTTACGTCGGTCGGGGGGTTGACCCGGCCCGTGGGCAGCCCCCTCGTCATCGCGCTCTCCGCCTTGGCCGCCAGCGTCCGCTCCGCAGCCAGCAGCGGCGGCGGCGGCCCGAGCACCGCGTTGCCCCGGACCACCGTCGCGGCTACAACGCTTTCAAGGTCGCGTTCCTGCTTCTGCGGCGCCTCCACGCGCACGGTGATCCGCTTGGTGGTTGCGCGGCGCCCGGTCGCGGAGCCCGTGACGCTGACCGTCACATCGCCTTCCGCCCTGCGGCTGACCGCCTGGAAGACCCACCCGAGCGAAATCGTCTGGGGCGTGCTGACCTGCACGATGGCCGCGTCGTCGCTGGCGGCCGCGAACGTCGCCGTGGCCGGGTCGTAGTCCTGGATCAGGAACGTGAACGCCTCGTTCGTTTCGATCGTCAGCGTGTCGCCGTCCTCCAACTCCACCGCTTCCGACAGGCCCTCGAGCGTGAACGTGACGGGTTCCTGGGCAAGCCCCCTCGTCATCGCGCTCTCCGCCTTGGCCGCCAGCGTCCGCTCCGCAGCCAGCAGCGGCGGCGGCGGCCCGAGACCAACCGGGCCGCGCGTGATCGTCGCGTCCACCGCCGACGACAGGCGGGCCTGCCGGGACCGCACCTCGCGGCGCATGTCGCTCTCCGCCTTCGCCGCCAAGGTCCGGACATCGGCCAGGATGCTGGTGTCGGCCAGAATGGGCTCGCCCCGGGCCACCGTGGCGGCGACCTCCGAAGCCAGCCCGCGCCGCTCGGCCGGCGGCGGGTAGACGAGGCACACTTTGATGCGAACGTCCGCGCCGTCCGCGTACACGCCGCGCAGGAACGACTGCATGGCCGTGGCCTCGGCCGCCGACGGCATCCACCTGTACGGCGCCTCGCTGTCGCCCCTCTGCCCCGGACCCGCAAGCCTGACCGAGTGCTGGCCGTCCTCGGAGGTCAGGAGGACCGCGAAGTCCAGTTGCTCGAACGCGGTCGCCAGTTCGGGGGACGCAACCTCCATGACCGGCGTGTTGCTGACGCTGCCGACGTTGAGTTGGATTGCGACCGTTGTGATCGTGCCGGCCTTGCCGCTCGCCGTGAGCCTGCCCGTGATCGGCCAGGACCCGGTGGCCTCGAAGCGGTAGAACTCGACGCCAAACTCTGGAAGCACCGTGCCGGCGTCCGTGAACGTCGGGATGAAGCAGTCGGCGTCGATCTGCACATCCCTCGTCATGTCGCTGTCGGCGGATGCGGTCAGCGCCCGCGTGTCGGCCAAGATCGGATCCGGCGAAGCCAGCAGCACCGGACCCCTGGCAATGGTCGCCGTGACGACCGACGCAAGGTCGCGATCGCGCATCGGGAGTTCCGGCAGCGTGGCCCGCCGTGCCTCGGTGCTCCAGTGGTCGGTCCGAACGTGCGCGTCGAGTTCGGGGAGCGTGGCCCGCCGTGCCTCGGTGCTCCAGTGGTCGGTCCGAACGTGCGCGTCGAGTTCGGGGAGCGTGGCCCGCCGTGCCTCGGTGCTCCAGTGGTCGGTCCGAACGTGGGCGTCGAGTTCGGGGAGCGTGGCCCGCCGTGCCTCGGTGCTCCAGTGGTCGGTCTCCGTCAGCAATCCTTCCTCGACGGTGACCATCATCGGCGAAAGCAATTGCGGCGCGAGAACTGTCAGGCCGGTCGGGGGGCCCACCTGCGCGAGTGCTTGCGAAAGCGACACGGTGACCTGCGGCGGCAGGACCCGACCTTCTTGTAGCCCTACCGTGACTACGGGGGAACCGACTCGCGGCGGCAGGGGATCCGGCGGGCACAGGTCTGCGCTGGTAAATGCCGAGTCCTTCGGTCGGCCTGACGCCCGCCTGAATGTGCCCGAGGCTTTGTCGGGCGGCCCCCTAAATCTGCTTGGGCCTTCCTTCTGCGGTGGGCCTGTGAAGCGCGAGGTCATTCATTGAGCCGCTCTATCAGACGCCAGATGACGTGAAGGTGAAGACGGCGTCCTTCGTCATGTTTTCGCTCGACGAGCTGGACCGTACCGTCACTCTTGCCGTCCCGCCAGCCCTGGGCGGAGTAACGCGGATGACCGACCCGGTAATGAGTGCCGCCCATCCGGTTGGCACAGAGCCTTGAATCACGTACGCCGCATCACCGCCGGGATCGTTGATGTAGTCATCCAAGTCGAAATCGGCACCCGAGGGGTAGGGAACATCCAGTAGTGCCGGAACCCCAAACCAGCCGAAGCCGGTTGGGTCGGCCACCACCTCGGCGCTTCCGCCGATGGTCACGGGGACGAGAAGTTCCACCTGCGGCGGATAGCTACGGACAAGCCGCGTGTCTACATCCAGCCGGCCGTGGGAGTTGCTCCGGTGCTCCGCGAGATAGTCTCGCGCAATCGTGGCGGCCTGGTTGTCGTCATCCTCCGTGCCTGACGGCACCAAGTCGAGCATGTACCATCGTGCGCCGCCATAAAGACCACCTTGGATGTTGCCGAAGTTCTCGAACTTGCAGGTCATCTCGTCGTCGCGCTTCGTATGAGCCTCCAGCGTCCCTTCGGTCATCGAAGTCATGGTCGAGTCCAAGGCAAGGGCCTCCGGTGTGCCTATGGTGCCGCCATCGCCGTCGTCCACCACGTCGGCCGGGTTGGGGTTCGTCGTATCCCATTCGCCCCCATACTCCTGGCTGCTGACCGTCGGATTGGGGCGAACCGCTCGCAACTGCGTGACGTTGGACGCGGTCAGCTGGCCCATTCGCATCCGGCATTTGGTGAATGCTTTCTGAGGGAGATAGCCGGATAGCCGATTGAGCAGCGCCCGGTGCGGCAGAGGCGGTCCGTCGAGAACCGAATCAACAGCCGAACGCTCTTCGACAGTGAGCGGATCCTTGCCGTGGCGGAACCTGAACTCCCGGGTGTCGCCGTCCGCATTGAACAGTTGGCCGGCACTGTCGCCGAAAAAACGGTGGGCCAGAAGCGGCGAGTCCGCGCTGGCCACCATCAGGTCGAAAGCCTCCTTGACAGTGATGTTCGCGAGGAACTCGTATGTGTGGATCAAGGCGGAACCGCTCCCGGACATCGTGTACTTGCCGTTATCCGCATTGGTTGTCGTGGTCTCAAGGCGCAATGTGTGGTCGTTGCCGTCCGTGCCGGACACATTGTTCCGAACCTCGAAGCAGGCGGCGGAACCCCGTTCCTGTTCGACCAGGACGCGGGAAAGGAACAGATCCAGCGCGGCTACTTGGACGAACCAGTTGATCAGGTAGGCCGAGTTCGCTTTGATCTGTGTCAGTCTTGGCCTGAGTTTCCAGCCGTGCACCTGAAAGAACGCACCGTCGCCCGCATTGACGCCACCGGGGTTTATGCCCTTTACGTCGGCACCTCTGGCCGCCAGAAACAGCGTAGGCGTCTGCAGGACCGAACTCGCCTCGTTCGTGGGAAACGCTATGAAGTTGTTGATGCTGCCTGTGTTGATCGCGAAGTAGTAGTTGTTGTTCACATCCTCGGCGTCACCCGTCAGCATCGTGAGTGGAGGCTCCTGCAGTTCGACGTTCACGATGTCGAACGAAGAGGCGGGCGGGTTCGGAGGCCGCCTTACGTCGAGCCTCGTATTCGCTTGACTCAGCGGGAGCTGGCCGTTGTCGCCAAGCAGCAGGTCTCGGATGCGCTCCTTGCCGCCTGCGGCGAAATCATTCGTGGAGGCATAGCGATGCTCAATGCCGTCCGTGATTTCGACGATTTCAACCCTGTTCCTGAATCCGATCATTACTCGGCGCTCCTTACCCGGTTATCTGTTCCCGACCGTAGGTGTAGCCTCTCACATGCTGCTCGAAGATCACCTCGAGTTCTGCGGACGCCTGCTTCGCCATCGCAAGGACCGGAGACTTCGCGCCACCGTCGACCGTGGCCGTGCGCCCTATAAGTGTCGCCACCAAGTCCCACACGAGCAACCAGTCCCACGGGTCGCCGATCTCAAGGTCCCGCTCCGCCCACACCAGCGAACCGTCCTCGTCATCGCGGCCGACAATGGTGTGGCCGCGACCGTCGATGCTCCGGGGGCGCCTCGAGTACCAGATGCGGATGGCCTCGACGCCGCTCAGGTCCCGCACCTCCTTGGAGCCGCCACCCGATGTCCTTTCATGGTAGGTGACGCCAGCGAGCGTGTGCGACCGGATCGTGCAACGCGGCGCGTCGTGCATCAGGCGTTCGTCCGCCCGACAGATCGTCACCTTCGTTCCCGGAAGGTAGTCGGTGGTGCCCGACCGAAGGACCTCCACCTGATCGATGCTCTCGATCGGATACAGATCCGTGCCTTCGAGGTCGTTCAGGTCAAGGCATCCGTCCTCGTCCAGGTCCGCATCGGCCGTCTCCCCGAAGTACTCGCGGTTCCAGGACGCGGCCTTGGCGAACCAGTGCCGCTGGTTTGCGTTGAGCCGCGCGTACAGCATCGAATCGGTAACCGGGTACTGCGGCCCCGTGTCGCCGACGAACGAGCGGGCCTCGTCAATAGCCTGATCCGGCGTCACGATGCCGCCTCCCCCGTCACCGGAGCCGCCCTTGGAATGCTCCACTTGTACGCCCTCCGGCCCGGATCGACCACGCCGGGGTCCTCGTGTTCCAGGAACCTGAAGAACCGGGCTGCCTGCTCCTCGCGCTGCATCTCGAGCGCCGGGTAGTCCTCGGTCCGGTTGTCCTTGCGCGACAGGAACAGCGCCACTTCGATGCCCAACAGCGTCTCATGGCCATCCGGCCACATGGGATCGAGTTCGGTACTCAGTGCATCCACCGGCTGGGGACGCTGGGTATAGTAGAAGGTGAGCGTCGGCTGCTGCCGCGAGTCCGGCTCCGGGTACAACGGGTTCCGCGTCAAGCGGCCCGGCGCGTTGGACGGCACCGGCCGGTAGAGGCGCCCGATCCGGTACACGGCCGGCTTGTAGGGCTCCACGCCCTGTTTGTCGTACGGCACCTTGGCGACCCGTTCTCCGGCCGGCGTCGCGATCCGGTGGACGGACTCGGCCCGGTCGGGTCGGGGCCATCCGTCCAGCGTCGTGTTCACGGGCACCAACTCCTCCTCGGTGAACCAGGCCCGATTCACCCGCTGTCCCTCGGCGACATACCGCCCCATCACCTCAGTGATGACCTCGAACAGTTCCTCGTCCGTGGCGTCCTTGCCCCGTTGCGCCCGCTTGTTTCTGGCGTAGGCGATGTTCAGTACGTCGGCAACCGTCGCCATCAGAGCACGCTCACGGCCGTGGCGTTCGTCGACACGTTGCTGACGTTCAGCGTCAACTGCTCGCTCGCGAGGTCGTATTGGCCCTCGAGTGCCGCGGCCAAGTCCAGAAGGCCCTTCCGCTTCGCCAGTTCGGCGGCCGTGTCCAGAATGACCGGCGACCGAATGCCGGGGGCGATCGTCACCGTCCTCGTCTGCACATTGATGAGATCGTAAAACGGAACCGCGTGGTAGTGGAGCACGGGCCGAAACGCCTGCCACCCGTGGTTGCTGAATCCGACCTTGCGCAGATCGGTCAACTGAAAGCACGCGTTGAGCGGCACCAGCGCCGGAAACTCGATGTTTTCGCCGTAGGGGCCGGGGTATTGCGTCTGCAGGGTCCGATGCGGCACCGGGGTGTCGGAATTCGCCGGACTGGTCGGCGGTGTCCGCACGCTGTCAAGCAGGTTCGTGAACGGCTTGACCTGTACTTGGCGCCACGGATTGGCGGGGTTGTTGAAGACGCCGTCCCACCCCAATTCGAATTCGGGGCCGCGCGGTATCGGGCCGTCGTCTGCGTCGAAGGTGGCTCCGTTCGCGTTCAGGATGTACACCGTCTTCGGCTCGGACACCACATCCGGGTAGATCTCGACGATCCGGCCGACCTCGTAGTTCAGCTTGCGGCCCATGACGCGCAGGATCGCCCCCACGGGCAGGTGCTCGGCCGCAAAGTCCGGATGGAAGTCCCGGATCTCGTCCACAAGGTCAAGCACTTGGATTTCCACGTCAGCGCTCCCCGTCCTCGGTCACGGCGACCACGTTCGTCGCCGTCGCCTGACCGTACTGCCCCTCGAGCGCGGCGGCGTACTCGAATAGCCCGCCCCGCTTCGCCAGCATCACGGCGGCGCTGTAGAGCACCGTGTCCTGCAGCGAGTCGGGAACCTCGACTTCGGCGCCGGCGCCTCGATAGTCGGACGTGCGGTGGAATGGCACGAAGTCGTAGTACAGCGGCTCCTGGTAGTTGTCCCAGTCGTCCCACGTCTCGCCATCATAGCCCTCGACGCGCCTGGGGTTGGTCAACTCGAAGACCGAATAGCCGCGGGTCGCCAGCGCCGGAAACGTCACATGCCTCGCGAACGGCGTCGGGTACTGCGTCGCCAGCGACACGATCTCGACGCGGCGATCGCCGTCGCCGTGTCCGTCGGCGCGCGCAACCCGGATACTGCCGAGGATCTGCCTGAACGCCGACACCTCGATGCGGTTGCGCGGGTTGCTTGGATCGGCCACCACGGCCTTGAAATCCACCTCTGCGCTCTCCGACACCGTGTCGGGGTCCGCCGCGGCAGCGTTCCCGATCGCGTTATTGAGCGCCCGGACCAGAAACCGGCGCACGACCACGGGCGGCGCCGCTTCGGGCGAAAACTGCGGATGGAAGCCCCGCAGTTCCTCCATCAAATCGTCGAACGCGATCCGGGCCACTGGTCACCGCCCTAAAGGTGGGGCGTCGGGCTCGGCTCGCCCTCCATCTCGCCCTGCCGCCAGGCGCTCATCCAGTCGCTCAGCGTGTCGTTCGGGATTCCGATTTCGGAAACCACCTGCTCAAGGTGGCCATCGTTCTCGGCCAGCTCGAGACGCTGGAGCACCTTGATCTTCTCGGCGTCGGTGTAGGACCGCCAGAACTCGCTCGGGTGGCCGGCCGACTGCCCGCTGGACTCCAAGTCCGGCTCCACCTCCATCTCGTCTTCGGGCTCCTCCCCGGGCAGCGGCTCGTGCCGCGCCGCCTCCATGACCTGTTGCGGACCGCGGGCCAGGGGTTCGGCCTCGTCCATCGGCTCTGACGATACGGCGTCCGTGGACGGCAGGAAGAACGCGTGTGCGCAGTAGGGGCACTGCACGCCGCCGCGATTCAGGATCTGGCGATTCTGTTCCTGCGCGACACGATCGGCCCCGACGGGCAGGGGAGCGCCGGCGGGCGCCGGCGGGGTGCGCACGAGCGCGAGGCCCGTTGCCCGTGCCGAAGGCGCGGCGGCAGGAGTCGGTTCTTTCGGGGCGGTACCCCATGTCCCCGTGGCCTCGTCAAACACCATGTGCGGATTGGTGACTTGCGCCATGCTTGAATCTCCCTGATGAGGATGAGTGCTATTCCAAGAATAGAAGGGCAGACTGTTGGCTGTCGACCACCGGCACCGTCAGCGCGGGCGCCGAACTCGTCTATTCGGGGCCCGCGTGCGCCAGCAGGATGCCTCGAAACTCACCGGCCCGCGCGGGGTCCTCCTGGAACCACAGGGACTGCCTGACGGCATCCGCAGCACCCATGTAGTCGCCCGCGCGCAGGCTGTCGATCATGTCGCCGAAGTTCTCGGTGCCCCCGACACCCACCTCGTATACCATGTCCAGCAGCCCCGCCTTCACGGCGTCCGGAAGGTCGGACACAAAGGACTCGTCCGCGCGAAAGTCACGCCAGCGGTACGCTAGTCCCGTCTCCAAGAGGCAGTGGCCTTGCGGCTCTGTGACAACGCTAGGGTTGGCAGACACCCCACAGTAGGCTTGCTGGTCGGTCGTAATGCCGCCCGTCGTGATGTTCGTCCCGTAGCCGATTGCGCTCGTCCCGCCGGCGTCCTGATAAGTCTCGGCGGAAAAGCCCTCCTCGGCCGCGACCCGGTCCACAAGGGGCGGGAACCAACCGGTGGCCCGAAGTTCGTCGACGATCACGGTCAGGCCGGACGGGGTCGCAGCAGGCGGCAGCTCCGGCGTGTGCGGCGCAAAGGCGTGCACCCCCATCTGGTAGCCCACCACGACGCCGATCAATAGGACGATCGCGCTATCGGTGTGTTTGCGGAAGAAATCTCTGAGCATGTCGGCGCTCCCTCTTGCAGCGACAACAGGGCCACGCCTCGACAAGCGTGACCCTGGGTCGTGGTTCGTCTTTGTATCGGGCCTTCAGGCCGTGGGCCTCAGCCGCTGAAGTTCGCGCTCACGAAGGCGCTCACCGCGTCGTTCACCTTCTGGCCGGCCATTTGACCCGCCTCGTTGGCCTGCTGAATCCCGACCGCCGTCTGCTGTTTGCGCTCGACGGCAAGCTGCTTTCCCTGTACCGCCACGGCCATCTGCGCGTCCGCATCGGCGATCGCGTCACGGGCGTGCGAGTCCGCTGTTACGGCGGCACTCTTGTCATTCGCGCAACGGGTCAGCTCGCTTACTGCCTGAGCCAACAGTTCCGCAGGGGATGCGGTCTCAACCGGTTCGCCGGAATCGACTTGGTCCGGGCTATCGTTCGATGGCCCCGGGTCCGGCGGTGGCGCCTGGTCCTGCGCATCCGAACCCGAGGCGTCGTCGGTCGGCGGTGGCGCTGACGTGGGATCGCGATAGGTGTTGTTCGCGTCCTGCGAGTCGTTCATGAGAAAAACTCCATGCCTTGGAGAAAATGCCGCTCGTTCTCACCGGAGCGACTTCGATACTTGGGGGTGGGGACTATACCGATGGCTGGCCATTGGCATAGGTCCCCACTACAGCAGGAGCTTGACGATCTCAATCGCGACTTCGGCGAGCACGAAGGCGCTGACCGCAAGCCAGAACACCGTGACCCTCGATGCGACGAGTTTCCGGCCAAGCTCCGTTTTTCCGATCACCGACCCCGCAAGGTCGTCGACCTTCTTCTCGAGCTGCTCGTATCCCGGCAGCATTTCCGCGAGGCGCGCGATCGCAGCTTCTTGGCTGGCGTGCCTGTCGTGCAGGTCCTCAATGCGCTTGACTCCGGACTCCGCAACCTCACGTACGGCGTCAAGGTTCTTGGCCAAGTCCAGATTGCTTACGGCCGCGCCACGCGCCTTCTTCGGTTTCGGTGTGGTTCCCATCGGACTCTCCCTTACGCCGACTCCTCGGCTTCCAATTGTTTCAGTTCGGCTTCTCGCCGGTCTAGGTTCCGTTGAAGCTCGCGGATCTCGGAGTTCGCCCGCTCGACCGTCTTCTCGGCCTTCACGCGCTGTTCGCGTGCCTGTTCCTCCATGGACTGGGCCTGTTCCAACTGCTTGACGAGACGGTTGATCTGCCCCTGAAGAAGCCGGCCCTCCTCTGGACGCTCGCGCTGCATCTTCTCCAACTTCTCAATGCGCTCGCGCGTCTTCTGAATGCTGCCGAGCGCGTCTCGGCGCTTCGCTTCGAGCCGGTCGACCTCAGCAATCTTGGCCCGCAGCTTCGGCCGCAACTCAAAGAGGAGTTTCTCCAGCGCAGAGATCTTCGCCTGAACCTCACCGACCGTGGGCACCGGTCTAGTTTCCGCCGCCGAACCTCGGAGGGCTGATCTTCGTGCCGACTTGGAACGGGTGTGGGTCGCCATGGATGTAGCGGGCGATCACGGCTCCGTACTGCACGCCTACACCTCCCGCGAACGCGTGCTTTCCGGTGCGCATGGTCTTGCCGTCCATTTCGGCGTACTCATGGCGCTGGCCGACATACGCTACCAACCGCATCGCGTCTCCAGCCCGGAACTCGACACCCGCTGTCAGGTCAGTCCGTCTGTCGGTGCCGAAATCGACTCCAGCGGAGACTGCGTCCGTCAGGCTTACAACGAATCCGCAGTGCATCTGCGGACCATCTGTCGTGTCCTGCCTTTCGGCATCGGGACTGCCAATGCCGACTCCGTGGTAGCACTTCAGGTCGGTGGTCTGGGCTGTGGCCGGCATCGCGAACGCGAAGAGGGCCACCGTCGCCAATGCGAGTGTTCTGACTCTGCTCATGTCCATCTTATCCTCCTCCTATGAGGCCGCGGACGACCTCGAACAGGGTTTGCGCCGCGATGGTGGCCGCGACGACCAGCCATGCGAGGCTCTTGTGTGCCGGGATCAGTTTCCCGACGCTCGTGTGTTCCAGCAGCTTGTCGACCTTCGCCTCCAGCTGGTCGTGCTTCGGCAGCAACTGGAGCAACTGTTCGACAGCATCAACATCCTTCTCGAGTTCCGGTCCGTCAACCACCGTGCTACCTCCTCCAGTCAATTGTTCGCTCGCAGGGGTCGACGCCGTATCCCGCCAAGACGGCGGCGTCGTAGTCCGAAGCGTGTTCGTAGAACTGCGCGCCGAGACACATTCGGATCGGTGATACGTTCTCCAGATGACTGCGGATCTGGTCCACATCCCGCAACGCCATTTCGCGGTCGGTCGCGTCGCCGCCGTTCCGCACCACATGCGTCACGCTCTGGTGCAGGTGCCCTCCCACCGGAAAGTCGTTCAGTGACTCGACGTAGGTGATCGTCACGAACCGAAGGGCCAGCACGGTGTACGGTTCACGAACCAGAGAGTCGAGCGTTGCTAGGAGCACCATCGCGGAGTCCTTGGCCGACCCGTCACCGGCCGCGATCAGGTAGGACAGGTCGTCAGCCAGTTCCACGGATTGACCCCCGTCCGGCTCGCCGGCGATCGCACGATGGCACTCGCCAAGGATGAAGCTGGTGTCGACGGCCGTGGAGTCTACGGTGTAGCCCAAGTCCGCCAAGGCGCCGGCGGTGAGCGGGCCGAGGTGATAGGGACCGCCGCCAATCGCCGGCACCATCAACTCCCGGCCGACGCAGAGATCCCAATGCGCGTCGTCGGATCCGACCTTGCCGCTACGATCAAGCGGCACGCAGTCGCCGTAACCGCCTTCTGCGGTCCACGCGGCAACGGCGTTCGGACCGTCGAAGCAGTGGTCGCCCTCGTGTCCAACCCACTTCGGAGAACCCCCGAACCCGAGCGCGTGCACCATTTCGTGGAGCAGTACCGTGTTGAGGATACCGGGAATGCGGACCTCCGCCGAATCGACGAACGCCGTGTCCACCCAGATCCGGGCCTCCGTGGTCAGCCCCTGGTCGTCACGCCCGGTCTGCGCGCCCTGTGCCAAGACGGATCCCGGCAGGTGGCGGGCAGACGCATGAAGGCGGAACGAATGGCCCGAAATGACGCCTTCCAGTTCCTCGGCGGTCGAGGTCAACACCTTTTGGAAGCGCGGTGGCCAGTTGTCAATGCCATGCACCTCGATGCCGGACAGTGTGGCCGAGTCGGGAGAGTCGGCATCACGGGTCAACGCGAAATACGCAGCGCCCCCCAACAGGACGGCAAGAATGAGGATGTCGGCCAGCGGTCTCTTCATGGAAAATCTCCTGTTCCATTCGGTCATTACGGCTTCCCCGCGTTGATCTGAGCACACGTCACCTCCGCGGTCGTGCCGTAGCTTTGGTCGTTCCGCCACTGGAGCCGCACGCGGCCGGATGCGAAGTCGGCCGGCTGGAGCGTCACGCTTCTGGATGGCGCGGCCCTGCATCTCTCCGTGATCATGTTGCTGATATCACTCGCCTTCCAACGGTTGAAGTCCGTCCCGAACGACGGGGGCTGTGCAGAGAACCCGACTCTTAGGTGCACGCCGCCCTCGACCGTCGTGCCGTCCCAGTCGATGCGGAACTCGGCGGGGCCATAGGTCACGATGTCTGCGCCCGTGTAGAACACGCGAATGGATCGCACCTCGCGCGGTCGCGGCGGATCGCCTGCGCTCAAGCCGTTATAGCCCAGCATCACCGGATAGCCGTTGTCGGAAAACGGTCCGAAGTACGACAGATACGACCCCGTCACGCCTTTGAGAACCGCGTGCCAGTTTATCTTCGGGTTGTACTTCTGGTCATCCAGGTTTCCGTAATGTACCGTGACGACCTTGTCCAATTCCTGGTGTGTGTACCAGGACTCCAGTCCTCGATTCCAGATGATGAACGGTCGCTCCTGCCCTTCGCCGGACAGGTCTGGTTCCGGCGTGAGGAAGAACAGCACGCTCTCGATGTCCTTGGCGTCCGGCAGATCGAACTTTCTCTCGTTCCTGCCAACGGAAATGTCGTGGATCTGCTTGATCGACCCCGGCGTCACCGTGCGCTTGCTTTTCCACCGCGCCCTGGCGACGTGCCGGTCGTCCTCGTGCTCATGCACCGTCACGGTCTGCGCCGCGTCGGGGAACAGCGTGTCCACCCGCACCGTCCGTCCGACCTCGTTGTCGTCCACGGAGGTTGTATACCAGCGTTTGCCGTTCGAATCGGTCACGTCGATTTTCGCGCCCTCGCGGATGTGGCAGATCACGTCGGTCTCGGCGGAATCGGTCACCACCACGCGGCACTGGTGGCGCTTCGGCTTGCTCGGCGTGCCCTGCTCGATGGCGTACGCCACGGCCCCGGCCTCCGGCACGGCGACAGCGCCAACCATCTTCCCCTTGTCTGGAGCGGTCGGCAGCGGCTCACACGCGGCGAGCGTGAACAGCATAGCGAATCCCGCAATTGCCCTTGTCATGTGAACATCCCTCCGTGGTGGTTCACGGCACGGGACTGGCGCCCGGGCTCTGGTTGAAATCGTAAGGTCCGCGGCCCTATCACACCAGCGGCGCAATCACTTGATCGGCACCCCGGATCCCAACCTCTTGAGACTGGCCTGGATCTTCTCGACCCGTGCTTCGTGGGCCTCGAGCTGTTCGCGGGCCTTACCCGCAGATTCACGAGCGGCAGCGGTCTGCTCCTTCAATTCGGCCAGCAAGGTCTCGTATTCCTCGGCTTGGCCCATGTTCCCGGTCTCCTGGGCGCGAAGCAGTTTCGAACGGATCACCTTCTGCTGCTTGGCGTACGCCTCTTCTTCGGCCGTGTACCGCTTGACGAGTGCCCGCGCCTTCTCGGTCGAACTGACCTCGCGCTTGAGCGCGGTCCGTAGCCTTCGCTGGAGGGCCTGTCGTGTCGTGGTCGCCATTACTTGACTCCTAGCTTCGCGAGCGCCGCCTCGGTTGCGTCGAGTTTCGCTTTCGGGCCCTCGAGCCGCTCCTTCTCCCTCGCGAGTTGCTCACGCACCTCGTTCAGCTGGGGCTCCAACGCCTCGGCCTTTTCTCGCCAAAGCGCCTGCTGTTGGGCCGGGGGCTCCGCCGCTTTCCGGAGGTACGCATTCCGCTCGGCGATGATGGCGCTCTCACGATTCTCAAGCGCGTTCACCTTGGCCTGCTGGCGCTGGTAGGTGCGCCTGTAGCCGACCAGCGCCTTCTGGAGCTTGCGTCGCAGGATCGCCTTCTGCTCCTTGAGACTGGCCATCAGGAGTCGTCCTCGTCCTCAGCCTCAGCCTTGGCCTCGGCTTCGCGTCTGGCCGCTTCCGCAACCTCCTCCAGGCGCCTCAGCCGCTCTTCAACGTCCCCGAACCGGCCGTCGTGTCGCCTGACGATCGCGTCATGCTCGTCGAGTCTCTTGCCGATTTCCCCGCTGGTCAGTGGTCCTGACACTGGCATTTCTCCTGTCTGGAGTTGGTCCTACTGGTTGTTGGTGTCGTCCCCGTTCCCGTCGTCGTCCCCGATCTCATCCTCGGCCTGCTTCAGGATGTCGTCAAGGTCAAGGCCGTCTCCGTCCCCGTCGTCATCGTCGGTGCCGCCGGTCCCGTCGTCGTCGTCGTCGCTCGTCAGGTCGTCAACCTGTTTCAGGAGGTCGTCGAGGTCAAGACCGTCGTCCCCATCCCCATCGTCGTCCCCGGTCCCGTCGTCGTCCCCGAAGTCGTCGGTGAGGAACGAATCGTCGAACAGCAGGTCGTCGTCGTCCGATCCGTCGTCACCGTCGCCGGGCGGAACGCCAAGCGCCTTGAGCACATCGTCGATGACCACTGCGATCAACTTCGCGTCGATGAACGGCGTCTGCATCGAGAACTGGGCGAGGCTCGTGTTCAGCACGACGAGGCTGAACGAGAACGTCCAGTCGATCATCAGGGCGTCCGGCGCCAGCGCGAAGATGAAGCGCCGAATGTCGGTGCGGTTCCATTTCGGCGGGTGGTGCCGGTATTTGTCCAAGCCATCGATGATCTTGTCGGCGTGGTCTAGGAAGTTCGAGTAGAGCAGGAAGAACGGTCCCACCGCGATGTTTTCGCCCAACTGCTGGATCGCGTCGTGGTACTCCGGGTGCTTCTCCTGAAGCTGCCGGAACCGCTTTCTCAGGCCATGAGCGGCCCGGTACAGCGCATCAATGCCGGCCTTTTCCGTCAGCGATTCGAGTTCCTTGAGAACCTTGATGACCTCGTCCTCGATGCCGTGCTCGAGTTCGCCGATCCGATCCTCGATCTTCTTGAGCGACTGCGTGGCGAAGTGATCGGTCGCGGTCAGGACCGTCTTGCCCTTGTGTTCGATGTCCGCCATGTGGGTTTTCGCCGAGTGCTCGAGTCCGGCCTCGGCGATCTTGCCCTGGTTCTGGACGTAGGCGGCGACTTGGTCGCCCTCGTGCTTGATGGCCGAGACGGCTTGGTTCTCGGCGTGCTGGATGTCGCTCTTGGCCTTGTTGGCGGCCTGTTCGAGCTGGTGCTTCAGGTCATCGAATACGCTCATAATGTCTTTCTCCAAGGCGGCCTGCGCCGCATCCGCGGTCTGTTTCGCCGTGTCGACGACGGTCTTCCCCGTATCGTGGATCGTCTTGCCGGCATCGTCGGTGGCGTGCTTGACGCTCTTTCCGGCGCTGTCGGCGGCGTGCTTGACCGCGTGCGTGACGTGCTTGAACGAGAAGCCCACACCCCTAGCCTTTCCGGCCCGATTTGCGCTTGGCCCGGTTCACGGCCTCCTGGAGCCGGAGGATGGACTCGCGCTCCACCTTCATTCGCTGGACGAGAACCGCTTGCCGCTCTTTCAGGTCGGCGATTTCCGACTGCTCGCGCTCGAGCTTCGAGGTCGCGCCGTCCAGACGGGCTTGGAGTGCCCTGTCCCGAGCGTCGTTCTGCCAGCGGTAACCCGCCGACGGCCTGTAGTTGTCGATCTCGTTCTTGTACCTCTGGGCACGGGCCTGGTGCTGCCTGATCTGCTCCGTGATCGTCTTGTATTGGCTGCCGGTCTGGCTGTAGTCCTCCTTGGCCGCCGCGAGGTGCTCCTGCGCTTGGCGCAGAGTCGCGAAAAGCTGCTTTCGGTCGGTCGCCATCAGTCCCCCCCTTCCTTGGGTTGTAGCCGGGCCCGCCATGCGGAGGACAGCCAAACGCCGGCGAGATTCGCAAGCACCCCGATGGCGAACCCCCCGGCGGCGGCACCGAAATGGGACCAGAAGTGAACGCTCACCGAACCACCTGCGTGCGATGGTCGCTCTTTCGCGCCTGCTGCTCAAACCATGCGCGATAATCGGCGGACGAGTCGTACAGCCGCTGAGCACGCGCGACAAGCAGGTGCCACCGCTCCGACGTGCGGTGCGCATCGTATTCGTCGCCGATCTCGGTCGTGAGACATGCGATCTCGTGCCTCGTCTCGGTGCTCATGTCCGGCCAGTCGATCTTCAGCACCGACTGCGTGGTGCCGCCCGTCTTCGGATCTCGGGACCGCACGATGTTCGGACTCGATTCGAGGACGAAGTAGATGCCGGTTCGGCAGAGTTCGGGATCGGGGGCGTCCGAGAGCGTCACGCCGAATGCGCCCGCCGTTTCGCGGTCGAACACCTGAATGGCGCCGTCACCCCAAACCAGTCCTTCGGGATCGTCGGGATTGTTGGACCCGATTGGCCCCCAATTGCCGTTGTCGAGAAACCACCATCCGGTGCGGCGCGTTCCGGTTTCGGCGCGCACGGACACCTCGGCCCGCCCTGGCGCCACGGCCTTCATGCCGACCGTGCGGTAGAACGTCGTGTCGGTTCCATAGGCGATTTCCGGCACGGAGTCGTTCCAGACCCGTATGACGGAAGGGTCGCTGGACCGCGGAACGATCGTGACGGCAGAATCCTCGCCGACCTGTGAAAGCCAGTCCTCTCCGTAGAGCTGAAGCTCGAAAAACACGGAGTCGCCCTCGGTGAGCCACGGGATGATGTACGGGCCGTCCTGCTGGCCGTAGTGCTCCCACCCGGGCGGCCAGTTGTCGAGATACGGTCCGGCCACATAGCCAGCCGGGAGGAACCCGTATTCGTCGGCGACGGTGACGGACTCGGCGGGCGGCTGGCCACAGGCCGTCATCACGGCGAAAAGAAGGCAGGTCAACAGTCTCATCGTTCTGGATTCTATACCTGTGAGTTGACAGTGTACGTTTCTACGCGCTCGCGGCCAACTTCAGCCGCTCGTCTGCCCGCTCCGCGCGTCCCGGGGAAGTCCCTCCCGGGGGAGAGCCTCGCGCCCTCCGGAGCACATTCACCGCTGCGTTCACGTCCCGGTCCATGACCAGGCCGCAACCCGTGCAGCGGTACGTTCTGACGGAAAGTGCCATGTCCCGCCTCCGTCCGCAACCGCTGCACTCGCGGCTCGTGTGGTGCGGGGGAACCTTCACCAGCCGGCCACCGGCTCTCTGCTCTGCGGCAAGTCGAGCGGCAGCCCGTCTGCAATCCTTCCCCGACCGCGTCGCCTTCGCTGGTCCTCGCACCGAACAATACGTCCAAGTAGGTAACGCCGTGCCGCCTCTTCTCGGTCGTAGGGTTGCCGAGGCCATCTTGGGGGCTGGCGGATTGGCCGATTCGAGGGGCCGCGAGTTCCCTGAGGCGCAAGAGGAACTCGCCCTTGCCATTTGACCCTGCGGAAATCCTAGGAGAAGTCCTTGGTAAGCCTGCCGCCGGGGCTGCACCCGGAAGCCAAGGAGCAGCTGGCGGTCGTGAACCCCGACAAAGACAGCAGGGCTTCCCACCCGGCACCAGCGAGCAAGGCGTCCCTCAAGTGTCCCGCCCTGGGCGAACCGCAGGGTTCGACCCGGAGTCGCTGGACTTCCGTTGCCCCTTCATTGATTCGAGATGCATCAAGCGCAGCGCGTCGCTAGGCAGCGAGCCGTATCCCGTTTGCTCGATCCGCCGAAACGTTGGGGGTGAGCCGAAGCAAATCTGCGTTTGTCCCAAGCGTTTCTACTCCGTTGATTTCCTAACCGACGTGGTTCAGCACTGCTGGCCGGGCGACCCGCCCGTTAATCCCCAGATCGCCCGTGAAGTCAAGATGGCCTCACGAAGCATCCTTATCGACCGTCTCGACACTGAAGTCAACCTCCGCCACCAACAGGCTGTTGGGGATGTACGGAATCGGGAGCCCGGACTGGCCGGAGACCAATACCTGATTCGGGTGACTTCCCTCGGGATTCACGCTGATCCCATGGATTTCAACATCGAAGAACTCCGTGACCTTCATGTTCGCCGCCAGAAACGAACTGTCGTCCCCCAGCGTCAGCGTGTAGCGGTTCTTCGAAACCCTGTTGAGCCGGACACGGGTCTTTCCGTTCCACACATCGGAGCGGTGCCCGGTGTTTTCGAACATCCGTAGCTGTCCGATAAAACTGGCCAGATCAAGGTCCCAATCCGGGAAGTTGAACACAAGCTGGAGGTCGTCGTCCTGATGCTCCGACAGGATCGACTGGGAGTAGTTTATGTTCGGAACCCTGAGCGTGTGCGTGAAGTACCGGTCGTTGAGTTGCCTGCTGTTTTCTTCCGTGTGTGTGTAGAAGAGCCGGTGGCCCGACCCGATGTATACTCGGAGGTCGCTGGGGGCCGTGTCGGTGCCGTCGGTCGTCGGAACGATTCCGTTCTCCTTGGGGGGATCCGAAGAGTCGAACATGTACCGGTAGTAGTAGTTGGCCGGAAAGCTGACGCCGGAGACATGGCGCTGGAGGTAGATCTTTCCGGTAAGGGTGCTCCCGATCCGCAGGCCCTCCAGACCGAAGCTCGCCACATCCGTCCAATGCGAAACAGCGGCATCTCCATCGCGGACGAAGTTCTCGCCGTCGGCTCCGATCAACAGCTTTCCGGTGTGCCGCATGTCCGCCATGACCTCGATGGCCTGGACCGGGCTGTAATCCGGAGGCGGCGCGGAGGCTGCGATCCCGAAGTTGTGTTTCCCGATCCAGCCCGTGACCTCGACGCCGTCCGGAATGGTGTCGAGCAGCGTTTTCATGGTGGCCTCGAAGTCGGCGACCGGATAGTTGTCGATCTCAACCCGGATGCGGGATCCCGAGGTCACTCCAGCGAACGAGAGAGTCGCATTGGCCAGCAGGCTGCGAACCTTCAGCGTCGTTCCGTTGTGCGCCCCGGCAACGAACGAGACTGTTGTGGGATCCGTATATCCGAGAGAACCCCAGATCTCCAGCTGGCTGCCGCTGCCGAGGATCACGTTCCCGGTGCTGCGGCGGCACAGCATGTTGGTCTTGCGGGTCAGGTCAATGCTTTCCCATACCGATGCCCGCGCGTCGACCACAAGGTTCGCAACGTTTCCTTCCGTATCGTTGTTGACCATGTCCGCGAAGGACGCGGCCTCCAGCGTGAAGATCGTACGGTGGTCGGTCGCGGGCATGAACGCCTTGGCCAACTCCAGTGCCTTGCCGGTGGACTGCACCGCCTTCGCGAGCGTCCTGCCGTCCTTGGTGTCGTCTCCCGCCGATGCGACGAAGATCACGTTGAACGCGTCCGGCTGCACCGGGATATGGGCGAGCCGGGAGAACGAGAGTTTCACGTCGGTAAACGAGCACGTCAGGCCATGCCGGTTGACCAGAACGTTGATCTCGGTGTCTTCCTTCGGGTGCCAGTAGCCAACTGCGGTGAACGGCTTCTGGACACTCTTCGTGTCGTGGAAGGGCACCTCCGACAGGACGGCGATCACGCTGTCATCGGAAGCGTCGCGAATCTCCAACTCGAAGACGCCAACCGCATTGCCGCCCACGTCACCCTCGGCGGTGAGCAGATATAGGCCGGTTGCGACGGTGAAGTCGTGGTTGCTCGGACCGGTGAGCAACTCTGCCGCGCCGTCGCCGTGCTCGACCTTGATCGGGTTGCTCTGAATCGGGTCCAGCTCAATGTCCGTGTCGGTTGCCGTGAGGTCTTGGAACGTGATGCTCTCCGTGCGGACGCCCACCAGTCCAGGTTCTTCGTCATGGCCGAGATCGGCCGGCAACTGGCTACGGTCCATGACTCCGTCGATGGCGTCCGCGTCGACCAGCTTTCGGTCGCGCCGCGTGGAGCCGAGCTTATCGGGAAAATCAATGGACATGTCAGTCTCTCCACTCCAATGTCAGGGTACGATCGCCGGTTCCGAGAATCGCGGGGTTCTGTTCGGCGTTCGAGGCGTAGACGATGTGTCCGGCAAACAGGCCGTCCTCGAGCCGGACGAATCCGCCGAGAATGTCGTGGGTGTTACCGTCGAGATACGCTGCATCGGGCGGCCCGAGACTGTCCGGCACGGCGAACCACAGCCATCCATCGCCGTCTGACGGTTCGGCCGGAATGGGAAGAACGTTGGTCGATTCCTGCTCGCCACCGACGATCTCCAACTCGGTCGGTGTCTGCTGCGCGGCCCATCCGATGTACCGCTGGGGCGTCGTGGTGGCGGCCGCAGCAGTGATCCGGAAGTCGTGGTAGGCGACCGGCGTCTGCGCGTCGGTCGTCGAGTAGACCTCGAGCCTGAGCGTGTAGGTGTCGCCCTCGTTCGGCAGGCCGGTGGACAGGTCGTCCGGTATCTGGAAACTGCCTTGACCGTGCGAGAAGTCGGAAATCGTCGCCAGCTCGAGGACGCCGATCCCGTCTGCCGGCTTCGTGGCGCCCCCAAACCCGACGATGCGGGCCGAACCCACGTGATCCGCCTGCGAGATCGACACGTCGTAGGTGTACGACCGGCCCGCCAGCGTACCCACCGGGACGCTCTGCTCGCCGGTGATGTCGTATTGGAGGATCGTGGGCTTGGTGCCGCCTGGATCCGTGCCGGTGTTGTCTCCGCCCTCTCCGGCTTGGCCGCTTGGCAGGGTGCCGCCATCGAACCGGTAGATGTGCAGTTCCAGATTGCGGACAGCCCATTCGCCGACCTCGGGATGGAAATCGAGCGTAAACTCCGTGTCCTCGACGACATTGAACGCGACCGTGCGATCGGCGTGGACCCATGTATCGCCCTTGCGTTCGGTAATCGAAATTATCTGCAGGCTGCTCCCGCCGGAATGAATGCGGATGTCGGCCGTGCGGTTGGCGCCGTCCGTGTTCACGTCGGCGTCGATTTTCAGCGCGTAGACGCCGCGCTTGAGGGTGACGGCGTTGCCGTTCAGCCCCTCCAGTAGTTCGGGGTCGCCGGATCCGTACTCGACCACCACGGGATCTGCCGCCAGCGGTTGGAGCGTGGTCATCGCCGACAATCTGGCCGAAGGCGAGCCCGCCGCCTGGTAGGAGATCTTCTCGACGCGCGCTCCGGACGACGCCTCTCGGTACGCTCCGAGTTGGTACATCGTCAGCGTCGGCGGGCCAGGGAAACTCAAGTGTGTGAGGTTCGCCGAGATCCGCGTGGGATTGGCAGATTGCTGTTCCGGTTGGTAGGCAATGAGGTGGAGCTTGATGGTGAGTGTTGCCCCATCAAGATCTGCCTCGGTGATGACAATCGGAGGGCCGAATCCAGGCGAAACCTCTCCGAGAGGCACGGTAAGTCGACGGTTGTACTGCGTGAAGGGGACGAATCCCAGTCTCGCCGCTGAGATTTGAAGATTGTACGGCTCGAACTGCCGAATAACCTTGTCGTTGCCGAAATCCCAGTTGTACTCGAGCGAAACATTCAAGCGCATGTCGGTGTCGACACCAACCTCCATGCCGGCCGACCACTCAATCACCAGATCCTCGTACGGTGCCACGGGACCGGCTATGTAGACGGCGTCAAGCAAGGTCGAGATGTGGTGGTCACCACTATCTGACAGCGCTATCGTGCTCTGGTCAGCCAAAGTAGGCAACGTGAGGTCCGGCCGCACATAAAACGCGTACGGCGAACCACCCGGAGACGCGGCGCCGGCGGTCTCCGTTCCGACCGAAGAAATCGAGGCGGTGGCTGCCGGATTGCTTTCGGGCGATACGAACGCCTGGGCGTCCCCGATGCCCGTCAGGTACACGATGACGGGACCGGCCTCCTCCACGATCGCGACTTCGTCGAGGTCGAGTTCCCAAGCGTGCGTCACCGTGTCGGTGCCAACTGCGATTTCGATTTCCTGCGATATCGGCTTCCGGTCGGAGTCGGTCACGAACATCCGGAATGTCCCGCCTTGCGGCCGGGTGAACGTCACCTTGCCCGCGAGTTTGACGATCCCGCCTTGGCGGACGACCCGACGCAAGCCTGCGGGCAGGGTCGTCGCCCAGCCCCGCCATGTGCCGGCCTCGATGATCGTCGACGTACCCTCAATGCCGCCGATCGCGGCCACGGCGGCCGGGTCGGCGTCTTCCGGCGCGCTTCTGGTCGCGCCCGTGAACGCGAACAAACGCTTCGTCTCGTAGAAGAACTCCTTCGGCCGCCAGTCGACGGCACCATCCCGATCAGTGCTCAGGTCGCGGAACGACGAGTCGCCGGGGAGATCGGGCAGGCTGGCCTCGGCACTGATGATCAGCGTGTCCGCGTCGTCGTCATGCGCGATCGTGATGTTCGATCCCTCGCGAAGGAACTGTGCCACCGCGTCCAAAACGTTTTCGGTCGTCAGGCTGGATGTGCCCGCCCCGATCCGGGCGCGCATGGCCGACTTTTGGTCCGCGTCATCCGCGACCAGTTTTCCAGGCGTGATCGAGTCGTCGGGAATCTGCAGGCCGATCACGAGCCTGTCGCTGTCGTCGTCGTGCGTGACGATCACCCCGGATCCGGCGGCCGCTCGAATGAACGCCGCCACGGTGTCGCGCACCTGTTCCGCCGTCAGTCCGGTATCCTGCGGCACGGTCAGTTCGAATGAGGTGGCCTGCTCGGTCGCGCCGATACCGTTGACATTCTGGATGGCGCCCGACGCGTTCCAGATCCTGTAGCCCTCGGGCACGTTCGACCAGTTGTCGGTGTCGTCGGTCCAGTCTTCACCGTTTCGGTAGAGCGTGCCCTGCTCGGTGGAGACGCCGTACGGGTAGCGGAAGTGGTTCGCGTCCAGATGCTCCTCGAGCGCGACGAGCAGGACGTAGGTGCCTTCGGTGATCGGAATGATCGCCTGGTTCTCGTACCACTGGTGGTCGCTGTGGCTGTAGTCCTTGTTCGCGGCCTCGCCGTCCGTATTGGCTTGGCTCGCGGCGAAGCGCACCGCAAGCCGGTCGCGTACCGAGGTCCATCCGGTGACGGTGAGCGGCAGGGCCGCAAGGCGCCGGTCGTGATCGTCAAGCCGGCTGCGCAGAATGTGCTCGCGGGTCAGTTGCCGCCAATTGGGTGCGAGTTCCCACGGGGGCCAACCCACGGGCACGTCGCGCAGCGCGAGGAACAGATCCTCGGGATGCTGGAGCACGTCCTCATGCAGCGTCACGAGATCATTCTGTTCGTACGCCGAGTCCGAGGACCAGACGCCCTTGAATCGCATTCGGTCGGTGGCGGTGACGTTTTCGGGACCGGTACTGAAGTCCATGGCGTCAGCCAGTGCGACGAAGCCGCCCTCGCCCAGGTACGGATCGTCGGGAATGGCGGGCTTGGGCGGGTCTCCGCCAATCCAGTCGACGAGCTTCATCACCCGCCGGCCATCCTCCGTGTCTTCGAACCCCACCTCCGGCGACCAGCCATGCTTTCCGATTCCCGGGATGCCCCGGAGACCCTGCGGGCCGCGGACGTTGATTGCCCGGTCGATCGCGGTGTAGCCGGTAGAGCCGAGATACGCTGCGTCGGCGTCGGGAATGGCGGGCTTCTGGCCCGTGCCGCCCGTCCAGTTGACCAGCTTCTGAACCGCAATCGCGTCGCTCACATGTTCGAGCGCGTAGACCGGTGACCACCCACGTTTACCCTGCCGCGTCAACTCGACCGCTACACTCCAGTCGGAACTGTCGTCGGCCGGCTTCGAAGCTCCGGATGCGAACCGAATGTACCGGTCGCCGTCCGCCGCGTCGTCCATCCACGCCGTGCCGTCGGCGGAAAACTGCGTGAACACGCTGGCACCGTCGGCGCCCATGAACCGGACCGCGCCGCTGAACGTGTCCGGCCCGGTCCGGAAGCGGAGGTACGCCGAACCTGCCGCGGGCACCGGGCTCCACGATCCGTCCGTACCGTCCGCCGAGAACTGCGGGATCGGCGTGAACCCTGGAGCGCCGGCGACGCCTTCGAGCCGGTACAGCGTGAGCGGCGTCGGATCGATGTTGGCGTCGTCGATGGCGGCGTAGATGCTACGGCCGTTGTGGCCGATGTAGAGATCGGCGCCGGACGACACGGGCAGTTGGAGCAGCTTGCCGTCGTTGTGCTTGGCCGAGGTGTCGCCACTCAAGTCGATGTCGGCAAGCGTCGTCAGCTTTGAGGCGGGGAAGATGAACGCGGCGTCCATCGCCACCTCGCCGACCGTGATCATCCACACCTCGCCGAGCCGCACGCTGTCCGGATAGTCGAACGTGGTGTCGACGACGGTGCCGGCGGCGGTGAAGGTGAGGTTTCCGCCAGCGAGTTGCTTCGCGAGCAGGGGACCGGCCTCGAGACTTCCGCTGGCGCCCGGAATCTCGATGACCTTCTTATCGGGGTCGTTCGGGTCGTTCTGAACCGTGACGCCGGCGCCGACCAGATTCAGTACGCGGGCATTGCCGGCAAGCTCCGACCCTTCGTCCTCGACGGTGACCGACCCGCCCTCGCCGATGTCGAGTTCCTTGTTCGGGTCGTCGGCCGTGACTCCCGGGTTGCTCGCGGGATGCAGAATCGCCTTGACGGCATCGTAGAGGTTGCTCTTGGTCGGCAGAAATACGCCATCGCCGCCGCCTTGGAACATGGAGCGCGTGAACGGCGGGGACTCGGGCAGTTTTGTCAGGTCGGTCCCATAGACCACGACGACGTTGACAATCCCCTGGAGAGCCAACGCGTCGGCAATGTCCTGTAGCGTGTCGGCGCCCGCGTGGTAGCGCACCTCGACGTTCGGTCCGTGCGCCTGGTCATCGGGCCTGACCAACGCCTCGAGCGGCGTTTCCTCGACGCCGTTCGCACCGCCCGTCGGCTTGAACGGATTGGAAATGGCGGACCGGTCTATCAGCGCCGTCTCATCCGACGCCACCCTGTTCGCTGCGGGGAATGGCTGATCGCCGTCCTCAGCAGGATAGGTGGCGGGTGTCGGCAAGTCGCTGAACGGCCGGTCGTCCTGAACGACAATGCGAATGCCGTCGGCCGCCAGCGTCAGCGACATATCGACGGTTGGCTGGCCCGCGACACCACCCGTCACGTCGACGCTCTTCGTCAGAAACAGATCCGTTCCCTGCGCGTTCGCGTCCACGGAGGCGGTCACCCATTGGCTGTACGTCATGTCGCCGTTGATGAAGTCGACGACATCTTGAATCGTCGTCACGCCCTTGAGCGTGCCACCTACCGAAAACGAGATAAAACTCGGAAAGTCGATGGGGTCTCCCTTCCCCTTGTTCAGCAGGTCGCCACCGCCCACTCCGTTCGCGAAGTTGTAGGAGGCATAGTCGCCGTCGTCGGCGGGCAGCGTGATCGTATCAACACCAATGTCGTCACCGAGATAATAGAGCCCGTTAGCCAATTCCGGATCTGGATTTTCAGGCACCTCGAAAGCGGGCAGCGCCTCGATCGCCGCCTTTACTTGGGCCATCGTATCGGTCGGCAGCGCGTAGATGGCAAGTATGCCGGTGCCCGCGTCCCACTCGGCGCGAAGAGGGATACGCTTCGCCGTCGCGCCACCGGCAAGCGTGCGGGACCGGGACGCGAAGCCGCTGCCGCCGGTAGTTGTCTGTGACCCGACACCGCGCGGGCTGGCTTGGATCAATTGGACGTTGTTGCGGCGCGCGGCGTTGATCGCGTTTGCGATCTGCGTCATGGAGGTATTGCCGTTGACGCCGATCGTCATGGCCGTGTCGCTGGTGTAAGCGACGCTTGGGTTGCCTGCGGTCGCATTCGTGGTATCACGCGTGAGCGTCACGGTGAAGCCGTTGCCCGAGGGGCCGGTCTCGTGGTATACCAGATTGATCTTGAAGTTGTCCGACCCGGAACCATCGGTGAATCCAACATCAATGACTGCCGACGCCGCGACAGGACCTCCCAACGCCGTCCTGTGCGCTTCCACGCGACCGTAGTTCGTCTCCTTTGCGGTCAGCACCGTCCCGCCGTCCGCAAGGACTGCGGCGGTGGACCATACCGTCGCGCTGCTCCCGATCTGCTCCGCGCCCTGGGGCAACCCTGGCACCAAGCTGGCCGTGACCAGTTGGTCGTCGTTGTCGTCCCGGGCCGCGTTGATGGCGGCAATGACTTCTTCGTTGGTGATGTGGCCCCGAAGGCTCACCACCATCGCGGTTGCGGACGTGTATCGAGCCTGCGGCGTGCCGTCCGGTGCAGTCGCCGAATACTCGAATGTGACCTCGAAGCCGTTGCCCACCGTTCCCGGCGTGTTGTGCGTGACCCGGACGGTTGCATTGCCACTGGTTGAGGCCCACCGGGCATCCGCAAACGCCCTTGTGAGCCCGTCGGGCCGCGTGATGCGTAGCAACCCACTTGACGAGGCCAGGTCCGCATAGGCGTTGGCAAGGTAGCGCGGCTTCCCTCTGTCCGGTTCCCCGTCGAGGTCGGGGTAAAAGGATTCACTGCCGTATTCGCTCGAAACCGAGATGGTGCTGCCAATCTCATTCTGCGTCTGCGTCAGCCGGAAACCTTGATTTACGGCCGTGCCCAACTCTTCTTCAGCTGGCGCCGCGTACGGCGTCACGGTGATGTCCTCGGCATTCAGCGTCTCGGGCAGGCCGAGCACATAGTCGTTCGGTAGAACGAACTCCAAGGTATCACCCCCATCGCCGGGAATGACGATCCGCGCCAGCACCTCTTCCTCGGCAAGCTGCCGCTCGAAGCCGCGCAGGTGCCATGAGTAGTCCGCATCGGGAACGCTGACGAACAATCCGAGCGCGGCATCGTCGCCTTGACGCAACAGCGCCCCGACATTCAGACCTTGCAGATCCTCGTGCACCGAACGCCGGAATCCCGTGGGTTCCGGAACGGCGTCGAGCGACGTTCCGTACAGAGGTCTTACGACATAGCTCTTCAACGCCTCGAGGATGTCGCCCAGGGTATCGGTGTCCGGGTCGTAGCGAACCTCGATGTGCGGCCCCTCGGGAGCATCCGGCCACAACCCCGCCTCGATTGGTCCGAGCAGGGCGCCGTCCACTCCGCCCTCGGGGGACGAAGGCAGCATATGCGACACGGGGTCGGTCGCTGACCCACCACCTGACGTGTCGATTTCGACGTTCGCCGCCGGCAGGTTGGCCGTTTCGCCCTCCAGGTTGACGTACACTGCACCGCTGAACGCGTCGGCGAGTTCCTGCAAGGTCGTGTTCTGAGCCTCGCCGTCGTAAGCGATCAGGCTGATCCTTAGCGGTGACCGCGGGGCGATCGGCAGGGTGACGGCCGCAGACGGATTGCGGCGGGCCACGCCATCGGATCCGCCCGACAGCCGGACTTCCTCCTGAATGCTCAGATACTCGGCGCCGGTAGCCCCCGGATCTGTCGCGACCGACAGGACGAAGTTGGTGTCGGAATATGCGTCGATCATGTCCTGCACGGTGGCCTGAAGGGCCGTGTAGGTGATGACGAGATACAGGATACCGTCCCGGCGCTGTGTTTCCTCGGCGACCGAGAATGCCTCGCCGTCCTCCGCAAAACGGAGGGCAACGGCAAGGTTGTTACCCGCTGCTCCAGCCGCCGCGGCATCCACCCGCAGGGATCCGATCGTCACGCCGGCGGTCGTCACCTGATTCGTCGGCTGCGGGAACGGGGTGTAGGCCGGTTCAATCCTGTTCTGATCAGACGGCCCGAGCGGTGCGACCACCTCGTAGGTGAGTTGCCCGCCGCTCATAGATTCGGCGTACGCCATGTCCGTTGGGAGCGTGACGGCCAGCGTCGCGTCCCCGTCCGCATTCGCGAACACGAGTTTGGCGGCCACGGGGTCGCGCGGCGGAGTGCGCGGCGCACCGTGAATGTGCCAGTCGTGACCGACGCTTTCGTGTGCCAGGTACAGAGCGCCGTCTTGGTCGCTCAGCGCGCGGAGAAGCCCTCCGAGCAGCAACCCGCTTTCGCCGAAGATGCCGAACGGCTTCGCGAAATCGGGATGTTCGAGTTCATTCGATACCTGCGTGCCGGGAAGCAAAGCGACTTCAACGCCGCGGAGACGCTCCAACGCCGACCACAGTACATCGGCGGTCGTGCCGGGAACGTAGCTGACGACAACGCACTGGTTGTCGGCGTCGACCCACGCCCTCGCATCACCCGCGACGAAGGGAAACGACTCCGGGGGGCCGCTACTGTGATAGGCCGACATCGGCACCGTGGGGTTGGCTTCGCTGATGTCGCCGCCGAACTCCGTCCAGACGCGCGCCAACACTCCCGTGGTGTCGGTGTCCGGGTCGTAGTTGAACCGGAGCACCCGCGTACGCGTGTCCACATGCAGATACGCATTGTCCGCGCTTCTTTCCAGGACGCCGAAGGTGAAAACGCCTCTGACCGCGAATCCCAAGTACCGCTCCGCTTGGTTCAACAGCACGCCGTTGGCGGTGGCTTCGGTTGTGTAGCCGTCCGGATCGCCGATCAGGTAGACCGAGAATCCAGCGGGCACGTTCGTCCAATTCTGCCTCTGCCAGGAATTGAACTCATAGGTCGTGTCCCCGATGTCCGTCCCGAAGATCCTGATCGAATATTCGTTCACGTCGTCGTCGTAGACGAGTGCGTAGAACCGATGAGCGGCACCACCGCCTGCAACGTACGCAGCGGCCGTAAACACATGATCTTCCGCGTCCGTGCTATCGGACGTGGTGGCGACAAAACCGATCGTCGCGGGCGGGCCGCCAACCGCCAACGCGGAATCTTCGGTCCCGTTCCATGTGCCGGTCTCCATGACCTGCTCACCGTTGACCCGGTACGTCTCAAGCCGACGGCGAACATCGGCCACCGTGTCGCCGGTCTCGACGATCAGGCCGATCTTGACGGGGTCGGAGGAGCCTTCGACGGCATCAAGGTGATAGACGTTCTGTCCGGGCACGGGCACGAACGGAAATGCCTTCGGCTGGAGCCAGTCGTCCAGTTGCTGGCGCCATGCGGCGTAGAACTCGCCGTGCTCCAGCGTTGCACCACTCCATGAGCCAACCCCGCGAACCCAAATGCCGCCGTCGGGGATCCCGTCCCTGTCGCGGTCCAGGAAATCGACATACAGCGTGGGCGCCTCGAGTTCCAGCCCGGGACTGCCCGCGCGTCCTTCTTGGTTGCCGGCGAACTGTGTCACGCCAATGTCGTCCGGCGTCAACGTTCCGTTCTGGTCGTGCGACGCGATTTCAAACTGATCCGCTATGTCACCCGTGGAGGGGAACGCCGCGACGATCGTCGAAATCGGCGTGTAGGGTTCCGCCTCGAGGAGCAGGGTTCTCCCGAAACTCAGCGACCAGGACGGCGGCTCGCCGGGAAATGCCGGACGCACCTGAAGGGTCGGCTCCTGATTTTCGCTTTCCTGCCTCTGGGCGTATCTCCGCTGTACGGTCAGGACATCGCGAATCGAAACCGACGACGGTCGGGCCTCCACATAGTTGTTCAGCTCGAAACGCCACCCGGCATGATCCAAAGCCCGGTGCAGAAACAGGTCGACCCGTTGGGCGCCAGATCCCAGCCTCACATATGGCTGTGGCTCGTCGATCCCCTTGAGCGTCCATTCCGGGTTCGCCTTGCGGTAGGACACCGCGATTCCGTGCGAGCGGTCGTTTGCCGAGCGCACGACCGCCCACGCGCGACCCTTTCCACCAGTCCCTGTACCGAAAAACGGGGGTCCGATTCTGGACATGCGGCTAAGCCTCCGGGATCGGAGTGATCGTCAGTTGGCTGCCGAGCATGTTGCTCTCGGTCAGCCATGCCCAGATCGGGCGGCCCTCGCTGTACTGGATGGTGCGCAGCGACAGTATGCCCCTCGGAAGAACCTGGTGCGTCGGCGTTCGGGCGGGATCTGGCTCGTCGGTCGCCACAACGATGCCGACTCGCTCCAGGCCCGTGTTTTCGAGGACGTAGATCACATCCTCTTCAAGCTGGGCGGCCTCGGCCAGATTGATCGGCGACGAACCCGGGGGGATCGAAACGGTTACGGTGTCCATGCCTTCTCCTCGCGGCGAAAAGACCCGTTGATCTGTTCCAGAATCGGTAATGGAAGAAAAGGGGAGGGGTCAACCACCGGTTGCGAGCGGAAAGTTCCTTGCGGGAGCGCAAATCGCGCCGTAGCATGAACGGAGAACGCCGGGTCGGGACTCGTGACCCCTCGCCGGCGCACTACCACGAACGGGGAAGCGTTCATGGCCTCCAAGCCCGAATCTACGATCGTTGCTCAGGCAATCAAGGGGCGGCTCTATCCGAACCGCGACCAGGCGACAGCGCTCCATTCGATGCGATACCTGCTCGCCTGTATCCGCGAGCGCGTCAAGGCGGAGTCGCGGGAATACTACGAGACCCACGGCAAGTCATGTCCGGCCGGTTGGCTCCAGAAGGAAATCGCGCAACCGATGCACCGGAAACTCGGGATGCGGTGCTGTGCGCTGTCGGTCGTCAACGTCGTGGACACGGTGCGCCGTTCCTACGTCAACTGGTGGAAGCGGCCCGACCACTGCAAGCCGCCGGCGAAGCGGCATCCCGATCGCTATCCGGCAAACATCTACATCCACAATCAGCGGCTCGAAGTCAACCCCGCCCGGGGCCGTATCCGCATCCTCGGCAACAAGGTCGGCTGGATGCGCTGGCGGGGCGGCCGGTGGCCGGAAGGCAAGATCATGTCCGGCCGGGTCTCGTACCGGGGCGGCTACTGGTATCTGTCGATCCAGTTCGACGCGCCGCCGCCGCAATATGCCGTGCCGAAGGTGGAGGCAGTCGGGATTGATCCCGGGATCCGGGCGATGACCATGCACGACGGCGAGCACTCGGTGCAGTTCCGCCGGGTCCCGGAGCGGTCGAAGAAGCGGCGGCGGCGGCTCGACCGCAAGATGAAACGGTGCAAGCCGGGGTCGGCGCGCTACCGGAAGATGAAGGCGACGCGCGCGAAGCTAATGGAACGCGAGGCGAACGTCAGGCGCGACACGAGCCACAAGATCACGCGCGCATTGGTTGACCACGCCGAAATCGTCGGCTACGAGGATCCGAGCGCGAAGGCGTGGCAGGAGTCGGGGATGTTCGGCGAGGCGTCGCGCGAGGCGAGCCCAGGTGAGTTCTGCCGCCAGTTGCGCTACAAAGGCAAATGGGCGGGCCGCACGGTTGTTGCAGTGCCCGAGTCCGCCGCCAGCACACAGACGTGCCACGAGTGCGGCGAGCGGACGCCGCACGCGCTCGGCGTCGCGCTGTTCCGGTGCGAATCGTGCGGCCACGCTTCAGGCAGGGACGCGAACGCGGCGAAAAACGTCCGCCGCTTGGCTATAGAGGGGGCGCGGGCAGCGCCGCCCGAGGCGGTTACATGACCGTCCGAAATGTGCGGGTGACGGAGAGAGGTTCAGGCCGCCACGGCGGCCGGTGCTCCCGGACGATCCCACCCATCCTGTTCCGGCAAATCGCGGAGCGCTCGAAAACGAGTACTCATCCCCGGTCACGGCAACTACTTGCGGCGGGGGAAGTCGCAATCGCGAGATCGCCGGACAGCGAGTGCTAGATGTCACCTGCGCCACCACATCGGCCCGGTGCGAGAGTCGCAATCGCGAGATCGCCGGACAGCGAGTGCTAGGAGGCATTGCCCTGGCCATTCGGGACCCGCACCCACAGCGTGCGGCGTCCCGTCTCGGCGTCGCGGCTCCACATCATGGCCCCGATGCCGTGGTCCATGAATTCCTTCCAGTTGGCGGTGATCATGGCCTCAGAACCAGTCGTTCACGCGCTTGCGCTGCGACCTCGTGAATTCGCCCCGGTGCATGAACTGCTTCGGCGTCAGCGCGAACGCGATCTGGCGCGCGGCATCGTCCATCACCTCGTCGCTCTCGGCCCACAACCGCCGGTCGTACTCGGCGTTGTGGTCATGGATCCTCTCCTGGGCGTATTGGAAGATGTCGGCGTTCCAGCGCGCCAGATGGTGCTCGTACAGATCGTCGAGTATCCATGGAGCCGGTTCTGCGTACTCGCCGTCCACTTCGATCGACTTCACGAAATAGTCCTCGCCGTACTGGTCCCGGCAGCGCACCACGAACCGCCCCTCGAACTGCGGCGCCCGGTAGCTGCCGTCGAGGTTGTAGCCGGCCCAGCCGGTAAGTACGGCACGCGGGTTCCAGGCGAGGTACATGCGGTGATCGAAGCGGCGCAACGCCTCGTCGAACCAAGGGTCGACATAGGGCGCATCGCAATCTCGTGCGGGCAACATGGGATTCATAGTAGCGGGCGCCGGGATTGAACCGACCAAGCCGGGAATATGAACCCCGGGGGGCACCAGCCCTGCCCGCTGAAGTCGAGAAGGAGGGACTCGAACCCCCGATCTCCTGCTCCCAAAGCAGGCGCCTTGCCGGACTAGGCCACTTCTCGATGTGGGGGAGCCGCCGGGGGACCGAAGTCCCCCGGCGACGAATCAGGGTGTCAACCGATCAGGATTATACCGTCGCGCCCAACCCTGTCGGCGTCGCGTAGCCGGTCACGTTCGTCATCATTCCCTGGTTCTGCACATGCTCGTTGATGAGGTTCCGGTAGGTCCTCATGTAGCCGGTCGCGGCGTCCATGTGCTCCGGGACGCGGAGAACGCGGCCGTCGAGCTGTGCCCACTGCGGCCTCTGGTAGTAGGCCCAGCACCAGTCGCGCATGTTCAGGAAGTACACCCGGCCGGGCGGGCTGAGTTTCTCGGCGGTCCACGGGATGCCGTTGAACGACAGCGCGCTGCGCCCGCCGGCCAGCCCGGTCGGAGGGTTGATGTACCGCTTCTGGCCGAGCAGGGCCTGCATGTACAGCGTCTGCTCCGCGTAGCCGCTCATCAGGAGTCCCGGCGTGGTGTTCATGCCGTCGCTGCGGACCATGATCTGGTTGTAGGCACCCTGGAGCATCGCCTCGGAGACCCGACCGCCGTTCGCGCTCAGCACCGTGCTTTGCATCGACGGCTGGTCCGTCCGGTCGAAGCTGAGGTAGGTGTTCTCGTTGTGGACCGTGTCGACCAGCCCGACGTAGTTCTCGTTGTAGCTGGTGCGCTTGAGGGAAAGTTTCTGTGCGTCCCCGCGGAGGATCCGCGCGTTGTCCATGATCGTGGTTTCGTCGAGGGTCGCCACCACGATCTCGCCGGAGTGCTTGATCCCCGTCACCGTGCCGGCGTTGAGGATCGTCGCGTTCGTGGGGTGCAGGAACACGAGTTGCATTCCGAGCCGGAAGAACGGGAACTTCGCGGTCAGGTCCGCACTCGCTCCGTCGCTCTGTCCGTACGGGCTGTCGAACGCCAGATCGGCCGTCAGCGGGCTGCCCGACGGCGTTTTGGCTCCGGCCACCAACGCCACAACACCGCTTTCGGCGCCGATGGTCTGGAAGTAGGTCTCGAGGAAGAAGCCCTGCCGCACATCCTTAAGTGCGTTGTTCAGGATGCTGACGTAGGCGGCGGCAGGCTTGTTCGACGTGGCCATGGAAGGCCCGGTGAGGCGCAGCGTGGCGTATTGATAGCGCACATAGTAGCTGATTTCCTCGTACGAACCCGCCCCGAAGTTGGGCAGCTGCACATCCTCCGCGCGGTTCCCCTGGCCCTCGGCCAGTCCGGTGCGGAACGAGTAGATGAACTTCTTGCCACCCGTCATCTTCTCGCGCTTGATCTGCGAGAGGAACCAGGTGGACCGGTTCACCGTGTCCACGATGCTGTCCATGATATAATCGAGCTTCAGGATCGCGTCGATCGTGCTCATGGTGTCGGCGTCGCTCCCGCCGTAGATACTTGAGCGGGCGCCTACTTTCAGGTTTGCCACGATACCCTCCTATTGGTTGGAGTGGCTCAAATCTTCAGGTCCCGAGGTGGGACAACAGTTCGTTCTGGACCTGCTTTTCGAGTTCGTGTGGCGTGAGCGGCCGCGACGGCTTCTTGCGGCCCCCCCTGCCGGGTTGCGGCCGTCGGGTGCCCTGGGTGTGCGGCGCGCTCTTCGTCCGCCGGGCCTTGTTCTTCGTCGCCTTGCGCTTCGTTGCCGCCTGGCCGTTCTTGATCTTCTGCCGGCCCTGCGCGCGCCTGTACCGCTTGTCCAGGTACTCGATGTGCCGCACATGCCGCGCGACCAGCGCCTTCAGATCCTTCTCGCCGAGGTCCACGCTGCCGTCGTCCTGAACCTTCTTCTTGACGATCGCATCGAAGTCGGCGAGAACGTCGTTCTTGAACTCCTTCGGGATCCGGTTGCGCATCTGGCGAGTCAGGAGTCCTTCGAGTCTTGCCCGCTCGCGATGCGCCCTGCGATTGGCGGCGTGCATCTTGTCCGCCTGCAACTGCTGTTTTTCGAGCGTCAGCTTGATCCGGCCGTCGTGGTTTCGGCGCGCGTCCTTGTCGGAGCGGAGCAGCTCGAGGCGCTCGTTCACCCGGTCGAGCAGCTTCGGCTGGTTTAGGCCGATTTCGATCAGCGCGTCCATCTGCTCGGTGTTGGTCAGCACGGTCTCGAACGCCTTGCCGCCCGCCACCGGGTTGATCCGCATGATCTCGCCCATGTAGGCGGCGGCCTTCTCCGGGTCGTTCACGTCGCGGAAGAACCGGTCCTGAGACGCCTCGCGGCCCTCGACCTCGCGGGTCCGGTCGTCGAGTTCGGCCCGCTGCTTTCTGGCCGCCTTGTCGATCGCCGCCAGATGGCTTCGCAGCTTGGGGTCTTTCCGGATCTCGCGGCGCTGCTCCCTGGTCAGTTCGGCAACAACGCCGTCGTGGCCTTCGTCGTCATCCTCACCTTCGTCGTCGTTATCCTCACCCGCAGCGTCAACGCCTTCCTCGTCGTCCCAACCGTCGTCGTCCTCGCCGGCGTCGGCGTCGTCGACGCCATCGTCGTCCTCGCCGGCCTCGTCCTCGGGAATCACGTCCACGAGCGGGTGCGGCACTTCATTCGGGTCGACTTCGAAGTCGGAGGCCGAGTATTCGTCGGTCGCCCCTGGATCGTCATTCCCGTCTTCGTCGGCGTCGGCGGCGGTGTCTTCGCCCGGGCTTGCACCCCGGCTCATGCCCTTGTCCATGGCCGCGAGCAGGCCCGACTGCCACTCGGGAGAGTCGAACGCGTCAACGTTCGAGGTGAATACCGGCTGGTCGGTGTCGCCGTGCTGCGCGGTGTCCTGGTCAGGCATCTGGCTTTTCCCTTTCGCGGGTGATGGGACAGGTCAATGCGTAGTAAAACGTTTTCCCGGTCGTCAACCACCGCCGGCCGGCGTGATCGGCTGTTCGCTCGGGTGCAGGCTGGCGCCCTGGTCGGGCGGGAGCCCGCCTTCGCTGTCCCCGGTTGGGGCCGTTCCCTGCCCGCCGACTTGGCCCCGCGCCGTCATTTCGGCGAGCACCATCTGCTGCGTTCGGAGCATGAGTTGCTGTTCGAGCATCACCTGATGCGCGATCCAGTGCGCCTCGACCGCCCTTCGCTTCTCCTCTGGCCAGTCCTCGTATTTTGCGGTGTCCATCAGCCGCTTGTGCTGGCGCATGTGGATGTGATGGTTCTGCCACGGCTTCGGCTCGGGCAGCAGGTGCGCCGTCTCCGGGTCCCCTGTCCATCCCTCGAATAGCTCTTCCTCTCGGAGCGCCTTCTGAATGTCCTCGTCCACGTCCGGGGCAAGTGCCTCCTCCATGCCGACCGGCACCGCCATCCGCAGCTTGTCGGTGTCGATCGCGCCGGTCATCGGATCGACGAACACCTGCGGGACGACTCTTGCCAGTTCCAGCACCTGGGACGCCTGCGCCGTTCTCGACCACGGCATGGCGGATCCGGCGACCGGGCGAATCTGGACGATCGCGCGCAGATCCGCACCCCTGAACGCCCGGGTCTGGTAGACGCGGTTCTTGCCGCTGAACCGGGCGACGCGCTCCTCCTCGTAGTTCTCTTGGATCAGTTTGATGACCTGAAACGCCTCCTGCGCCACGTTCGATTCAATCATGTCGACGACCGGCTTCAGGTCGTCATTGTCCGCCTCTTGGAGCACGAGAAAGCCGCGGCCGGACGTGACACCGGGTGGCGCCGACCCCATTGACGCCTGGTTCGCACCCGTGATGCGATCAAGGTCCTTCAACACCTTTTCGCGCTCGGCGTACACCTCGCCGGGCAGCGGCCGGAGGTCGGCCATCACGGGCGGGAACCCGGGCGTGTGCTGTAGCACCTGTCCGGGCTCGGTCGTGATCGAGCCCTTGAGCACCAGGTTGCCCTGCGGGACAAGCCACTTGCCGCGAAGCATCAGGTTGTGGTGTTCCTTGATCTTGCCGCAGATCTCGTTGTACTCGCGCTGCATCCCGACGGCGTGCGTCATGTTGCAGTCGCCAAGGTGCCGGCCGGGGACCTCGATTTCCTTGTAGTGCACCACGGCGGGCCAGATTCCGTCCGGCAACTCGCCCGGTGGCACCAGCAGGTGGTCCCTGCCGGCCGTCACCCAATGACGGCCCCGGGGCCGTTCCTCCGACGGCCGCTCGAACCAGTGCAGCACGAGCGTCCGTCGCGACTCCTTCTGCTCGCTCATTTCCGTGATCTGCTGGCCGGCCAGATGGGTGTCCGCGCCGGCACGCACGCTGGCCACCAGATTTTCGAACCGAGTGAACTCCGTCACATCCTCTGGTTCGATGTCCGCGTCCTTCGAGTCGGGCCATCGCTTGCGGACCACCTCGATGTCGAGGTATTCGGCCACCACGACGTTCTCCATGTCTTCGTCGCTCACCGCGTCGTTGTCGACGAACACCTGAAGCGGACTCAACGCGCGGCGCCCGACCTCGCCGATGTCCACCATGGCCGGCGCCGCCTCGAGATCGTAGTTGCCGTCTTCGTCCATGATCGGATCGCCGTTGGCGTCGCACGGACAGTTCCGCACCTCGGGATCCTCGTCCAAGTCCTGCATGTTCTCGTCGAGCCACATGCCCTCGACCGGCGCGGTCAGCGGCTCAAGGCGCCCGGAATGGGTGTTCCAGTACGTCATCGTGTACGCGTTGCCGGTCACGATCATCCACGCGAGTGCCTGCCGCAGCGTCTTCGTCCACCGGAGTTCTTCCCACTTCGCCCGGAGGATTTCGTTTGCCAGCGCCGCCGCGTACACGCTGTCCGGGTCGGTCATTGCGGGCAGCGCCTCGTACCGCGTGTTGTTCTTCGTGTACTTCGCGAGCGTGAACTGGAAGTACCGCATCAGCAGATTGCGAACCGGCCGTTCGGCCCACGGCGGCATGTTGGGAAGATCGAACGTGCCGGTGCGCCGGTCGTACCGCCACCACTGCAGGCCGGCCAGGAACAGCATATTCTGCGTGGCCTGGACGCGGAACCACAATGTTGCGTCCAGCCGCTCGTCCATCACCTCCCGGGCGTACGCCGCATACTGCGACGCCGGCAGGTCGTCCCTTGCGGGGTAGGCGCAGGGTCCCCGCTTCTTGCTTTCCTCCTCGGGGTCCTCGAGATAGTGGGGCGACTGCATTTCGAGGTTGGTGTCGTGCCAATCGGCCATCGGCGCGCCTGCGTTGCGGGGGAATTCGTCACCCGCCAGAACCCTAACAGCAGAAGTCGGCTGTTGTCAGCCGCTTCTACAGGTCCTGGATCTCGCTTTCGAGTGCCTGCCTCGCCGCCTGCTCCAGCTCGAGGCGCTCCAGATAGCCGGTATGCGGGCCGCCGTCCGTGGTCGGCTGCTGCTCGTGGCTTTCCGGGTCCGCGTCACGCAACTGCGCCGCCCGCGCCGCGTCCGCCTCCGCCGTGGTGTAGGGCTCCCACACCTGGCCGACGGGACGTGCGACCTCGTGGCCACCGCGCTTCAACTCGATGATCACGTCGGTGAGGCGCCGGATTTCGGTGCGCGCCTCGTTCAGGTCCTCCCCCATTCGCTTCAGGAACTGCTCGGCCGCGTGACGGGATCCGCGGGCCTCGCCCAGCAGGCGCGCGTTCTCCGCAGTGGCGGCGGCCTGTGCGTCCAGCAGCCGCTGGTGCTCGCGCGCGCTGACCAGTCCGAAGAGCCTCACTACCAGTTGCCCGTTGTGGAGGTGCCCCCGGTGAACGTCACGCCGGCATGGCGGACCTCAAACTGGATGACCACGGCGGCGGGCCTTGGCGCCGGCGGGCGCGGCATCCGCAGCGCAGGGCGTCGTTTGCCGTTCAGCGTCTCCCAAGGGGAATTACACATCTGACTTGACGGGTTCGGGGTCACGGGAGGGGTCCTCCGCAG
>JAPPAV010000085.1 GCA_026705345.1 Gammaproteobacteria bacterium
GCCCGGGGATCGGGCGACCACCACAGCACGGGTTCCGCGTCGTCGTCGAACCAGGGGAATATCCCGTGGGAGTACGCGTCGATCAGCAGCGCCGGCGTCAAGTCGGTGCCGTAGGCGATCAGGCCTTCCGCCGTGGCCTCGTTGGGGTCCGGAAATGCGGATCGCGAAAGCGGTTTCACGAACCCTTGGACGACCGCCGGTCAGGGCGCCTGTGCGTCAAGGTACTTTTCGGCGTCCAATGCCGCCATGCAGCCGAATCCCGCGGATGTAACGGCCTGCCGATAGACGTGGTCTGCCACGTCGCCGGCGGCGAACACGCCGGGAACGCTGGTAGCGGTCGCATTGCCCTCGGTTCCGCTATCGATCCGGATATAGCCTTCGTTCATCTCGAGTTGGCCTTCGAAAACGCCCGTATTCGGCACGTGACCGATAGCGATGAATATGCCGTCAACCGGCAACACCTGGCGCCGGCCGCCGTTGACCGCCGCGAGTACCGCGCCGGTTACCCCCTGCTCGTCACCGACCACTTCCGTCAAGGTGTGATCCCAGACAATGTTCACGGAGTCCTGCTCTGCGCGTTCGAACAGCCGATCCTGGAGGATCTTGTCGGCGCGAAGTGCATCCCGGCGGTGCACTAGGTGCACCCGACTGGCGATGTTCGATAGGTAGAGCGCCTCTTCCACCGCCGTGTTGCCGCCGCCGATTACGGCGACCTCGCGACCCCGGAAGAAGAATCCGTCGCAAGTCGCGCAGGCGCTGACGCCCCGGCCCTTGTATTCCTCCTCGGACTTGAGCCCCAGATACTTGGCGGTTGCCCCTGTTGCGATGATCAGTGCATCGCAGGCGTACTCGGTGGCGTCGCCGTAGAGCCTCAAGGGACGAGGCCCGAAGTCGACCCGGTTGATGTAGTCGTTGACGATCGTCGTGCCGAACTTCTCGACGTGTTCCGACATGCGCAGCATCAGTTCGGGTCCCTGCAGCCCGTCGTGATCGCCGGGCCAGTTGTCGACGTCGGTGGTCGTCGTGAGCTGACCGCCCACCTCCACGCCCGTGATCAGCACCGGGTTCAGGTTGGCCCTTGATGCATACAGGGCCGCCGTGTAACCCGCCGGGCCGGACCCAAGCACGATGAGGCGGTGGCGTTGGACGTCGTCAATGGGCATTGAGCAACTCCACGAAACGCCCGGAGTTCGCGTGCCGGGCGATAATCTCGGCCAACGTCCGGCCTTTGTTGTCCCGGGCGCGCACATCGCGCCCTTGTGCCGTGTAGAAATCGAGGAAACGCCCGAAGTCCTCCGCCCGCATGCTTTGATAGGCGTGTCGCAGCACATAGAAATCCCCGTCGCCGGAGAAGGGCTCCGTCGACTGGCGTGGGACGTTCTTGTCGAGGAAGCTCCGGACCCGGGCGTCGTCCCAGACCTCGTCGATCACCTTCTGCTTGTCTTTCTTCATTGGCGGATGGCCGCGACCGATAACAACGCGCCAATGATACGCACCGGAGTCTGCTAGCCAAGTGGCTCGGCGGGCGTCGAATTCGGGTCCGGGTAGGCGCGTTGTACCCGCTGATGTGAAGGACTATGATCGCCGCATCGATGGGTGAAAGGGAATTCCCCAGACCGATGCCTGCGCCAGCCAACGTCTTGCCGCTCCGCGAAATCGGCCTCGTAGCCGTCTTGGCGCTGGCGGTCTACGTGTTGCTCGCGCTGGGATCCCACAATCCAACCGACCCCGCTTGGACTGTCGCGGGTTCCGATCTCGCCGTGCAAAACCTGGTCGGCAAGAGCGGCGCCTGGACGGCGGACATCGTGCTGTATGCGTTCGGCTGGGGTGCCTACCTTCTGCCCGCGTGTTTGCTAGTCGCAGCCGTGCCGTTGTTGCGGCAACACCGCCGGACTCCGTGGACCTGGGCGGAAGCACCCGTTCGGGGCGGAGGGTTCGTCGCGGTACTGGTTGCCACCTGCTTGTTGGCGCGGCTGCACGTCGAACCAGGCGCCATGCCCGCCAGCGCGGGTGGTGCATTGGGAGACAGCATCGCGCGTGTGGGTCTGCCACTGTTGAATGTGTCCGGCCTAACCCTGTGCGCGTTGGCAGTGTTCCTGACCGGAACCCAGGCAATGCTCAACTACTCCTGGCTGGGCGTTCTCGAGGGAGTCGGCCGCGGCGTGTATGCCGTTGCGGGGAGTATCGCGCGCGGTGCCGTGGTCCTTGCGAAATCGATCAAACGATGCGCGGGCGCCTTGGAACGTGCGGAGACGGCGACGGTGCGCCGGCCGGTGGGCAAGAGTACAGGACGCTCGAAGTCCCCTCGACGACGGACAGAACCCGCCGTCGCGGGACCGGTTCGCGTCACGACCCCAATTGAGACCCCGGCCAAGCGGTCGGAGCAGGGGTACCAGCCGCGCATGTTCGACATGAAGACCGCCGTCGAGCTTCCGGATCTGGACCTGCTGGAGGACTACGATCCCACGGTGAGCGGCGGCTTCACCAAGGACTCCCTGACCAGGATGGCACAGGATCTCAAGAAGAACCTAGCGCAGTTCGGCGTCGATGCGGAGGTGAAGTCCATATTGCCGGGACCGGTCGTAACGCGATTCGAACTGGAACCGGCAGCCGGGATCAAGGTGAGCAAGATCACCAGCCTCGTCAAGGATCTCGCACGTTCGCTTGCCGTCATCAGCGTGCGCGTGGTCGAAGTGATTCCGGGCAAGTCGTTCGTCGGCATTGAAATTCCCAACGAACAACGTGAAGTGGTCCGCCTGAAGGAGATACTGAATTCTGCGGAATACCGTGAGGCCAACACCCCGCTGACGCTCGCTCTCGGCAAGGACATCGCCGGGACGCCCGTGATGGCCGACATCGGTCGGATGCCGCACTTGCTGGTGGCCGGTACGACCGGTTCCGGCAAGTCCGTGGGAATCAACGCGATGCTGCTGTCGATGCTCTACAAGGCGACTCCCGAGCAGTTGCGGCTCATCCTGGTGGACCCGAAGATGCTGGAGCTCTCGGTCTACGACGGCATTCCTCACCTCTTGACACCCGTCGTGACGGACATGAAGGATGCGGCGCAAGCGCTAAATTGGTGCATTGCGGAGATGGAGCGGCGCTACCAGCTGATGGCCGCGTTGGGTGTGCGTAACATCGGCGGCTACAACCGGCGGATCGACGAGGGCCAGAGCGTCGGCAAACCCGTGCTGGATCCGCTCTGGCCGGGGAACGCCGCAGAGGGGGGCGATCCGGCCCCTCCGCTGGCCCGGTTGCCGTTCATCGTCGTGGTCATCGACGAGTTCGCCGACATGATGATGATCGTCGGCAAGAAGGTCGAGCAGTTGATCGCGCGGTTGGCGCAGAAGGCGAGGGCTGCTGGCATCCACCTGGTGCTGGCGACCCAGAGACCCTCGGTCAACGTCGTCACCGGTCTTATCAAGGCGAATGTCCCGGCACGTATTTCCTTCCAGGTCTCCAGTGCGGTGGACTCCCGCACGGTCCTCGACCAGGGCGGTGCCGAACAGTTGCTTGGCCACGGGGACATGCTGTTCCTGCCGCCGGGCACCGGCATGCCCACGCGTGTTCATGGTGCGTTCGTCTCCGACGAGGAGGTTGTTGCCGTGACCAGCGATTGGAAGGAGCGGGGCCAACCCGAGTATCTCAACGATGTTCTGTGCCCGGTGGACCTCGACGTGCCCGGAACCGTGGACATCGGGGGCGATTCCGACGAGCCGCTCTACGAGGAGGCCATGACGTTCGTGCAGGACTCCGGGCGCGCGTCGATCTCGGCCGTTCAGAGAAAACTGCGCATCGGCTACAATCGCGCGGCGCGGCTGATCGAACAGATGGAGGAGGCCGGTGTGGTGTCCGCGATGAACAGCAACGGCACGCGCGAGGTGCTTCTCCCGCCGGGCAGACCCGAGTGACCTTTGTCAGGGTGGCGATGCAACCTGGTGCGACGAGAAGGTGTTTGGGCGCGCTGGTCTTGTTGGTTGCCGCGGACGTCGTCGCTGACGGGGACAGCGAGACTCTCGCTGCCCTACTGGATTCGATGTCGAGCTATCGTGCCGACTTCGAGCAGGTAGTGACCAGCCAGTTCGGCGAGGTCTTGCAGACCGCCACGGGAACCATGCACCTCGAACGTCCCGGGAGACTCCGGTGGCAGGTGGACGAGCCCTATCCCCAGCTCGTCGTCGCGAACGGCGAAACTGTCTGGGTCTACGACCCCGACCTGGAGCAAGTGACCGTGCAGTTGTTCGAGGAGACCGTCCGGGGAACCCCGATGATGTTTCTGACCGACAGCGCGATGCTTGAGGAGAACTTCGAGGTACGGACGAAATCCACAACGGAGGATTCCGAGAAGCGCTTCGCGCTGTCTCCCCGGGATCCGGAGTCGACTGCCCTTTTCCGCGAGATAACGCTGACCTTTTCGGCAGCCGGCCCGCTGACCGGACTCGACATCGTGGACGACCTAGACCAAAGAACGGCCATGGTGTTTCGTCACGGCGAAATAAACCCGGTGCTAGAATCGGGACTCTTCGAATTCGAGGTGCCGGCAGGGGTCGATGTCATCGGGAATCTCCCAGACGACGTCGCAGCCGAATCTGCCCCTTGATATAGACCGGGAGACCTCGGCCAGCCGTCCGTTGGCAGATCGCATGCGCCCGCGCACCCTGGCCGATTTCGTGGGTCAGGAGCACCTTCTCGACGAAGGGCGACCCTTGCGCGAACTGGCCGATCACGGCGTTGTGCACTCCATGATTCTTTGGGGTCCGCCGGGCACGGGCAAGACCACCTTGGCGCGATTGCTGTCGGACGCGGCGGGCGCCGAGTGGCGAAGCCTCTCCGCGGTGCTCGCGGGGGTCCGCGACGTGCGCGAGGCGATCGCCGAGGCCGAGACGTTTCCGGATCGACGCACCGTGCTGTTCATCGACGAAGTGCATCGCTTCAACAAGGCCCAACAGGACGCCTTCCTGCCGCACGTCGAGCGGGGCACGGTCACCTTCATCGGCGCGACCACGGAGAATCCCTCTTTCGAGGTCAACGCCGCGCTGCTGTCGCGGTCGCGTGTGTACGTGCTGCGGCCTTTGACCGGAGCTCATATCGCGACACTCGTGCAGCGGGCCGCGACGCGCGAGCTTGGGATCGAACTCGATGCGGGGGCCGTCCGCGAGTTGGAGGGAATTGCAGACGGCGATGCGAGACGTGCCCTGAACACCTTGGAGGTGGCAGTGCAACTGGCCTCGGGAACCGTTGCTTCCGATCATGTCCTGGAAGCCAGCGGGCAGAGCTATCGTCGGTTCGACAAAGGCGGCGACGCCTTCTACGACCAGATCTCGGCGTTGCACAAGGCCGTGCGCGGGAGCGCGCCCGATGCCGCGCTATATTGGCTGGCGCGGATGCTCGATGGCGGTTGTGATCCGCTCTACGTGGCCCGCCGCCTCGTGCGAATGGCCAGCGAGG
>JAPPAV010000140.1 GCA_026705345.1 Gammaproteobacteria bacterium
ACCGGTTGAGCGACTCCCAGAGCCAATGTTGTAGTGGCAAGGGCCCGGGTCGAGGCAGACTCGGGGCAAGTCATTCAAAAGGGGACATGACCACATGAGCGACCAAGAGACCACACCTAGTATTTCGGGCAGGATCGCCCTGCACTGGCAGATTCTCATCGCCCTGGCGCTCGCCGTCATCGTCGGTCTCGTGGCCAACGAGTCGACGACGATCTTCGGCGCTCCGCTTACCGAGATCTTCGGTTTCTTCGGGGGACTGTTCATCAACGCCCTGAAGATGATCGTCGTGCCCTTGATCGTGGCATCGATCATCATGGGTGTTCGCAACATGGCGGGACGCGAGAACTTCGGCCGGGTCGGCGGCAAGACCGTCGGCTTCTATGTCGCCACCGGTTTGCTGGCGGTCGTAACGGGCCTGGTCTTCGTCAACGTGATCAATCCCGGCGGCGGCGAGGCCGTCAAGGCGTTGAGCGAAAACATGCCCGACGTCTCGGCCCAGCTGGAGCGGGTCGAGGGGCGCGATGCCGGCGACCTGGTGGAGGTCATCTCCCGGGCCATTCCCGACAACGTCTTCGCGGCCGCAGCCAACATGGAACTTCTCGCGCTGATCTTCTTCAGCGTCGTATTCGGCTACTTCATGGCCCGGCTCAAGGGCGCCGCAAGCGAGACGCTGACGAACTTCTGGACTGCCATACACAACGTGATGATCATGATCACGACCTGGATCCTCAAGTTCGCGCCGTACGGGGTGTTCGCGCTGGTGGGCAAGGCGTTGCTCACCGTGCCGCTGGCGACGCTCGTGGAAGCGCTCGCCTGGTTCACCTTGACCGTTCTGCTGGCGCTCGGAACGCACTTCTTCGTGACCTTCCCGCTGCTCCTGCGGTTCGTGGGGAGGCTACGGCCCTATGCCTACTACGGACGCATAATGCCGGCCCAGTTGATGGCCTTTTCAACGGCCTCGTCGTCCGCCACCCTGCCGGTGACGCTCCGCAGCGCCAACCGGGCTGGCATTTCGGAAGGCACCACGAGCTTCGTGCTGCCGCTCGGCGCAACGGTGAACATGGACGGAACCGCGCTCTTCGAGTGCGTGGTGGTGATCTTCATCGCCCAGGCGTTCGGCGCGGACCTGACGGTGGTCGACCAGTTCCTGGTCGTGCTGCTTGCGCTCTTGACATCCATCGGCGTGGCGGGAATTCCGGCCGCAAGCCTGGTCGCCATCACGCTGATCCTGTCGGTGCTAGGCCTGCCCCTGGAAGCCATCGGTCTGTACATCGCGGTGGATCGGATCCTCGACATGTGCCGGACGTCCGTCAACGTGACCGGCGACCTGACGGTTACCGCCCTCGTGGCTCGCACCGAGGGCGAGGAACTGCCGGACGTGCGCGCCGACGAACCGCGGGAAGAAGCGGCCGCCTAGCCCATTGAGGCGTTCGTCTATTCGACAAACGGGGTGAGCGCCGCCGGCAAGATCCACGCACTCGCACGGTTGATGCGCGTGGATCGGCCGGTGGGCACGCTCCTCTTGCTGTGGCCCACCCTCGCGGCACTGTGGATAGCCGCCGAGGGTCTGCCGCCGATGCGCATCCTGGCGGCGTTCGTCGCCGGGACGTTCCTGGCGCGTTCGGCCGGATGCGTGATCAACGACATCGCCGACCGGAAGGTGGACGGGCATGTCGAGCGAACGCGTGATCGACCGCTTCCGAAGGGGGAGGTGTCGCTTGGCGAAGCGCTGGTGCTGCTGGTGGTGCTCGCCGCACTGTGCCTGGCCGTTGTCCTGACCCTCAATGTTGCAGTGCGCTGGTTCGCCCTGGCCGGCGCCGGCATAGCGACCGGGTACCCTTTCCTGAAACGATGGACGCATTGGCCTCAAGCCGCGTTGGGCGTGGCGTTCAGCTGGGGAATCCCGATGGCATTCGCCGCCGTCAACGGCACCACCAACGTCTTCGCCTGGTGGCTGTTCGGTGCCAGCCTGGTGTGGATCGTCGCCTACGACACGCTCTACGCCATGGTGGACCGCGACGACGACCTTATCGTTGGGATCAAGTCCACGGCCATCCTGTTCGGCAACGCCGACCGTGCCGTGATCGGCGCATTGCAGCTGGCGACCATCGGACTGCTGGTCGGCCTTGGCGTAGTCGCCGGATTCGCCCACGGTTGGTATTTCGGCGTGGCCGTGGCCTTGGGTTTGTTCGTTTTCCAGCAACGGCTGATCAAGAACCGCCACCGCGACGCCTGCTTCCAGGCCTTCAAAAACAACGTCTGGGTGGGATTTGCGCTGTTCGCCGGGGCCGTGGCCGAGTTCGGCTTAGCCGGAATCGCGGACCGATGATCGACCGGATTGATCAGGTCGTCGACGCCGTCGGACGGGCGGTCGCCTGGCTCAACCTCGGTATGGTCGGGATCACCTGCGTCGTCGTGACGCTTCGCTACGCCTTCGAAGTCGGCACGATCTTCCTGCAGGAAAGCGTCGTCTACCTGCACGGCACGGCGTTTCTCGTCGGCTTGTCCTACGCCCTACGGCACGATGCGCACGTGCGCGTCGACATCATCTACTCGCGGGTGTCCAGACGAACCCAGGCCCTGGTCAACGGGCTCGGCCACACCTTGCTCTTGATGCCGCTGTGCGTCGCGATCCTCCTCTTCAGCTGGGACTACACGATCAGCGCCTGGGTCGTTCTGGAGGGATCCTCGGAGGTGGCCGGCGTACCCGCCGTGTTCCTGCTGAAGACCCTAATTCCCGTCTCGGCGTTGCTCCTGTTCCTGCAGGCAGGCGCCCTCGGGTGGCGGGAGCTGCGCATCCTCCGTGGTTGAGTTCCTGCCCCTCGTCCTGTTCGCCACGGTGTTCGTGGCATTGCTTGCCGGCTACTCGGTGGCGGCGACGCTGGCCGGCGTGGCGTTGTTGTTCGCCCTCTTGGGCGCCGCCTTCGGCATCTTCGATCTTCGAGATCTGGGATTTCTGCCCGGCCGGCTCTACGGCATCGTCACCAACCACACCTTGATCGCCGTGCCCCTGTTCGTGCTCATGGGCGTCACCCTGGAGCGCACGCGCATCGCCGAGACACTGCTCGAGAGCCTGTCTTCGGTCATGGGTGGCATTCGAGGCGGCCTGGGTATCGCCGTCACCCTGGTGGGCATGTTGATGGCCGCCAGCACCGGCATCGTGGGCGCCACGGTCGTCACCATGGGATTGCTTGCGCTACCCACCATGCTGCGCCATGGCTACGACCGAAGGCTCGCCACCGGGACGATCTGCGCGACCGGCACGCTGGGACAGATCATCCCGCCGTCCATCGCGCTCGTGCTGCTGGGGGACGTGCTCTCGGGCGCCTACCAGCAGGCCCAACTGAGCCAAGGCGCCTTCTCGCCGAAAACCGTCTCCGTCGGCGATCTGTTCGCCGGGGCGTTGCTACCGGGATTGGTTCTCGTGGCGCTATTCGTCGTCTACCTAGCCGTCACGGCGCTACTTGCGCCAAACCGGGCACCGGGAAGGCCACGCGAGCAACGCGACCGGGGATCCTGGCAGGTATTGGTGCGCGGCCTGGCGCCTCCGCTGATCCTCATTGTCGCGGTCCTGGGTTCGATCCTAGGTGGGCTCGCAACCCCGACCGAGGCGGCGGGGGTTGGCGCCATGGGAGCGCTCGTCCTCGCCGCCACCTACCGCTCCCTCGATGTCCGGATCCTCAAGGGAATCTGTACCGCCACCTTGAAAACGACCTCGATGGTCTTCTTCATCCTGATCGGTGCCTCGGTGTTCTCGCTGGTATTCCGCGGCTACGGCGGCGACGAACTGGTGCAGGGATTGTTCGCCGAGATGCCGGGCGGCGTCTGGGGTGCCACGATCATCGTCATGCTGACCATCTTCCTGCTCGGTTTCATCCTCGACTTCATCGAGATCACCTACGTCGTCGTTCCCATCGTGGCGCCGGTGTTGCTCGCCATGGGGCTCGACCCGGTCTGGCTCGGCGTGTTGATCGCCGTCAACCTGCAGACATCGTTCCTGACACCGCCGTTCGGGTTTGCGCTCTTCTACCTGCGCGGCGTTGCCCCCGCGGAAGTCGCGACGCTCGACATCTATCGCGGCGTCGTGCCGTTCATCGTCCTGCAACTCGCGCTCATGGTGGTGCTGGTCGCCGTTCCCGAACTGGCGACGTGGCTGCCGGACGTCCTCTACTGATCGGCATGGTCGACTACCTGCTCGTGGTGGGACCCGGTCGGTCGGGGAGCGACTTCCTGTACCGCATCCTGCGCGCCCACCCGGACTACGCCTTCCCCGAAATCAAGGAGGGTGCCTATTACCGGTCCGTGCGCGCCTACCTGCGCGGAGTCGGGAAGGTCCGGTCAGCCCGCAAGCTTCTCTGTGATATCGCGAACGATGCCTATCACGACCCGAAGCTCCTCCCCGGTGCGAGGGCGCTGCAGCAGCAGGGGGTGTCGATGCTGATCGTGGTACTGCTCCGGAGTCACCTCGACCGGGCATTGTCGGCCATGCGATTCCGCAAGAGCCGGGGACGGCCGTCGGCGCTTCTTGGTGCCCGGCATCTCGAGGAGTCCGTCGTCCGAGACCGGCTGACCCCACGGATGCTGAAGGACATCTTCAGCCTCGACGTCGATGTTCTCACGGTCGATTTCGCGACCCTTGTCGAGGACACCGAGGGGTTTCTCGCCAAGCTGGCCCACCTTTGCCATACCGCACCTTTCGACAACGTGCCCGCGGAACCCGTAAACGTATCGACCCAAGCGAGATTCGTCTGGCTCTCAACCCTCGGTTGGCTCGGCGCGGTCGCGCTTCGAAGATTGGGATTGACCCGTCTGCTGCAACGAATCAAGGACTCTCGTCTGGTGGACCGGGTGTTTTTCGAGGCGCTTCCTTCCGGACGGGAGGAGCTTCGTCTCGCCGACAGTTCCGTCCGCATTCTCGACGACGCGCACCGCGAGTGCTGGTCGCTCGTGACGGCACTGTCGTCGAAGGAGCAAGAAGGCCTGTTCGTTCGGCGGTCATCGGCAGGCGGGCCCTGACCGGATTCAACGACTCGGCTCAATAGCCGACGGCCTTGGACATGTCGTCCACGAGCGCCGAGAACGTCGCTTCCGCGCGCCGGACGACATCGTCGAGGTCGTAGCGCGTTGCCAGTTCCCGCGCGTTCCGTCCGATTCGCTTGACCTGGGCCGGGTCGCCGAGAAAATCCTCAATCGCATCCACCAGCGCACCGAGGTCCAACGGCGGAACCGCGCGGCCAAGCCCGAGATCCGTCACCAGCGCCGCCGCTTCGCAACCCTCGCAGACGATCAGTGGAACCCCGCACGCCAGGGTTTCGTAAACCTTCGAGGGCATGGTCCCGGGCAGTTCGGCAGCCAACGGCACCAACGCCAGGTCAAACGAGGCGACCAACTCGCCGACCTGCTCCCTCGGGAGCGGCGCCTTGAAGACCACATTCTCCAAACCCGCCGCCGACACCGATTCGATCAGCATCCTCTTGGTCGGACCGTCACCTGCGAGTACGAACTTGACACGGGGATTGTCGCGAAGCATTTCCGCCGCCCATACAATGACCTCCAAACCCTGGAACAGTCCATGCAGTCCGCAGTACCCCACCAGGAAGTCCCCCTCGCCGACACCCAGCGATTCCCGCAGGGCGTTGCTACGCCGCGAAGGACGAAACAGCTCCAGGTCCGTGCCGCCGGGAATGACGGCGGTCGCCACATGCGGAAACCGATCCGCAATCGACTCGCTGGCCTTGGGCGTGGTGGCCGTCACCAGGTCCGACTTCTCGTAGCCCAACCTCTCGAGACGGCGCAACAGCCACAACGGAACGCGCCGCATCTCCAGACCAATACGCAACGCGGTCTCGGGCCAGACGTCCGAGACGTTCATCACGACGCGCGCCTTGGCCATGCGACCGATCAGGAGCCCGGGGAGCACCAGTAACAACGGCGGACTTTCGATGAAGACAATGTCCCGGCGTCCTATGCCCCGTGTCCCCAGCAACAGGCTCGTCACCGCGAAGGTCAGGTAGCTCAACAGACGGGGTAACGTACGAACCGAGTTGGACGGCTTGAGCCAAGTACGGACCACCTGGACGCCTTCGATCCGCTCCTCGACGCGCATCCTGGCCCGAAAGCCCTCGAATACCTTTCCGGTCGGGTAGTTCGGCATGGCGGTGATGACCCGGACATCGTGCCCGGAGGCCGCCAGACGCCTCGTGAGTTCGTAAAGCCGCGCCGCCTTGGCGCCGATCTCAGGCGGAAAGTTCTGGGTGAGGAAGAGGATGCGTAGGGGACGGCGTTGTTCCGTCCCGTTGCCGAGGCGACCGGGGGATTTGGCGCGGGCGACCACAAGGGTCGCCCCTACAGGGCTTCTCCCACTTCGGTACGAGCGTTGATGTAGGCCTGTTCCGAGATGGCGTGGTATTCCCGCATATCGGCGAGGAACGACCGGTAGGAGTCGAGCACGCGCTGGGCCAGTTCATCGCCCTGCGCCTCTTCCTCAAGCACCTCGTTGGAGAGCTCTGCGAACCGCTTCAGCACGTCGTCCGGCAACGGCCGGATCTCGATACCGTGTTCTTCCACCAGGACTTTGAGCGCCGTCGCGTTGCGGGCGGTGAATTCGTCCAACACCTCCTGGTTGACCGCGGTGCAAGCCACCTCGAGCATCGCCTGGAGATCCGCCGGAAGCGCTGCCCAGGCCTCGATGTTGATGATCGCCTCCAACGTGGCGCTCGGTTCGTGCCAACCCGGATAGTAGTAGTACCGTGCGATCTCCTGCAGGCCGAAGGCGAGGTCGTTGTAGGGACCTATCCATTCCGTCGCATCGATGACGCCGGTCTGCAGTGCAGTGAAGATCTCGCCCCCAGGCGTAAACTCCGCCACACCCCCCGCCCGGGAGAAGACCGCGCCGCCAAGACCGGGAATGCGCATCTTCAAGCCCTGGATATCGGCCAGCGAGTTGATCTCCTTGTTGAACCAACCGGCCATCTGCGCGCCGGAGTTGCCGGTCGCCATGGGTAGCACGCCGAAGGGTGCGTACAACTCCCGCCACAGTTCCATACCCCCACCGAAACGCAGCCAGCCGTTCATCTCCTGGGCGTTCATGCCGAAAGGCGCCGTCGTGAACATGGCCGCAATGGGCATCTTGCCGCGCCAGTAGTAGGCGGCGCCATGTCCCATCTCAGCCGTTCCACCGGCGACCGCGTCGAAGACCTCGAGCGCCGGCACGAGTTCGCCCGCCGCATAGACCTTGATCTTGAACCGTCCGGCGGACATCGTCTCGAGCATCTCCGCCAAGCGCTCCGGCGCCGTGCCCAGCGCCGGGAGGTTCTTCGGCCAGGTGGTGACGAGTTTCCATTCCACCGCAGGTCCGTGAACGGCCGTTCCGCTGCCCGGTTCCGGTTCGACGGAGCAACCGATCACAACGGCCAACAACACACTGAGGGCTGCTAGGTGTCGCATCGATGGAATTCCGCTTGCACTACGCGCCATCGTATCAGACGCCGCCTCGCGCAAGCAGACCTGACCTATTCGACAAACGGTTCATCACCCACGAGGGCCTGTAGGCGGGCAAGCTCCGCCGTCAGCGATGCCTGGATGTTGGCGTATTCCGTCCGGCCGTACACCGAGTTCATCTCGTAGGGGTCGGCGATCAAGTCGAAGAGCTCCCATTCCTTGGGCTTGGATTCGTCGATGGTGTCCGGTTGGCCAAGGGCTTCGCCGTAGTAGTAGATCATCTTGTGCGTCTTGGTCCGCACGCCGTAATGGGCACTGACATAGTGATGGGCCAGGTGCATCCAGTAACGGTAGTACATGGACTGGGGCCAATCGGCGGGGATGTCGCCTCGAAGTAGCCCTCGGAAAGAACGGCCCTGCATGTAGTCCGGCTTGGCAAGGCCCGCCCAATCGCAAAACGTGGGCGCAAAGTCGACATTGGTGACGATCTCGTCGACGACTGTGCCGGGTTCGACCGTGGCAGGGTAGCGCACCAAGAAGGGCATGCGCAGCGACTCCTCGTACATGAAGCGCTTGTCGTACCAGCCGTGATCGCCTAGGAAGAAGCCTTGATCGGAGGTGTAGACGACGACCGTTTCGTCTGCGATGCCTTCGGCATCGAGATACTCAAGCACCCGACCCACGTTGTCGTCCACCGACGCGACACAGCGCAGGTAGTCCTTGATGTAGCGTTGGTACTTGAAGTCCTTGAGGTCGGAAGCGTCCGTGAACGAAACGGGGACGCCCGACTCTGCCGGCGTCAGGGTGAAGTCAGCGAGATCCTGCGGATTCGGTACCGTCGCCCACTGTTCGGTACCCGATGGCGGAGTCAGTTTGAGATCCCGGTAGGTCATGTGGTCGGCAATTCGCATCCGCGCCTCGCCAGCGGCGGCGGACCGGTTCGAGTAGTCGTCGTCGAACGTGACCGGGTGTTCCATGTTCTCGTCCACATAAAGGCGGGCGTGCGCATCATCCGAATCCCACGGCCGGTGCGGCGCCTTGTGGTGGTACTTGACGAAAAACGGGCGAGCCCTGTCGCGACGGGTCAGATAATCGAGCGTGAGATCGGTAATCACGTCGGTGGTGTAGCCCCCGAACGGGCGCAGCTCGCCGTTGCAGTTCATCTGCGGGTCGAAGTACGGCCCCTGCCCCTGAAGCACTTTCCATTCGTCGAAGCCGCTCGGCCAATGCGGTTCGGCGTCGCCAAGGTGCCACTTGCCGAAGACCGCGGTTTGGTAGCCGGCGGCATTCAGCTCCTTGGCGACGTTGGGCAGGCGATTGTCCAGGTGGGCACCGATAGTGGTCACGCCGTTGACGTGGTTGTACGTGCCGGTGAGTATCGCCGCGCGGCTTGGCTCGCAGATGCTGTTGGTACAGAAGCAGCGTTCGAACCGGGCGCCGTCATGGGCGATTCGGTCGAGGTTCGGCGTGTGGTTGATGCGGCTACCGTAGCAACCCATGGCATGGGCGGCGTGATCGTCCGTCATGATGAACAGGATGTTGGGTGGGCCGGACATGCGACGAGCGACGAGGAAGAGGCAACCGGACGTTAGCCCAGGACCTCCAGGTTCGCGTACGCGAGCATCAGCCACTTCGACCCGGCGTTCGCGAAGTTGACCTGCACGCGGGTCCGCTCGCCGCCGCCTTCGGCCTGCAGGACGATGCCGTCGCCGAACTTGGCGTGCCGGACGGTCTGGCCGATGCGCAAGCCGCCGTAGTCCTCGCCCAAGTCCTTCGCGCCGTTGCCGGCCTGGGCCCGGAACGGTCGCGACACCGTGCCGCCCATGCGCACTTCCTCCAGACATTCCGGGGGCACTTCGTCGAGGAAACGCGACGGCCAGTTGTGGCTCTGCATGCCGTTCATGCGCCTAGTCTCGGCATACGTGAAGTAGAGCTGGCGCATGGCGCGGGTAATCCCGACGTAGGCCAGCCGGCGTTCCTCCTCCAGGCGCCCGGGTTCGCGCATGGACCGGGTGTTGGGAAAGAGACCCTCCTCCATACCCGCCATGAAGACCAACGGGAACTCGAGCCCCTTGGCGGAGTGCATGGTCATCATCTGCAGAGCCGGGCCCCCGCTCTGATAGTCGCCGCTCTCCAGCGCCGCCTGGTCGAGAAACTCGTCGAGTTCGGATGCCTGCGACTCCTCCTCGCCGGTGTCCTCAACCGGAAACACCAGGTCGCGACCGAACTGGCGACAGGCGGTCACGAGTTCCTCCAGGTTCTCCTTGCGCGCCATGCCCCGTTCGCCGCCCTCCTTCGAGTGGAACGCCATCAAGCCACTGGCCTCGATGCAAAGCTCCGCGATCTCGTAGAGGGGTGCGTTTTCCACGGCGCCGGCGATGTTGTCGATCAGCTTGATGAACGCCCCGACGGTGGTTGCGGCCCGTCCCTTGAAAACACCGTGCGCGATTCCGTCCTTGGACGCCTGCCACATGGACGTGCCGTTGGCCCGCGCCAGGGAGCGAATCGCGTCGACGGTCTTGCCGCCGATACCCCGGGGCGGCGTGTTGACGACGCGTTCGAAGGCGACGTCGGCATGACGCTGGCTCACGAGGCGCATATAGGCCAAGGCGTTCTTGATTTCCAAGCGCTCGAAGAAGCGCAGACCGCCGTAGATACGGTACGGGATGTCAAGCCGCAGACAGGCCTCCTCGATGACCCGGGACTGGGCGTTCGACCGGTACAGCACGGCGATGTCGTCGGCGCTGCCGCCATCCTCGATCCAGCGCTGGGCGCGGTCGGCAACGAACCGGGCCTCGTCGAGGTCGTTGTAGCCGGAGTACACCAGGATCGGCCCGCCTACGCCCGCATCGGTCCACAGGTTCTTGCCCAGACGCTCCGCGTTGTTGCCGATCAGCGTATTGGCAGCTTCCAGGATACGACTCGTCGACCGATAGTTCTGTTCGAGCCTGACGACCTCGACATCCGTGAAGTCGGTCTGGAAGTCGTGGATGTTCTGGATCTTGGCGCCCCGCCAACCGTAGATCGACTGATCGTCGTCGCCCACGGCCCAGACCGCGCCCGGTCCCAGCACGCTGTCCGGCTCTGCCGCGGCAAGCACGCGCAGCCAAGCGTACTGAATGGTGTTGGTGTCCTGGAACTCGTCGACGAGGAGGTGGCGGAAGCGGCGCCGGTAGTGTGACCGCAGGTCGTCGTTGGTGAGCAGGAGTTCGTGGCTGCGCAACAGGAGTTCCGCGAAGTCGACCAGTCCGCCTTGGTTGCAGAGTGCTTCGTAGGCCTCGTAGATGCCGCGGTGAATCGTCCCGAAGACATCGTGCTCTGCCACTTCCACGTCCTTGGCGCGTCGACCTTCGTCCTTGTGCGAATTGATGAACCAAACCGCCTGCCGCACGGGCCACTTCTGCTCGTCGACATCGAGGGTACGGACGACGCGCTTGACGAGACGTAGCTGGTCGTCCGCATCGAGTATCTGAAAGTTCTGGGGAAGTCCCGCCTCCTGCCAATGCATGCGTAGAAGCCGATGGGCAATGCCGTGGAAAGTGCCCACCCACATGGCGCGCGCCGGTCCCTCCAGCAACCGTTCGACCCGTCCCCGCATCTCGGCCGCGGCCTTGTTGGTGAACGTGACCGCGAGAATGCCGCCGGGCGATGCCCCTAGAGTCTCGACCAGGTAGGCGATCCGATGCACCAGGACGCGGGTCTTGCCGCTACCCGCACCGGCCACTACCAGGAGGTTGCCGACAGGTGCCGTGACCGCTTCACGCTGGCGCTCGTTCAGACCGTCGAGGATGTGGGTTACGTCCAACGCCAAGGCCGCTTAGGCTGGATAGGCGGACAGTATACCCCGCGGGACATGCCATCGCTGCGGGATCGTCGCTGGCGCAACGTACCTAGGGGACGGCCCTAGGCGTCCGCGCCGCACAAACGGCTGGAATGTTCTGGCGCTTCGGCCACGAGGCGTTAGTTCCGGTCGGCAGGGCTCGCCCGTGGACGGTTCCATCCGACCTGTTGACTGGACAGATTGGTACAAGGAGACTCAGGGTCCAATTGGGTGTCTCAGAGATCGAGCTCTTGTTCCAACGGTATGTGAACATGCTCGACGGGGCCGGACTTGCCAAGTGCCTGGCGCTCGCCGTTGCGTCCACCGCAGCGTGGTACCTGGTCTACAGACTGTTGGATCTCATCGGCGGCAGCGCCGACGCGGTACCGGCGAATTGGAGCGAGTTGGGGGGGTGGTTGCTGTTCTGGTTCACGGGGACGATCTACAGCGCGCTCGTCCTGTTCCGCTACCTGGATTCCGGGAATCTCTCGTGGCGACCGATCGTCGTCGGCCTCGGGGGCGCATTCAGCTACTGGATCGGCGTGCAGTACGTGATGTGGCAGGATCCGCTGGACACCGTGATCCTCGACTCGGCTGTTGCGGGTGTCATCACCGCGGCCTTTATCGGATACCTCGTAATACAGTTCGGCACGGTACGGTTCGCGTGGTGGGCGTTCGCTTTCCTTTGCGCAGGTGGCGCCCTCGGCGGGGCGACAATTGGCTGGACGGGGCCGGGCAACGAACCTGGGTTCATTGCCGGCCATGCAATGTGGCAAATCCTCACCTGCGCTGCCCTTTTCCACTCGCCGAAGTCGGTATTGCGAGAGGGCTAGGTCAATCCGGAATTGGACTTTCCGTGTTGATCTGGGGTTGTCAAGCGCTCATGCCACGTTCGATGAATCGCCCGCCCTAGCGGCCTAGCGTCGCCCTACTCAACCGTCACCGACTTCGCCAAGTTTCTCGGCTGGTCGACGTCCGTGCCCTTGAGCACCGCCGTGTGGTAGGCCAGCAACTGCAGCGGTACCGTATAGACGATGGGTGCTAGCAACTCGTGCACCTTGGGCACCTCGATGACCGTCACGCCGTCCGCCTCGGCGATGCCCGCGTGGGCATCGGCGAATACGTAGAGCCTGCCGCCCCGGGCGCGCACCTCCTGGAGGTTCGAGCGAACCTTCTTGACGAGTTCGTCCCCAGGTGCCACCGCGACCACTGGCATGTCTTCGTCCACCAGCGCGAGCGGACCGTGCTTCAGTTCGCCCGCGGGGTAGCCTTCGGCATGGATGTAGGAAATCTCCTTGAGCTTGAGCGCCCCTTCCAGCGCCACCGGGTAGTGGGCACCGCGACCGAGGAATAGGGCGTGATGGCGGTGCATGAACTCGACCGCCAACTCGTCGATCCGCTGATCGAGGGTGAGCGTCTCCTCCACGACCTCCGGCAGGGCACGCAGCGCATCGACCAGTTCCCGTTCCCTGTCCCGGCTCAACCCGGCGCGGCGCGCGAGCAGGATCGCCAGCATCATCAACGCCGCCAGCTGGGTGGTGAAGGCCTTGGTGGACGCAACACAGATCTCCACGCCCGCCTGGGTCAGGATGGCCAGATCCGACTCCCGCACCTGGGTGCTCGTCGGGACGTTGCACACCGTCACGGTGTGCTCGAAACCGGAACTCTGGGCGATACGGTGGGCGGCCAGGGTGTCCGCTGTCTCGCCGGATTGGGAAATCGTCACGAAGAGCCCGCCGGGGGGCGTGACGAACTTCCGGTAGCGGAACTCCGAGGCGATCTCGACACTGGTCGGAATCCCCGCCAGTTCCTCGATCCAGTAGCGGGCGATGCAGCCTGCGTAGTACGCCGTGCCGCACGCGGCGATGGTGACTGACCGCGTATCGTCGAGGACGCGCTTGGCATCGATGCCGAACGCCGGTTCGAGGACGTGATCGCTTCCCAATCGGCCTTCCAGGGTGTCCCGGATGGCCTTGGGCTGTTCGTGGATCTCCTTCTCCATGTGATGGCGGTACTCGCCCTTGTCAGCCGCATCGCCGCTGTGCTCGACCCGAACGGTCGATCGAACCACGGCGCGGTCATTGACGTTCCAAATCGAGATCGACCGGGACGTCAGGTCGACCAGATCGCCCTGTTCGAGATAGATGAACCGGTCAGTCACCGGACGTAGCGCCAGCGCGTCCGACGCGATGAAGTTCTCGCCGATGCCGACGCCCACCACCAGCGGACTGCCGACCCGGACGCCGACGATCCGGCCGGGGTCGTCCCGAAACATCACCCCTAAGGCGTAGGCGCCGTCCAAGCGCTTCACCGCCTTGCGGACCGCCTCCAGAAGGTCTTCCTCCTCGTCGGTGCAGCGGTCGATCAGATGCGCGATCACCTCGGAGTCCGTTCCGGAGTCGAACTGATAGCCGTCATCCATCAGTTCGCCGCGCAATTCCTCGAAGTTCTCGACGATGCCGTTGTGCACCAAGCAGATCCGGCCCCGGGACATGTGCGGGTGCGCGTTTTCCACGGACGGCCGACCGTGGGTCGCCCAACGGGTGTGGGCGATTCCCGTCGTCCCGAAGATCGGGTCCAACGCTAGGTTTTCCGCCAGTTCTTGGACACGGCCGATGGTGCGACGGCGCTCGATGGTCGAACCGTTTACGGCCTTGAGATCGATGCCGTTCCGGGCCACCGCGATCCCGGCGGAGTCGTAACCCCGATATTCCAGTCGCTGCAGACCTTCAAGCAGGATGGCCGGCACTTCCCGGCCCGCTACTGCCCCAACGATGCCGCACATGGCTGTTACCCTTTGGTCCGACGCTTGCGTTTGGCCGGAGGCGTCCATCCCGGGATGTTGCGCTGGCGGCCCCGACCCACCGCGAGATCCTCGCGCCGAACCTTGGTGGTGATCGTCGATCCCGCGCCGATATAGGCTTCGTCCTCGATGACCAGCGGCGCGACGAGCGTTGCGTTGGTACCCACAAACACGCCGTCGCCGATCTGTGTACGGTGCTTGTCCACCCCGTCGTAGTTGCAGGTGACCGCGCCGGCTCCGATATTGCTGCGCTCGCCCACCGACGCATCGCCCAGGTAGGCCAGGTGGTTGGCCTTGGCACCGGCGCCGATACTCGCTTTCTTGGTTTCGACGAAATTGCCGATATGTACCGACTCGCCCAGCTCGGTGCCCGGCCGCAGCCGGGCGAACGGGCCGATCCGACAGCCGGCAGCGATGGAAGCGCCGTCGATGGAACTCAAGGGCTCGACGCTGACACCGTCGGCCAATGTCGAGTCGCTGATCACGCAGCCGGGTCCGACGTGTACCCCGTCTCCCAAGCAAACGGTGCCTTCGAATACGACGTTGACGTCGATGACGCAGTCGCGCCCGGCGCGAAGCGAACCCCGGATGTCGATGCGTGCGGGATCCATCAGGGTTACGCCCTCGGCCATCAGCCGGGAAGCCTCGCGGCGTTGGTGAATGCGCTCCAACCGGGCCAACTGGGCGCGATCGTTGGCGCCAAGGGACTCCTCGGCGCCGGCCGGCACACCGGTCACTGCCAATCCGCGTGCTACGGCCAACGAGATGACGTCCGTCAAGTAGTACTCGCCCTGATCGTTGTCCGGTCGAAGGGAGGTGACGAGATCGAGAAGCACCGGTTTGGAAGCTGCCAGGATGCCCGTGTTGACCTCCGTGATGGCTTTTTCGGCCTCGGTTGCGTCGCGCTCCTCGACAATGCCGGTAACGTGTCCGTCGCCATCGCGCTGGACTCGCCCGAAGCCGAACGGATCGGGGAGATCCGCACACGCCAGGGCGACGCCGGAACCGGCCGCCTCGATGCAGCCCATCATTGTGTCGGAGGTCGTGAACGGCGCATCGCCGAACAGGACGAGGACCGTCGCGTCGTGCGATACCACCGGCAACGCCTTGCCAACTGCATGGCCCGTCCCCTGACGCGACTCCTGCATCACCCAGGAGAGGCCGGGGCAATCCGCGAAACAGGCTCTAACCCGTTCGCTCTGCTCGCCGACGACCACGTGGATGCGGCTCGGTTCGAGACGTCGGGCGGTGTCGAGGACATGTTCGAGCAGCGGACGTCCACCCAGTGGATGCAACACCTTGGGCAACGCCGAGTGCATTCGCGTCCCCGCGCCTGCTGCCAGTACCACTACCTCTACGGCCATCCTTGATGCCATCGGATCGCAAGCGGTCGATTATAGCCCCGGTGCGGATACCTGCCCCGTTGGCTAGCGTTTCGTTTTGCTACAGTGTGTTCGCCGGGGCCACCCGAACGGAGCGCAACCTTGTCGGTGTCGCCCATCACGAAGGCGGTAGTTGCTGCTGCGGGCAGGGGTACGCGGTTTCTGCCCGCCACCAAGGCGATCCCCAAGGAGATGATCCCGTTGATCGACCGGCCGATCATCCAGTACCTCGTGGAGGAACTCGCCGCGAGCGGCATCGAGGACATCGTTTTCGTCACACGCTGGGACAAGAAGGTGCTGGAGGATCACTTCGACCAACACCCCACTCTCGAAGACGCGCTCCAAGCCTGCGGCAACGAGCGCTATCTCGCGGAAACCCGACGACCCGGCGAACTGGTGAATGTCGCCTACATCCGCCAAAAGGGACCGTACGGCAACGGCACCCCGGCTCTCAACGCCGCGCCACTCGTCGGTGGCGAGCCTTTCGTCTACGCCTTCGGCGACGACCTCGTGAGTTCCGCGGTTCCCTTCACCCGGCAACTGATCGAGCAGTACCGCGACACGCCCGGTGTGATCCTCGGGGCCCAGGAGGTACCGCGTGAGGAGGTTACCAACTACGGGATGATCGAAGTCGACGCCGACATGCGGGTCACCAAGATCGTCGAGAAGCCCGAACCCGCGGCGGTAACCTCCAACCTGGTTGGCTTCGGGCGCTACATACTGCCGCCCGAGGTGACCGCGCTACTTGGCGAGATTCCGATCGGGAAAGGCGGCGAGCTTTGGCTGATGGATGCCATCGAGGCCTACATGCGGCAAGGCGGGGCGGTGTACGCCTGCCCGGTCCGGGAAGGGCGATGGCTTACCACCGGCGACCCGGTGAACTACCTCGAGGCGCTCTTCCACTACGGACTTGAACGCGACGACTTGAAAGACGACCTGGCACGGATCATCAAGCGGTTCGCCAAACGGCTGTGACTTGGAGAGATTTCCTACACGGCAAAGTGGTAATGTCCCGCAGACGGCGGGCTCGGAATGGCGCATTGTGATGCGCTTCGAGTCAACGATCCGAAGTACCCGAAATGGCTCAGCAAGAGAATGCGTCATCGGGCGATGTGCCCGGCAATACCCGGTCCACCGGTGTCCTGCCGAATTGGCTGGACAGCCGGACCATCGCGATATTGACCACCCTGCTCACGGTGGCCCTCGCGCTTGGGGCCATGATGCAGACCACCTATTCGCGCATGGGCCAGGAGTTTGGCCAGTTGCGCCAGGAGTTTGGCCAGTTGCGCCAGGAATTTGGCCAATTGCGCCAGGAATTGCGCCAAGACATCAAGAACCTCAGGGACGAACTGGGCGCCGAGATCAAGGGCCTCGACACGCGTCTGCGCGCGGTGGAAGTCGACCTGGCTGCCATCCGGGAACGCCTAACCGCCGTCGAAGTCGAGGTTTCGGCCATTCGAGTGGCCATGACCGGCTTCGACGCGCGCTTGAAAGCCGTCGAAGGACACACGCACGAACGGGATCCTTGGGATACGCGCCGCCGTGACGGCTGAATCCGTTGACCGGGTGGCTTGCCCATGACCGATCCGGTGGATGTCCTGATCGTGGGCGCCGGCGCATCCGGGGCCGCCGTGGCGTGGAGCCTTGCCGAGACCCGCATGCGCATCGTCTGCCTGGAACAGGGCGACTGGATGAACCCGGGGGAGTATCCGAGCAGCGGTCGGGATTGGGAAGCCCGGGCCTACAGCGACATGAGCATCTCGCCGAACCGCCGCAAGCGGGAGACGGACTACCCGGTCAACGATGCGAACTCGCCGATCTCCGTGGCCAATTTCAACGCCGTGGGCGGCAGCACGATTCTCTATGCCGGTCATTTTCCGCGCTTCCATCCGTCGGACTTCCGGGTCGAGACCCTGGACGGCGTCGCCGACGACTGGCCCATCGACTACGCGATGCTCGAACCGTACTACGCGGAGAACGACCGCATGATGGGCGTGTCGGGCCTCGCGGGTGACCCCGCGTATCCGCCCAAGGAGTCGGTCATGCCGCCCGTGCCCCTCGGCAGGGCCGGCGCGGCCATCGCCAAGGGCTTCAACAAGCTTGGCTGGCACTGGTGGCCGTCGGACACGGCAATCGCCACCGAGACCTACGACGGCCGGGACAAGTGCATCAATCTCGGCGCCTGCAGCAGCGGTTGCGCCCAAGGCGCCAAGGCAAGCACGGACATCACCTATTGGCCCCATGCCGTGCGGGCCGGTGTTGAAGTGCGAACGCGCTGCCGCGTCCGGGAGATCACGACAAACGGCGACGGCATGGCGTCGGGGGTCGTGTACTACGATCAAGACGGCGTCGAGCAGTTCCAGCCTGCACAAGTCGTTGTCGTCGCCTGCAACGGGGTCGGCACGCCGCGGCTGTTGCTGAATTCCACCTCGGGACGGTTTCCCAAGGGCATAGCGAACACGAGCGGCCTCGTCGGAAAAAACCTGATGTTCCATCCCTACGCATCGATCCAGGGCATCTTCGACGAGCCTTTGGACGGCTACCGGGGACCGGGGGTGTGCATCTGGAGCCAGGAGTTCTACGAAACCGATCCAAGCCGTGGCTTCGTGCGCGGCTATACCTACGAGATCAACCGGGGCCGCGGCCCCGTCGCGACGGCGCTCACGGGCATGTTCAGCGGGCGTATTCCGTTCGGCGAAGGCCACCACGAGGCGTACCGGCAACTTTTCAGCCGCATCGCCGGCATGGTCGGTATCTGCGAGGACCTGCCGGAAGAGCACAACACGGTGACCTTGGATCCCGAGCTCACCGACGGTCATGGCATCCCGGCCCCGAAGATCGACTACACGCTCTCGGTGAACAGCCGGCGGATGCTCGACCACGCCGTCGCCCGGTCGACCGAGGTGCTGACCGCCGCCGGCGCGAAGGATGTCATCACCGAAGCCCCGATCGGCGTTGGCGGCTGGCACCTGATGGGCACCGCGCGTATGGGCACCGACCCGGAACGGTCCGTGGTCAACGAATGGGGCCGCGCCCACGACGTCAAGAACCTGTTCATCGTCGACGGCAGCATCTTCGTGACCTCCGCCGGCGTGAACCCCACCCGTACCATCCAGGCGCTGGCGCTCTACATCGCCGACTCGATGAAGAGACGTCTCGCCAACCTGTTCGATTGAACCGGCCCATGCCCGACACCATTGCCACCGACAGTCCGTTTAGCGACGACGAGCGGCGGACACTGCTTGCGTTGGTCGGTGCGGTCATTCCCGCCAGCGCCGATCACGACATGCCGGGTGCCGACGATCCCGACATCGCCGCCGACATTCTCGCCACCGCCCGGCCCTACCACGCCACCATTGCCAAGGCGCTCAAGCAGATCGTCTCCATCGCGGCCGAACGGTATGGCCCTTCGTACGCCGATCTGGACGCGGCGATCCGCGCGAAGATCGCGGGCGAAGTTAGCCATTCCCGATTCGCCGGCGCAGGAACGCTGGTCACGATCACCGCCCAGTGCTACTACCGCGACGACCGCGTGATGCGATCGCTCGGCATGGAACCCCGCGCCCCCTATCCAGACGGGTTCGATATTCCGCACGGGGACTGGTCGCTGCTGGACCCGGTCAGGCAGCGCGGCAAGATCTACAAGGAGGTCTGATCACCGCCATTGGGCCTCGGCAGCCCGCCGGCCGAGCCTGACGGCACCTGTGATTTTTTTGGTGTAGTCTCGTGACTCGGAACGCGTTCAACTGGGGGAGGGTTGATGCAGAACCGATTCGAGATGCCATCGCATCTGGTGGCGACAGTGGGGATTTTCTTCGCCGTGTCAGCCATGCCCGCCGAGGCCGCCTACGAGGTACCGAAGACGCCCGACGGCGTGCCGGACTACAACGGGATCTGGCAAGCCATGGGGTCCGCCCACTGGGATCTCGAGGACCACAATGCCCGGCAAGGCGGGGCACCGATCCTCGGAGCGCTTGGTGCCATTCCGGCCGGGCGCAGCGTGGTCGAGGGCGGGACAATTCCCTACCAGGACTGGGCGCTGGCGCAACGCCAGGAAAACCTCGCCAACTGGGTCAAGCTCGACCCCGCCGTGAAGTGCTACATGCCCGGGATCCCGCGCGGGACCTACATGCCCTTCCCGTTCCAGTTCGTGCAGTCGAAGGACGCGATACTCGTCGCCTACGAATTCACCAGTTCCAGCCGGGTCATCCACCTGAACCGCCCCGGCAGCGAAGCCGACCTCGAGTCCTGGATGGGATATTCGCTGGGGCACTTCGACGGCGACACCCTGGTCGTCGACGTCACCGCCCAGGTCCCCGATACCTGGTTCGACAGTTCCGGCAACTTCCACAGCGACGAACTGCACGTCGTCGAGCGCTACACGCGCACCGGCGAGAACACGTTGCACTACGAGGCCACCATCGAAGACCCCAAGGTGTTCACGCGCCCTTGGAAGATCAGCATGCCGTTGTACCGACGCATCGAACCCGGCGCCCGGATACTCGAGTTCAAGTGCGTCGAGTTTGCGGAATACGCCACCTACGGCGACTACTACAGCGAAGAAGCACCAACACAAGAGTGAGGAAACCATGACGACCACACTGAGAGCCTGCTCCATTGCCGCGGTGTTGGCGGCGCCATTTGCGGTCGCGGACGACGACGCGACCCCGAGAACTTCCTGGGGCGTACCTGACCTGACCGGCACATGGGATTTCGCCACCATTACCCCGTTCGACCGCCCGGCCCAGTTGGCCGATCGCGAATACCTCACCGAGGAGGAATACAACGGCTGGAACGAAAGCGCCCGGGAGGGACGTGAACGACGCGAACGCGCGCCATCCCAACCGGCACCGGATCCAAGTCAGGGCGATGTGGACGTTGGCTACAACCAGGTTTTCATAGACGGGGGTAAACACCTGTCGCCGGGTCGGCGCACGTCCATCGTCGTCGACCCGCCCAACGGGCGCAGGCCGGGCAACACCATGGCGGCGCGGATGCGCTATGCGGAGATGCGGGAACGCTGGGAAAACCCGCCCCGCACCCCCGCCGACCGACCGCCCGCGACCCGGTGTCTGGTGGGCTTCAATGCCGGCCCGCCCATGTCGTCCGGTGCCTACAACAACCTGGTGCGCATATTCCAGTCGCCCGGGCAGGTGGGAATCCTGAACGAGATGATCAACGACCACCGCGTGATCGCCACCGCCGGCGGCGAGCACATGCCCCAGAACGTACGGTTCTGGAAAGGCGACTCGCACGGCCGTTGGGAGGGCGACACCTTCGTCGTCGAGACGCGCAACTTCCGGGCGGAAACCAATTTTCGCGGCTCCGGGCCCAACATGCATCTGACCGAGCGCTTCACCCGCATCGACGAGGACACGCTGCGCTACGAGTACACGGTGGATGATCCCGAGATGTTCCAGGGCAAGTGGTCCACGGAACAGGATTGGGTGCGCACGGACTCGGACATCTACGAGTACGCCTGCCACGAGGGCAACCGTTCGCTCCTGATGCAGATGCGGGCCGCCAAACAGCAGTACGACGCCGGCAACGCGGTCCCCGACGAGACGTGGCTGCCCTCGTGGTACAAGTGGATGCCCAGGAAAGCGGACCTCCTGGCCCAACAGGCCGAGGAATGAGAGAGCGTGACATGTCCGACATGAACGAAGGGAGGAGACAAATGACCCGTATTTCTGCCGTTGTCGCGTTGGCATTGGCCCTTGCCGCGCCCACCGCCGTCGCGCACCACGCGTTCTCCGCGGAGTTCGACGCCAACCTGCCTATTCGGGTGCAGGGCAAGATCGTTCAGGTCGACTGGATCAACCCCCATGCGTGGGTGCATGTCGAGGACGTCAAGGAGGATGGCTCCAAGCAGGTCTGGCAGCTCGAGGCCGGGACGCCGAACACCCTGCTGCGGCGCGGACTGACCAAAAGGCTGCTGCAGCCGGGCACCGAGGTGGTGGTGAGAGGCTATCAGAGCAAGGACAAGGTCTGCGTGCCGATCTGCTCCGGCAGCGGCCGGGACATCACATTCCCGGACGGCACCAAGCTATTCATGGGATCGTCGGGTACCGGCGCGCCGAGGGACGGCGCGGATCCCACCGAGCCTGCGAAGGAAGAAGCGCAGAGCGAGCCGAAAGAGGACGAATAGCCGTAGGACGCGGCTGACTGTCGACCGGTCAGCAATGTTTCGCTACGAGGGGGAGACTATGAAATCCATCGCACGTAACGCCGTACTGTTCCTTGCCGCGGCCGCGAGCCTGTCAAGCAGTCTTGCCATCGCGCAGGATGGAGCATCCGACGGCACCATCACTACCGAGACGCACCGGTTCCAGATGTTGGCCGACGGCGTCTACCTCGCGATGTACACGGTACCGATGTTCAACAGCAACTCGCTGGTCGTTATCAACGACGAGGACGTCCTGGTGGTGGACTCGCACATCACGCCAAGGGCGGCAAAGCAATTGCTCGCGGGAATCGCCGAGATCACCGACAAGCCGATCACGACCCTCGTCTACACGCATTTCCACTACGACCATGCTCACGGCACGCAGGCATTCGGCGACGTGCAGATCATCGGCCACGAGTTCACCCGCAAGACGATGGCGGGCGACCCGCACAACGAGCCGACCTTTCAGCGCGAAAAGGCCGGCCAGCCCCGGGCGATCGCCTGGCTCGAAAGCCAACTTGAATCCGCCACAAGCGACGAGCAGCGCGAGCAGCTCGAATACCGCCTCGGCTTGGCCAGGGCCCGCGCCGAGGCCACCAAGGGAATCGAGCCGGTGCCCCCGGATACCACCCTGACCGACCGCCTCGACCTGATCCGCGGCGACCGGGAAATCCAGGTCATATTCTGTGGTCGCGCCCACACCGGTGGCGATGTCGTGGTCTACCTGCCCGCGGACAAGCTCGTCTACACCGGCGACATGGCGTTCAGCGGCCCCTCCTTCCTCGGCGATGGCCATGTCGACGAATGGCCGGATACGCTCATGAAGCTAAAGGAACTCGACGTCGAACTGTACGTGCCCGGCCACGGCCCCCCGTTTACGGACTCCGGACGGCTCGACCTGGTGGCCGACTACTACCGCGTCCTCTGGAAACAGGTCGTTGCCGCCCGGGCAGATGGCGCCAACGCCGGCGAAGCGACGAGTCGCGTCGACCTCACGTCCTTCGCCGACACCCTGGGCATCCGGCGACCCGGTACCGATCCGTTGGCGGTCGCCCGAATCTACCAATTGCTGGACGAACGGGGCGACTAGCATCCGGGGATGCCGATAGCACTCCCCGTTCGAAAACGAGCAAACGCAATGGACGTAACGTTGCGGCGCGTGCGCCACGACGACCGCGACACGTTCATGGCGTGGTTTCGCGACCCGATTCTCACACGGTGGCACGGCGACCCGGGCCCACACGAGCGCGACGCCGAGTTCCGGCGCATCGTCCGCAGCCGCTACAACTTCGTCATCGAGACCGGTGGCGCCTCGGTCGGCCATGTTGCCGTCGAATGCGATTGGGACAATTCCACATCCGCCGAACTAGGAGTCCTCGTGGAACCGGGCAATCAGCGTCGCGGGATCGGGACCACGGCGCTCGCCCAAGTGATCGATTTCGCGTTCGAGCAGACCGACGCGAACCAGTTGTGGGCTGGCGTCGTGAGCAGCAACACCGCGGCGCTTCGGCTGTGCCGACGGGTGGGGTTGACCGAAGAGGATCGAGTGCCCGAGGCAGAGCTTGAAGACGGTCAACGGGTCGATCACGTCTACTTCTCCATCCTCGCGGACGAGAGGCGACGATCAAGGCTGTTGGAAGGAAAACTTGACGGTAGTGAACCGGGCCAATAGGGTGGTGCTATGTCATCACGGTAGTTGAAGTCATAGCATCATGCGAAGCACGGTACGGATCGACGACGACCTCATGGTGGAGTTGAGAGCGAGAGCTCAAACAGAAAGCGTTTCCCTGACGCGAATGCTCAATCGAACGTTGCGCGCAGGGCTTTGTGCCGCACGCAAGCAAACGCAAAGGCGCAGGCCGTTCAAGCAGAAGACGTTTCGCATGGGTGTGCCTCGTGTGGGAATCGACAAGGCCTTGGCTCTGGCCGCCGAGTTGGAGGATGAAGAAATCATCCGCAAGTTGTCGCTCAGAAAATGAAGATCGTCGATGTCAACGTGCTGCTTTACGCCATCAATCCGGACATGGACCCGGACGGCACGATTCGGCGATGGTGGGACTACGCACTGGCTGGGGACGAATCAATCGGTTTGCCGTGGCTGGTGCTATCCGGATTCCTGCGCGTCTCCACCAACCCGAGGGTGTACGCACAACCTCTGTCCGTCGACCAAGCCCTCGGCGAGGTTGAAGGCTGGCTTTCCGCCGGGGTCGTTACGACGATCGCAGAGAAGCCCGACCACTGGGGCAGCTTTCGCAGTCTGCTCAGCGAGACGGGCACCGCAGGAAACCTGACGACGGACGCCCACTTGGCCGCCCTTGCGATAACCCACGACGCGACGCTCGTTTCGTGCGACAACGACTTCGCTCGATTTGCCGATCTGCGTTGGGAGAACCCGCGCCCGACCACTTAGTCCGTGACAAGTGGCTAGGTCTGAACCAGCTCGATGCTGACGGAGTCGGGCCCCTTGACGAACGCAATCCGCCCCCTGCCATCCCGGGGTTTCATCAGAAACTCGGCCCCCTTCGCTTCGAGATCGGCAATCGCGGCGGGCAGGTCGTCCACCGCGACGCCGATGTGGTCGAGGCCCAGGCAGCTATGCGGCCCCGATGCCGTCTGGGTGACGTTCTCGAACACCGTCGAGATCAGGATGATCTGATCGCCCAGTTTCATGTTGGCCCGGGGCAGTCCGTTGGCACCCTTCGAAGCCACGAGTTCGGCACCGAACATCCTCTCGTAGTACGCCCCCGCCGCCATCGCGTCGTGGCTCATCAGGTGGACGTGATGCGGACGATACGTGGCCATCAGCCGAAAGCCGACAGGACGTCTTCGTCGATGCGCTGGAAGTACTCCGGCCGCGTGGGCACCGCCGAGAACATCATCTCGTCGCAGCCGGCGTCGACATAGCCGCCGATGACATCGATCACGTAGGACGGCGGCCCATAAAGCACCCAACCGCCACGCTGTGCCCGAAGCTCGGCAGCCTTGGCCCCGTCGTCCTCCAAGCGCATCGGAATCAGGACGGTCTTCTTGATCTCGGCGGGGTCCCGCCCGATGGCCTCGCAGTGCTGCTCGAGGACGTTGATCTTGTGGCGGAACACGTCGGCGCCGCCGGGATTGTTGAAGTCGATGTTGCAGATGTCCGCGTACTTCGCGCAGGACTTGAGCGTGCGTTTCTCGCCGTTGCCGCCGACCAGGATCGGCAAGTGCGGCTTCTGATAGCAGGGCGGCGAAAGCGGGCAGCGGTCAAGCTTGTAGTAGCGCCCGTCGTAATCGGCGAAGCCGCCGTTGCCTTCGGTGAATAGCAGCTTAATGACCTCGAGCGCCTCTTCGAGCCGGTCGCAGCGCTCCTTCAACGACGGAAAGGTCCACCCGTAGGCTTCGTGCTCGCGCTTGAACCAGGCGGCCCCAATGCCAAGGATCAGCCGGCCGTGGGAGATCTGGTCGATGGTTGCCGCCATTTTCGCGAGCAGCGCGGGATTCCGGTAGGTATTGCCCGTGACCAGGAGGCCAAGTTGCAGCCGCTCGGTGATCGCCGCGGCTGCGGTCAGGAGGGACCATCCCTCCAAGGCCCGTTCGTGCTCCATGTCCGCCCTTCCCACCGGCGGCAGGAAGTGGTCGGACCACCACAGGCTGTGCCACCGGCCGGCCTGCACCGCCTTCATGGTGGCGAGGGTGTCGTCCCACTCGCAGAAATAGTTGACCAGTTGTGCCCCGAATTGCATGGATCCCTCGCGTGTCTTTTGAACGACAAGCGATTCTAAAACGACGTCCGCCTTAGGGGGAGTCGAGTTTGTCAAGCAACTTCAATCCCTTACGCACATCACCCCGGGCCGCGCGAATGCGAAAACGCATCTCGGTGTCATGTTCGGTAAGTGCGCGTACAGAGAGTTCCTGCATCAATTTGTTCAAGCTGACACCCCGCCGGGCGGCCATCGCCGCAAGCCGGTCGCGTTGGGCATCGGGAAGCCGAATCGTCAAGGTCGCCATTCAAACGTTGTCCTTCTGTAGCCACGCACCCGGAGTTGCGACACCAAGACTATCGAACCTCAACTCGCCACCCACCACATCCCGAGTGTTGCGCGTGATGATCCAATCGGCGTTACCTGCTACCGCCAGCTCTATCAAGTGATTGTCCGCTTCGTCGGGCAGGTTGGGTCGCCACAGGAACGTCACATTCGTCCACCGACAGACACTTAGCAGCGCGTCGAGCAAAGCGGAACGCTCTTCCGCATCGATGCCGGCCTCTGCGAACAACCCGTCCCTCGAAAGAACATCCTCGTATTCCAAGAACAGTGCATTGCCGATCAGCGGTTCCACGTCACCCTTCAGGCACCGCCGCAATACCTCGCGAGCAGCACCGTCGGCGGATCGGATGGCGGAGACGAGAACGTTCGTGTCAACCACGATTCGCTGGCGCACACCACAACCGACCCGCTACGTCAGGTGACAGCATATACGCTGTCATCGGCGGGCTGCAACACTGGACCTTCTCATCTCGACGACACCGATGACACTCCATTTCAGTGGTTCGCCTATCATCTCCGCCATGGATCCCAACCAACCCTTCGCCGGCGTCCGGGTCGTGGAGTTCGGACAGTTCGTGTCCGCCCCGTTCTGCGGCCAGCTGCTAGCCGAAGGCGGCGCAGAGGTCATCAAGGTGGAGCCGCTGACCGGCGATCCCGCCCGCCAACTGCGCCAGATCGTTCCCGGCGAGACGCGGATCTTCCTGTCCCGCAACCGGGGCAAGCGGTCGCTGCCGCTGGCCATCCGACAACCGGGCGCCCGTGCGGTCATCGACCGGCTCATCGAGCGGGCGGACGTGGCGCTGATGAACTTCCGTCCCGGTCTCGCCGAACAACTCGGACTCGATGCACCGGCGCTCACCCGGCGTTTCAAACGCCTGATCGTCGGTTCGGTGACGGGATTCGGCACCGAGGGACCTGAGGCGTCGTTTGCGGCCATGGATCCCGTCGTCCAGGCGCGGACCGGGTTGATGGCGGCGAACGGACGCCTGAACGAGGGCCGCCCGACTTCCGGCGATCCCGTGGTCGCGGACTACATGTGCGCCATGTCCTTGGCGTTCGGCGTCTCGGCCGCCCTGCTTCGGCGGGAGCGAACCGGTGTGGGCGGCAGCGTCGACGTCTCCCTCATGCAGGCGGCCATGACCTTGGCGAACAACCAGTTGATTCGATCCGAGGACGAGGACGCGCCCCGCCACGAAAAAACCTTAGGCGACCTCGCGGGCATGCGTCGCGACGGTGTGCGCTACGCCGATCAGTCGGCCATGATGACCAGCGCCCGCACCGCCCCGATGCTGATGATCTACCTGCGCACCTACGACACGGCCGATGCGCCCATCGCCATTGCCTGCGGCAGCCACTCGCTACGCCGCAAATTCCTCACCGTGCTCGACATCGAGGATCCACTGCTCGACAAGCCGGAGAGCGAAGGACACCGAGACCACTACGACCAGTTGAAGGGTAACGTGGAGGCGATCATCCGTGGCAAACCGGCCAGCCATTGGATTACCCGGTTGAACGAAGCGGGCATACCCGTCTCGCCGGTGAAATTCCCGGTGGAACTGTTCGACGACCCGCAGGCCCACGCGAACGGCATGTTTCACCGGCTGCGCCACCCCGAGGCCGGCGACTTCACGGTGCTGTCCCCGCCGGTCGCCCTCGACGGAGACGGTTTCCGGTCCCGCGAACCCACGGCGTCGTTCGCCAGCGAGACCCGGACGATCCTGCACGAACTCGACTTCACCGATGCCGAGATCGACGAGTTCGTCGCGACCAAGGTGACACGAGAACGCACGGTCTGAGCGTTCGGTTCGATGGAGGTCGATCAACGCACTATCGCATCGGCGGCAGCGCGAATGGAGTTTCGTACCCGCCCGCTGATGGTCCACAGCAGCCTCGCCTCATTCGGCCCGATACGCGGTGGTGCCCAAGCCGTCCTCAAGGGGTTGCTTGAAGGTGGCCGAACAGTTCTAGTGCCGTCTTTTTCCTCGACATTCGGCGTCCCCCGACCGGCCACCAACCGTTCATGACCCAAAACGGGATCGAGGACGACTTCCGAGGCCCGACGACCGGCATCGGTCGCGTGTACTCGCCGACGTGTGGGAAGATCGACCGCGACATGGGCGCCGTTGCAGCGGCGCTCCTCGACATGGATGGTGCCGCAAGAGGCAAGCACCCGCTCAATTCGTTCGCGACCGTCGGCCCGGATGCCAGAGCCCTGGTCGGGGGACAGACCGCGCTGGATGTCTATGCACCGATCCGGGAACTCGCGGGGCGTGGCGGCAACATCCTCCTGATGGGAGTCGGCCTTGAAGCGATGACGGCGCTGCATGCAGCCGAAGAGCTGGCGGGCCGACGGCTGTTTCGACGCTGGGCCAATGGTCCTGACGGCAATGCGACTGCTGTCGCCGTCGGCGATTGCTCTCGAGGTTCGGCGCTTTCGACGAGGTGCTGACCGTCGTCGAACGGCGCGAACGCGTCGGCAACAGCGTCTGGCGCGCGTTTCCGGCGCAGGAAGCCATCGCTCTGGCAACGAAGGCAATTCAAGCGCTGCCTAGGCGGACTCAATGCGACCGGGACGGTTGCATACGTTGCGCCGATGCCGTCGCCGGAGGTCCCGGCTTACCTAGCAGGTGATTCCAAGAATGGGTTGATGACGCGCAATCCATCGTAATCCTGCCCTGCGTTCATGTCCTCCGAGTACACGGCATCGCAACCTGCAGCCTTCGCCGCAGCGAGAATGGCACCGTCCCAGTAGGACAGTAGGAAGCGACGGCTGATCGCCACGGCGTTCCGAAATACCTCGAGAGTGACGGCCTGAACCGGGAAGTCTCGCAGGCTCTCGATGAACCTCAGCGCGTGGTCCTGCGTCAACGGCGTTGGTCGGTTGGGACGTGTCACTTGATGATAGAACTCCTGCAACACCTGCACGGACAGCACCAAATCCCCTGCTTCAAGTAGGCGTTGGGCGATTCTCTGCTTGGTTGCCTCGTCGTACGCCGGGCTCGCCGCATAGATTAGAACGTTGGTGTCGACGAGGCGCACGAACCTCTATCCGTCCGCGTCGCGATCGCCGGGGGGGTGGTCGGCAGGGGCTTGGTTGCGGTCGTAGAGCTCATCGCGAGGAATGTTGTCCGCCGCCTTGAATCCTGCCGAGGCTGCCCGGATGTCCACGAGGACCTCCCGCAGGCGCCTCCGGCGTAGTTCATCCACATCCAGTCTTGACTCGGTGACCGCCGTGCCGTCTGCTCCACCCGTCGCAAGACGTCTTAGGAAGTCCCGCACAAGGGCCGAAACCGACGTGTCCCGTTCTGCGGCGCGGATTCGTGCCAGCCGGTGGATTTCCTCGTCCACCGATACCGTGATGTTCTTCATCGCAGATACAGTTTCACGATTTCTGTGCTACACAGCTTACCGTTTCGAGGTGCCCATGATCAAACAGCCGAGGGAGGGGTCGATCGATACCCCGTCAACTTGTACGTGACCATCGCCGCCGCGACTTCCTCGCCGGCATCGTTCCGGACACTGACATCGCCGGTGCACAACGTGCCGCCACGGCGCCGCACGGTCGCCGTTGCCACGAGATCCGTCGAAACCGCCAGCTTCAGGAAGTTGATGGTGAAACCCACGGTCGCCCCTTGGGAGGTGGGTATCACGTCGGGACACGACCAGAAGGCAGCCGTGGCGGCGATGTCCACCAGCGCGCTGATAGCGCCGCCGTGGATGCGGCCAACGCCGAGTTTGGGCAGGTAGGGAAGTCTAACGACTACCCGGTCCTCATCGTGTTCGAGAAGCTCGACGCCGAGCAGCGAGGCGAAGCTCTCCTTGGCGATGCGCTCGGCGGTTGGATGAAGGCTCACGAAATGATCTCCTCGGCGGCCCGTTCGCCGGACTCCATGGCACCCTCCATGCCCCGGTCGATTCGGGCCAGGTGCTCGCCGCAGAAGTGTATGCGACCGTGGGGTGCGGACATATTCGAACCGAAGCGGGTGATCTGGCCGGGCCGGAAATAAGCCCAGCCGCCGCCCGCGAAGGGATCCGACGCCCAGCTTTGGCGACCGATGTAGTCAAGCTGACCGCGAGCGGCAGGCCTTGCCGACTCGATTCCGTCGAGGACCAAGGCAGCGGCACGTTCCGGTTCTAGATTGTCCAAACGCAGTGCGTTGCGTCCCATCACCCACGCGGTCAGCCCGGTCACCAGGTCGGGATTCTCGCCCCTTCGGGAAGCGGCGACCATTCCGGCTGGGCCGTCGGTAAAAAGGCTCGGCGCGAACCCGTCGTGCTCCCAGAAATCCGACCTGGCGGCGAAGTAGAACTGGGTCATCGGCTGGCTGGGTAGACCGGCCACCGCCTCCGCCTGCCGCCCCACCAACGCGGGCCGCAGGGTCATCCTTCGCAGTGCCGGGAATGGCACTGCGCAGACGACACGATCCGCCCGGTACGAAGTTCCGTCGACGCAGTGAACACTCACTTCGGCGGAACCGTCTTCAATCCCGGTTACCGCCGTGTCGAACTGCACTTCGTTGACCAATGCCCTGGCCATCGCCTCGGGGATCCGTTGCGCGCCGCCACGCACGGTATAGCCGACCACTCCTTCGGGGACCTGGCGGCGCTGGGCCGTGGAGAAGGCGGCGCGGGCAAGCATCATCAAGGCCGAGATGTCGTGGGCGTCGTGGCCGTAGCTGGTGTTCAAGCCGTAGCCCAGAGCCACCGTCTCGTTGTCCAAACCGAGTCCGGTCATCCACTCGTGCATCGAGACGTCGAGATGCGCCGACCCGGAATTGAGCCATGTGCCCGGTTCGCCCAGCGGGTTCTCCCGCGCCGTCAGCACACGGCCGAAATTCCAGGGCATCAAGGCCTTGTCCGGCACCGGGAACGGATTGGCGGGGTGCGCCGGCCACTCGGACTGACGGATGATCTCGCCGCGCAACACGAGATCCTGCTCGCGGAAGAACGCGAGCATCGGCGTCGCGTCGATCAGTTCCTCGCCGTAGCGCGCCGCCGCGTCGATCACCCGACGATAGCCCCCGCCGATGGTCGTGCCGCCCGCTTCTTCGACGGCGTCTCCGCGACGGATGGAGCGGATCCGGCCGCCGGCCCGGGACTTCGCTTCCAGAACCTCGACGTCGCAGCCGCTTTCCTGCAGGCGCAGGGCGGCGGCGAGGCCGGCGAGACCGGCACCGATGACCAATACGTCTCGTCGGCGATCCGCGGTCATCGCGGCAAGAGTTGCTCGTCGACCAAACCGCCCACGGTCGGCAACGCCTCGCCAGGTCGTCCCGAAAGGCAGCAACCGGGTGCGCAATAGTCCGGATTCGGACCGCGCTGGCCAAGGCAGGGTCGTTCCGGGTTCGCCGATATCCGCTCGACGACCAATTGCCGCACCATGTCGACATAGGCCGGATGGGTTCCGACCGTCGGCGCGCGGAAATAGCCCAGTCCCAAGCCTTCGGCGCAGGCGCGAGCTTCGACATCGAGATCCATGACCACTTCCATGTGATCGCAGACGAAGCCGAGGGGGGCGACGACAACCGACGAGCGGCCCAATGCCGCGATCGAAGCCAGCGCCTCCTCGACCGTCGGCGCGAGCCACGGATCGCCCGTCCGCGCGTTGTTGCTCTGGAATGCGAGCCGCCAGTGATCGTCGCCCACTTGCTGCGCGACCAGACCACAGGCTTCGCGAAGTTGCGCCTCGTAGTCCGCGAGAGAAGCCATCGATTGAGGCAGGCTATGGGCGGTGAACAGCAATGCCGCCCCCTTCGGTGCCCGCTCGCGGGCCTTGGACACCCGGTCCGCCATGGCCGAAACGAAGCCGGGGTGGTTGTAGGCGACGCGCAGCTTGTCGATCCGGGGCGCTTTCGCCGCTGCTCCCGCCGCCCGGAACAGGTCTTCCCGGTACTGGCGGCACCCGCTGTAGGAACTGAACATGCTCGTCACAAAGGCGATGGCGGTCCTTATTCCATCGCCTGCCATCTGCCGTACCGTGTCGTCGAGCAGTGGCGCGGAGTTCCGGTTGCCCCAGTAGACCGGCAGTCGCGGTCCCTTGGCGGCCAACCGGGCCTCGAGCGCCGCGATGAATTCCCGCGTGTGCGCATTGATGGGGCTGACCCCGCCGAAGCGAGCATACCGCTCCGCAATGCGAACCTTTACCGGCGGCGGCACCGGTCGGCCGGCGAGCACGCGATCCAGGAAAGGCATTACTTCGTCCGGACCCTCCGGGCCGCCAAACGAGACCACGAGGACGGCGTCGTAGTCGCGCGCGCTCTCGTCGAAACCCGCAGTCGTCATCCCCGACGAGACGACTGCCAAGCGACGTGGCCGACGAAGAACGGCCCTAGGCGGTCTAGGTACTGCGAGGTCTGTTCCGTGGCGCGCATCTCGCGCACCAGGGCGGACAGCGGATGCAGCTGACGGCCCAACAGCCCGATGACGAAGTCGTTGTCGTCGCGGTCGAGACCGTGGCAGGCGAGCCGCACGTCTGCGGCGAGCCCGGCCTCGCCGTAGCGTCGGCCAATTCCGCCGTGCTCGCCAAGGATCGCGCGTTGCCGCTCGTCGGACAGCCGGTAGAACGCCTTGCTGCGCTGCAGGGGATACCAGACCGCCCAGGACAGGTCCGGGTCCAGGATGCGCCTGCGGGGTCGGTCGAAAAGCACCTCTACAAGATCCGGCTCGTAGCCAATCGAATACGTCCGCCCCAGCATGTCGTATTCCGGCAGGTGGACCATGCTGCTGAACGGTGAGTCGTTGAAGAGGTCGCGGAGCGTCGTCACGAAAACCGTTGGATCCTCGGCGAGCACGATGATGCCGATACCCCGGGGATCGCTTGCGTCCCTATAGAGCGCTCCCTCGAGACCGGATCCGGCCAGACCGGATTCGGCTTTTTCGACGGAACCCCGGAACGCCGTGAATTTCATGAACAGGCGCCGGTCGAGGGAGATCTCCTGTCCCTGCCGACGGCCCTTCTCGCTCATGTCGGGGTGGGTTTGTTCCTCACTCATGGCAGGACCTCGTTGTGCACGGCCTCGACAAGCGCATCGATGCTGGCAAGCGGTGTCTCGGGCAGCAGGCCGTGGCCCAGGTTGACGATGTGGCCCCGTGGCTCGACGCGCGCCAGCAGATCCTCCGCCGCGCGACGCGTGGCGTCCTTCCCGCCAAGCAGCACCGCAGGATCGATGTTGCCCTGCACCGCACGATCCGGCCAACGTCTTTGCGCTTCGGCAACGTCGGTGCGCCAATCCACGCTGATAGCCTCCGCCGGGAGTTCGGCGTAGGCATCCATCAGGTGCGGCGCGTTCTGGACGAAGAGGATCCTCGGCACACCTGACGCTCCGACCGTCTCGAGCAGGGTACGAAGGTGCGGGCGGATCAACCGTTCCCAGTCGGCCAGCGAGAGGAGCCCGGCCCAGGAATCGAACACCTGCACGGCGTCCGCCCCGGCCCTCGCCTGGGCGATGAGGTAGTCCGCCATCGCCGACGAAAGCCTGGCAAGCAGGCCGTCGAGAACGGCAGGTTTCGCCGCCGCGAAAGCCCGCAACGTGGGGAAGTCCTTTACGCCGCGTCCCTCGACGAGGTACGCGGCCAACGTCCACGGCGCCCCGCAAAAGCCGAGCACCGCTATATCGTTCGGGGTTTCCTCGCGCACGCGGGCAACCGTTTCGATCACTTCCGGCGCGAGCGCGTCGGGGTCCTCGACCCGTATTGCATCGACACCGGCTTGGTCGCGAATGGGATCGGCCACAACCGGCCCCGGCGCGAAGTCGAACTGCACGCCCAACGCCGGCAACGGGCTCATGATGTCGGCAAACACGATGGCGGCATCGAACGGGAACCGCTTGAGGGGCAGCAGGCTTACCTCGGCAGCCAGATCCGGACTTCCCGACAACGCCTTGAACGAGTGGGTCCTGCGCAGGTCCCGGTACTCCGGCAGGCAACGCCCCGCCTGGCGCATGATCCACAATGGCCGCCGCGGAACATCCCCGCGCGCAAGCGCCTTGAGCACGAGCTTCCCGTTCACGAGGACTCTCGACCGGGAAGGTCCCCAACCGCAACGGGCTCGGGCTCTTTCGTGAACCGGTAGCCAACCCCTCGGATCGTGTGCAGGTGTGCCGGCTTTTCCGGGCTACGCTCGAAACGTCTGCGCAGCCGCACGATGAAGTTGTCGACGGTCCGGGTGGACGGGAATACCTCGTAGCCCCATACCCGGTCCAGAATGTCCTCGCGCCCCACCACGCTGTTCCCGCGCTCCGCCAACAGTTTCAGGATCATCGCTTCCTTGTGGGTCAGCGCGTGGTCCGTGCCATCCCAGGCTCGGGCTCGGTAGGTGCGGAAGTCGATCTCGTTGCCGCCGAAACGCAGCGTGGCCGTGGTTTCGTTGTACCACTTGGTGCGGCGCAGGATCGCCGAGATCCTGAGCAGTAGCTCTTTCAGATGGAACGGTTTGGCCAGGTAGTCGTCACCGCCCGCTTCGAGACCGCCGACACGATCTTCGGGCGCGTTGCGAACGGTGAGGAACAGCACTGGGGTCTCGACACCCGCACCACGCAACGACCGGCACATCTCCAGCCCGTCCATCTCGGGCATGGCCACGTCCAGGACGATGAGATCGTAGGTCGCGGTTCGGGCAGCGTGAAGACCCTCCGCGCCGTTGTGGGCGGTTTCGGCGACGTAGCCCTCGGCAAGGAGATTCTCCCGGATTCCAGCCGCCAGGTGGGCCTCGTCATCGACAACGAGAATCCTCGCTGAGGACCCCGGCGCGCTCATCGAGCGGCCGGCCACGTCACGGTGACCGTCGCGCCCCGGCCCGGTCCTTCGCTCTTTGCGACGACGCGGGCATCCGAGATCTCCGCGAGTCGGCGCACCACGTAAAGACCCAAGCCCGTTCCCGGCATGGGGTTCGTCCCGTCGTCCCCCGATCGATAGAATTTCTCGAAAATCCTCGCAGCATCCCGAGGCGGAAATCCGATCCCGTCGTCGCGGATGTCGAGCACAATATCGGCCCCGTCGCGGCGGGCTTCGATGGAGATCTGCCGACCGTCCCCCGCGCCGCAAGCCTTCACGGCGTTGTCGAGCAGGTTGCGCAACACGCTCTCGATGGCGAGGGGATCCGCATCGATCACGAATGCGTGGACATCGGCGCGGATCGCGATCCCCTCGCGCGCAGCGCGAACAGCGTGACCCGCGGTCACGCCTTCGACGACATCGCGCAAAGGGACCGGCTCCCGACGCAGGCTGATACGGCCGTCGTCGATCCGCGCCGTGTCGAGGAGGTTGTCCACCATGCGCAACAGCCGGTCGCCGTCTTCCACCAACCGCTCGCCCAGGCGGCGGCTGTCCGGATCCGTACTGCGCGCTGTCAGTGTCTCTCCCGACAATCGCATGCTGGCCAACGGGCTCTTGAATTCATGGGACACGGCGGCGATGAAGTTCTGCTGCCGACGACGCAATTGGGCATCGTGCCGGATGGCACGGGTCAGTACCGCCATGCCGACGAGCAACACAAGAAGAAAAAAACTTCCTTCCCACGCGTAGCGGTTGATCCGGGATGCGACCTCGTCCGCGAGATCCGCGATGGCGTCTGGCCGAACCGACGCGGCGCCGGCAACTGGGTCGAATGCAAGGTGCGGGAAGCCGGCGACCACATCCGCAATGACACCCGCTTGCACGCCTTCGGACGGACCCTCCCCCGCATTCAACAACCCGACGAAGGCAGTCACCGACGCGGCGTTCGACTCGTAGAGATCAACGACACGGTCCTGTTCGCTCCATGCCAAGGTCCTTTGGTCGAGGATCCACCAGGCGACCTGGCCGGTGGCGATCGCGAGTACCGCAAGAAAACCCATCTGCAAGGCCTTGGTCGGATCACGCCTTAGGATCATCGGCTTCCTCGCTCGTGTTTGTCTGGCTTTCGTCACCTTGGACGGCTTCGCGAAGCAGGCCACGGCGCTCGGCGTCGAGCCCCTTGAGAAACGCGTCCAAGGAGCCCTCGGGACCGTACCGCATGAGACCTTTGAGTCCAACGGTCGGCAGATGTGCCATGCGCCTTCCTAAGGACTTCGCCCAGGTGTCGAGGCGTCGCCGGGTTTCGGCGTCAAGCTCGCCGAGATCCTTAGCGAGCCTCCCCACGGCCGTCGTCGCGGCTTCGTGGTAGTGCTTCTGCAGCGCCGCGAACAACGGTCCGTAGACCCGATCGACCACCTTGTCCCGGAGCCGTGGCAGGGCTTCGTCCACCAGCGTGCGGGCGTCCGCCGCCGCGAGAAGCCGCGCCTCTCGGTTCGACTCGGCCTGGTGGACGATCTCGTCCATGCCGATGCGCAGGACGCCGAGCCTGCTGCACGCTTCGACGTCGATGTCGGCCGGCACCGCCATGTCGACGCCGAGGGGTGGTTCGCCGGACCCCGTCACGCCGACGAAACGACCCAGGGTCTGCGCGTCGACGACCGGTTCGGGGGACCCCGTGGCCGAGAGCACGACCTCGACCGGCGGCGGCGATCGCCGGAAGTCGGCAAGCGACATACTCGGCACATCGAAGCGCTCGGCGAGTGCCCGCGCATTGTCCGGCGTGCGGTTGACCACCACGAACGGTACCCGGGCCTTGGCGAGCGACAACGCCGCACGCTCGGTCATCGCCGAGATTCCGATCAAGGCCACTGTTCCCGGCGTTCTGGCGAGCCGGCGTCGAACGTGGGACATCGCCACTTCGGCGAGCGATACCGAGCCTTCGCCCAAACGGGTGCCGTCTCGAACGGCGGCGGCGATTCGCCCAGCCTCCTCGAATACCAGCGACAGGAGCGGACCGCAGAGGCCAAGAGCCCCCGCGCGATCGCGGGCAATGCGCACCTGACCGGCGATCTCCACTTCGCCGACGGCAGCAGAGTCGAGCCCGGCGGCGACCAGGAAGAGATGTTCGCAAGCCCCCTCGCCCCGCCATGCCTTGAACGTCCGCTCCGCCTGGCCGGGCGAAGGCAGAACGCCCTTCAGCAGTTCGAAGGCGGGTACGCGCAGATCCCGTACCGTCGTCTCGGGCTTTCCCGCGAAGATGATCTCGACTCGGTTGCAGGTCTCGACGTAGGCGAGTTCGGTGAGCCCCTCGGCCCGGGCAAACTCGCACAAGCGCGCATCGCGGTGCCCGGCCGCAAGCGAATAGTCCGCCAGCGCTTCGGTGCCGACTTGGCGCCAAGAGATGCCGACGATTCCGAGTTCATCCAGCATGGTGACACCCTAGCCATTTCGCCGGAACGATGTGTCACGGGATTGTCAGGCCGGACACGGGGCGGTAAGGTGGCCATTGAACCTTCGAGTATCGGGCCGCGCTCAAGGGTACATCGAAGCGTCAAGGGGCAAGGCCTGATGAAGCATCGCGTACTCTCCGTGCTGTTGTCTTGGTGGGCCCTCCTCGGCACGTGCGCCGCCGCAGCCGATGCCGAGATCGAATCGTTCTCGCCCACGGGATTCACCAAGGACGTCCGACAGGTGGCGGTGCGTTTTTCCGCACCCATGGTCGATCTCGGCGACCCGGACCGACGGGGCCCGTTCACCGTGAAGTGCGCAATACCGGGCGCTGGTCGCTGGATCGACGAACGCCGATGGGTCTACGACTTCGAATACGAAGTCCCGGGCGCCGAGCGGTGCACCTTCACGCTGCGCCGAGGCGTCAAGACGCTCGCCGGCGAGGCGATTGCCGGACCGCGCGAACGATCTTTCCATACCGGCGGGCCGACCATCGTCGCGAGTCGCGCATCCCGGTGGTCCGCGCCGATCGACGAACGGCAGGTGTTCCTGCTGGCATTGGATGCCAGGGCGGACGAGCAGTCCATCGAGCGCTACGCCCGTTGCCGAGTCGCCGGGCAGGCGGACATCGGCGTCGACGTGGTCGCGGGCGTCAAGCGCAACGAGATACTCGACGCGCTACGGGACAACGAGCTCGATTTCATCGACGAACTCGCCGAAAGCGTGAACACCCATCTTCCCAAACAAGATGGCGTCGACCTCCGGGAACGTGCAATGCAGCGCATCGTCATGGTGCGCTGCCGGACGCCACTGCCCAACGACACCCCCATGGAACTCGTCTGGGGTGCTGGCGTCGCAGGCGTCAACGGCGTGGCCTCGCCGAAGGATCAAGTGCTCGAGTTCACCGTGCGTCCGGCGTTCCGGGCCAACGTCGGATGTTCCGCGACGTGGCAGGAACAATGCCTTGGCGCTATCACCGTGTCCTTCACGGCGCCGGTCCCGCTCGAGAGCATGGCGCGCGTTCGCCTCTTGGACGCCGAAGGCGTCGAACTGCCTGGGGAATCCGGGCCACAACGCATCTACTTCGATGCCGGTATTCTGGAAGAGTCTTCCTACCGGATCGAGCTTGACGGTCCCATCGCGGACATCGACGGGCGGGCGTTGGCGAATGCCGCCGAGTTTCCTTGGACCATCCGGACGGGTCGACTACATCCGGGCGCAACCCTCGGGCACCGACTGATTGTCGCGTCGGGCGCAACCGCGCCAGTGCTGCTGCGCCGCCCGCCGGGAATCCTGAACGGTCGGCGTTTAGGTGTGGCCGAAGAGCCGGAAATCGCGCGGTGGATCACGCGGACCGAAGACCATCGTGACGAACCGACCGCAGCGTGGGGTGGTCGGGAGTCTTCGCTCCTCGCCCAAGCCGAGCAGGCGACGACGCCCTTTGAATTGGAACCCGAGGATGCGCCGTTTCAGGTAGCGGGCGTGCCGCTGGTCGAGCCCGGCCTGCAGGTACTCGAACTGACGTTGCCGCCTTCCGAAGGAATCCCGGCTGAAAGATTCGTCGCGGGCACCGCAAGTGCGACCCGTCTCGCCGTGCACTTCCAGCTCGGACAGGAGTCCTCGCTGGTCTGGGTGACCGGACTCGACGACGCCGAACCCGTCGCCGGTGCGACCGTGCGGATCACCGACGGATGCACGGGAAAGGCACTCGCCGAGGGGCGTTCGGATGTCGATGGGCTGGCCCGTTTCCCCACGGCGCTACCCGATGTCGACTGCCCTCGCCCTTTCTACCTGGTGACCGCTCGCAAGGACGGTGACCTTGCGCTTCTCCCGTTCAATAGGCCGTGGGGCAAAGACGCAAGTCACTGGCCGCTCAGGGTCCATACCGTGCTTGACCGGTCGCTGTTCCAACCCGGTCAGACCGTGTCGATGAAGCACATCCTGCGTCTTGCGACGTCGGCGGGGTTCGAACTGCCCGATGTGGCGGACAAGGAAGCCGTCGTGACGATCTGGCACCGGGGCACCGGGCGAGTGCACGAAGAGACGATCAACATCGACGACAAGGGAATCGCCGCCGGCACGTTCGACCTGCCCGAGGATGCGAAACTCGGTCGCTACGAGATTAGGGTCGCCGTTGACGGCGTCGGCGACCATCGTGCCCGTCGCACCGGCTTCCGGGTCGAACGGTTCCGCGTCGGCGCTCTGCGGGCAACCCTATCGGCACCGACCGAACCGGTCGTCACCCCCACGTCGGTAACGATCGATGCACGCGTTGAACATCTCGCCGGCGGCGGCGCCGCGCTTCTGCCCGTCGTAGTACGCGCAACGGTGAAGGAGCGGCACAATGACGACTGGTCGGATCCCGAACCCCCGCCCGTAACGCGAACCGTGCGCACAACGCTGGACGAGAACGGGCGGGCCCGAGTCGAGATACCGGACATTCCCCGAGTCAAGGATGGTGGCGTACTTGCGGTGGAGATGGACTACCGCGACGACAACGGGGAGATCAGGACGACACCGGGCGTCTCTGTCGAGCTGTGGCCCGCCGCCGTTCGGCTCCAGATCGACGACGACGAGGAGTCCCTTCGCGCGGCCTACGTCCGCGCCTACGACACAAGCGGCGCCCGTGTCCCCGGTATCGCCGTCCAAGCCGAGTTCGTCCTCCCCAAGTGGATCCCCCGGATTGGTCGCCTGCCGGGCGGCTTCCGAGCCCGGGGATCCCAGACGGTTTGGCATGCCCAGGGTTCCTGTTCCGGCATGACCGACGACGACGGAACGCTCGTATGCACACTTCCCCCCCACCTGGACGGCGGCGCGCTGGTACGCGCGACGGCGCAAGACGGCGACGGCAATACCACCCGGGCATCGGGTTGGGCCGGCGCTCGAGAGACCGTGCGCTTTCTCAGGGTCGCAGACGACGGCCCCATCTCGCCTGGGGATACCCTGCGCATCAGCACGTCATCGCCTGAAGGCGAATTCACAGCGTTGGTGACGGTGCAGCGCGAAGGCATCCTCGACGCCTTCGTGCGCCGCTTGACCGGGCCCGACGCGGTGGTCGAGGTTCCCGCGCGCGCCAACTACGCGCCCAACGTCCGCGTTTCCGTGTTGGCCATCGCTGCGCCGGAGGCGGACACGCCGCCACTGGACTCGGGACTCGAAACGACGTCCGCTGGTGCAACCCTGGAGTTGCAGGGTGCGCCGCAGCGACTCAAGGGATCCGTCTATCTCGAGGTGACCAGCGCCGCGAACGCCCTCGCCGTGACCGTGGAACCCGAGCGCAAGACCTACCGGGTCAGGAACCGCGCCCGCGTCCGGGTGCGCGTGGCCGACCCGGCGGGCGTCGCTCGCGGCGATGCCGACGTGGCCATCGCCGCCGTGGACCAGGGACTGCTCGAACTGTGGCCCAACGCGTCCTGGAACCTGCTCGACGCGATGATGGCGCGCCGGTCGGTCGACGTCTGGTCCTTTAGCAGTCTGGACGAGATGACGGGTTCGCTGTCCCTGGGCACCGATTGGGACAAGGCGATGCTTGGGCGGGAGATTGCTCGCGGCGGCGGGTTAATGTACAGCATGGCACCGGAACTGGGGGACCCCCAGATTGCCGAGACCTTCCGCCGGGAACGCTTCGAACCCCTGCTGCTGTGGCAGGGTCGCGTTCCGATGGGCGAGGACGGCAGCGTCGAAGTCGACGTGCCGTTGAACGACCTCGTGACCTCGTTCCGCATCGTTGCCGTCGCGACCGCCGGCGCGCACCTGTTCGGCACGGGCGATGCGACGATCCGCACGACCCAGGACCTGGTCCTGCGTTCCGGTCTAGTGTCCTCCGTCCGGGAGGGGGACCGCTTCAACGCCACGTTCACGGTTCGCAACGCGACCGATTCCGAGCGCGAGGTTGCCGTCACGGCCCGTGTCGAGGGCCTGCCGACGTTGCGGCGTCGAACCCTGGCCATCCCCGCCGGGGCGTCGAAGGAGGCCGTCTGGCGCGTCACCGTGCCGACGGGCATCGACCGGCTGGATTGGGACGTGACCGCCGAAACCGACGCCGACGCGGACCGCCTGGCCGCGCATCAGACGGTCCTGCCGCCGGTCCCGGTGCAGGTGCAGCAGGCGACCCTAGTCCAACTCGAAGGGCGCCAGTCACTACCGGTCGCGCCGCCACGGCGCGCACTGCCCAACCGGGGCGGCGTGGCGGTGGCCCTGCGGCGGAGCATCGCGGGCGGCCTCGACGCCATGCGCGAATACATGGCGCAATACAGCTACACGTGCTTCGAACAGCGGGCATCCGTCGCCGTCGCCCTGAACGACCCGGCGCGGTGGTCCGTGCTGATGTCGGATATCGGCAACTCGATGGACGACGAGGGGCTCGTGAAGTACTTCCCGAGCAGCCGACTGCACGGGTCCCCTGTTCTGACGGCCTACGTGCTGACCATCGCGGACGCGGCCGGGTTCGAGATACCGGAGGACTACCGCAAGAGAATGACCGGGGGTCTGTCAAGCTACCTGCGCGACGCCGTCGGCCGCCGCGGGAATCTCGCCCGGGCGTCGTCCACGGTGACCCGGCTCACGGCCCTCGCCGCCCTCGCCCGCCACGATGCCGTGGACCCGTGGCTCTTCGAGCTCTTTCGGAACCACATCGAGACCGACCTCGACCTCAATTTGCTGCCCACCTCGGCGCTCCTCGACTGGATCGACATCCTCGAGGGCGTCTCGCCGGCGCACGCCGAGCTTGCCGTGGCGAAGTCGATCATCAGAACCCGCCTAGACCTGCAGGGCACGTCGCTCGCATTCTCGACCGAGCGCCGCGACCGGCTCTGGTCGTTCATGGTCTCCATCGACAGCAACGCCGCGCGCACGGTGACGTCTCTCATCGCCGACCCGGACTGGCGCGCCGACATGCCGCGCATGATGCGGGGTCTTCTCGGTCGGCAGCAACGCGGGCGTTGGCGGACCACGGTGGCCAACGCCTGGGGAGCGATCGCAACGGCACGGTTCGCGGCCGCGTTCGAAGCAACGCCCGTGGCAGGCACCAGCGTGGTCCGCCTCGGCGCCTCCGAACATCGTCTAGGCTGGCGGCACGACGAATCCCCCGCGCCTGTTGAGATTCCGTGGGCCGCCACGACCCTGACCCTCGACCACGAGGGCACCGGTGCGCCCTGGGGCCTAGTCGAGTTCCGCGCGGCGGTGCCCCGGCATCGCCCAGTGGCGCGCGGCTATCGTATCGACCGGGACGTGCAGGCCATCCACCGGCAGGGCGGCCGAGGCTGGCGGCGGGGCGATGTCGCCGGCGTCGTACTGGACATCGACGCCGACCGCGACATGACCTGGGTGGTCGTGGAGGATCCCCTGCCGCCCGGCGCCGTGGTGCTCGGCAGCGGCCTAGGCGGCGACTCCGACATGCTCGGGGGCGCCCCCCAATACGGGGACCGATGGCCGGTGTATTCGGAGCGCGACGTCGACAGCTACCGCGCCTACTACCGTTACGTGCCCAAGGGCCGCCTGTCGTTGCGCTACAACGTCCGCTACAACACCGCCGGCACCTTCACGCTGCCGCCGACACGGGTCGAGGCCATGTATGCGCCGGAGATGCACGCCGAGCGACCGGTCAAGCCCATCACGATAAGGTAGATCACCAGTCAGGACTTCGCCCAGTTCATGGTCGTGAGGATCTTCATGCCGTGGTGGAACGCGCCTTCGGGCGTGTTGAGGAAGTCTTCGCGTCCTAGCAGCACGCGCAATTCGTAGGGCTTGTCCTTGAGCCACTCCTCGTCCAGGAAGTCGTAGCTCTCCACCGGCCGCAGCGCCAAGCGGCTGTAGGTGACATGCAGGACCACCCGTTCGCCATCCGTCGTGCGCGGATAGTTGGAATGCCACGTCGAGCCGTCCCAGACCACGCAGTCCCCCGGTGCGCACTCGGTGGCGACGGCGCCGGGTTCCTCCGTGGTCTCCTGTTCGGTTGGATGACGACGCAGCAGATGCGATTTGGGAACGACCTTCGTGGAGCCGTTGGCCTCGTTGAACTCGTCGCAGGCCCAGCAGAACGTCACCAACTGGTTGTGGAGGGGAAACGGCGCCGGAGTCCAGTTCTGGTCGGCGTGCAGACCAATGGCACTGGCGCCCTTGGGACGGATGCTCGCTGCAATCTGGGAGATCATCGCGCCCTTGCCGCACATCACCTCGGCAACCGTGAGCAGCTTCGGGTTGAGGATCACTTCCTCGAAGATCGGATCCTTGTGCAGCAGCATGTTGGCACCCCCGCCCAACGCGCGGCGATCCTCGGGCGTGTTCTCGTGGGCGATGCGGATGATGGTCTGGCGAAGCCGTGCGTTGAACTCCCGCGTGCCCGCTCGGCGCACATAGCCGTAGCCGTCTTCCTTGAGTTCCTCGATCGTGTCGGCGACTTCGTTTGTCTCGACCCGAGCCTGCAACTCGTCCGCAAGATCGAACGGAGCACGGGTCTCGAAGATCTTCTCGAACTTGGGAGGAGGCGGCTGCGCGTTCGCCTCCTGCTCTTCAAGTGCTTCGGCTTCGCTCATGTCTTCGACTCCAGTCTTCGCGCGAACGGGAATCATGCAGAAACGCGCTCGGGCGGGCAAATTCGCCGAGCCCGACGACGCGGGCAAAGAAAAAGGGCGCCGGTTGGCGCCCTTCCCAAGTACTGCGCTGGAAACTGTCAGGCGGCCTGCTGGAACTCCGGGTAGGCCTCGATGCCGGTCTCGGCAATGTCGACGCCCGACATCTCTTCTTCCTCGGAAACCCGGATGCCCATGGTCAGCTTGAGGACGTACCAGACGATCCCCGCGGCGATGAACACCCACAGGAAGATGCCGGCGATGCCGATCAACTGCCCGAGGATCGTGGCGTCGGCGTTGAACGGGAACAGCGCCACCGCGAGGATCCCCCAGATGCCGCAGGTGCCGTGAACGCTGATGGCGCCGACCGGATCGTCGATCCTGATCTTGTCCAGCAAGACGATCGAGGCCACCACTATCACGCCGCCAACCGCGCCGATGACCATCGCCCAGAAAGCGGGCGGCGACAGAGGATCGGCCGTTATCGCGACCAATCCCGCGAGCGCACCGTTCAATGCCATCGTCAGGTCGGCCTTGCCGAACCAGAGCCGCGCCAGGATGAGTGCCGCTACCAGGCCGCCGCAGGCGGCGATGTTGGTGTTGACGAATACCTGCGCCACCGCGTTGGCCTCGTCCACGTTGGAGATTTTGAGCTCGGAACCGCCATTGAACCCGAACCAGCCGAACCACAGGACGAACATGCCCAACGTGGCGAGCGGCATGTTGCAGCCCGGGATGGCGTTCACATGGCCGTTGGGTCCGTACTTCCCGGCCCGGGGGCCAAGCAGGATGACGCCGGCAAGTGCCGCGGCGGCACCGCACATGTGGACGATGCCGGAACCGGCGAAGTCCGAATAGCCGGCGGCACTGAGCCAGCCCCCGCCCCAAGTCCACATACCCTGCACGGGGTAGATCAACCCGGTCATGACGACCGCGAAGATCAGGAACGCCCACAGCTTCATCCGCTCGGCGACGGCACCCGAGACGATGGACATCGCCGTCGCGACGAACACCACCTGGAAGAAGTAGTCCGACCGTTCAGAATGGTCCGTCGCCACGCCGCCGGCCGTCCCGGCTACGATCTCCTCGGTCGTGTTCTCCACGCCGATCAGCCATCCGAAGCTCGGCAGGATGCCGCCCTCGGCGTTGTTCATGTACATGATGTAGTAGCCGAACAGCAGGTACATGATGCAGGAAATGGAATACAGCGCGACGTTCTTGGTGAGAATCTCCGAGGTGTTCTTCGCCCGGATCATTCCCGCCTCGAGCATCGAGAAGCCGCATGCCATGAACATCACGAGTACTCCCATCACCAGGAAGTAGAAGGTGTCGATGGCGTAGTTGGTTTGGGTTAGCAGATCTTCCACGATCAGTTGCTCCTTGTCTTCTCACCCCAACGTCGGGCAACGTTGTCCCTCGAACCGACTTTGCTCATCGGTCCAATGCGCGTCGCTGGAGAGTGGGCTTAGGTCAAACGGCGTCGGTACCGCTCTCCCCGGTTCGAATGCGAACTGCCCCTTCGAGGGTGCTGTAGAAGATCTTCCCGTCTCCCACCTTACCCGTGTTCGCGGCCTTGCTGATGGCTTCGAGACATTGGTCCAAGAGACCGTCGTCGATCGCCACCTCAATCTTGACTTTCGGTAGAAAGTCCACGACGTACTCCGCGCCGCGGTAGAGTTCGGTGTGCCCCTTCTGCCGACCGAACCCTTTCACCTCTGTCACCGTCATTCCCTGGACGCCGATCTCCGAGAGCGCCTCCCGGACGTCGTCCAGCTTGAACGGTTTGATGATTGCCGTGATGAGTTTCATTTGTGTTTCCTTTCTCCTTAACCGGATTCGAACCGGCAGTAGCGTGGGTCGCCGGAAGCTGCCGCAGAGACCCTATGTTCCGGGTCTACAAGTCCTTCGACAAGGATACAAAGACCCGCGCTTCGCAGTCGCGTCCGCAAGCGTCCTCGTCGAGGTTCGTGCCGACCATACCAATGCCGAAGCTCACACCACCCAACGGAAGCGACGCGGTCAACGAATAGTCGATGTACTCGCTGTCATCCCCGAAGAAATCGTCGCTCTTGGCGATATTCAATCCCACGGAGAAGTCGAGGCCGATCTCTTCGGTCAGCGCATAGCTGTAGCTCGCGTAGGGGTAGAAGAAGGTCTCATTGGGTGCAGCCAGATACTCCGGCGAGTAGTTGAGCCCCACGCTGAAGTCACCGAAGGACAGGCTCACGGCAGCCTCCTGGTAGTTCAGGTCCGTGTCGTTGGGGTACTGAAAGTGGATCAGCTGCAACCCTAGCTCCATGCCGTCGGCTATCTCACCGCTCCAACCGACATAGAGGTCCCACTCCATGGACGTTTCACCGAAGTTCACGTTCGACGCCCAGGTTCCCACCGAGAACCCACCCTCGAACGCGACGTCGAAACCGCCCTGTATGGCCGGGTCACGACCCGTCTGCGACCATCCTCGGAACGAATAGTCCGAAGTGAGCGTCACGTTGCCCGCGACTTCCGCTGCCACGGCTGCGGGCACGGTCAGCGCCATCGCTATTGCGGCAGTCAGCAAGGTCAGAAGCTTCTTCATTTCACTAGCCCCCTTGGTTGAACCATCGTAAACGCGGCGCATCGGTGGGATGCGCCGAATGCCCATATGATGCTCGAACAGCACGGACTGTGCCAGAAATTTTTGTCAATCAATTCAACACATTACAAATTGAGACCACCCTGTTCGCTCTTTTGTTGGGCACCCTGAAGTGGCGAGGCACCGAATTGGTGCGTTTCGGCGCGGGGCCGACGAAATCCAATGGACGTTCTTGGCGGCAAACGCTGACACGAAGTCGGGACATTGGCTGCTGCCCAACGGTGTCGCAACTACCTAAACTCCGGGCCATGTCCGTCACCATCCGAACGCGTGCGCAAGTGGGTATCGACGCGCCGCAGGTTCTCGTCGAGGCTCATTGCCAGCCTGGAACGCCCTCGTTCACCGTCGTCGGCATGGCGCAGACCGCCGTCCGGGAAGCGCGCGACCGGGTACGCAGCGCGATCAAGAACGTCGGACTGAAGTTCCCCTTGGGTCGGCTCGTGGTCAATCTCGCCCCCGCCGATCTCGCCAAGCACGGTGGCCGATACGACCTCGCCATCGCAATCGCCATTCTCGCCGCTACGGAACAGGTCAACCGCCAACACCTAGACCGCCTCGAGTTCCTCGGCGAACTGTCGCTCTACGGCGAGGTGCGCGGCGTACGCGGCGCGTTCTGCGCGGCATCCGGGCTCAACGGTCGAGACGACGGTTTGGTCATCCCCGCGGAAAATCTCGACGAACTTGCCCCTCTCAGCGGTGTGGCCGTGTATCCGGTCTCCACGCTCAAGGATGCAGTTCGCTTGTTGCAGGCAGGCGAATTGCCGGAGCCCAGTCGACATTCCCGACCCCCGAAGCGTTCAAGCCCGGCGGAGTCGCTCTCCGATGTGCGGGGCCAAGCAACAGCGAAGCGGGCGCTCGCCGTGGCTGCCGCCGGGGGCCATCACCTACTGATGACCGGACCACCCGGAACCGGCAAGACCATGCTCGCCCGACGGCTGGCCGGCCTGTTGCCGCGTCTTTCCGTCGACGAAGCAATCGAGGTAGCCAACGTCTACTCCGTGTCGACACGCAACGCCCCGGATTTCGGCAGTCGTCCGTTCTGCGACCCGCATCACACGGCGTCGCCGGCTGCAATCGTCGGTGGCGGCAACCCGATCGCACCCGGAGAGATCACCCTCGCCCACCGAGGCGTACTGTTCCTCGATGAATTGCCGGAGTACCAGCGCAGCGTCCTCGAGGCGTTGCGGGAGCCCCTGGAAGCCGGCGAAGTCGCGGTCGCCCGGGTCGGACAGACGGTGCGCTACCCGGCGCGGTTCCAGCTCGTGGCGGCCATGAATCCGTGTCCGGCGGGGTACGTCTGCGACGAAGCCCACTGCCGTTGCGCGCCCCACCAGGTACGCCAGTACCGCAGTCGCATCTCGGGGCCCCTGCTCGACCGCATCGACATTCGGGTCGAGGTCGGTCCGGTGCCCGAGCAGGATCTCTGGGGCGAACCCCCGTCGGCAGCCGAGGACACTGAATTGCGCGAACTCGTCGTTGCGGCCCAGACCCGGCAAATCCGACGCGCCTCCAAGGTCAATGCAGCGCTGACGGTCCGGGAGATCGAACGCTACTGCACCCTGGCTCCATCTGCCGCAAAGCTATTGCGACGCGCCGCGAGCAAATTTCGCCTGTCCGCGCGCGCGGTTCATCGGCTGCGCAAGGTCGCATTGACGATCGCCGATCTCGCGGACGCCGACGAAGCCACCGCCGCACACGTCGCGGAAGCACTCACGTTCCGGGCGTTAGATGAAGAGTTGGCGGGGTAGCGCGAAAGTCGGCTAGCCCCCGTCGCCGGTTACTCCCGCCATGTGCTCGATGGCGGCGCGTAGTTCCGCGTCGGTGCACGTCGCACAGGTGCCCATCGGGGGCATGACGTTAAGTCCTTCCTTGGTGGTCCGAAGCAGTTCTTCCATGCCCTTCTCAAGGCGAGGCTTCCACGCTTCGGCATCTCCGATCTTCGGCGCGTTGCTCTGTCCCATGTCATGGCAGGCAAAACAGCGTAGGGCGTAGATCTCTGCACCGCTCCTTCCTGTCGCCTGCACGACCACCGGCACGGCCGCTTCCACCCCGCCGCAGTCGTCACCTTCAAGGCAGAGTTCGCCGAACGGACGCGTGCGTTCCTCGATGTCCGCCACTGTGCCCGCGGGGACATCGTCACCCACGGCACCAATGGCAACCAAGCCTAGGCAGGCAACGCAAACGTATTTCCTGACGGTGGACACCAAGACTGCGCTCTTCTGACTGGAGGACGCAATTATACGCACGGGTCGGGCCAGCCGAACCAGAGCCGTCTAACCCTTCTAGCCTATGCCGCCTCGTCTTCCCGAGTCCGAGGGGAGTGGCCGTTCTGCGTTCTTGCAGACACCGGTTCCGCTAGGGCGTCTGCCAAGTAGCGCTCCCGCTTGGCGAGCGCCGCCCGGGCGGCGTTTTCCTTCACCGGCCCGTACCCCTTGATCCCGGCGGGTAGTTTGGCGAGCGCCACGCACGCCTCGTAGTTCGCCGCGTCGAGCACATCGACGAGGGTTTGCATATCGGCTTCGAAGGTCGCCAGGAGCTCCCGCTCCAGCCGCCGCTCCGCCGTGTGACGGAACGGGTCCAACGCCGTGCCGCGCAGCCAGCGTAGTTTCGCCAGCACCCGGAGGACCGGTGCGAACCAGCCGCCGACGGCGATCTTGCTCGGTCGGCCGTTGGCGCCCCGACGCCCCAGGAACGGCGGCGCGAAGTGGAAGGTCGTCTTGAAGCCCGGATCGAACTGGCCACCGAGTTTGGTCGCGAAATCCAGTCCGACGCCAGCCGGGCGCTTGGAGAAAAGTCGTGCGACCTCGTATTCGTCCTTCACCGCCAACAGCTTGAAGTAGCTGTCGGCAACCGCCGCGACAAGTGCGTTCTCGGTTGGATGGACGCGCAACTCGGCGTCGCGGACGCGCTCGATCAACTGCTCGTAGCGCCTTGCCAATGCTTCGTCCTGGTAGTCGACCAGGAACGTCCGGCGGACGGCGATCCGCTCGGCAAGCGTCTCCGAGCGCTGCGGTTGCATCACTTCGGAACGCGCAATCGGCATGGCGATGTGCCTGTCTCCCTCGGTTTGCGGGTTCAAGTCGACGTGCGCCGCCAAGCGTCCGTGATGGAACGCTGCGAGATTGTCGGCGACCGCCACGCCGTTCTGCGAGATGGCCCGTTCCAGCGCTGCCACCGACACGGGAATCGCCCCGGTCTGGTAGGCATAGCCAAGCATCAATACGTTGGCGGCGGTGGTTGATCCGAACAGAGCCCGACTGGCGGAGTCCGCGTCCACCGTCGCCATGTGCCTGGCCCGGTGACGAAGCCTGTCCGAAAGCCTGGCGAGGTCGACGCCGTCGCGCTGCCTCAGCACGAATTCCGCGGTCGGCGCGACATGGCTGTTCAGGACCACGGTGGTTCGTTGCGGCGAGGCCAACGGGAGCACATCGCGGCTCGCTGCCGTGACCGCGTCGGCGGCGATCAGCATGTCGACGGATACCGGCGGAATCCGCGTGGGAGGATGCGGCGCATCCGATGCCGAGATCCGCACGTGGCTCGTTACCGCGCCCCCTTTCTGGGCCAGTCCCGTCATGTCGAGGGTCGACACGTACCGACCATCCAGGTGAGCGGCCGTGCCGAGTAGTTGGGAAACGGTGACGATACCTGTCCCGCCGACACCCGCTATCAGGATGTTGGCCGACTCCGGCCCGATGTCGGGTTCCGGAAGCCGTTCCCCGATGTCATCCCGCACCGGGATTCGCGACTTCGGTCTCGCGCCGGAGACCGTTACCAGGGCCGGGCAGAATCCGTCGAGGCACTTGAGATCCTTGTTGCAGGCACTCTGGTTGATCGTTCGCTTGGTGCCGAACTCCGTCTCGAGCGGCTCCACGGCCACGCAGTTGGACTGGACGGAACAGTCCCCGCAGCCCTCGCAGACGGCGTCGTTGATCACGACGCGCACATCGGGGTCAGGGGCGAGACCGCGTTTGCGGCGCCTGCGCAGTTCCGCCGCGCAGGTTTGCTCGTAGACCAGCACACTACATCCCGGGACGTTCTCGAGTTCCCTTTGCACGGCGTCGAATTTGCGGCGCGACACGACCCGAACGGGACTTTTTCGATGCCGCCCGGGATCGTCGCTGACGACGCGCACGTCGGCCACGCCCTCGGCACGCACCTGCGCGACGATGTCCTCGACCGTCAAGCCGCCCTCGACGGGTTGACCACCGGTCATCGCCACGGCGTCGTTCAGGAGGATCTTGTAGGTGATGTTCACGCCAGCGGCGACGGCAGCGCGGATAGCGAGTATCCCCGAATGGAAATAGGTGCCGTCGCCGAGATTGGCGAAGATGTGCTGTTCATCCGTGAATGGCGCCTGGCCGATCCAGTTCACGCCCTCGGCCCCCATATGCGTGACCGTCGCCGTGCTTCGATCCATCCACTGGGCCATGTAGTGGCAACCGATGCCGGCTGCCGCCCGGCTTCCTTCGGGGACGCGGGTCGAGGTGTTGTGCGGGCAACCCGCGCAATAGAGGGGTTGGCGAGCCTCCTTGGCGTTCTTGGCATCGTCCGGCAACGCGCCGGCGGTTACAGCGACTTCGCCCAGGTAGCCGGTATCCGTCACACGCTTCAAGACCGTCGCCAGCGTCGACGCGATCATCGGCACGTCGAGCTCGCCCGACTGCGGAAATCCGCAAGTCAGGCCCGGGTCCGTTGCACCGGTATCCACTGTCCGGGGACACTTGCCCAACACTTCAACCGGATCACCGAACAGGATGGCCTTCAACTGCTCCTCGATGAAGGCGCGTTTCTCCTCGACCACGAGGATCCGGTCGGTCCCCTGGCAGAACTCCCGCACCCGGTCGCCGTCGAGGGGCCAGGTCATGCCCAACTTGACCAGCCGAATGCCAGCATCGGCGATTCCTTCCTCGCAGCGGAGCTCCAGCTTGTCCAACGCCTCCCGGACGTCCGCATACGCTTTGCCCGCCGTCACGACCACCAAACGCGGTCGCGACGGCGAGGCGACGATTCGGTCGATTGGATTTGCGGATGCGAACGCCCGGGCCAGGCGCAGTTTCGTCTCCAACCGGGATTCCTGCTCGAGGGGCGAGTCGCCAAGCCGGATATGCACGTCGTGTCGCCGGAGTTTGAGATTTCGCGCAGCGGAATCTCGGGGCGGCCGCGAAGCGGTCGCGTCGCCGTGGGGCGGCAGCACGAATCGGTGGCGATCAAGTCCCACCTCGACGCTGAGTGCGCTATCCATGACGTCGGTCAGTGCAATAAGTCCGGTCCAGCATCCGGCGTAGCGGGACAGCGCCCAGCCGGCAAGCCCGAAGTCGAGAACGTCCTGAACGTCGGCGGGCGCCAGGACCGGTATGCCGAGATCGCGCAGTTCGTATTCGCTTGCCGCCGGCAGGGTCGACGACTTGCAGCCATGGTCGTCGCCGACGACGGCCACCACGCCCCCCAACGGGCTCGTCCCCGCCGCATTGGCGTGGCGTATCGCATCCGTGGAGCGGTCGAGGCCCGGAGCCTTGCCGTACCACATCCCGAATACGCCGGCATGACGGGCACCTGGGAATAGGCCGACCTGCTGGGTACCCCACACCGCGGTGGCCGCGAGATCCTCGTTGATGCCCGGTTGGAAGACGACCCGGTGCGCTTCGAGTTGCGACGAGTTGCGCCACAACGCCTGGTCCAGACCGCCGAGGGGAGAGCCCCGATACCCGGATACGAACCCGGCCGTGTCGAGCCCCGCCCGATCATCCAGCCGCCGCTGGTCCAGAGGCAGGCGGGCGACCGCCTGGATGCCGGTCAGGAACGCCGTTCGCACTTCGGAACCGTAGCGTGCCTCAGCGAGTGAGCGCGTCATGGCCATCGGCGTGTCAGCGTGCATCCGTGACCTCCTGAACCATGATCTTTCATGAACAATCCTATGCCGAATATCAGAGGACATGCGTTGCTATTTTCTTATGTGACCGTCGCACACCGATAAATGTTCCTAAGAAAAGCCTTCCATTAGGATGGAAATGCCACTAGGGTAGTGAGGTGGACGTGTCGATCAGGGGGATTGGCCAATGAGCAGCGAATCATCCGAGAGCGCTTGGGCAACGGCCGCGAAGCTGGATCCGATTGATCGACGGATACTCGTGGAGTTGCAGGAGTCGGCGGAGATGTCCCTGCAGGAACTCGGCGAACGTGTCGGTCTCTCGCACACTCCGTGCTGGCGGCGCGTCCGCCGCCTGGAGCAGAAAGGGATCATCACGCGACGCGTGGCCCTGCTCGACGCCAAGCAGCTTGGACTCGCCGTCGACGTCTTCGTCAACGTCAACTTGAGGCGCCACCAGGAGAATGCCCTGAACCGCTTCGAGGAAGCTGTGCAGGACGTGCCGGAGATCGTCGAGTGCTACACCGTATCCGGGGAGACCGACTTCCTGCTGCGCGTGGTCGTCTCGGACGTCAGCGCCTACGAGCGATTGCTCAAGGCCACCCTCGTGCACCTGCCGGAGGTCGGCAACCTGACCTCGACGTTCGCGCTGCGACAGGTCAAGTACACCACGGCCTTGCCCCTGCCGCGTTAACTTGCCGACGGTCCCTTGTCGTCGTCGAGGCCGACCAGCTCGACGCCTTCTTCGACACGCTCGCCCGGGGCGAAGCGCACGGCGGTGACCGTGCCCGGACCGGGCGCACGCACTTCGTGCTCCATCTTCATGGCCTCGACGACCATGAGCACGTCACCGGGGCGTACCCGGTCGCCTTCGGAAACGGCGACCGAGACGACCTGACCAGGCATCGGTGCGAGGACGCGCCCGCCCGCTTCGACGACCTCGGCGAACGCGCCGGCGTCCGATGTCACGAAGTCGATGCGTTCGGTCCCTCCGTTGCGCATCACGAACGCATGGCCGTCGAGGAGCACCGTCCTCGCGCCGACGAGCTGGCCATTCGCCGTGGCCCGAAAGAACCCATCCTCGGCGAGGGCCGGCGCTTCGAGACGAACTTCGCCATCCGGCCCATAGACTCGAAAACCCACCTCGTCGGCGACGATTCGCACGTCGAAACGTTCCGGTCCCCGGCCTACCCGAAGCGTTTGCTCGTGCGGCAGGTTCGCTTGGAAGGCGTCACCCAGCGACCAGGGGTCTCGACGGCGGCGTTTCAGCACCGTTGCCACCGCGGCGATGGCGACGGCATGGGGGTCCGGCTTCGGCACCAGCATGTCGGCCGACTCCTCGACGGTTCCCGTCGTATAGCTTCCGGCCACGAACGCGGGATGGTCCAGCACGTTGGCGAGCCAGGCAACATTGTGTGCCGCGCCGGCTATCTCGATCTCCCGCAGCGCGCCGCGCAGTCTCGCCACGGCCTGCTGCCGGTCCACACCGTGGGCGACGACCTTGGCCATCATCGGGTCGTAGTGGGCGGACACTGCCGAACCCGAACGAACGCCGCTGTCGACCCGCACATCCCCCGGGAACGACACCCAATGCAGCATTCCCGTGGACGGCAGAAAGTCGCGGCGGGCGTTCTCCGCGTAGATCCGGGCCTCCACGGCGTGGCCGTCGAGGCCTAGGTCGTCCTGGTCGAACGACAATGACTCGCCGGCTGCGATCCGCAACTGCCACTCGACCACATCGAGGCCCGTGACGGCTTCGGTGACCGGGTGTTCGACCTGCAACCGCGTATTCATCTCGAGGAAGTAGAACTCGCCCGACTCGGTCACGAACTCGACGGTTCCGGCCCCGACGTAGCCCACCGCTCGTGCCGCACTGACGGCCGCTTCGCCCATGGCGCGCCGGGTTGGGGGATCCATGCCCGGAGCCGGCGCCTCCTCGATGACCTTCTGGTGACGCCGCTGCACGGAACAGTCGCGCTCGAACAGGGACAACGTCCGACCCGCATTGTCCGCAAGGATCTGGATTTCGATGTGCTTGGGCGCCGTGAGGTAGCGCTCGAGCAGCACCGTGTCGTCGCCGAATGAAGCCGCGGCTTCCCGCTTCGCCGCCGCCAAGGCCGCGTCGAAGTCCCCCCGTTCGGACACGATCCGCATACCCCGACCGCCGCCGCCCATCGACGCCTTGATCAACAGGGGGTAGCCGATTCGGGACGCGTGTTCGGCAAGTCCCTTGGGGGACTGATCCGCGCCGTCGTATCCGGGAACGACCGGTGTCCCCGCCGACGCCACCAAGCGCTTCGCGTCGATCTTCGAACCCATGGCACGGATGGCCTCCGGCGACGGACCGACGAACGTCGTGCCCGCCTCGCCAACCGCAGTCGCAAACCCGGGATTCTCGGACAGGAACCCGTAGCCCGGATGGACAGCCTGCGCGCCGCTGTCCGCAATCGCCGACAACAACGCCGCTTGATTGAGGTAGCTCTCGGCCACGGGCCCGGGCCCGATGCGCAGGGCTTCGTCCGCCACTTCGACGTGGAGAGCGCCGACGTCGGCATCCGAGTAGACGGCGACAGTCCGGATGCCCATCCGTCGGGCGGTCCGAATCACGCGGACGGCGATCTCACCGCGATTGGCGACAAGCAGCGATTGGAACACGGCTACATCCGGAAGATGCCGAACCGAGCACCCGGCGGCGTTTCCGGTTCACGTCCGGCGACGGTCAAGGCAAGTCCCAATACCCGACGGGTATCCGCGGGGTCGATCACGCCGTCGTCCCAAAGCCGTGCACTCGCGTAGTAGGGATGGCCCTCCACCTCGTATTGCGCGCGGATCTCGTCCATGAACGATTCCTGCTCCGGCGCCGGCCAATCCTGCCCCCGCGCGGCCAGGGAATCCCGGCGGACCGTGGCGAGCACATGCGCCGCCTGCTCGCCACCCATCACCGATACCCGCGCGTTCGGCCAGGTCCACAGCATTCGCGCCCCGTAGGCGCGGCCGCACATGGCGTAGTTGCCGGCGCCGAACGAGCCGCCGATCACCAGGGTGAACTTGGGCACCCGGGCGCAGGCGACGGCGGTGACCATCTTGGCGCCGTCCTTGGCGATGCCCTCGTTTTCGTAGCGCCGACCCACCATGAACCCGGTGATGTTCTGCAGGAACAGCAAAGGCACGCCCCGGCGGTCGGCGAGCTGAATGAAATGCGCCCCCTTGAGCGCGGACTCGGAAAACAGGATGCCGTTGTTGGCGAGTATCGCGACCGGCACCCCGAATACTCGCGCGAAGCCGCACACCAACGTGTCGCCGTAGAGCGCCTTGAATTCGTGGAAGTCGGAACCGTCCACCAACCGGGCTATCACCTCGCGCACATCGTAGGGGGTCCGCGTGTCCGCGGGCAGCACGCCGTAGATTTCCTCCGCCGGGTAGCGCGGCTCGACGACCTCGCGCGACTCCACCGTGGACCGGTACCGAACCGGACTCGCCGCAACGGCTTCCCGGGCCAGCGCCAAGGCATGTTCGTCGTCCACCGCCAGGTAGTCCGTGACCCCGGAGCGTCGCGAGTGAACATCGCCCCCGCCGAGCGCTTCGGCGTCGACTTCCTCGCCCGTGGCGGCCTTCACCAACGGCGGCCCGCCGAGGAAGATCGTGCCCTGGTTCTGAACGATGATCGCCTGGTCGCACATCGCGGGAACGTAGGCACCGCCCGCCGTGCACGAACCCATGACCACGGCGATCTGGGGTATTCCCGCCGCGGACAGGTTGGCCTGGTTGTAGAAGATCCGCCCGAAGTGGTCCTTGTCCGGAAAGACCCCGGCCTGCATGGGCAGGAACGCGCCCCCGGAGTCGACTAGGTAGATGCAGGCCAAGGCGTTCTCCTGCGCGATCTCCTGGGCGCGGAGGTGCTTCTTCACGGTGATGGGATAGTAGGTGCCCCCCTTCACCGTGGCGTCGTTGGCGATGACCACGCACTCCTGGCCCGAGACGCGTCCAATGCCGGCCACGAGCCCGGCCGCGGGAATGACGTCGTCGTAGAGTTCGTGGCCGGCGAGTTGGCCGATCTCGAGGAACGGCGAGCCCGGGTCGAGCAGACCGCGGACCCGGTCCCGGGGAAGCAGTTTGCCGCGTCCGACGTGCCGCTCCCGGGACCGGTCGTCGCCGCCCAACGCGATCCGCGCCGCCAGATCCCGAAGTTCCTCCGCCAGCGCCCGATGATGTCGCGCGTTGTCCTCGAACACCACGCTTCGTGTGTCGATTCGCGATTCGAGCACGGCCATGTCCGAAGTATAGGACAAGCGCGCCAGCTGCCCGGAACCACCCCTGCCGAGCGGGCTTCGACTCGGCAACCCGCTGGGACTAGCCGGCGCTGCGCAGGTAGGGCTTCACGACAAGCTCGATCTTGTCCGCCACAGGCTCGATGACATCCGGATCGTGTCCGGAGGCCACCCAGGATAGCAACGCCGAACTCAACAGCGACTCGATCACCGACGCCGTAGCTTCCGTGTCCAGGTAGGCATCCAGATGACCGTGTTGCTGCGCGGCACGCAATAGCCCGGCGAGACGCTCGCCGAACATCGGGTCCAAGTACCGGATCAAGGGCGTTTCGTCGTTCCGGATGGCTTCGACGATCGCTTCCCGCCAAACGTCCCGGTCGCCTGCAAAGACCCGCCGCGCCAGCGAGTGCACCAGCGAAGCCAACGTCCCCACGACATCGGCCTCGTCGTTCGACAAGACCTCGACGTCCTCGGCGTCCCGCCCAAGCAACGCCAGGGCAATGCGCGCCTTAGATGGAAAGTAGTTGTAGAGCGTCTGGTAGGCGACGTCGGCGGCAGCCGCGATGTCACGCATGTTCGCGTTGCGGTAACCTTTGAGTTCGATGAAATCGGCCGCCGCGGCCAGGATGTCGGCACGCGTGCGGCGTTTCTTCTTCTCCCGAAGAGAGGTCAACATCTCGAACGTCGGCCAATACGCGCGGCAATATGGCACGCTCGCCGGACGTCCACAACGCATCGTCCGACATGCCCTCGCCGTCATCGGCTTCGCCGCCGCCTGGCCCTCATCCGCCGAGGTCACCGCGCAAAGTCTCATCGAGGGCGCGCTGGATCTGACCCGCGGCACCTCCTCCTACACCGAGTTGACGATGACCATCCACCGGCCAGCCTGGGAGCGCACGCTCAGCTTGACGGCATGGACCCGCGGTCGCGAGGACGCTCTCATCCGCTTCACCGCGCCGCCCAAGGACGCCGGCACGGCGACGCTCAAGAAGGGCGAACAGATGTGGACCTACTCGCCGAAGATCCGCCGTGAGGTGCGCCTGCCGTCGAGCATGATGTCGCAGCAGTGGGCGGGCTCCGACTTCTCCTACAACGACCTGTCGCGCAGCGACAAGTACCTGCGCTACTACGACTTCGAGATCGCCCAAACCGAGCAACGCGACGGACACACCGTGTATACCTTGGACATGGTTCCCCGCGACGACGCGCCCGTGGTTTGGGGCAAGGAGACGCTGGTTCTCCGCGACGACTACGTGACACTGAGCCAGACCTTCTTCGACCAGGAACTCGTGCCGGTCAAGCGCATGGTGGCACTGGAAGTCGGCACACTCGACGGGCGGACGTTCGCCTTGGCGATGCGCATGCAGCCGGTGGACAAGGAGGACAGCTGGACCGAGATCCGCTACGTCGCCGCAGACTTCGACGCCGCGGTGGACGACAGCCTGTTCACCACATTCGCCCTCAGGGGGCGTTGACGTGACTGATCCGTCACCGCGCAGCCGGGCGCTGTTCGTGCGCGTTGCCTGGCGCAATCTCTGGCGTCGCCGCCTGCGAACCTGGATGTCCGCCTGCGGCGTCGGCTTCGCGATCGCTCTCGTAACCGTCGGCATGTCGTTCCAAGCGGGCACCTACGACGCCTGGATCGACACCGCCACGAGTCTGATGACCGGTCACGCGCAGGTCCAGCATCCCGCGTATTTCGACGACCCCGAGGTACGCCACAACCTGGCCGAGGGCTTCGACCTGGCCAGCCGCTTCGAGGGCGTGCCCGGCGTCGTTGCCGTGGCCCCGAGGGCCGAGGCGTTCGCCCTGGTCGACGCCGGCCAGCGCAGTTTCGGTGCCATGGTCATGGGCGTGGACCCCGTCCGGGACGCCGCGCTATCCGACCTCTCGGACCACCTCGCGGCGGGGGAGTACCTGCCTCACCCGGACAGCGCATTCGTCGGCACGGCGCTGGCCACGAACCTAGGGGTCGGTGTGGGAGACGAAATCGTCGTTTTGGGTGCCGCCGCGGAGGGTGGCGTCGGCGCGCTCGTGTCCAGTGTGGACGGCCTTTTCGAAACCGGTCGAGCGGAGATCGACCGCAACGTTCTACAAGTGGGGCTCGCCGAGATGCAAGCAGGATTCGAACTCGGCGACGCCGTCCATCGGGTGGTCATCAAGACCCGAGATGCCCGTGGCGTCGCGGGCATGCGGGAAACACTCGAAGCCGCGACGCCCACCGGCGGTCGACTGCTGGACTGGAACGAGCTGCTGCCGGAGTTGGAACAGGCCATCCAGATCGACAAGGCGACGGCCGCGATGACATATTGGCTGCTGCTGATCGTCGTGGCGATGTCGGTCGTCAACGCCTTCATCATGACGGTCTTCGAACGGACCCGCGAATTCGGCATGCTGCTCGCCATCGGCATGCGCCCCAACTCGATCATCGGCATGCTGTCCGTCGAAGCCCTTTGCGTGTGGGCCATGGGCACGGTGATCGGCATCGTGCTTTGCCTAGCCCTCGTCGTACCCATGAGCGTCGTGGGTATCGACATCGCCGGGATCGAGGGCATGGAGGCGATGGCCGGACAGCTCATGATGCCCGAGCGACTCTACCCGGCCCTCAACGTCAGGGTGCTTCTCGAGTCGCCCGGTTGGATGTTGCTCGGGACGTTGGTCGCCGCCCTCATCCCGGCGCTTCGAGTCCGGCGGATGCAGGTCGTGGAATCCTTGCGGGAGGAAGAGTGAGGCCGGGGAGGGGCATGCCCGTCAAGCTGTTGATCCAGCTCTCGTGGCGCAATATCTGGCGGCATCGCCGCCGCAACGCCATCCTCCTGTCGGCCATCGCCGTCGCGGTCGCCGGCGTCATGCTGCTGAACACGATGATGCGCGGCATGCAGCAGGATCTTATGAACACCGCCATCGAGAACCTGACCGGGCACGTCAAGATCCTCGAACCCGGCTACCTGGACGATCCCGGCATCGAACGGGGATTCGAGGCCGTCGGCGGCTGGCAGAGCATGCTTCCCGAGAAGATCGCGGGCTGGGCCAGTCGTATCCGGCTTCCCGCTGTGGTCATGAGCGAGCGCGAGACGCGGGGAATCCAGCTAGTCGGCGTCGACCCCGCGCGGGAATCGATCTCGTTCCTCGGTCAAGCCGAGGTGGCCGGAGACCGGCTGTATGGAGGCGAAGACTCTCGGATTCTCATCGGCGCGTTGCTCGCCGAAGCCCTCGACACCGCCGCGGGACGACGCCTCGTGCTGGTCACGCAGGGCGCAGACGGGCGAACCCGGGAAGCGGGGTTCCGCATCGCGGGGGTCTATCGGGCCGAGATAGCGGGCCTCGAGAAGGCATTCGTATTCACCGGCCTCGCCGCGCTTCAACGATTGCTGGGGACGGACAGGATCACGGAGATTTCCATACGCCTCGACGGCGAGGACCTCGAGACACCCACCATCGCCGCACTTGCCGAGACCTTCGAGAACCAGGATGTCGTGAGCTGGCGCGAGCTCGAACCCCAGGCCGCGGCGATGGTGGAGGTCAGCGACATGACGATCTACATCCTGTTCGTGATCGTGATGGGCGCGCTTACTTTCGGCCTGGTCAATACGCTGGTTACCGCCGTCATGGAACGACTGCGGGAGCTCGGCATGCTGCGCGCCATCGGCATGCGGCCCCGGGCCGTGGTAGCCCAGGTCGTAGTCGAATCGACGGTGATCATGGCCATCGGCGTCGCGGCAGGCCTGGTCCTAGCCTGGTCCGTCTTCTCCTTCGTCGCCGACGGCATCGACCTGACCGCCTTCGACGACAGCCTGGCATCATTCGGCATGCGTGCGACGTTCGTGCCGGTGTTCGACATCCGGGACGTCGCCCTCATCGTGGTGTTGAGCCTCGCCTTGAGCGTCCTCGCCAGCTTCTATCCCGCGCGACGTGCGGTGAAGATCAAACCCCTGGAGGCACTCAGACGCTAGCGGTGTCGCAGCTCGACGAATGAAAGCGACAATACGGCATCAGCAGTCGATAAGGGTGAGGGCCTCTTGCCGCGGGCGGGTGAAATAGCATGGAACGAGTAGTGGCATGTCGTGACGTAAGCCGCACCTACGACGACGATGCGGTGCCGGTGCACGCGCTTCGCGACGTGGACTTCGATCTCGCCGCCGGCGAGTGGGTGAGCCTGGCCGGGCCCTCCGGTTCCGGCAAGTCCACCCTGCTGCACGTCATCGGCGGACTCGATCAGCCGACCTCGGGTTCGGTTGTCGTGGACGGCGTCGAGGTGACCGCGTTGTCGGCCGCTCAACTGTCGGATCTCAGGCTCAACAAAATCGGCTTCGTGTTCCAGGCCTACAACCTGATTCCCGTTCTTTCGGCGATCGAAAACGTCGAGTTCATCCTGCAACTGCAGGGCGTGGACCGGGCGGAACGCCGTTCGCGCAGCCGGGAGTCCTTGCACGCGCTCGGCCTAGCCGACCTCGAGCACCGCCGCCCCGGCGAAATGTCCGGGGGGCAGCAGCAGCGCGTGGCTATCGCCCGGGCGATCGTCACCGAACCCGTCCTCCTGCTGGCCGACGAACCGAGCGCGAACCTCGACACCTCCACCACCCGGGAACTGCTCGAGGTGCTTAAGTCTCTGAACCGCGAACGGGGCGTCACCATCCTGACGGCAACCCACGATCCCATGGTGATGGGCTACACCACGCGGCAGGTGAACCTGCGCGATGGCAGCGTGGTCTAGTGGTCGAACGAGAAGCACCGTAGCGGCGGCACCCCAAGCAAGCCGAGTGATGGTGACACTACGGCATCGAAACTTGATTCGTGTGGGGGCCTTTTGCCGCGTTCAAGCAAAATAGCCGCCGCGCGATACGCAGCCGTCGGGCTGTTCGCGATGGCCGCCACGCTCGGCCTTGCTACCGAGTTCGACGCACGCATCAAGTGGCACACGACCGCCCAGCGGCTCCCGGCTGGCGATGCGCAACGGGATGCGACCGGCGAGTCGAAACCCCTCGACCACGGTGCCGACCTTCGCCTGCTCTTGCGCCGCGACTTCGGCAGCTTCACCGTCGAGGTCGACCACGCGACCACCTATCTCGTGGGCGACTCCATCGAATCCGCCGCCGATTCGGGGCCGACGTTCGACCAAACGCCGACCGGCGACGACCGGCGTCTCCTGGACCTCACCTGGGAAGTCGACCGGGGAGACCGTCACCGGCTGCTGCACCGCTTCGACCGGTTCGCGCTGAAATACCGGTCGTCCCGGTGGGCCGTGACCGTCGGCCGCGACGCGGTCAGCTGGGGCAGCGGCGTGGTTTTCCACCCCATGGATCTCTTCAACCCGTTCGCACCCACCACCGTTGACCAGGACTACAAGGCCGGCGATGACCTGGTCCGGATCGAGCGCCTGTTCGACGACGGATCCGACCTCGAGATGCTGGCCGTCGCCCGGCACGGCGAGGTCGAAGGCGGCACTGCGAGTGTCGCCTTCAAGTACCGGACGCTCCTGGGCAGCACCGAACTAGACCTTCTTGCGGCGCGACACTATGGCGGCGACGTGGTCGGACTGGGCCTGCGCACCCCGATCGGCGGTGCCCTGGTCCGATCGGATCTCGTCGCCGTCGACGACGGGGCGGGTTGGACCTACTCGGGCGTCGTCAACGTCGACTACAGCTTTCCCGTCGCACAAAGCTCCGTCCATGTCTTCGCGGAGTACTTCCGCAACGGCTTCGGTGTGCCAGGTCTGCCGGAGGACCTTGACCGCCTGCCCGACGCCCTCACAGACCGGTTGGGACGCAGCGAGATGTTCACGATGATGAGGGACTACGCCGCCGTCGGGGCGCAGTTTCGCTGGCATGCCTTGGTGAACCAGAGCATCAGCGTCATTGCCAATCTCCACGACGCATCGAAGGTCCTGCAGACGACCGTCGGCTACGACGCGAGCGACGCCGTCCGACTCCAGGTCGGCGTCATCAAGCCAATGGGTGGCCACGGCGACGAATTCGGCCGACTTGGAGTCGGGGACGGCCTCACCGTCGGCGGCGGAGCACGGGCGTACTTGCGCTTGGTGTATTTCTTCTAGCGGCGCACGCGGCCATGCCTAGCGCGTCTATCTAGCGACGCTCGAAAGCGCGGGTGCGCGGGTTCGAACGCTTCGCCTCGTCGGGCCGGGCATCACGGGTCGAGTCGTTCTTCTGCGGCTTGACCGGAGCACGTCGAACCGGCCGTTCGCGCTGCGGTGCGTTCCTGCTTGGCGCGACGCGTTGCGGCCGAGCCGGCGGGGTCGATGCCCGTCGCGGCGGGGACGAGCGAGGCCTGCTCTGCGGTCGGGATGGTTCGGCTCGATGCCGCTGCGGTTCTACGACTCGCGGCTCGGCACGCCGTTGGAACGCGCGAGTTCGCACATTGCCCCGCTCGCGCTCGACGGAACGTTGCCGGTCGAGGGTGGACTGTACCGGTCGGCGTGCCTCGGGTGTTCGACGTGGTTCCGCAGATCGAGTCGTGCTTCGGCGGTCGGCTTCGCGCTGGAAAACCCGGGTTCTCGGACTCGAGCGCCGGACATCTTCCCTCGGGCGTGCCGCGTTCTCGCGCACAACCGGCCGTTGCTGGACCGTCGTCGTCCGCGGCGATGCGGTTCGCGACGGTGCCCGTTGCTCCGGGTCGCGTTGAAACATCCGGCTTCGGCCGTTGGGGCTGGCTTGGCGCGGTTCGAATGTATCGACGCGGTTTGCAACCGTCGGCCGCCGCGTCGGTTGGCGGGGCGTGTCGGTCACCGTTGGGCGGCGTTCCACCTGCCGCGCCTCGCGACGTTCGAATGACCGCGTCCGGGCACTGCGGTCGGTCGCGGAGCGGTTGTCGGTTGCGGCTCGGCGTGGGTTCGCCAGACGTTCCACCCGTTCCGCGCCGTTGGCGGCCCGGTTGCTGGTCGGCGGCTGCTCCGTGCGTTGGAAAGCCCGCAGTCGGGGGTTCGTCCGGCGGTCTTCCTCGACGCGCGGCTCAGCGCGGCGTTGGGTGGCGAGTTGGATCCGCGGGTGACCCGGATCCACGCGCCGCCAGAGCGTGCTCGGCCGCGACACGACTGCCGAGCTCTCGCTCCCGCGGGGCCGGATGCCGCGTCGATCCCGGTCGCGGTCGTCGCCATCGCGTCGGCCCCGTGCATCCCGGTCGCGCTCACCACGGCGGCGGTCGCGATCGCCACGGCGGCGGTCCCGGTCACCACGGTGGTCGTCCCGGTCGCGGCGCTCGTAGCGTCGCCCGTCGTGCCGGTCGGCGCGATGCCGGTGTCTGTCGTGATGGTGGTGATGGCGGATCGGCAAGCGGAAACTCGGGTTGTAGAAGCGCCAGTCCCAGGTTCCCGGAAAATACCGGTACGTCCAGCCACCGTAGTCGCGGAAGACGTAATAGCGCGCCGGATCGTAGATCCACGACACGCGATAGCGGTTTACCGGCCGATCCACATAGCGGTACACGGTGCGCGTTTCGTAGATGGGCTGCTCGACGACGGCCACCTCCTGGACCACGGTTGGTGTCGCCGTCACGGGCTCGACCACCTCGACCGACTGGACGACCTCGACCGACGGCGTTGCGAGCAGCTCCCCGGGTGGGTCGGCCGGGATCTCGTCCTCCACCAAGACCTCGCGAACCGTGGCAGTGGCCGCGGCAAGCAACGCCGAGCGCGGCTCCAGGACCGCCACGAGAAGGTTTAGATCCAGTGCGCCCGTAAAGTCGACCACCCATTCGACACCCGCTTCTCCGATATCGGCTGCGGGAATGCGTACCTCGTACCAGGACTCGGCGGTGCCTTCGGGAATGTCGACGGCGCCGGAAGCCCACTCGTCGAGGAGCAACTCGACGCTGCCGCCGCGCCGGGAACGGGCGACGAGGACGACCTCGCGCAGGTGGAAGTCGGACGCCGTGAACGAAGTCCGTTCGTCGAGCAGAGCGTCCACATCGATATTCTGTCCCCGGTCGATGGTGACGTCGTCGACCGGAATCTCGACGCTGATCCGGTACTGCTCGGGATCGGCTTGTTGTGCAACCGCGTCGGGAACGGCATCCGGCACCGCTTCGGCGTCTACCCTGGCGTCCACGTTTTCGTAGCCAGCGCAACCCGCGAGGCTGGCGACGGCAATCGCGGTACAGATCTCATGACTCCAGTTCACATCCACCTCCACCGGGTAGTTCACGGCAGAGCTTAGCCAGATGGAAGTGAACCGAAACTGAACACGTTGTTCGGTCCCTGCATTGGGATTAATGTGCCGCCCTTTGCAAGCCAAAGGCGAACCGATGCTCCAACGTCAACCTCGAGCAGCGGCACTGGCCGTGCTGGCCGTCATCGTATGCACCGGCCCGCCCGGCCACGGCGCGCAGCAAGCGACCGGCAGCGAGGGCGCGGTGGCATCCCGGTCGCCTCAGGCGACGGAGGTGGGAATCGGCGTACTGCGACGTGGCGGAAACGCGATCGACGCGGCAGTCGCCATGGGATTCGCATTGGCCGTGACCCACCCTTCCGCCGGCAACCTCGGCGGCGGCGGATTCATGGTGATCCGGTTGGCCAACGGCGAACTCGTCGCCAACGACCACCGAGAAAAGGCCCCCTCGAAGGCTCACCGCGACATGTTCCTCAACGACAGCGGCGAGGTCGTCGACGGCTTGTCCACCGCGTCGCACCTCGCCGTCGGGGTACCCGGCAGCGTCGACGGCCTGCTCAGCGTGCTCGACCGACACGGCACATTGTCCCGCGGGGAGGTCATCGCACCGGCACTCGCCCTGGCCCGTGACGGCTTTCCCCTGCCTGCGGACATCGCCGCGCAGTTCGCGCGGCTACGTCCGCGCTTCGAGCCCTATACAGCGAGCCTCGCCAAGTTCACCCGGGCCGACGCAAGTCCACTCGAAGCCGGCGACCTGTTTCGCCAACCGGACTTGGCCGCGACGCTTGCCCGCATTGCGGAGCACGGCCGCGCGGGCTTCTACGCAGGAACGACAGCCGACCTCATCGTTGCGGAAATGGCCCGCGGTGGCGGACTCGTCAGCCACCGGGACCTCGCCGAATACCGGTCCGTGTGGCGCGAGCCGGTTCGCGGGTCCTACCGGGGCTACCAGATCATCTCCATGCCGCCGCCATCCTCCGGCGGCGCGTTGCTGATTCAGATGCTGAACATGCTCGAACCCCACGACTTGGCGACCCTCGGGCGCGGCAGCCCGGCGGTCGTACACCTGATGATCGAAGCACAACGACGTGCCTACGCCGACCGTGCCGAGCACATGGGCGACACCGACTTCTACGACGTGCCCCTCGGGATGCTCATGGCCAAGGACTACGCGAGGCACCGGTTCGCGGACTTCGACCCCCAGACGGCCTCCCGTTCGACAGACATCGGCGCCGGGAGTTGGCCCGACGAGAGCGCCGAGACAACCCATGTCTCGGCAATGGACCGCGCCGGCAACGCGGTGGCGTACACCACCACGCTGAACCTCGGCTACGGCTCGAAGATCGTCGTAGCCGGTGCCGGCTTTCTGCTCAACAACGAAATGGACGATTTCTCCAGCAAGCCGGGTATTCCCAACTCCTTCGGCCTGGTTGGCGCCGAAGCCAATGCTATCGAGCCCGGCAAACGCATGCTGAGCTCCATGACCCCGACCTTGGTCCTGAAGGACGGCGAACCGGTGTTGGCGACCGGCTCGCCCGGTGGCAGCACGATCATCACCACCGTCCTGCAAGTCGTTACGAACGTCGTCGACCACGGCATGGGTATCGGGCAAGCGGTTGCCGCACCGCGCTTCCACCACCAATGGCAACCGAACCAGGTTCGCTACGAGCCGGGCGCGATCTCCGCGGACACCCGGATGAGCTTGGAGCGGATCGGTCACATCGGTTTCCGGGAAACGCCCGGCATCGGCGACGCCAACTCGGTGATGCGCGTAGGCGGCGGAATCATCGCCCGGTCCGACCCGCGCAATGCAGGCGCGGCAGCCGCGTACTAAAGACACAAAAAAGCGATTTTTTCGACCGCGTGGGGCGGAAGTCGCGGTTTTCAAGGCCTTTTTTTCCTGTTTCTGAACCCAATCATCCGGTTCATCGACTGATTCAACACTGCAAAAACAGGAGAAGCCGACATGAACATCGTACGTTGGAACCCTTTCCAAGAACTCGATCGTGTCTTCGACCGTTACGTAGCGCCGGTACCGGGATCGTTCGTCCCGAACGGCCACGACTGGCGACCGCTGGTGGACATCCGCGAGACGGAGGACGCCTACCGCGTCGACCTCGAACTGCCTGCGATCGATCCCAAGGACGTGAGCATCACGTTCAAGGACGGCGTCCTGAGCGTCTCCGGCGAGCGGCAGTTCGCCACCGACGACGATTCCGGACGCGTCCGCCGCAGCGAGCGTCGCTACGGCAAGTTCACGCGTAGTTTCCGACTGCCCGAGGATGCCGACGCCGACGCCATCCGCGCCACGGCCAAGGACGGCGTGATCTCCATCGCGGTTGCGAAGAGCGCGAAGGCCACCGCCAAAGTGATCGAGGTCGAACTCGGCTGACCAGTGCCTGACGCCGCCCGGCGGCCAAAACCGCCGGGTGCGTCGGACACGTCAACTGGTGTCCAGGCTCGCCGTTTCCTTGTCGAATCGTCCCTCGAAAAGGCCTTCGATACGCGCCATCCTGTCGCGCACACCTGCAACGTGTCCTTCAAGACGGACGATCCGCTCCCGCAATTCCTCGAAGAGCCCTTCGACCCGGGACATGCGCTCCCGCAACTCCCCGACATCGTTGCGTACATCGCGCACCTCGGCCCGCGCATCCCGAATCTCGGTACGCATGTCCGCGCGCAGGCCCCGCAAAACGCCCAGTATCAGACCCGCCAGTGCGGCGCCAACCGCCAGAATCGCCACCAGTTCCGCGCTCATCGACAAGACTCCCTACTTCGTCGCCCGGTTCGTCCGAGTTGCGGATGCTACACACGCGAACTTAGACCAACTACGGCACTTTCGCCATTCCCGGTGTGAGATTTCTCTCATAAGGGTGCTGATTGCTGACGTTCATTCGGTTCACGCAACGCATTGAGCGACCGTGTGGATGCCAATGGTGCGTGTAAGATACGCATCCCGCCGCCGCGACCCCTTGGACCCGAATGAGCCGCGATAGCTTCGCCACCCGCACCGCCCTGCATGTCGACGACCTCGACTACGACTACTTCAGCCTGCCCAAGGCGGCCGAAGCGGGGGCGGGCGATGTGGGACGGCTACCGATGTCCCTGAAGATCCTGCTCGAAAACCTGCTCCGGTTCGAGGACGGGGTCACCGTGAACCGCGAGGACATCGAGGCCTTGGGAAACTGGGCCGACGAAGCGCCCGAAGCACGGGAAATAGCCTATCGACCGGCGCGCGTCCTCATGCAGGACTTCACGGGCGTGCCGGGTGTCGCCGATCTGGCCGCCATGCGCAGCGCGGTCGTGGCCGCGGGCAAGGATCCGGCCATCATCAACCCGCTATCGCCCGTGGACCTCGTCATCGACCACTCGGTGATGGTCGACCGGTTCGGCAACGCGGCCGCATTCGACGAGAACGTCGCCATCGAGATGGAACGCAACCGTGAACGCTACCGGTTCCTGCGCTGGGGCCAGAGCGCTTTCGACAACTTCCGGCTCGTGCCGCCGGGCACCGGCATCTGCCACCAGGTGAACCTCGAATACCTTGCCGAGACGGTGTGGACGAAGACCGAGAACGGACGCAACGTCGCCTACCCCGACACGCTCGTGGGCACCGACAGCCATACCACGATGATCAACGGTCTGGGGGTGCTCGGATGGGGGGTCGGCGGGATAGAGGCCGAAGCGGCGATGCTCGGTCAGCCCATCTCCATGCTGATTCCGGAAGTGGTCGGCTTCCGCGTCGACGGTGCCCTCGCCGAGGGCATCACCGCGACCGATCTGGTACTGCGCGTGGTGCAGATGCTGCGCGAGCACGGCGTCGTCGGAAAGTTCGTGGAGTTCTACGGCGACGGTCTCGACCATTTGCCGCTGGCGGACCGCGCCACCATCGCCAACATGGCTCCGGAGTACGGCGCCACCTGCGGGTTCTTCCCCGTAGACGCCGAGACCGTGCGCTACCTCGAACTGTCCGGACGGCCCGCCGAGACCGTGGCCCTCGTGGAGCGGTACGCCAAGGCGCAGGGCCTCTGGCGCGACGCCTCTGTCGAAGCTGCCTACTCTTCGACGCTCGAACTCGACCTGGGTTCGGTGCGGCCTTCCCTCGCAGGCCCGAAGCGACCCCAGGACCGGGTCGACATGGCGGACATCGGCCGCGCCTTCGACGAGGCGCTGGAGCTTGCCGGCGGGCGCGGCAACGCACGGGTTCCCGTCAACGGCACGGACTACGATCTGGGTCACGGCGACGTCGTCATCGCGGCGATCACGTCCTGTACGAACACGTCGAACCCCGCGGTGATGCTCGGCGCAGGCCTGGTGGCCAAGAAAGCCGTGGAACATGGCCTCAAGGTCAAGCCGTGGGTAAAGACCTCGTTGGCACCGGGATCGAAGGTCGTCACCGAGTATCTCGAAGCCACGGGACTGCAGGGGTATCTCGACGAAATCGGTTTCAACCTCGTCGGCTACGGCTGCACCACCTGCATCGGCAATTCCGGACCCTTGCCTGCCCCTGTCTCGGACGCGATCCGGGATGGCGGCCTGGTCGTCGCCTCGGTGCTCTCGGGCAACCGCAATTTCGAGGGCCGCGTGCACCAGGAGGTGCGCACGAACTGGCTGGCGTCACCGCCCCTTGTGGTCGCCTACGCATTGGCCGGGACCACGCGCATCAATCTGGAGCAGGAACCCATCGGCCAGGACGCCGACGGCAACGATGTTCTCCTAGGGGATATCTGGCCCAGCAACGACGAGATCCAAGAGGCGATGGGCGAGGTGTCGCCCGCCATGTTCGAACGCCAGTACGGCGACGTTTTCACAGGGCCCGAGGCTTGGCGGGCCATCGAGGCGGACGAGACCGCCACCTACGGCTGGGGGAACTCCACCTACATCAAGGAACCGCCGTTCTTCTCCGCGGGCGGCGACCTCGACCAGTCCGTCGAGGTGAACGGCGCCCGGATCCTGGCCCTGCTCGGCGACTCGGTGACCACCGACCACATCTCGCCTGCCGGCGCCATCCAGCCCGCGAGTCCAGCCGGCGAATACCTGCAGCAACACGGCGTCGACGTCGCCGAGTTCAACTCCTACGGCTCCAGGCGCGGAAATCACGAAGTGATGATGCGCGGCACGTTCGGCAATATCCGCATCCGGAACGAGATGACCCCCGAACGAGAAGGCGGCTACACGCGCCACATACCTACCGGCGACGAACTGGCGATCTACGACGCGGCCGTGCGCTACCAGGGCGTCGGCACGCCGCTGGTCGTCTTCGCCGGCAAGGAGTACGGCACCGGCTCGAGCCGCGACTGGGCCGCTAAGGGTACGCGGCTGCTAGGCGTTCGCGCGGTCATCGCCGAGAGCTTCGAGCGCATCCACCGCTCGAACCTGATCGGCATGGGCGTACTTCCGCTCGTTTTCGAACCCGGCCAGAGCCGAGCCTCGCTCGGTCTCAACGGAGACGAGATCGTCGATATCGCATTGCCAGCGGGTGTCGAGGACATCACTCCCCGCCAGGAACTGGTCCTCAGAATCCACCGGGCCGACGACTCCGTCGACGAAGCCACGGTGCGTTCCCGCCTCGATACGCCAACCGAGATCGACTACTTCCGGTGCGGCGGCATCCTGCAGTACGTGCTGAACCGTCGCCTCGAAGCGGCGTAGCGCGTCCCGGCTATAGGGCGCCCAACGCGGCGCCCAGATAGACCGCGCCGAGGAGAGCAAAAAGGGCGACACCGTATCCGCTGTAGATGGCCAGCCCCGTGCGCACCGGGTCGATGGAGCGTTTTTCCAAAGCCACGACGTCGTCGATGGGCATCTCCAGCCCCTCGCCGCGGATGTTGTCGTCGTCCACTTCGGTGACGACGAAGATTCGTTCGCCTTGACTCACGCTGACCACGGCGACGCGGTCACCCGGTCGGATGAGACCCCCGTTGCGGATGTTCTCCCGAATCGCCTCGGGCGGCTGGTCGACTTTCTTCACGCTCATACATCCGCCGAACGATGTCACCGCGAGAAACACCGCAAGGCTCGCCACAAAGTGGCGTCGAACAACCCGTAGGGGACGGGCTTGTCCCGTCCCGTGCTGGCGAAACCGTGCGTTCCCGCTGCGGGCGACAACCGTCGCCCCATCGAACCTCGCCATGCGATCCATTGGACTATGCGCAGAGAATGACAAGCAGCAAGAAAAACCCACCAATACCACCCGCACCGATGCCGCCAAGAACCGCGTAGGTGGTGCGTACGCTTTCGGTTTGGTGCGTGCGCAAAGCGACCACGTCGTCAATGGCGACCACGGCTTCTTCCCCTCCCGACAATCCCCGGATGGCCTCCCGGTCCAAGCCGCGCACGTCGAGGAGGTATTCCCTACCGTCCGTGGTCACCACGCTGATCTCGTCGCCGGTCTTGATGAGCGAGCCGCTGCGGATTCCGTCGCGCAACTCGTCGGGTGGCAGTTGCGTCGACTGCAGGGTCGTGCAGCCAGAGCCAGCCAACGCGACCGCGAGCAGCGGCCCCAGCAAGAAGGACGAACGCCTGACTCCCCCCGTCACCACCGACCCTTGACCTCGTTCACGACCTGACCATTAGAGCACATAGCGCTTGCCTACGCCCCGGACACCGCCGCCAACTCCTCCAACTCGAATGCCGCCGCCATCAGCGCCTTGGTGTAGTCCGTCTTGGGTCTCGAAGACCTATCGGGCACTGCCCTGTCAACGATGACGCCCTCTTCACGACCACGAGTGCGTGCGCCATGACCCACCTGGAGGTCGTGACCGATGAACGGATGGACCAGCCCGTGTCGTCGTTCGCAGTCTTTCGCGTGCACATACTGGCTATACGCGCTATGGTCGAGGCGCGTCCCAATCGCGAGCATGCAGTCCATGAAGAAAGGGTTGACGATCCTCATGCTGGCCGCGCTGGTAGTTGGCTGTACCAGCATGCAAACGACCAAACCGCGTGGCGACGAACTGCACGAGCGGATACGTGCAGGCGACCTTGTAGACCCCGGAGATCGGATCCGTGTGCTGATGTCCGACGGCACGAAGCAGACGCTGGAGGTGTTCAGAGTCGACGAGGACGCCGTGCATGGACGCACGGCAAACGGGAACTTGGTGCAGGCCGACATAGACGAAATCGCGGCCCTCGCGACGGAGGATTTCTCGATCCTGCGCTCGGCGGGGTTGGGCTTGGGCATTTTCTACACGACAATCTTCGCCCTCGGCGCACTTGGTCTCCTGCTCTACGGGGTGTAGCGGCCGCTAGATTCCGCGATCAAGGTACACGTCATCACCTAGGCTCCCGCCACCGCTTCCAACTCGAACGCCGCCGCCATCAGCGCCTTGGTGTAGTCCGTCTTCGGGGCCTCGAAGACCTGATCGGCACTGCCCTGTTCAACGATGACGCCGTCCTTCATGACCACGAGTTCGTGCGCCAACGCACGCACGACCTTGAGGTCGTGACTGATGAACAGATAGGCGAGTCCGTGCCGTCGCTGTAGATCGCGCAACAGGTCGACGATCTGCGCCTGTACCGACAAATCGAGGGCCGAGGTGGGTTCGTCGAGCACCACGACCGCGGGATTGAGGATCACTGCCCGGGCGATGGCGACGCGCTGGCGCTGTCCCCCGGAGAACTCGTGGGGATAGCGGTCCTGGGCGTCGGGGTCGAGCCCGACGTCCACCAGCACGCGCGCGACCTCCTGGCGCCGGTCGCCGGCGGAAAGCTCCGGTCGATGGATCTTCAGCCCCGCTTCGATGATCTGGTTGACGGAGGACCGCGGCGACAGGCTGCCGTAGGGATCCTGGAAGACGATCTGCATCTGGTGGCGCAACGGCCGCAGCGCCTTGGCCTTCCAGCCTTGGATGGAATCGTCGCCCAGACGGATTCCGCCTTCACTCGCCGTTAGCCGCAGCATCGCCATCGCCAACGTGGTCTTCCCCGAGCCGGACTCGCCGACGATGCCGAGTGTCTGGCCGCGCCGGATACGTACGGAGACGTCATCCACCGCGGTCAGAAACCGTTTCGCCGAAAACCAGCCGCGCCCCAGGGGGTACTTGACCGTCAGTTGATCCGCATCCATGACCACCGGGGCATCGGCACGCGCGTCCACCGGGTCGCCGCTCGGCTCCGCCGCTAAGAGACCTCGCGTGTACTCGTGCCGCGGTTCGTTGAACACCCGCTCGGCGCGTCCCTGCTCGACGATCTCGCCCTGGGTCATGACGCAGACCCGGTCCGCCATCTTGCGCACCACGCCGAGGTCGTGGGTGATCAACATGAGCGCCATGTTGAGGCGCTCCTTGAGCTCGTTCAGAAGCTCGAGAATCTGTGCCTGGACGGTGACGTCCAAGGCCGTCGTGGGTTCGTCCGCGATGAGGAGATCCGGTTCGTTGGCAAGCGCCATCGCGATCATGACCCGTTGGCGTTGGCCACCGGAGAGTTCGTGGGGATAGGCGCCGAGGCGCTCGGTGGCGTTGGGCAGCGCCACCATGTCGAGCAGCTCCAGAGCGCGTTCGCGGCCGTCGTGCTTGCCCATGCCCCGATGCACGAACAGGATTTCGCCGAGCTGCTGCTCGATGGTGTGCAGGGGATTGAGCGACGTCATCGGCTCCTGGAACACCATGCCGACCCGTTCACCCCGGATCTTCAGCATGTCGTCCTCGGACGCGCCGATCACCTCCTGGCCATCGACCCGGACCGACCCCCGGGGATGGCTCGCGTACTGGTACGGCAACAGCTGCATCACCGACAGCGCGGTGACGGACTTGCCGGAACCGGACTCGCCGACAATCCCCATCGTCTCGCCCCGGTCGATGTGGAAACTCGCGCCGGTGACGACTTCCTCGTCGCGGAATGCCACCGCGAGATCGTCGACTTCGAGTATACGGCTCATACTGCGGACCGCCTCGGGTCGAAGGCGTCGCGAACGCCTTCGCCGACGAACACCAGCAACGTCAGCATGATGGCCAGGGTGAAGAAACCGGCGAGGCCCAGCCACGGCGCCTGGATATTGGCCTTGCCCTGGGCTAGCAGTTCGCCGAGCGAGGGATAGCCGGCAGGCAGCCCGAAGCCCAAGAAGTCCAGGGACGTCAACGTCGTGATGGAGCCGTTCAGGATGAACGGCAGATACGTCAACGTCGCCACCATGGCGTTCGGCAGCACGTAGCGGGTCATGATGGTCAGGTTCTTCTCGCCGAGGGCGCGGGCCGCGTTGACATAGTCGAAATTGCGCGTGCGCAGGAACTCGGCGCGCACCACCGCCACCAGCGCCATCCAGTTGAAGAGCAGCAACAGCAATAGAAGCGCGATGGGATTGGGTTCGATCAGGCTGGTCAGGATGATGATCACGAACAGCACCGGCAGCCCCGCCCAGATCTCCACCACGCGCTGGCCGATCAGGTCGATCAGACCACCGAAATAGCCTTGGGTCGCTCCGACGGCGATGCCGATGATGGCCGAGAGGAACGTCAGGCCAAGGCCGAACAGGACCGACAGCCGGAATCCGTAGATGATCCTTGCGGTCACGTCCCGGGCGACATCGTCGGTGCCGAGCCAATGCCGCAGGCTCGGCGGTTCCGGCACCGCGCCTTCGGTGTAGAAGTCGATGGTGTCGTAGCTGAACGGGATTGGCGGCCACACCATCCAGCCGTCGCCGGCTTCGATCAGCTCCTTGACGTGGTGGGACGTGTACACCGCCTCCGTCTCGAACACGCCGCCGAATTCGGTCTCCGGATAGAAGAAGAACACCGGCGCGTACAGTTCACCCTTGTAGCCCATGATGATCGGCTTGTCGTTAGCGATGAATTCCGCGAACAGGGACAGCACGATCAGGATGGAGATGATCCACAAGCTGACGTACCCGCGACGATTGGCCTTGAAGTTCGCCCAGCGTCGCCGCGTCAGCGGCGAGATCCGGCCCGGTTTCGGCGGCGACGTCCGTTCGTCCACGACGAAACCGTCCGTCGGCGCCATGGTTCCGGGCAAGGTGGTGGCCATCAGGTTTCCCTGGTCTCGAAATCGATTCGGGGATCGACGAGCGTGTAGACGATGTCGCCGACCAAGGTCATGGCCAGACCGACGAAGGTGAACACGAACAGCGTTCCGAACATGATCGGGTAGTCGCGCCGCAGCACCGCCTCGAACCCGAGCAGGCCCAAGCCGTCCAGCGAGAAGATCACCTCGATCAGGAGCGCGCCCGTGAACAGGATGCCGACCAGCGCGGCGGGGAATCCGGCGATCACGATCAGCATCGCGTTGCGGAACACGTGGCCGTAGAGCACGCGGCGCTGGTTGAGGCCCATCGCCCGGGCGGTCAGCACGTATTGCTTGGCGATCTCGTCTAAGAACGAGTTCTTCGTGAGCATCGTCAAGGTCGCGAAGCCGCCGATCGTCAGCGCCGTCACCGGCAGCGCCAGGTGCCAGAAGTAGTCGCCGACCTTGCCGATGAGGGACAGGTCGTCGAAGTTGTTGGAGGTCAGACCCTTCAACGGGAACAGGTCGAGATAGGACCCCCCGGCGAACAGCACGATCAGGAAGATCGCGAACAGGAAGCTCGGCACTGCGTAGCCGACGAAGATGAGTCCGCTGGTCCAGGCGTCGAAGCGGGTCCCGTCGCGCACGGCCTTGGCGACGCCCAGCGGAATCGAGATCGAGTAGATGAGGAGCATCGACCACAGGCCCAGCGAGATGGACACCGGAAACCGCTCGATGATGAGATCGACGACGGGGCGGTCCTGGTAGTAGCTGGTTCCCAGGTCGAAGGTCAGGTAGTCGCCGAGCATCTTGAAGTAGCGTTCGTGAAGGGGCCGGTCGAACCCGAACTGCTTCTCGATCATTTCGATCAACTCGGGGTCGAGACCCTGGGCGCCGGCCAGCTGGCTCTCGGCAGTGGCCTCCATGGCCTGGGGTCCGGCATCGGCCCCGGCGATTCGACTCGCCGCGCCGGCATCCTGGCCGGTCAGCGTCGCGATCATCTGGTCGACCGGCCCGCCTGGCGCAAGCTGGACGATGAAGAAGTTGATGGTGATGATCCCGATGAGGGTCGGGAAAATCAGGAGGATCCGGCGGGCAACGTACCTACCCACGTCGAACGCGTCCCTCTACCCCGACCATCCCCATACCATACCCGATAGTGACCCGTAGGGGACGGGCTTGTCCCGTCCCGGCGCGCCCTTCGGGCGCGATCCAGAATGCTGCCGCATTCTCGCGCCACAACCCAGACGATGCGGGTTCGGCGGGCGACCGCGCGTCGCTTTGCGACGCGTTAGGGTCGCCCCTACGAAAAGCGCCCGGGAGAGAACGGTGCGGGATCGATGTGGGTGGCTTTTTCCCCGATGATCTCGGCGACCAGTCTTCCCGTGGCGGGCGCCATGGTCATGCCCAACATGTGATGGCCGGTAGCCAGCAGTGCATTGTCAAGGCCGGGAACTCGACCGATAAGGGGCAGACTGTCCCAGGTCATGGGACGCCAGCCGGACCATCTCTCGAGTACCCGTTCACCGACCGGTTCATGGAGGTAGTGTCTGGCCGAGTCGACAAGCTGCCGAATTCGGCGGGGCGGGGTCGAGGCGTCGAACCCCGCGAACTCCATCATGGAACCGAGTCGAAAGCCGTCCTCGAACGGCGTCGCGGCCACCCGGTGTTCGGCAAACAGCAGGGCTTGACGTGGACAGTTGCTGGGACGCGTCGTGGTGACCGAGTAACCCTTACCGGGTTCCACGGGAATCGGGCAATCGAGATCCGAGGCAAGCTGGGTGCTCCACGCGCCGAGGGCGAAGACGTAGTGGTCGGCAGTCTCTTCACCGGCATCGGTAACGAGTCGCGCGACCTTCCCGTCGGCGGTCTCGACTCGTAGCAGGCAACGACTCTCGTCGAAGCGCACACCACGCCGCTTGAGACAACCGGCCCAATTCGCCGTCAGGGCACCCGGCTGCAGGAAGGCGTCGCCCTCGTAGAGGAATCCCCCGGCGAGACCGGGGCGTAGTGCCGCGTCGAACTCGACCAACTCGTCACCCTCAATCGCTGTCGCGGCAACCCCGAAGGAGTCGCGCAGCATCGCGTCCAGGGCAGCGAACCGCTCCATGCCACGCCGGCTACGAAGCACGTAGAGCAGTCCGAGCGGCTGCCACCCGGCCTCGAGGCCGCCTGTTTGGAACAACGCCTCGTATTCGCGAACCGAGGCATCGAGGATCGATCTCATGACCCTCCCCGCCGCTAGCGCGTGCCGGTGGTTGCAGCGTCGGGCGAACTCCCAGAACCACCGGAAGAGTTCCGGGCACCACTGCGGCTTGACCCGGAACGGGGCGCGGGGATTGACCAACGACAACAAGGCAGCTCGAAGATTCCCGGGCTCGTTCAGGGGCAGCACGTGGCTTGGGCAAATGTGCCCGCTGTTGCCGTACGAACAGCCTCCGCCGATGCGGCCCTGGTCGATGACCACCACCGTGTAGCCGGACTCCGCCAGATAGTGGGCACAGGCGATGCCGACGACACCTGCGCCGACGATCACGACGCGCTCGGCCACGTCAGCCGATGCCGTTCTTGAACGGATCGCGTGAATCGCGAATCAAGGTGCCTTCACCGCAGACGAACGCTTCACCGGTAATGCTGGGCACGATCTCGTTCGAGGCTCCGCGCCGGTACCGGGCGACGAATCGCGAGCCGATGAGACTCTCCTGCACCCATTCCTCGCCGGGTCGAAGTTCGCCGTCGGCGGCAAGGCAGGCGAGCTTCGCGCTGGTTCCCGTGCCGCAGGGCGAACGATCGTAGGCACCGCCGGGACAGAGCACGAAGTTCCGGCCGTGGGCATCCCGAGAGACCGGGGGTCCGAACAACTCGATATGGTCGATCTCGGCACCGTCGCGACCCGTGACGCCTTCCCGTACCAGTGCCGCCTTGATGCGCCGAGCTGTTTGGGTGAGTTCGCCTTCGGCATCGAGCGTGATCGCCGCAAGCCCGGGGATCGAGGTCGCGTCGACGAGAAAGAACCAGTTGCCCCCCCAGGCGACATCTCCCCGCACGGTGCCCAGACCCTCGACGGCAATGGCCACTGCTGATCGGTACCGGTAGCTCGGGACGTTCTCGAGGGTTGCTTCGTTGGGCGTGCGCAACACGACGGGAACCACGCCGACCGCAGTTTCGAGGCGGAGTTCGCCGACTTCCACCCTGCCGAGGTATGCGAGGGTGACGGCCACGCCGATGGCACCGTGGCCGCACATGTTGAGGTAGCCCACGTTATTGAAGAAGATCACGCCGGTCGCGCAGCCCGGGTCCGCCGGCGCGCAAAGGAGCGCCCCGACCAACGCGTCGGACCCGCGCGGCTCCAGGATCACGGAGCGGCGAAAGTCATCGTGGTGCGTCGCGAACCGTCGCAGCCGTTCCGCGATCGGTCCCTCGCCGAGGTCCGGTCCGCCGCCGACCACCACCCGCGTCGGTTCGCCGGCCGTGTGGGAATCGATCACACGCGCCGAGTTCACCCGCGCGCCCCGCGCCATTGATCCCACCAACGTCGAAACCGCTCCCAGTGCGCCTCGACATAAGCCCGCTGGGACGGACTCAGCTCGTCGTCGGGATCGAGGGCGTGCGCATACTCGGGATTCCCTTCGAGGACCATCAGGCGCTTGAAGTAGAGCACTAGGTCGGGACCTTCGTCGAACCTGGCCAGCGCCGACAGCGCATCGTCGAGATCCTGGGCCCAAAGCAGGGCGTCCTGGTCGCCATGCGCCGCCTCGCCGCAAAGCTCGATCAGACGAAGCGTGGCCGCCGGGAACGCGTTGCCGATGCCGGTGATCACGCCGCTTGCGCCGCAATGCACGATGCCGTGCACGACCTGCGTGTCGACACCGACAACCAGGTGAAGATCATCGCGTCCCGACGTGATGTGCTCCGCCGCGTAGTCGAGCGATGCCGCGCCGCCGAACTCCTTGAAGCCCACCAGGTTGTCGAACTCGTCGGCCAACTCGAAGAAGAGATCCGCCTTGGTCTCGAAGCCGTAGTAGGGGCTGTTGTAGATGACCGCCGGTAGATCCCCGCCCGCACGGAGTACCGCCCGGAAGTGGGCGCGTTGTGCCGCCGGGGACGTGCCACGCGAAAGCACCCGCGGAATGATCATCAGTCCGTCCGCGCCGACTTCCTGTGCGTGGCTCGCCAATCCCGCCGCTCGCGCGGTGCTCTGGGCACCCGTGCCGACCACGACCGGCACATCCTCATCCACCAACGCCTCGACGCCCTCCCGGCGCTGATCGTCGGAAAGGAGCGGCCATTCGCCCATGGAGCCGCAATAGACGACCCCCGCCATGCCGGCATCGACGAGTTCCCCGCCCTTCTCCGCCAGCGCATCGAAATCCGGTTCGCCGCCGGCATCGCAGGGCGTCATCAGCGCCGGCAGGCAACCTTCGAAAACGGACGTGTTGTCGGCCATGCTCAAGCAACCGTTCCTCGCCGCCGACAAACTAATGCGTCAGGCCAACGCCCTCAAGTCGGTTGAGATTCCAGGATGTCGCGAAACAAACACAGTGACGTAAGGTTGCAAAACGGGAGTTGCAGCCCTGATTTGCAAGTTCAAGGCCCGCAAGGGGCGTCTCCCGGACTCTTCGCCGCTCATGTCGACTTGACGAGGTCGCGGTCGAGCGTTGGTTCGCCTTGTGACACACTTGGCGAGACGGTTTGAGCATCGACGACTCCGCAAGGTTGAATCGCGAGCCAAGCCCCCCATGTAGACCAACACAGCCTTGAGGAGACCGCCGTGCTCGACACCCGCGTCGCGCAATCCACCATCGACCATGCCATTGCCTTGGGCGCCGACTTCGCCGAGGTGTTCGTGGAGCGCAATCAGGTCAACAACATCGCCACCCTCTCGAACCAGGTCCAGGACATCGCCTCGGGCATCGACTTCGGCGTCGGAGTGCGGCTGGTGTACGGCGCCAAGGTTCTCTACGGCTACACCAATAGGACGGATGCCGAGGAACTTAGGCGCATCGTCGCCGAACTCGCGGCCAAGGACCGGCGCGACCCGGCGGTCAGCGCGCAGGCGTTCGACTTCCGCACCGCTAGCGACGCCCACGGTGCCCAACGGACACTCACCCAGGACTCGGAAGTACGCGACAAGGTCGGCTACCTGTTCGCCGCCGACCGAGCGGCGCGTGCAGCGAGCAATCTCATCTCCCAGACTCAGGGGGCCTGCGGTCAGCGCGAACAGGCGGTGGAGATCTTCAACAGCGACGGCTTGCACATCCGCGACACGCGCCACTACATCCGCGCGCGCCTCCAAGCCGTGGCGTCCAACGGGTCTGACCAGGCCACCGGCATGCAGACCGACGGCGGCCTGCTCGGTTGGGAAATCGTCGAGACCCTCGATCCCAAGGCGTGCGGCGCCGAAGCGGCGCGCCAAGCCCTCGTGAACCTGTCCGCCAAGCCGTGTCCTTCCGGCCGAATGCCGGTCGTGATCGGCAACGGCTTCGGCGGCGTGATCTTCCATGAGGCCTGCGGGCATCTCCTGGAGACCACGTCGGTCGCCAAGAAGGCGTCGGTGTTCCACGACAAGCTCGGCGAGATGATCGCGAACCCCGTAGTGAACGCCGTCGACGACGGCACACTGGTAAGGGAGTGGGGGTCCATCAACATTGACGACGAGGGCATGCCCACCGAGCGCACGCAACTCATCAAGGACGGCAAACTCGTCAGCTTTCTCGCCGACCGGGTGGGGGCCGAACAAACCGGTCTGCCGCGCACCGGGTCCGGTCGACGCCAAAGCTACCGGTTCGCGCCGGCGTCGCGAATGCGCAACACCTTCATCGAACCGGGCACGGCGAGCTTCGACGACATGATCGCCTCCATCGACCGCGGCGTGTACGCCTCGCACATGGGCGGCGGCTCTGTGCAACCTGGCACCGGGGAGTTCAACTTCGCGGTGACCGAGGGCTACTACGTCGAGGACGGCAAGATCCGCTATCCGGTGAAGGCGGCAACATTGATCAGCACCGGCCCGGATGTGCTGAAGCAAATCTCCATGGTCGGCAGCGACTTCGCCTTGGCGACGGGCATGTGTGGCTCCGTCTCTGGCATGGTGCCGACTACCGTGGGTCAGGCGACACTGAAGGTGGACGACATCCTGGTCGGCGGCAACGCCTGATGGTTGCCACCGTGGAAACCAACGCCCAGCGGATCCTCGACAAGGTCCTCTCGGCCGGCGCGCTCGGCGATCTCGTTATCCAGGAGGAATCGTCCCTCTCGCTCAAGGCGCACGACGGCGAACTCGAAGAACACAAGGTGACGTCGACCCGAGTCTACGGCGTACGAGTGGTCAAGGACGACCGCGCTGGGATCGCCTACAGCGAGTCCGCCGATCCCGGAGCGCTGGACTCCATGGTCGAGCAGGCGCTCGTCAACGCGACATTCTCGCGCGTCGACCCTGCCGAGTCGGTCGCCACCGGCGACACCACCCTAGTCACCCACGACGCGATCCTCTGCCCGGACGATCCCACGACCGTGGAGGCGAAGATCGACGCGGCGCTCTATCTCGAGCGAGAACTCACCGCCCGCGACAAGGTCCGCAACGTGCCCTACAACGGCGTGCAGGACGCGACGGTCGAGCGGCACGTCTTCGCCACCACCGGCCGCACCGCGCACAGCAGGAACCGGGTGTGCAGTGCCTTCGCCTACGCCCTGCTGAGCGACGGCGACAAGGACGCACTCGAAGGCGTGCAGTCGCACACGCGACGATTCGACGACATCGACACCGCCTGGATCGTCGACGAAACCTACCGGCGCTGCGTCGCCATGCTCGACGGCGAAGCCCTGCCGAGCAGGCACTACGACATTCTGTTCGACATCGAACACCAGGCGGACCTGTTCGCCGTCTTCCACGACATGTTCTCCGCCAAGACCGCAAGGGATGGGATCAACCCGCTACGCGACAAGGTGGGCGAACGCATCGCGGTGGATGCCCTCACCATCCGGGACGCGCCGCTCAACGCGGACGGGCTTGGCTACGCGCTATTCGACGACGAGGGCCTGCCCGCCACCACGACCACACTGGTCGATGACGGAACGCTGCGCACGCTCGTCCACAACAGCGCGACCGCGACGCATTTCGACGTACCCAATACCCGCAACGCCAACCGATCGCCGCGTGCCTCGCTCGGCGTCGGCCTGCACCAACTCGAAGTCGCCCCAGGCGACGCCAACGAGAACGCGCTCGCGTCGGGCGAATACCTAGAGATCGTCGATCTCGCCGGCCTGCACTCGGGCGGCAATCCCGTCTCCGGAGACTTTAGTTTCGGCGCCGCCGGCTTCCTCTGCCGGGACGGCGAACGCATCCGCCCGGTGCGCAACATCACCGTGGCAGGGAATTTCTACGAGATGCTCAACAGAATCGCCGCCATCGGCGACACGCAGCACTGGAACCCCGAACGCTCGGCGCTAATGGCCCGCATCCGGTTCGCCGACGTGGCGATTTCCGGGTAGTACGCACAAGACGTCGGGACGCCACAAGGGTGTCCCCTACAAACCGTTGATCAATCGGTCGTTGGCGGGTTCGGAGTGTCCGGCTCGACCGGGGCTTTGTTGGCGTCTTCAGTGGCCGGTAGCGGTTCGTCCGAGGGCTCTTCAGGCACCTCGTCTGACTCCGGTTCTTCGGTCCAATCATCCTTGGTATCGGCGGCCGCCTCGCTGCACGACCATCCGAAGCCCCTGAGCTTGTCCACGAACTCGCCGAATCTCGCTTCGCAGTAGCCCGCCTCCCGCTCCGCCCGCCAGAGCACCTGCTCACCAATGCCCTCGGACGGTTTGGCGTAGCGGACTTCGCAAGGCACCGCATCGCCGGGGGTTTCGTAACGCAGTTCGACGGTTCGCTCAAGCGATGCCATCGTGCAGGTGACCGACTTGGCCATGGCCACCTCGCTACCCAGAAAGATCACGCCGCCGAGGGCCATAATCAAAGTCCGCACCGGTGATCCCCCTTCAGTTCCATACCCAATGTGAAGTGTGCCACACGACCCGGACAGCCGGGTAAGGGATGCCGACTCAGTTTGAAATCGCGGAGTCCACCGTGGCGCTTCGACGGAACAAAGGAAGCACGACGCCTGCGGCCACCTCCTCGAACGCCACTTCGACGGCCATGCCGATCGTCACGGCCTCGGGCGGCACATCGACCAGGTTGGACGTGACATGCGGACCCTCGGCCAGCTCCACTTCCACCGTCGCCAGCGGGGTGTATCCGACCAAGGCCGGATGCACGGCTTGGTGAGTCACGACAAAGGAGTGCACGACACCCTTGCCGCTCATTTCCGCCCAGCCGAACGCCATTGACTGGCACCGGCCGCACATGGCCCGGGGCGGGTGTTGAAGCATTCCGCAATCCGCGCAGCACTGGACGACGAGACGGTGCTCCTTGAGCGCTTCGAAGAAAGGCTGCGCCTCCTCCGTGGGCTGGGGCAACGGTAGGTCCGGCGGCCGCTCGAATCGCCAGGCGCTCACGGTTCCCCCCGCTCGAGAATCACCGATCCCGTGCCGATGCCGGTATCGCAGAACGAGAACCGGACATCGCCTACCTGTGCGGTGGACTCCCCTCGCACCTGGCGGGTCGCTTCGATCAGGTGGTTGATACCTTGCAGATAAGCCTCCGAGAGGTGGCCTCCCGAGGTGTTGACGGGTAGGCGGCCGCTGTCGAAGTTCGTGCCGCCTTCCTCTACCAGTGGAGCGGCGTCGTCGACGAACCCGTAGTCCTCGAGGGCGAACAGTACGAACGGTCCGAAGTGGTCGTAGATCTGGATAACGTCGACGTCGCTCCGGTCAATGCCCGCCATGTCGAACAGTCGTTTGGCGCCGCGCACTGCGGGAGATTCCTGGCCCGGCCCCGATTGCGCGGCGGCGCGAATCAACACCACGGGTTTCCCGAGTTCCCGGGCCCGGTCTGCCGAGGCAAGCACGAGCGCGCCACCTCCGTCGGTCTCCAGGCAGCAGTCGAAGAGATGGAACGGATCGACGATCAGTCGCGACGCCTGGTGTTCCTCCAAGCTCAGTGACCGATCGTAGAAGGTTGCCCGGGGATTGCGGTTGGCATGCCGGCGCTGGGCGACTGCCTGCATGCCGAAGTGTCGGCTGGTGATGCCGGTGTCGTGCATCCGTCGTCGGGCGACCATGGCCAGGCCATGTTGCGGCGTCAAGAGGCCATGGGGTTCCGTGAAAGCACCGCCACCCTGGCCGCCTTGCCCGGTCACGTCGCCGCGCCCGTAGCGTCGCCCCGAGCGCCCGTTGACGCCCCGGTAGATGACGACCACCTTGGCGAGACCGGCGTGGATCGCGGCTGCAGCATGGGCGACGAGTGGCGCCCCGACATTGCCCGCCTGGCTGATCTCGCCCCACCAGGCGAGGTCGGGAATGCCGAGATTCGCCGCCACCTCCGCCTCGGTGCTGGTATCCACCCACCACTTCATCAAGCCGTCGACCTCGCGCGGCTCGATACCGGCGTCGTCCAGTGCCGTTCGAATCGCCTGCAAGGACAACGCCAGTTCGGTTCGCCCGCTGGCACGGGAGTAGTCGGTTTCGCCGACGCCGACGATGGCGACGGCATTGGAGAACGCAGCCACTATTGCTGCTTCACGAAGTACCCGACGACACCCCAGGATCCATCGGGTTGGCGTTGCATCGACACCGACTCGTAGATGCTCCCGGCATCCCAACTCGAACTGTAGACGACGATCGTGTATTCGCCATCCGGCGCCCCCATCGGGTTGGTCTTGTAGGTCGTGGTATTCAGTTCCCGAAATACCAAGTTGCCCAAGGGGTCCCGGGTCTCGTGGGCCTTCGTAATCCACATGTCCCGCGAGGAGATCTTGTCCCGGAACCAGGGCGCCGCCTCGTCCCAGCACTTCTCGTATTCGCCCTTGTCCATCAACGCAATCCAGGGCTTGGTGGCCTCGTAGGCGGACCTTTCGGCCTCGGGGTTGCTCTCCGAACAGGCACCGAGAAGGAGACCGACGAGCAAGGTTGCCGTACTGCGCTTCCAGCCCATTCCGTTTCGGTTTCTCGCTTGGAGCATATCTTCAACCCGTTGAACCACATGGACCCGCACGAGGAGATCCTACCGTGCCCGCCCGTGCCGACTATACCGACTCTCGGCAACGGGACGGGACAACGCCGCCAGATCGCTCGAACGCGCCCGCAAGGGCGCGCACTCGCGGTCTGGCCCCAGCCCCCACCGCCCCAGGGCCCGTCCCCCCCGCTACACAATCGGGCACGAAGACCGTATGATGCGCGTCGCTATGAATCCGATCGGACAAACGACGGCCACGACGACAACCACCACGACGTGTGGAGGGGCGGCCTAGTATCGATCGAACAATGGCGGCCCACTTGAGAAGGCCGCCCTTCGAAGAACCCCGGAAGGCGACGGCCAACCGGGGTTTTTGTTGCACGCTCGAGAAGACATGAAGGGACTGGCCATGCGCAACCTAGAGGAATCCAAAGGCGATGATCGGCTCTACCGGGTCCGGCACAGTCTCGCCCATGTCCTGGCCCAGGCCGTGCTCGAGATGCGCGAAGGTTCGACCCTCGGCTTCGGCCCGCCGATCGAGGACGGTTTCTACTACGACTTCATCCTGACCGAGCCGCTCACCGAAGCCGACTTCCCCGAACTCGAGCGGCGCATGAAGAAGATCCTCAAGAAGGGTCAGCGTTTCTACCAAGAGGAGGTCTCGCTCGACGACGCCTTCGCCCGCCTCGACGAGATGCGCGAACCCTACAAGCGCGAGTACGCCCAGGAACTCGTGGAGAGGAACAGCCTCGACACCCTGTCCTTCTACCGCAACGGACCGTTCCTCGACATGTGCGAAGGACCTCACGTCGAGACCACCCGGGAGATCGCCCGGGACGCCTTCAAACTCCGCAGCGTCGCCGGTGCGTACTGGCGGGGCGACTCGGACAACGTGATGATGACCCGCATCTACGCATGGGCCTTCGCCGACAAGGCGGCGCTCGACGAAGCCGTTACGGCCTTCGAACTCGCCCAGGAACGTGACCACAAGAAGCTCGGGCGGGAGCTTGACCTGTTCACATTCGACGACGAGATCGGCCGTGGCCTGCCGCTCTGGATGCCCCACGGCACCGTGGTTCGAGACGAGTTGGAGAAACTCGCCGTCGAACTCGAATTCAAGGCCGGCTACGAACGCGTCGCCACCCCGCACATCGCCAAAGGCAGCCTCTACGAGCAGACCGGACACCTCGAGCACTACAAGGAGAGCATGTACCCGCCCATGGAGGTCGTCGAGGAGACCGCGGACGGCAGTTCCATTCGCGAGAGCTACATGCTGAAACCGATGAACTGCCCGCACCACCACAAGATCTACGCCGCGCGCCTCAGAAGCTACCGCGAACTGCCGCTGCGGCTCGCCGAGTACGGCCAAGTCTACCGGTGGGAGGCATCCGGGGCCGTGTCGGGTCTCGCCCGCGTCCGCATGTTGTCCATGAACGACGCCCACATCTACTGCACCGAGGAACAGACCAAGGAGGTGTTCCGCGAAGTGATCGCCGAGTACGACGAGGCGTACCGCATTCTGGGCCTCAAGGAGTACACCATCCGCCTGTCGCGGTGGGATCCCGATGATCCCAAGGGTCGCGAGAAGTACGTCGACGCGCCGGACGACTGGGCGCGAACAGAAGCCATCATCGCGAGCCTGCTCGACGAGATGGGCATCGACTACGAGGACGGACCCGGCGAAGCGGCGTTCTACGGTCCGAAGCTCGACGTCATGTTCCGCACCGTCACCGGCAAGGTCGAACAGCTTTCCACCGTTCAGCTCGACTTCGCGGTCCCGGGTAGGCTCGGCCTCACCTATGTCGGGGACGATGGTGCCGAGCACACCCCGTACTGCGTCCACCGGGCTCCCCTGAGTACGCATGAACGGATGGTGGCGCTCCTAATCGAGCATTTCGGCGGCGCTTTCCCGACCTGGCTCGCGCCGGTTCAGGTCCAGGTGATCACCGTGTCCGAGCACTTCCACGACTACGCTTCGGGACTCGTCCGGAAGATGCGGGCCAACTTCGTGCGCGCCGAACTCGCTTCCGAGAGCGATACGGTCTCGAAGAAGATCCGCGATGCCACAACGCGCAAGATTCCGAACCTGTTGATCGTCGGCGAACGCGAAGCGGCGGCCGGAACCGTGACCCTGCGTCGCTACGGTATCCGGCAGCAGTCCACCATGCCCTTTGGGGAATTCGAGATCGCGCTCGCGAAGACCATCAAAAGTCGCGCCCTCGAGTTCGCGGTGGACTGAAGTCGCCGTCGCCCGCGCCGAGCATACCCGTTTGCTGAACAACGGGACGGGACAAGCCCGTCCCCTACTGCACGGTGGCCTTCGCGCTGCCGTCGGCCAGGGCTATTCCATGCGACAGGTCAAGGTAGTCCACGAGGATGTTGGCGGTCTCCTGCACGAGAACGTCCTCCGCGGGATTCTCCGGATCGTAGATCGCCAGCATCGCTAGCTGCGGGTCGCCCAATTCCTCAAAGCTCGCGACGGGTTCCTTGCCCTTGGCGACCAGGAGTTCGTTCTCCAGTCGCAGTGCCCGGGCGTCGTCCGCAGCCTTCTCCGCCAACCGCGTCTCCTCGGAAAGCGACACTTTGGTGCGGGCCTGCAACCCTTCCAGGTACTCGCCCCTCGCACGGAGGTAGGCAAAGTCCGGATCATTCGCGACACGTTCCTCGTGGCGACGTTGCAACGCATCGACATGCGTGCCAAACCGTTGCGCCGACGGGTGACGGATCGGCGCCACGTCGGACCCCCGTCCACCGATGGCGCCGCCATCCCAGCGGTCCCGGTGCAAAAGGTCGGTCGGTGCCGGGTATTCGATATCGGGGATGATTCCGTTGTAGTGGGTGCTGGCTCCGGAAATCCGGTAGAACTTGCGCTCCGTTACCTTCAACTGGCCCCGGCCCCGTGGAAGTTCGACCAGTGTCTGCACGGTGCCCTTGCCGAATGTGCGGCTGCCGACGACCACGCCGAGGTCGTAATCCTGGATCGCGCCAGCGAAGATCTCGGAGGCGGACGCGGAGCCACGGTTCACCATGACCGCCAACGGACCGTCCCACACCGCGGCACCGTCGTCGTCGCCAAGTACGCGGGTACTGCCACGCAGGCTCTTGACCTGGACGACCGGACCCGAGTCCACGAACAATCCCGTCAACTCGACGGCTTCCTGAAGGGAGCCACCTCCATTGTGGCGCAGGTCGATGATGAGCGCGTCCATGCCCTCGGCTTTCAGTTCCTCGATCAGCTTGGCGACGTCCCGGGTGGTGCTCTTGTAGCTCCGGTCGCCCTTCTCCATGGCTCGGAAGTCGGCGTAGAACGTGGGCACCACCACCACGCCAACACGGTGCTCGCGGCCGTCGCGGCTCATCGTGAGCAGAGACCTGCTGGCCGACTGGTCGACGAGATTGACCGACTCCCGCACGATCTCGACAACGCGCAAGTCCTCCTCCTTGGCACCCGTGGGAATGACTTTGAGGCGAACCCGCGAACCCTTGGGGCCGCGTATCAACTGCACGACGTCGTCTGAACGCCGGCCGATGATATCCACGAACGGCTGCCGGTTCTGGCTCACCGCGACAATGCGATCGCCCGGCTGCAACTCGCCGCCCTTCTCGGCCGGTCCGCCCTTGACCAGGCTACGAACGACCGTGTACTCGTCCTCGGTACCCAGGACGGCGCCGATACCCTGCAGGGACAACGACATGAAGATGCCGAAGTCCTCCGAATCCCGGGGCGAGAAATACTGCGTGTGTTCGTCGTAGGTCAGGGCAAATGCGTTGACGAACCGCTGGAAGACATCCTCGCTGCGTGTCTGTCGGATGGTTCGGGCACGATTCTGACCGCGCTTGGCCAACGCTTCGCCGATCGCCTCGAACGACTCGCCCGCGAGCTTGCCCGAGAGCGCCCTGCTCTTCAGGTCCAATCGCCAAAGATCCTCCAAGGCTTCCCGGGAGTCGGGCCAGGGAGCATCGGTTCGGTCGACGTCGATCGACTCGTCCAACGTGAAGTCGATCAGGCCCACGCCGCGTTGGATGAGTTTGGCCTCGTATTCGATGCGTTCCAGCGCGCGCTGACGGTAGCGGTTGTAGATAGCGAACGCGGGTTCGACGTCGCCCTCGTTGAGTGCATCGTCGAGTTGGTAGCGATAGTTCTCGAACTCGGCGATGTCGTCCGTCAGGAAGTGCAGGCGCCGCGGATCGAGAAAGTCGAGGTAGTTGTCGAAGGTCTGGCTAGACACCTCGTCGGTGAGCCCCTTCTTGACGAAGTGCCCATCGCGCAGCCGATCCACGATGTCTACGCTGGTCTGACGGTGGCTCGGCAACGGTGCGAGTCCCTGCCAATCATCGGGCCGAATTCCCGTGTCGGCGACCGCCGTCGCAGCGAAGGCGGCGAGTGCAATGCCGGTCGCAGTCCGGGAACCAAAGATGCGTCGCGTCATGGATTTCCTGCCCTGTGCTCGTTCACGCACACCGGTGAGTGGCGCACGGGTGTGCGAATGTAACCCATGCGTCCGGGGACGGCCACTAGCACGGGCGGCACGGGCCGTTGGTGCAAGGTCACGGGGAGGGCGCGCCCTGCGCGGGCGCGATAGCCTCGCCCCGACAGCGTTACCGCCGTTGGCGTAGAATCCGCCGGCTTGTGAGACCAAAGGACACCGACCGTATGAAACGCCCGGCATCGAATCCACTGCCGATTTGGTCCTTCGCCGCGGTACTGGCCGTTTCCCTAGCGGGATGTGCGCCCGATGGCGCGTCGACCGACTCCCCGAAGGCGGAACCGGTGGTCGTCACGACGGACTCCGGCTTGCAGTACGAAGTCCTGAAATCCGGCAACGGCGCGACCCCCGGACCCACCGACACCGTGACGACCCACTACCACGGCACGTTCGTCGATGGCCGGGTCTTCGATAGTTCCGTCGAACGCGGCGTTCCCGCGTCGTTTCGGGTCGACGGCGTCATTAAAGGCTGGACCGAAGCCCTGCAGTTGATGAAGGTCGGCGACAAGTGGAAGATCGTCTGCCCTCCCGATTTGGCATACGGGGAGCGGGGCCGGTCCGGCATACCGCCAAACTCGACGCTCACCTTCGAGATCGAACTACTCGACGTCCAGCCGAGCGGCTGACCGCGCCTCGACAGGGGAACCGATGACGCATCGCGCCACGCGCACCCGCCGTCGTCCCGGACGCGTCCGGGTGTCTGGATAGACCGGATCATGGCGCTCGCCCGCACGGTCGTGCTCGGCTGCATAGCCGCCGCACTGGGCATCTGGTGGCTCGGTCGCGCCTACGAGGTGGATAGCGAAGAAATGCTCGGCTATCTCTGGTCGAGCATCGCGTTCGTCGCACTGATGGCGATTCTCGGCATTGCCGGTGCGGCCGCGCTGCGGCTAGTCCGGCGGCGCCGCAAGTAGGACGGGACGGGACAAGCCCGTCCCCTACGGGGCTCGCCTCATTGGAGGCCCGTAAAGAACCGTCCGAAACGCGGCCGATAGTAGTTTTCCGTGTCGACGGAGAACGCCACGGCGTGGGCGCGGCCGTAGATGCTTCGCCGGTCCACGAACCCGATCACCCGGGAGTCGCTGGAATTGTCCCGGTTGTCGCCCATCATCCAGTACTTCCCTTCGGGAACGGTAAAGGCCGGAAACGTCGAGCAGGCGCCCAAGTCCGCGCATCGGCAAATGGCCTTTGCGAGCGACGCCGCACCCGCCGCGCGGCCCACGTAGCGCTCGCAATTGCGGGTTGGCGGCCCGAGCAGCCGAGACAGTATGACCTCGTGGGGATCTTGAGCCCCGGGGCGACCATCGAGCATCACCACGCGGGTCGTGCCCAGCACCGACTCGCGGTAGAACCGATGCCGCCCGGTGTCCTCTATGGGCAGCGCACCGATCTCGCCATCATCCAAAGGCGCATAGCCGGCTGCTTCCCCGTTGATCATCAACCGGTTGCGGTTCCATTCCACCCGATCACCGGGCACGGCAACCACGCGTTTGATGAAAAGCCGTCCATCCACGGGGTTATCGAAGGTCACGACGTCGCCGCGGGCGGGGTCCGCCCAGTCGGCAACGCGCACGGTGGTGAAGGGCACCCGAAGATCCCAGGCCAGCTTGTCGACCACGATACGGTCGCCATCGAGAATGCCCGGTTTCATGCTGCCGCTCGGAACCTGGTTCCAGTCGGCCACGGCGGACCGGAACAGGATCATCACGGCGAAGAACACCAACAGACCCCGCCAGTCCCGCCAGAATTTCAAAAGTCGATCACTCATGGGGGGCGGATTTAATCGAAGCGCCGTGGGAAGCGCAACACGGTCGTCAGTAATCGAACGTCACGTCACGTTCACCCACATACCGGTTGCAAACCACACCGGCGGCACTTAGAGTGCCATATTATGTCAACGGTTTCCCCGAGCCGGTCCACCGTTCCCTTCGCTGGACGGCACCTGTTGATCGAATGTTTCGGGGCCCACGCCAACCTCGACGCCAACGCGCTCGAGACCTTGCTGAAGGACTCGGCCATGGCCGGCGGCGCCACGGTCCTCTCCTGTCACCTGCACGGGTTCGGCAAGGGCGGCGGCGTCACCGGCGTGGCCCTGCTCGCGGAGTCCCACATCACCGTCCACACCTGGCCCGAACGCGGCTACGCCGCCTTCGACGTGTTCATGTGCGGCAACTGCGAAGCCATGCGAGCCGCCAAGGTCATCGAAGAGGCCGTACCCGGCGCGGTCGTCGACATCCAAACGGTAAACCGACCCAGTCCAGGAGTGCAGTCGTGACCCGAAGCCCGCTGTTGTGGGCCATGGTGCCCATGCTCGTCCTCGTTGCGGCCTGCGGGGGCAAACAACAGCAGATCGAGAAGAACCTGCCGGTCGCCGAGAGCGCGGTCTCAAGGCTCGGCGAGCAGTTGGACCGGGGTCGGATCCGCAACGCGTCCCTCATCAAGAGCTATGCATCGACCGTGGCCCAGCGCAAGCCGGACCTCCGGCAGCTAGTCAACGTGCTCGCCAAGGAAGGCACCCGGGACGGGAATCTCTACCAGGGGCTCGTCACCCGGGTCGACGATGCGAAGCGTCAGGCCGGCACCAGTACCACCGATCAAGAGCGCGAGGTGTTGTTGATCGAACTCGGCCGCATTGTGCAGGCGGCGGATTTCGCCGAGTTCAACCGAGCGTTGAGCGACCCCTTGAATGTCCTCGCGGACCTTTCCGACGGCTATCTGGCGCGGGTGGACGCGCTGAGCGCCAGTGCCTCAGCCCGCGCCAACAACGCCGAGAACCTCGGCGCTGGCAGCCAGCTTGTGGGCAACCCGCACTACGGACATTGGCAGACCGGTTCGGGTGGTTCCTTCTGGGTCTGGTACGGCCAGTTCGCGCTGATGCGCGACCTGATCGGCGGACCCCGGGTCGGCTACGGATCCTGGGCCGGCGGACGCAACTACAGCTACTACCACGACTGGGGGCGGGACAACTACACGTCGCCCTCGGCGCGCCGGGAGCAGACCCGGGTCGAAAACACCGCCCGGCAGAAGTTCAGCCGGGAAGGCAGGACATTCCGCAGCGCCTACGCCAGCAAGCGTCAGGGTGCATCCCGGACGATCACTCGGCAGAAGTCCGTCCGGACGACGAGTACCGCCTCGAGCCGCAGCAGCAGCCGCGGGTTCGGGGGCTACCGCGGAGGCAAATAGGAGAACGCCATGCTGGATTCGTTGACCTGGTGGATGTGGGGCATCATTGCGCTGGACCTGGCGGTGGCCGGGGCGGCCATTTGCGTAATGCGCTACGGAGCCGGGCTCCTGTTCGGCGTCGACACCAAGGACGAGTTGGCGGAGAAGGACAACTTCGCGTTCGGCATCGCGCTGGCCGGCGGCATGGCCGCCGTCGCGGTGATCCTCGCCGGGGTAGTTTCCGGGGAAGCGAGCGTCGAATGGTCCGCGGAACTCGGCACGGTCGTCCTCTACGCCTTCGTCGGCTTGTTGCTCCTCAAGATTGGCATCCTGATCAACGACGCGATCATCTTTCACCGATTTTCGATCCGGGACGCGCTCGGCGAGAAGAACGTCGCCGCCGGCACGGTGCAAGCCGCCAACCTCCTTGCCCTCGGCGTCCTGATAAACGGGGCAATCAGCTGGGCGGAGGGCGTTGGCTGGCAGTCCCTGTTGTCCGTCGCGATCGTCTTCTTCCTCTCCCAGATCGTGCTGCTCGGCGTGACCCGGCTGCGTTCCGCGATCTATGCACGAAGACACGACGGTGCGCGGCTGCAACTCGCCATCGCAGGCGGCAACGCGGCACTCGCCATTCGCTACGCGGGCCACTTGATCGGCACGGCGCTTGCCGCTTCTTCGGCGAGCGGCATGGTGGGCTACCTGCCGGGGAACGCGTTGGAGTTCGCCATGCTCTACGGGACCTGGCTCGCGTGGGCGGTTGTCCTGGCCGTCGTGCTAAGCGTGCTATCGATCATCGCGCAGCGCGTCGTACTGATGGGTATCAACACGGTCGAGGAAGTGGACAACCAGCACAACATCGGCGTCGCTGCCATCGAAGCCGCCATCTTCATCGGTTTCGGGCTGATCATCACCGGCGTACTCGGTTGATGTAGGGGACGGGCTTGTCCCGTCCCGTGCCGACGAAGCGGCACTTGCCACGCGGGCGACCGCGCGTCCAGGTAGGCGCGATAGGGTCGCCCTACGGAATCGGCATATGCAAGGTCCAACCATTGTCACGCGGTCGGCCTAGGTGAGCGCCGCCCCCCGAAGCATCCTGCCGTGAGTAACCGCGAGCTCTCACCTGGCGGATCGCGCTCGGTGGCATCCGTGCGACGCCACGACGTCGTCCTGATCGGCACCATGGGCGTGGTCGCAGGCTGCGGGCTGATCTACGAATACCTGATGGCCCACTTCGCCGGACGCATCCTGGGTGCGGTGGAACCCACGATCTACGCGATGATCGGCTTGATGATCGTGGCCATGGGCATCGGCGCGTTCATGGCGAAATGGGTGTCGTCGATGTTCCGCGGCTTTGCCTGGCTCGAGGTTTCCATCGGACTGCTCGGCGGTTTCTCGGTATTGACGCTATCCGCCGCGGTGGCTTTCGCCTATTCGTTGCCCGAGTGGATACGCACCGTCTACAACGTCGACGCCGGCGTGGTCATGGATGGGGGCCTGTTCGCAGTACTGAAGACGTTCGCGAGCGTTCTGCCGTTTCTCCTCGGTTTCGTCCTAGGACTCCTGATCGGCATGGAGATCCCGCTGATCGCCCGGGTCCGCGAATACGTCCACGAAACCCACCTGCCGCACAACCTTGGCACCATGTACGGCGCGGACTACATCGGGGCCGGCATCGGCGCGGCCATCTGGATTGTGATCTGCCTCAAGCTGCCGATCGTCTATGCCGCCGTCGGCACGGCGGTCGCGAACGTGCTCGCCGGGGTGGTGTTCCTCACCGTCTATCGGCGGGAGATCCGCCCCGCCGTCGCGCTCTGGGGTGCACACGCGGTGCTCGCCGGGTTGCTGGTCGTTCTCGCGTTGTTCGGCCGGGGGTGGATCGCGGGTTTGAGCGACAGCCTGTTCCGCGACCGAGTGGTCTACCACCTCCAAACGCCGTATCAGAACGTGGTTCTCACCAAACGACACGTCGCCGGCGGTCGGCCCGACATCCTGAGCCTCTACATCAATGGTCGCATCCAGTTCGCCAGCAACGACGAGCGGGTCTACCACGCCTACCTCACCACGCCGCCGATGCTCACCGCCTATCGGCGTGATCGCATTCTCGTCCTCGGCGGGGGCGACGGCCTGGCGCTCCGCGACCTTTGGCGTTGGTCGCCGAAGTCCGTCACCCTGATCGACATCGACCCCGCCGTCGTGAGCCTCTTCGCGGGACGGGACGAGGACGCGCCCGACTGGCTGAGCCGCGCCTTGGTCGAGCAGAACGCCGGGTCTTTCGACGATCCCCGCTTGACCGTGATCCATGGCGATGCATTCATCGAGGTTGAACGGCTTGCCAAGAGCGATGAACGTTTCGACGTGGTTGTCGTGGACCTGCCCGACCCCAACCACCCGGACCTGAACAGACTCTACTCCGACTACTTCTACGCCCGCGTCCGGGCGATCCTGTCTCCCGACGGGTCCATCGCCATCCAGTCCACGTCGCCGTACCACGCCAAGGAGGCGTTCCTGTCGATCGGCAAGACCGTTTCCCACGCCGGGTTCGTGGTGTCCCAATACCACGCCAACGTGCCGAGCTTCGGCGAGTGGGGCTGGACCCTCGGCACACCCACCGGCAAATCCGGGCCGGAGCGGATTGCGGCCCTAGGTGTCGGCGAGACCCCGGACGGCTGGCTTGACGGCCCGCGGATCGCCGCGGCGTTCCAGTTCCCGCCCCGCTACTTCGACGTGTTGCCCGACATCGAGATCAACCGTCTTGGCAGCCATGCCGTATTCAACTACCACCAGGAAGCCTGGGAGTCGCGCCGGGGAGCGTTCTACGTCCGGGAACCGCTCCACAGGACTTCCAACGTGTCTACACCAACGATACAGAATGTCCGTTGACAGACGACATAATATGTCATACGGTCTTGTCCAGGCGTCGACCACGCACCCTTGAAGCAAGGTCGGCGACAAGGGCGAAGCGCACCTAATGGCCGCTTGAGGAGAACGGAGTGAGGCAATGACATTGGATGAACTTTCTTACCGGCTGAACGGATACACGGGCGAAGAAGGCACCACCTTCGATGCGCTCGTGACCGACGACGGCATCCTGGAAGTCGTGTGTTCCAACAACGACGAGTTCCCGATCCATGTGACGCAGACGGAAACCCAATTGCTGTCCGTGACCGCGCTGTTCACGCAAGCGGAGGTCCAGCCGGGCAAGGTCAACGAGGTCAACGAGGCGTTCCTCCGGTTGAGTCCCGCCGTGCCGCTGTCGTCCATCGGCTTGCAGGGTGGCACCTACATCCTGTTCGGCTCGATGGCGGTCTCCACGCGGTTCGAAGTCATCGCCCACGAACTCGAGGTGCAGGCGGAAAACGCCGTCGATGTCCTCGAAGTCGTCGAGCATCTGCTCGCTTGAACACAGGAGCTTAAGAAATGAGCGTATTGAGAGATTTGTTCACCGCATTGCGCGGCGGCGCGAGCGAGGTCGGCGAAGCCGTCATCGACGCGAACGCCGTTCGCATCCTGGAGCAGGAAATCCGCGATGCCGAGACCGCCATCGGCAAGGCGAAGCAGAGCCTGACCCGCATGAAGGGCACCGAGATCCGCCTGAAGCGCGAAATCGGCGTGCTCGACGCCGATATCTCGGACTACGAACAGAAGGCCATGGCGGCCCTCAACAACGGCGAGGAGAAGCTCGCCACGGAAGTCGCCGAACGTATCGCCGAGCTCGAGTCCGACCGCAACGACAAGGGTTCCGAACAGGCATCGCTCGACGCCGAGATCAACAAGATCCACGCCATGATCAAGGCCCGGGAGCGCACCATCCAGAAGAACAAGCGCGAACTGGACAAGGTGCGCACGGTGCGGGAATTGCAGCGGGCCACCGAGAGCGTGTCGACGAATTTCGCCGCGACCGGTTCCAGCGAACACCGCGTGGCCAAGGCACTCGAACGGGTCAAGGCGAAGCAGCAGAACTGGCAGGACCGAATGCAGGCCGGCGAGTGGATGGCCGAGAAGGAAGGCGGCGACGACCTGGACGCGAAACTTCGCGACAAGGGCATCGGCGACAGCGGCAGCCCGGCCGCAAGCGACGTGCTGGCGCGTCTAAAGGCCAAGAGCGCGTAAGGCGTCCCTATCGTGTCGGATCGAAACCCCGTAGGGGACGGGCTTGTCCCGTCCCCGTCGAACCGCGACGCATCGGCGGATGACAACCAGCGACGCAGACGTGCGACGGGGGGCGACGACAAGCGTCGCCCCTACGGAACTAGACGGAGTCTTTGATGGTCTTCGGCAAGCTAGTCCGTAGCCGCTTTCGGCGCGATAAGGAGGAGGGCCGGCGTCTGGAACGTCCGGCGGATCTTCTTGCCGGCGACTTGGTTTCCTTCAAGCACCGGCTCGCCCTGCCGCAGGATGTCCAAGGCCGCACTTTCGAGATCGCCTCGGTGGCCACCTACCAATACGAGAGCGGCATCGAGGTGCAGTTCACGCTCGTCGGCGAAGAGGGGGCGAAGTTCTACCTAGGTCTCGATCCCAAGGAGTCGCAGCCCGAGTTGTGCCTAGGTCGGGATCTGAAGCGCAAGGACGTCCTCAAGCTATTCGACGAGGATGCCTTCGCGGGGCTCTGGGACGAGGAGGAATTCGCCGAGTTGGACGTCGAGGAACCCCTGGAGCGCTACGCCGGTTGGCTGGCGGATGGCTACTCGCAAGTCACGAAGGACGCGGTCGGCTTCTACTACGACCGCGACTGCCGCGGCGAAACCCTGTCCATGCGCCAGGACGACGACAGCGAGGAACTGCGCTACCACGAGTGCGAGGGCAGCAACGACAGTTTCGGGCTGAGCGTCGAAATCTGGGGAGACGGCGACACCGATGTCAGCCTCGAGGTCTATTGCGGGGCCGACGTCATCGAGGCCATGTGGCCCGGCGATGGCTGACCCGGAGCGGGCTTCGATGCCAGCTCGACTCCCGCGCGGTGGTTCCGGCGCGACGAAAACCCCAAGGCCCGAGGCAGCGCGGTTCCAGGCGGAGCGCCGGGCACTCAAGAAAATCCAAGTCCACTTCGAATTCCAGCAGTCGTTGATGCACGACATCCGTGTTGCGGCCGCACAGGAGAATCTCTCCCCTTCGGATTTCGTACGCAGTCTCGTCGGGCTGTCGCACGCCGAGATCCAACGCCCCCGCATAAGCCTGTCGTTCAGCAACACCGATCTGGAGACCCTCGCGGCGCGGTATGACCAACAGCCCGAGGCCCGGCAGCTGAAACGACACGTCATCGAGGAAGTCCGCCGCCACTTCGAAAAAGCGAAGCACGCCGAAGCCGACGAACGCCGATGATCGTTGCCCGCTGGTTCGCGCGCAGGCGCTATTTCCGCTTCTCGCGCCACATCGCGGGTGCCATCCGGAGGCGGCTGATACGCGCCATCGGCTTGTTCCTGACCCTGTTCGCCATCCACGTATTCGTGATGATGGCTGCCGAAGGATTCGATCTCGGCGACGCTGTCTGGCTGACCATCACCACCGCAACCACCGTGGGCTACGGCGACATTTCCGCGTCCACGCCCATCGGCCGCACCGCCACGACGTTGTGCATGTACGTGTTCGGCATCTTCCTCCTGGCACAGATCGCCACGGACGTCTTCGACTATCGCGCGCTGCAACGGGATCGCCGCCGGCGCGGTCAACTGGAGTGGAAAAACATGAAGGATCACCTGCTCGTCATCAACGTACCGACCGAGCACCCGGAAGCGTACCTCGCCCGACTGGTCGCCGATGTCCGAAATACGCCGCAGTTGGCCGACATCCCGGTGCAGCTGTTGACCACGAACTTCCCCGAAGGCCTGCCGTCGTCCCTCGTCAACGAAGGCGTCACGCACTACACGGCGGTCGCCGAAAACACCGAGAGCCTGCGGGCGGCCAAGGCCAGCCAAGCTAGGCACATCGTCATCATCGCCGGCGAGTCCAACGATCCTCGCGCCGATGCCCTCACCTACGACATCCTGAGCCGGATCGGGGACATCGGGTCCAAGGCAAGCATCGTTGCCGAAGCCGTGGACGACGGCAATCGCCAACGCCTGCTCGACGCGGGTGCGGCCACGGTCGTCCGGCCAGTGCGCGCCTACCCGGAGATCGTCGTGCGCGCGTTGATCGAACCCGGTACCGAACGGGTGCTGGAGAACCTGTTCACCCACGAGGCCGACCGTCTAGCGCGATTCGACGCCGAGTTCGAAAACCTTCGCTGGCAGGACGTCGTGTCGCAGTTCGTCCAGGGCCGTGCCGGCCTCCCGCTGGGCTACGTCGACTCGAACGGCGTTCACACCAACCCGTCACCGGACGCGATCTGTAGCGGTGAGGGCGTCATCACCCTGATCAAGGATGCCTCGGACGTCACCCGGGAAACCATCGAAGCCTGCCTGAGGAAGTGCGCCGCGTAGGCGCCCATGTCACTCGAAGCAGACATCGCCGCCGCGCTCGACTCGGACGACGCAACGCAACTCCGAGCCGTCGTGTCCTCCGTGGACTGGTCAAGGCAGGACGCAACCCTTGCCAACCGCATCCTGCAGCTCATCGCACGGTATGGCTGTTCCGGACGCTCCGAGCGCTACTGCGACGTGATCGACGAGGTGCTTGCCGCCGGCGTCGTACCGAGCCTCTCCACCTGCGCACGCCTGCAGGCAAACGACCTGGCCGAACGGATTCTCGCCGACACACCTTTGGCGGTTCGGGAAACGGACGAAAACGGCACCACACCCCTGCATTGTGCCGCCGAGCGCGGCAACGCGGCCCTCGCGGCCAGGCTATGCGCGCTAGGCGCCCCACTCGACGCCGTCGATTCCCACGGTGAAACGCCGTTTGCCAAAGCGCTGCACGCCGGCCCATGGAAACCCGAACCGGCGGTCGCGGTGGCCGAGATTCTTCGGGAACACGGCGCCCGTATCGACCTGTTCGCTCTAGCCGCAATGGGCGATGCCGACGGGCTCGCCTCCGCCCTCGTTGGCGGCGCCTCGGCGAACGAAGCGGACCAACACGGTCGGACTCTGCTTTTCATCGCCGCCCACAACAATCACCTCGAGGCGGTACGCGGATTGCTCCGAAGCGGTGGCGAGCCGAACCTCGCAGCCCACGATGGCCAGACGCCGTTGGCCGCCGCCTGTCTACACACCCTGTCCCAGGAGTGCGACACCGAGATCGTTCGTCTGCTGGTCGGCCACGGTGCGCCGATGACCATCGAGGCGGCGATCGTATTGGAAGATCTGCAGGCAATACGCAGTTTCGTGGCGAGCGATGCGGCGGTACTCGATGGCCAAGACCACGAGAGCGCCCTCGGCTACGCCATCCACACATGGCACCCGGCCTCGCTGCGCTGCCTGATCCAATCGGGTGCGCGGCCGAACGCGATGAACTGGCAACATATCGAACGCATCGCGGGTGCCGACACGGCACTCGTCGCCGAACTTAAGGCACTGGCCGAGTCAACGGAGCAGCGCGAATGACACTTGAGATCGAACTCGTCGATGTCGAGGAACGAACCCTTGCCGCCGTCAGGGCGCGCATCGCCATGTCGGACATCCCGGACAAGATCTTCCCGCTAATGGACCGGGTGTGGGCGTTCATCCGCGGCAACGGCATCGAAGGGTTCGGCCACAACATCTGGCTATACGGAACGCCTTCCGGCGGCGAAGTCGACGTCGAAATCGGCGTCCAGGTGCCCGACGAATTCGAAGCGACCGGCGACATCGTCTGTTCCAGCACGCCTGTCGGGAAGGCGGCTCGTGCCATCCACTTCGGCGACTACTCCGAGTTGCCCCAGGTCAACATGACACTGGTCTCGTGGTGCCGGGAACACGGCCACGCACTCGCCGGGCGTTGTTGGGAAATCTATGGCGACTGGGAAGAGGATCCGGCAAAGCGACGCACGGACGTCTACCACTTGGTGTTTTGAGCCGGGCTAGCCGACGATCCCCGGTACCGGGAACCTCAAGCAGGTCTCTTCCACTTCGCCCTTGATGCGCGCCAAGGTCACCGTGTCGTCGTGGTTGCGCAGTGCATCCGTAATCCAGCCGCCTAGGAGGCGCATTTGCGGTGCCGTCATGCCGCGCGTCGTGGCGGCCGGCGTGCCGAGGCGGATGCCGCTCGGGCGCAGCGGCGGATTGGGGTCGTCGGGGATGACCTGCTTGTTGCAGGTGATGGACACCGCGTCCAAGGCTTCCTCGGCAACACGTCCGTCGATACCGAAACTGGCGACGCAGTCGAGCACCATTAAGTGGTTCTCCGTACCACCGGTGACGAGTTGGGCACCGCCCTCGATGAGCGCTTCGGCGAGCACCTGCGCGTTGTCCAGCACTTCCCGCGCGTAGACCTTGAACTCGGGCTCGAGGGCCTTCCCCAGGGCGATGGCGACGCCGGCCACCTGGTTCATGTGAGGACCGCCTTGCAGACCCGGAAAGACCGAACGGTCGATGTCGCGGCGGTAGTCCTTCTTGGTGAGGATCATGCCGCCCCGGGGGCCACGCAGCGACTTGTGGGTGGTGGTGGTCACGAAGTCGAAGCCGCAGTCGCAGGGGTTGGCCATGACACCACCCGCGATCAGGCCACCGATATGGGAGACGTCCGCCATCGTAAGGGCACCGACCTCGTCGGCCACGGCCTTGAACTTGGCGTAGTCGTAGTCGCGCGGGTAGGACGAGTAGCCGCAGACGACCATCTTCGGCCGGTGTTTTCGGGCGGTCACGCGCAGTTCGTCGAAATCTATACGGCCTTGCTTCGACGGGTCGGATTTGTAGCGAATCCAGTTGTAGAGCGTGCCCATGTGGGACACCGGCGCCCCGTGGGTGAGATGACCGCCGTGGGACAGGTCCATGCCGAGCACGGTATCCCCGGGTTCGAGCATGGCGAGGTAGACGGCCGCATTCATCGGCGCCCCGGAGAGCGGCTGCACGTTGGCGTGCTCGGCGCCGAAGATCTCCCGGGCGCGGTTGCGGGCGGTGCGTTCGATCACGTCCGTGTATTCCTGGCCGCCGTAGTAGCGCCGCCCCGGGTAGCCCTCCGAGTACTTGTTGGTGAACACCGACCCGAGGGCCGCCAGCACCTCCGGGTAGGTGTAGTTCTCGGAGGGAATCAGTTCGATGCCCGCCCGCTGCCGCGCTTCTTCCCCGACCAGGGCGTCATGTATCTCGGGGTCGGTTTCTGCCAACTGAAGGCGATTGCGCCGGCTTGCGTCGGCACCGGCGGACTGGTTGAGTGACATGGCAGCAGCTTCCTGGAATAGCCGAAGAGAAAGCGGCAAACGACCCGTTGATCGGTCGTTTACCGACGGCTTGATAGACTAAACCCTAACTGCTCGTCACGCATTGAGCGTGTCGCAGCGCGGGCACAATGTTGGCGCATGACGATCACCCGGGTTAAACCTCCACCGTCCACGAGGCTGGCGAAGCGATGAACCGTCGCCGCATGATGGTGGGTGCCGCCACGCTCTCCTTCGTGCGGCCCGGCAACGCGGCGAAGCCGCGACGGATGAAACCCCAGGTGGGAGACGTGCTCGCCCACGCGTTCGGGGAGCAGGCCGGTTCGGTCATCGCGGCGAAGGATGTTGTCCTCCAGCCCGTCCCCGCATTCCCAAGGGATCCGTCGACCGGCGTCGTCCGGGACGGTTCGCTGCACAATCAACTCGCCGTGCTGCGCGTGCCATCCGAACGGCTGACCCCCAAGGCAAAGCGGCACGCCGTGGCAGCGCCCCCGCACGCCTTCCTCGTCTACTCCGCCGCATGCACCCACACCGGCTGCGAAGTCAGCGGCTGGAACAACGACGCCGCCCGCCTGGTCTGTCCCTGCCACGGATCCGAGTTCGATGTGGCCGACGCCGCCCGCGTGGTGAACGGCCCCGCAACAAAGCCGCTAGCGATGTTGAAGGTCGAAATCACAGACGGCGTATTCCGCGTGACCGGCGGCTTTTCCCGGCGCGTCGGCCCGGAACCGCCATGACTTGCCTAATCGCCCGCCGATGGGCGAAGGTGGGCTGATCATCATCCGGTGCCATCGTGATGCGACCAAGTGCGTTTCTTGTGATCCTCGCCCTTGCGGCTGCTTCGGCCAAAGCCACCACCTACCCGGCCGTTACCGACGAACGACTCGAAACCCCCGAACCGGGAAACTGGTTGATGTACCGGGGAACCTACGACTCGCACGGGTATAGCGCGCTCGATACGATCAACACGAACAACGTCGCCCGCCTGAAACCCCTCTGGACGTTTTCCACCGGGATGCGCGAAGGCCACCAGGCACCTCCGGTGGTCAACGACGGCAGGATGTTCATCACGACGCCGCACAATCACCTGATCGCCCTCGATGCCGCGACCGGCGAGGAGTTGTGGCGCTATCGGCGCGACCTGCCCGAAGATCTGGCGCAAATGCACCCCACCAACCGGGGCGTCGGTCTTTACGGCAACCTTGTGTACATGGCGACCGCCGACTGCTACCTCGTCGCACTCGACGCGGTAACCGGCGCCGTTGCCTGGGAAACCGAAGTGGAAGACTACGGCACCGGCTACTACATGACCCTCGCCCCGCTCACCGCTGCCGGCAAGGTCATGGTCGGCGTTTCCGGGGGCGAGTTCGGCATCCGTGGTTTTGTCGCGGCACTGGACGCCAAGACGGGCGAACTCGCCTGGAAGGCCTACACCATACCGGCCCCCGGCGAACCAGGGAGCGAGTCCTGGCCTGGCGATACGTGGAAGACCGGCGGCGTACCCGTGTGGATTACCGGATCCTACGATCCAGGCACGCGACTCACCTACTGGGGCACCGGCAACGGCGGCCCCTGGATGGGCGACGCACGGTCCGGCGACAACCTGTACGCCACGTCGGTCATCGCACTGGATGTGGACTCCGGCGCCATGGCCGGCTATCACCAATACCACTGGAACGATTCCTGGGACTGGGACGAGGTCTCGGCGCCGATCTTGATCGACTTCGAACGCGCCGGCCGCAGCATCGCGGGGCTCGTCCATCCGGGCCGCAACGGCTACCTGTGGTTTCTCGAGCGCTCAGACGCCGCGATTCGGTTCATTGACGCCAAGCCCTACGTCAAGCAGGACGTCATCACGTCGTTGGACCCGGCGACGGGCCGCCCGACGTACGACGAGACCAAGAAACCGGGCATCGGCAAACCCGCCACGTTCTGCCCGTCCCATTGGGGCGGAAAGGACTGGCCGCCCGCAGCGTTCTCGCCGCGCACCCGGCTGCTCTACATTCCCGCGAACGACAACGTCTGCGCCCACCTCGAAGGCGTCGAGGAGGAGTACCGGGAAGGACGCACCTTCATGGGCGCGAAGATGGAGACCTTCACCCTGGTCCTCGACCCCGAGACCAAGACCATCGGCGAACTCCAGGCATGGCATGTGGACACCTTCGAGAAGGCTTGGAGCGTGGCTTTCGAGAGCCACAACTGGGGACCCGTTCTCGCCACCGCCGGCGACCTCGTCTTCATGGGCGGCACCAGCGACCGGTACTTTCGGGCGTTCGACGCCCGCTCCGGCAAGCTGCTGTGGCGTCAGCGCACGAATTCGGGGATCACGGGCGTTCCGTCGTCCTACGCGGTCGACGGCAAACAGTACGTGGCGGTGCTTTCCGGTTGGGGAGTCGACGCTGAACGGCAACAGGAGGCTCTGCGCATTCTGGGCAGGACCAGCATCCGCGTCCCGCAGGGCGGCGTGCTTTGGGTATTCGGATTGGACTAGGGGCTAGGTAAACCATGACGAACATCGAGGTCTTCTGGCAGCCCGGGTGAACCAGTTGCCTGGGGCTCAAGGAGTTCCTGTCGGCCCGTGAGGTCGACTACATTTCACAGGACATCGCCAACGACCCGGCGGCGAAGGCTCGCTTCGCGGACATCGGCGGCCAACTCGTGCCGGCGATCGCCAAGGCCGGCGCCTGCATGCCCGGTGCGGACCTGGACCGGGTGGCCGAATTCCTGGATCTCGAGGTCGAGTCCAGGGAGGCATTGCCCGCCGAGGTCCTGATCGAACGCTTGGCGGTTGTTCTTGCGACGACGACTCGGCTCACCAGCCAGTTCTCCGTCGATCGTCTCACCGACAAGCTTCCGAATCGGGACCGGACCGTGCTGGCCTTGGCGAACCACATCGTGGAAATCGCCGCAGGCTACCTGCTGGTGGAAGCCGGACGCCCCTTCAATGCCATAGTGGCCGGGGCCATTCCCGAGCGGGAACTCGACCCCGGCGATCTGGCAACGCGTTCGAAGACCGTCCGCGCCCGCCTCACGGCGCTGCGGCCCGCGCCGACGCGGCAAGTCGAGACACTGCACGGAATGTCCAACCGCCATCGGGTGTTGGAGCGCTGCACCTGGCATGCCGCCCAACATGCCCGACAGCTAGCCTTCATGTTGGAGAGGCAGGGAGTCGAGCCCGATCGGCCCCTGACGTCCGCCGAACTGGAGGGGCTGCCGTTGCCGTCGGCAGTCTGGGATGACTAACCCCCATGAGGCTCCGGCGATTCAGGCGCGCCGACGTACCCAACGACTCGTGGCGCTCACATCCTCAATGGTCTCCCCGGCTTGTTGCCAGCCGGTGAAGCCGGGCTCGAGGTGGGCCACGTTCGCGAAACCCATGTCCATAAGCGCCTTCGCGGCCAACGCGGAGCGTCCGCCGCCGGCGCAAAAGAGGACGATCCGCTTGTCCTCCTCGAACCAGTCTCGGTAGTAGGGGCTTTGGGGATCGGCCCAGAACTCCAACATTCCGCGGGGGGCGTGCTTGGACCCCGGAATCGTGCCGAGATCCACACGTTCCTGGATCTCGCGGATATCCGCCAAGAGCAGGTTCGGTGCTCCGAGTTCCGCTTTCAGGTCATCCACGGACAGGTTTTCGACGTGTCTCTTGACCTCGTCAACGACCGCGAAGATCTTCTTGATCGCCATTTCTCCACTCCTGCAAATGACCTGGATCGCGTGCCGTCGGATCAGCCTCGCCGCCCATGTTCTTGGCAGGCTGAACAAGCGCCTGGACGCGTTCGATGTGCCGTGGATCCAATCGCGCCGGCCCCATGTTGAAGATCGCACCCACGGTTCGAACAACAATCCAAAGGTCGACCCAAGCCGAGCGGTTTCGGACGTAGTCGATGTCGAGCGCCAACTTCTGCGGCAGGATACGGGTTCGGTACTCGTCTTCCGGGTCCCTGGACCTCAGGTTGGGCTCCCCGTGGACGAGATAGAACAGCGTTCCCGGGCTGGTTAGACCGGGCAGAACATCCAGGGTCTCCCGGTGCAACGGCGTATAGCAACGGCGGACGATCTGGGGATCCCTTGGCCTAGGGCCAACGATCGACATGTCGCCCTTGATGATGTTGACCATCTGCGGGAGTTCGTCGACTTTCGATCGACGCAGCAACCTTCCCACCGGGAATACCCGCCCATCGCCGGCCGTGGTCACCACACTGCCCGAGTCGCCCCTGCGTACGTACATCGTGCGCAGCTTGTACATGGTGAAGATCCGACCGGACCGTCCCACCCGGTCGGCACGGTAGATAACGGGGCCGGGATTGACAGCGAAGATCGCTGCCGCGGCGGCAATCGTCACGGGCAGACTGACCACGAGACCAATACTCGCGAGCACGATGTCAACGAGTCGCCGCATCACTAGTCGATCCCTGCGTACCGGTCTACGCAATCCACCGGCACGACGTGTTCTGTTCCATGCTCGTCGACTATAACAGCCCCGCGAAAGACGGCCCGGCGAAACGTACGCCGGGGGCATTCCTCGCTCAACCGGGTGGACATACTATTCCTTGCCCCGGCGGTCCTTGCCCCGGCGGTCCTTGCCCCGGCGGTCCTTGCCCCGGCGGTCCTTGCCCCGGCGGTCCTTGCCCCGGCGGCCCTTGCCCCGGCGGTCCTTGCCCCGGCGGTCCTTGCCCCGGCGGCCCTTGCCCCGGCGGGACCGCCAAGCAGTCGTGTCTGCTACGCTCGGTTGGATGAGCAGACAGGCACCAGCCGGGCACTTTTCGCCGACTCGACGGATGGCTAACAGAGGATTGAGCCGACGACAGAAACGGTCCCTGTACCGCGACGGGTTCGTCGTTCTGCCCGGCCTGATAGAACGGGATCACGTCGCTGCAGCACGTCGGCTGGTCCTCGAACAGCGACACCGTTCTCGGGCCACGATGTCCAAGGATGGGACGGTCCCCGAAACCCATCCCGGTCAGTCGACCTTGATACTCGGTCTGTTCAACGATACGCCTCTCAAGGAGATCACCGAGGAAGCACTCGGTCCGGTGCACGCACCTCGTGGCTGCCAACTGGCGACCCGGCTTCCCGCGGCCCCGGACAACCGTGTGAACGAGTCGGGCTACCGCGACAAGGACACGCCTTTTGGGGGTTGGCATGGACACCTCGACGGCTTGTGGAACGGTGCCACCCGCATTCATCAGGACACCGACCGACCCATGACCAGCGCGGAAGCCGAAGCCTGGAACCGGGAGCCGTCCACCAACGGTTGCCTCAAGACGCATACCGACCTCGGCGCCAATATCCGGAGTTTCGCGGCGCTCGTGGCCGTGTCGTTGTCGGATCAGACTACCGAAGGCTCAGGCAACCTAGGCGTCTTGAGAGGTGCCCACCACGAAATCGAGCGGTTCTTCCAGCGCCAGCGCGACGCAGGAGGACCCCTTGGGCCGGACGGGCCAAACTGGGAACGCATCGATCGCTACGCGCCCAACGGCTGCGGGCTGCGTCACTATCCCGACGCCGTGCGAACGGCGTTCACGAAAGGGGCTGCCAGAACGCCCGACGGCAGGCACTGGCCGAAACCGACCCTGTTGCGCCTCGCGCCCGGCGATGCCGCCATCGTTCTGCACGCCGTCCCGCACAGCGCAACGCGGGTCGCCCGCGCCGAACCGCGGCATATGGCCTTTTTTCGGATCACGCCCCTAGCCCGCCCGGAACGGAACCGGGTCGTCTACCCGGAAGCCCTCTGCGACATTTGGCGGGAGTGGCCCGGCATGGCCGATGTCGTGGCCGAGGAACGGCAACGGGAGGTGTCCGCGTCGCCCGCAACCAACGGATGACGGGCGGCGCGGGCGGGGACAAGCCCCGCCCCTACGGGTCGCCGCAGCCGCGACCTCGATAGAGTCCTACATCGTCGATCTGCAGGTCGACAGCGCTCTGCGCGATTCGACCGCCGCTAGTCTCCGCCGCTGAGTTCTTCCCTCGTGTCCGCCGCCTTGACGGGTTCCGGCAGGGCGTCGACGATCGGTTTCAAATCCTCCACCAGCCACTCGCAAAAAACCGCGTAGTGTCGCCACTTGCCCAACGCGTCGAAGTAGATGGGTTGGCGGACCTGCTCGGAACTTGCCGTTCGGACCGCACGGCGGGTTTCGTGGAAACGCACGCACGACGCCTCGAAGGGCAGCCCGCAGTGATCGAGGATGCGCCGCACCTGCCCTTCGAGGTCGGTGACGGTCTCCTCGTAGTGGACGGTCAGCACCTTGCCGGGCAGCACGCTCTGCCAGTGCTTCATCATGGCATCGTAGTTCCGGTAGTAGTGGCTCAAGTCCTCCAAGTCGTAGGTGAAGTTCTGTCCCTTCGCGAACAGTTGCTTGTAGCAACCGATGCAGCAATCGACGGGATGCCGGCGGGCATCGATGATCTTGGCGTTGGGAAGGATGAGGTGCAGCAGGCCCAAGAGCGGGAAGTTGTTCGGCATCTTGTCCGTGAAGAAAGGTCGATCCGTGAAGCGGTGCCGCGCCGCGTCCTCCAGGTAGCGCTGCCCGTAGGCACGAAAGTCCATGCCGTCGAGTTCCATCGCCGACTCAGGGAACTGCAAGTCGCCGCGCCGGTACCGTCCAATGGACGTCGCGATCTTGCCCAGCGTCGGGAGTTCCGAAGTGCCTTCCACTTGGCTGTGACTGGCCAGAATCTGTTCGACCAGCGTGGACCCGGAGCGCGGCAGACCGACGATGAGGATCGGATCCGCCGCTTCGTGCCCGTTGCCCGCGTGCCCGGCCAAGAACTCCCGGTCGAAGACGGTGCGGATGGCCTCGTGCCGTTTCTCCAACTCCAGCGGGTCGTGCTTGACCAGGGGGCGTTGCAGACGGTTGCCGGCATCGTAGTGCAACCACGCCCCCGCGTAGTCGTCCTTGTCCTCGTAGGCCTTGCCCAGGGCGAACGAGAAGTGGATGCGCTCGCTATCCGTTAGGTCGCCACGGGTGAGCTGCTCTTCCATGGCACGGATTTCGGTTTCTTCGAAGCGAAACACCTTGAGATTGGCCATGCTCCAGTAGACTTCGCCGAAGCGGGGGCGCGCCGCGATGGCCGCACGGTACGCGGCGAGGGCGGATTCCTGATCCCCGACGGTCTTCAGCGCATGGCCATGGCTCATGTGGACCCCGGCAGCGCGGGGATTCAACGCCAGCGACCTCGCATAGGCCTCGACGCTGGACTCCTGCTGCCCCGCCTGCGCATAGGCATTGCCGGCACCCGCCCACGCTGCGGCGTTGTCGGGAGCGAGTTCGACGGCTCGACGATACGCTGCGATGGCGTCGTTGGGCTTGCTGTTGTCGAGCTGAACCAGACCGAGGTTCATCCAAGCCGCCCCGAAATCCGGTGCGACCGAGGTCGCCCGGCGCAGCCAGGCCTCGGCATCGCCGGGCTTCTTCTTCTCGCGCCAGTAGGCGATGCCGAGGTAGCGCATCGCGTCGACGTTGTCCGGGTGGCTGCGGAGGACCTCCCGGAACGTGGCGATCGCCTCGTCCGCGCGACCCGCGCGCAGGTGATCGGCACCTTCGGCCACGCGTCCGGCTACCGGATCCCGGTCGAAGTAGGATTCGAAGTGCCGATCCGCTTCGTCGCCCCGTCCCGCGGCGGCCAGCGCCGCGCCGAGTTTCCTATGGGCCGACGGCTGGCGCGGATCGAGGCGAATCGCCTTCTCGAACAGCCCGATGGCGTCTTCGTGCCGCCCCTGGAAACCCCGCACGCTGCCGAGATCCTCGTAGAGCAGGGGCATCTCCGGCGCCAAGCCGATGGCTTGATCCAGTTGGGCTGCGGCTTCGTCGTAGCGTCCTTGTTTGGCCAACGCCCGGCTAAGCATTGCGAGGTGCTGGATGCTACCGGGCTCCATGCCCAGGTGGTCGCGGCAGATCTCTTCCGCGAGCAACGGTCGATTCGCCTTCATGGCGGCGACGGCCCGCCGGATGCTTGGTTCGCCTTGGGACATCAGCGCACGAGACCGGACCTGGCAAGCGCCGGACCGGCCAGGCAATCGGGGGGCAGGTAGTCGAAGATGAAGTGGACCCGGTCGATTGGACCGTCGTTCATGACCGAGTGCGACATTTGGTTGTTCACTTCCACGGCACGTCCGGCCTCGAAGCGGTGCGGAACGCCGTCGATGAAGAACCGCACCCGGGGATGGGTCACAAGGGGCAGGTGGATGCGGTGTCCCAGTCGGAGCGACTCGTGCTCATCGACATGCGGCGCAATCCTCGCGCCGGCCGGCAGCCGCACCGCCATTGCGCGGATCACCACCCCGCCGGACAGGTAGTTTCGCGAAATGATGGCCTCCATCACCGGTTCGGCACTGTCGCCGAGCTGATCCCAACCCACATCCCGCGCGATGGCCAAACTCGGCCATTCGTCGAGGTCGATGAAGCAAAGCACGATGGATTGCGTGCTGCGGTGCACGTTGAACGACTGTTGCCGGTACTCCTTCGCCGTCCACGCGGCCTCGTCGAGGTCGTGGACCGCATCCAGGAGCGCGTCACAGCGCACCGGACCGAGATCCCGAGTCCGGTCGGAAGCATGCAGTTGCCCCACCCCTGTTGCGGACATGGGGTTACCCCGCGTGTCGAGTTGGCGCTATTGTACGTAATCGACTGGCGGCACCATCGGTTGCAAGGACATCCTTACTTGGGGCGTAGCCATGCACAGCAGCATTCTTCGAGGTTCCGACTTCCAGGTGTCGTGGATGGGGCGCGACGTATCGCACCAAGGCTTCTTTCGAGACCATGGACGCAACACGCGCGTCGGGCTGCTTGCACCGGACGGCACGGAGGGTGTCGGTGCGGTGACGTTGGCAATGGCATACGTCACGGCCTTCTACGACGGCTTCCGGAAAGAGGGCGGTGAATTCTTCGCGTATCCCGACTTCTTCACCTTCCAGCGCCGGGACCCCCTCGTCGACTACGGCTATTTCGACTTCTGGCCGGACAAGGACGTCCGGGTGGCCGACGACCATAACGCGACGGCCGCCGCCATCGCGGACCGCTCAATCAATGTTCTGCTCCTCCCGGACAGCCCGCCAACCGAACGCGCCTATGAGCCCGCTCAAGACGAGCGAATACGTCGCACGCTCGCGCGCTGCTTCCTCTACTCCCGCCATGGCGACGTCGCCGACGCAAATCTGGTGATCCGCTGCGCCGCCGAGCCACTCGGCACATACGTCGCAAACGTCCTGCGGTCCGTCAACGAGCCGATGCCGAACAGGTTAGAAAGCCCAAACGCCGAGAGGCCGGCACTCGAGCAGTCGTTCCGGGAGACGACGATCGACGACGCATTGATGCGTATATAGGCCGCGCCCCGCCCACAGCATTCGGGTTGACAAGCTTCGTGCTTGACCGCCTAATGGTCGGTTGAGGCATCTGATCGGCGGGGGATCCAAATGTCGCGCAACCGGGCACGTGCCAGGAGGTCTGAACTACCCGCCCCACCGGCGTTCCGCCTGAAGCCGTTGGCCATCGCTGTCATGGCGGTCCACTCCCCTCTGGCCGTCGTTGCCCAGGAACCAACCGACCAAGACGAAACCGCTCGCACCATCGAAGAGGTCATCGTCACCGCCACCAAGCGCGAAGCCAACATGCAGGATGTCGCGCAGAGCATCACCGCGTTCACCACCGACGACCTGGAGCGCCTGCGCGCCCGGGACATGAAGGAGTACATCGACGCGTTGCCGAGCGTCGCCCTGGTCAACAGCGTGCCGGGCCGCAACTCCGTGGTGTTCCGGGGTGTGTCGACTGGTTCATCCGAGTACCGCACCGACAGCATGACCGCGGTCTACCTCGACGAGCAGCCGCTCACCACCAACTCCCAGCAGGTTGACCCCTGGCTCGTGGACATCGCACGGGTCGAGGCGTTGCCCGGACCGCAAGGCACGCTATTCGGATCCAGTTCCCAATCCGGCACGCTGCGGGTCATCACCAACAAGCCCGATCCGAGCGGATTCGGCGCCCAGCTCGATGCCAGCGCCTATTCCACGAGCGGCGGCGAACCGAGCTACGACTTGAGCGGCCACGTCAACATCCCAGTCGCCGATCGATTCGCGGTGCGCCTCGCGGCTTTCATCTCCCAAGAGGGCGGCTATGTCGACAACGTGCTCGGCCGCGACCTCGCCGACACGCAGGACAACGCCGATGTCGTCGAGGAGGACTTCAACGAGTACGAGGTCTCCGGCGGTCGCGTTGCGGCATCCTGGGAGTTGGGCGACCGCTGGTCCGTGATCGCGGGTCTCATCGCCCAGAACAGTTCGGCAACCGGCGCTTGGGAGACGGACCCCTCCCTCGGCGACTTCAAGATCGTCAAGTTCTTCGACGAGTACCGGGACGACGACTGAAGCCAGCACTCGGTCACCATCAAGGGCGATCTAGGCGCCGCCGAGTTCTCCGCCACCACCGCGATCTTCGACCGCGACATCGCCTACGAGTGGGACAACCACGTCTACGAGCAGTACAAGGACGCCTATTGGGGCGTCTACAACGGCTACGGCCTCTACAATTCCGAATACACCTTCGGCACGATCTTCAACGACCAAACGCAGGAACGCTTCTCGCAGGAGGTCCGGCTCACCTCGACGGGCGCGAGCCGGTTCCAGTGGATGGTCGGCGCGTTCTACGAGGATGTCGACGACGAATGGTTCTACGGCGCCCAGAATCCGTCGCTCATGGACACGGTGGCCTGGGAGACGGCCAACTACTACGCCTACACCTACTACGCGGCGTACGACCACCTCGACTACCCGCTGGCCGGGTCGGACATCGGCTACTTCAACCACTTCGTCCGGGCCGTCCAGCAGACAGCCGCGTTCGGCGAACTGGTCTACGACTTTAGCGACCGGCTGACCACGACGGTGGGTCTGCGCTGGTTCGAGTACGACCGCAACGAGTATGACCAGTTCCATTTTCCGCACGGCCTGCCGCCGCTCTCCGCCCTCGACAGCGACGGTGCCTACGGATCCGCCGGCGTCGAGCAGGACACCGCATTGAAGCTCTCCGCGCAGTACACGCTCGACAGCGACCGGATGGTGTACTTCCTGTTCAGCCAGGGATTCCGGCTCGGCGGCTCCAACAGCCAGCGCGCCGCCGCCACCGGTCTCGTGCCGCAGAACTACGGCGCCGACATACTGAACAACTACGAGGCGGGCCTAAAGAGCGAGTGGTTCGACAACCGGCTGCAGTTGAACGTGTCCGCGTTCTACATGGTCTGGGACGACATCCAGATCGACAACGCCGGCGGGGTCGAGGACAAGTGGTGGCTGCGCGGCATGATAAACGGCGATACCGCCCGCACCATGGGGGTGGAGGTCACCTGGGACGCCAGCATCACCGACAGCCTGCGTTTCGAGGGGAGCGTCTTCCTGGCCGATCCCGCGTTCAATTCGGAATTCACGTTGCTCTCAGGCGAGCAGATTACCGACGGCACGACGATGCCCATCTCGCCGGAGTTCAAGTACTACTTCGCCGTCGAGTACACGTTCTGGAACTGGCGCAATTGGGGCGACCTCTGGGTGCGCTACGACACCAGCCACCAGTCCGAGGTCTACAACGGCCTCTCCAGCGCCATCGCGGAAGATCCCGAAGGCAAGCAGCCGTCCTGGACGCTCAGCAACTTCCAACTCGGCATCGAACTTCCCGAGGGACCGCAGTTCATGCTGGAGGTCAACAACCTCTGGGACGAGCGGACCATCAACTACCTGGACAACGGCGGCAACTTCCAGGCGGCGCAGTTCGGCGACACGCGCTACCACAACATCCGGTCCTACGTGGCCCCGCGTAGCATCGGCCTGAGCGCGACGTTCCGCTTCTAGGGATCAAACCCTTGCCGAAGAGCACCGTAGGGGACGGGCTTGTCCCGTCCCGCTGTCGTTGCGTTGCCGCGTCTAACCCATCGACCATCCCGGGAAATGACCGCGACCCATGTAGTGCGGGCGACCACATCGCGCCCGTCAGGGCGCGCGGTCGCCCCTACGGGGTGCCTGCATACGGCCACGGATGATACTCGTCGCCACTTCGGTCGTGCGCGGCAGCCAGCAGGGCGAGAGCCACGGGGGCGTCTACCTCCTGGACCTCGAACGCCAGCAAGCCGAGCTCAAGCTCGACTGGAACGACGCGGGGATCGACTGGTCCGGGCGCGGAGGCGACCGGGGCCTGCGCGGCATCGCCCTCGACGGCGACACCGTGTACATCATTGCGAGCGACGAGCTATTCGCGTTCCGACCGGATTTCTCGTTGATCGGTTCGTGGCGCAACCCGTACCTGAAACACTGCCACGAAACGAGCGTCCACCAACGCACGCTCTACATCGCTTCGACAGCATTCGATTCCATAATCGGATTCGACCTCGACGACAAGACATTCAACTGGGCCATGCACGTCGACCTGCAACGGTTCCGTTTCAAGGGCGAGGTCTACGATCCCGACGGCAAAGACGGTCCCCTGCAGCTCAACAAGCTGCACATCAACAACGTACACTGCAACGACGACGGGATGTATCTGAGCGGCCTGCGCACCGGCGGAATGGTCCATTTCAACGGAACGACGCTCGCCATGAGCGCCGAGCTACCCGCGGGCACGCACAACGCACAGCCCTTCAGGAACGGGGTCCTGTTCAACGACAGCGAAGCCGACCGGTTGCGGTACGCCGGGCGGGGCGACGGGACGCAAGACCGAGCCATGGCGGTACCCAGATATGCGCTCAAGGATCTTCAGCACCCCGAGTTCGACGACGGCCACATCGCCCGCCAGGGCTTCGCGCGCGGGCTTGCGGTCTTGTCCGGCTCGGTGGTGGCCGGCGGCTCGTCGCCGTCGACCGTGGTCGTCTACGACCTCGCCGGCAACCGTCGTCTCGTCTGCGTGAACCTGTCCATGGACGTCAGGAACGCGATCCACGGCCTCGAGGTGTGGCCCTACGACTGACCTTCACTGCTTCGCCAACGGATGGGGCGTTACGGGCGGCTTGCGGATGTTCCCGGGCGGACGACGCACGGTGGCGTCCTCGAACAACAGCGCGGGCGTGATTACCGAAATCGGCCAGATGCCGCCCCCCACTGCCGGAACTCCAGGCGGGACGGGCGAGAAACCCGTTTCGTGACGGGTGGTCGCATCGGACACCGCAACGATGTCGCGGAAGTCCGACTCGGAAAACGCCGACAGGCTCGCCAGCCGTATACGCTCCTCCGACCCGTCGGGATAGACCTTGTAGACGCCGATCAGCGGTTCGACGTTGGACGCATCCGGACCGAAATAACCGAGGGGTCCCGAGCTCAGTTTCGCCAACCTGGTGCCGACACGGCGCACAACGATGGCATGGTCCAGCCCCCGATCCTCTGCCAGGAGAAACAACTCCTCCTTCAGTTCCTCGACGCTCAAGCCCCGGGTCGGCTGCACGATGATGTTGCTCGGTACCGGCGAATCGCGCCAGCGGCTGCCGCTGCTAGCCGGAACCTCGGCAAGCGGCGTACGCGAGGACAACAGGGTCTTCAGCATCCCGCGTTCGATCAGCACGACGCGTCGAGCGGGCACACCGTCGTCGTCCACAGGCTGCCGCCCATGCAATGGAACACCCTCGTATGCCTCGAGAGTCGGATCGCTGACGACGGACAGGAACCGGGGCAAGACGCGACCGCCGATCTTGTCGAGAAACGGATTGCGGAACTGCGCGAAGGCTTGTTCCATTTGCGGATTGTCCGGGGTCGGGAGACGAAGCGCGATCAGGCGCGGCCCGAGAACCTGGGTGATGAGTTCCGCCGCTGCTTGATCCTCGAACAGCACGGGCCCCGAATAGCGGTCCGACACGGGTGCTTCTCGGCGCTCAAGAAGCCGGTTCGTCATGGCCTGAACCCGCGCCGTTAGCGCCGACGAGTCCGGCAACTCTTGCCAATCCCTAACCCAGATGTGAACCCCGTCCTGCAGGTGTGCACCGTCGTCGGCTTGGGACGCCGCGAGCGCATACACACCGATGAAGGGTGTCTCGCGGACGAAGGCCGACCCTTCGCTGTTCACGAACCAACTGCGGTCGAAGGAGGTGATAACACGCACTTCGGAGCGTGAGAGATGCGACATCCCCTGCATGGCTGCCGACACCTCGACCGCCAGGTCCGGCGCCGGTGACGTGTCAATTCGGGACTCGGTCCATCCGTCGAACTGGTACGGCTCCTCCCGGGTGAAGTCCGCAACCTCCTCCACCTGCGTTTTGTTCTGGAGTGCGGCGCGTTTCCCGGCAAGCTGGTCGAGGGCCCGCTTGTACGCGGTGTCGGTCGCCAGCCAGATTTGCCGCCGCAACGTGTCGTAGTCATCGTCCAGGGAGAGCACCGCAATGGCAGGCAGCATGGCCGCGGTGTTCCGTAGCGACATGAAGTTCGTGTTGTCCAGGTCGTAGTCGCCCACGCGCAATTCCACGACCAACTGGCGGTTGAAAGCGTTGTTGACGTTGAGGAGTCCGCCGAGGCTGGCGGTGGCGCTGCTGGTGGCGTTCTCGAACACGCGGTAGGCGAGGAAGTAGGGTTTCTCCGCGTCCTCCAACTGCAGTTCTTCCATCGACCGCGCCATCTCGTCGCGCAGCGCCTGCATGAGGACGCTATCCTTCGCCACCTCCGCCACCGGGATCGCGGCCGACGCAAGCGCCGTGGCCGCCAGCGCGTTCCGCATCCAGTTCATCGATGTTCTCCGACCGGCACCGGGCGAATCGCACCAAACGCACTCGACGTAGTCCCGGGCGGCATTAGGATTGGCAACCTCGTCTGGGACTTGTCCTTCTTCTGCACCTCGATCTGCGAGACCAGGATCGACGGCGAAACCGCCGAGACCGGCACGGGGCCGGACTCAGCACCGCAAGTGCCGTTGAACACCTCCAAGTCGTCTCCGGCCGCGACGATCCGGCTGAACGCGGTAAGCGGCGTGCCGATCAGGTCGACGCCGCGCACGAGCTCCTCGGACCCGTCGACGTTGATCCGGTAGACCACGGTGGGCGTCACGTTGAACGCGTTCGGCAAAGACCGTCCGGTGATGGTAAATCCACCCTGGATGCGATCGAATAGCAGGCCGAACGGCTTGCCTTCCTCCTGGGCCATGGCAAGCAACTGGGCCTTCAATTGGTCGCGGGTCTTCGTCTCCGATACCTCCACGATCAGGTTCGATTGCCTCGCCACCGGCGCGAATCCGGTGTTCTTGCGACCGTGCCCATTGGACTTCGGGAAGCCCTCGATGGGAATCCGTCCCATCAGGAAATTGGTCAGGACGCCATCCACGATCACCGGTACGCGTCGCGCCTTCACGCCCTGGTTGTCATAGCGGTAGGCCCCGACGAGATCCGTACCACCCAGGCGCTTGATGGTCGGATCGAACACCACGGAAAAGGTCTCCGGCAGGACTGCCTCGCCGACCATCTTGCGAAATGTCTGGCCCTCCGTCGCGCCCTTCTGCCGATGGCCCTCCAGCCGGTGGCCTAGGATTTCATGGAAGAACACGCCGCTTGCCCGGCCCGACAGCATGGCCGGTCCGGTATAGGGTTCGACCAGCGGCGCCACGCGCAAGGCTTCGAGGTCGCGAACCATCTGGTGAACGGTGGCCATTACCGTTTCATCGTCGGGAAGCCCTTCGGGGGTCAGGGAGAAGAACTGTTCGGTACGCGGCAACACCATGCCGTCGTCTGCGCGTGTCGAGGCGGATATTGAAATGCGGTAGTAGGCGCTCGACGTCTTGATCGCCGAGCCTTCGGTGTTGACGTACCAGCGGGTCTCGGCATCGGCCCAGATCGTCGCGTTTGCGGCGAAGACGTGCGGCGACTCCGCGAACGGCGCAGAGAAGCGCCGAACCTTCTCCTCCCAGGCGGCGCGATCAACCTCGATCACGAGCGTTTCTTCGGACGCCAGTTCGGCCTTTTCCACCGAAAAGTCGCCCGATAAGTCGTCCGCCTCGACGCTGACCTGCTCGTCGGACTGGACCATCGTGAAGCGCTCCAACGCTTCCTTGTACTTCCGGTCGGTCTGATACCAAAGGATGGTGCGCAGCGCTTCATCCTCCAGAGGCACTTGGACGCTGGTCCTGAAATTGGGAACCCCCCCTCGCTGCGAGCGCAGTTCCCGGGTGTTGTCGAAATCCGGACCGCCGACCCGGAGATCGATGTCGAGACCGCGGCTCTCGTTCTCGCTCCACCCCGTCAAGGCGCCGAAAGCACCGGTTGCTGACGCGACTTTGTCCTCGGTGATCTCGTAGCTCAGGTAGTAGGCCGGCGTTGGCTGTTTGGCGAGAACCTGGCGGGAACGTTCAAGTTCCCCGCGCATGACATCGAGCACATCGGCGAAGGCGCTGGTAGCGAACAGCGCGACCGCAATCACAGATGTCACGAGGTGATTTCCCAGCCAGCTGAATCCAACCGCGCCTCGCGTTGTGTCCATGTCGATCTCCATCGCCTTAAGGAGCACACCCTATTGGGCAGCGCCTAACCCGTCAAACGCGGGCTCCGAGTGTCCTTAGGTGTCTACCGCGTCGTAGCGGGGTCGATCCCCAGCCACGGTGACACGCCACATGCGGCGGATCTCGCCTTGCGGGCGATTCAGAACCGGGTAGTGCTGCGCGGCGCGGTTGTCCCACATCACCACGTCACCGCCTCGCCAGCGGTGCACGTAGCAGAACTCCGGGCGGTGGGCGTGCGTGGTGAGATACCTGAGGAGCCCTTCGCTCTCCTCCGCTGTCATGTCGGCGAAGCGCCGGGTGAACTCGCTGTTCACGAACAGCGCTGTTCGACCGGTCTCGGGATGGGTGCGCAACACCGGATGCGTGGTCCACTCCTCGGGACGATTGTGCGACGACGCGTCGTGCACGGCCTCCATGCTGGCCAGCAGTTTCTTCATGCCGTCGGACAGTGCCTCGAACGCGGCGTACTGGTTGGCGAACGCCGTCTCGCCGCCCCGGCTCGGCAGTTCCCGGGCGGACAGGATCGAGATGGCCGGCGGGCGCTCGTCGAAGGTGGCGTCAGAGTGCCACCGGCCGCGGCGAACGCCGCTTGGCAGGTTGATGGGCAGGACCATCTCGTGGCCCTTCATGCCAGGGCCGTGCGGATACCGGTAGAGGTCCCCGAAACGACGGGCAAAGGCAAGCTGGTCGTCAGGCGAGAGCTCTTGGTTCGGGAAGACGAGGATGACGTATTCGAGGAATGCCTCGCGGATACGTTCGAACACGTCATCGTCGATGTGGCGCAGGTCGACATCGACCTCCGCGCCGATCAATCCCGCGAGCGGAGTCACGACCGCATCCTCAGGCACCATCGTCAATCCGCTCGCTGCTTCACCCATGTCGGCGCTACCGTCGAAGACGAACCCGCTAGCATAGCCGACCAAGCGTGCAGCGGTTCAAGGCGGATCGATCGGCAGGATGCAGCGTTCGACGTCTAGGAGTTCGGCGCTGCGGGCGAAAACATGCTCCGGCGTGCCGAGCGCCCGTTTGAGGGCAACATCGCGATCCCACCGATTCGGGATGGAACCCACCAAGCGTGCTGTGGCGACCCCGATATGGCGGACGTGCCACACCGACGAGACCAGGGGGAAGAACTGCAAAGGGTAGTCCGTGCCGTAGAGCAGGCGTTCATCGATCCCGGGCACGTCCAGGGCTCTCTTCAGGTAGTTCCGCTTGTTCGCCTGGGTCAGGCTCGAGATCTCCGAATAGAGATTCGGATACTCGTCGAACATCGGCAGAATGCGCTCGAAGTTGTCCTCACCCTCACTCTCTCCCGTGGTCGCGATGTGCGCGGCAATGACCGTCACCCCCAAAGACAGCGGGAACTCCAGGCGTCGCGGGTCGCCGAAGTCGTCCCTTGCATCCGCGAACGCCTGTTCTTTGCCCGCGTGGGTCAACAGGGGCAGATCCAGTTCAACGAGCTTTCTGTAGAAAGACTCGAGCGCGGGGTCCGCTGGGTCGAAGTACATGATGTTCGGGATCCACTTGACGAGCAGGGCCCCATCGATCTTCGCCTGTTCGAGCCGGGCAAGCGCGTCGTGTCGCTGCGGGTTGATACTCGCCCCGAAGCAGAGGTTGTCGTAGCGCTCTACCTCGGCAGCCACGAAATCGTTAGGAACGTAGAACTGCGTGGCGTCACGATCCAAGCGACCCCGGGTGACCACGCCGTCCATGGCCAGGATCACCGCCCGGGCCACCTGCTCGGAGTCGGCCACCTGGGCGCTTATCCTCTTGATGACGAGACCGTCGCCCTCGGCCTCAAGCTCCTTTTCGGCGACACCGAAAGCACGCAGGTAGAGGCGAAAACGCAGGTTGCCCCGCATCTCGGCGCCGACGAACGCGCCGCTGCCACCCGCACCGATCCCGGCCGTGTGCACATGCATGTCGAGATAGCCGTCCGCCGCCGTCGCGGTCCCAACCACAAGGCAGAGCAGGACGCATGCGGACTTGGCGCCACTATTCATCGTAGTGATACCGACAGGAAACGACCGTGACCCGCTCGGCGTCTATGGCGTAAACCAACCGATGGCGCTCGTCGATACGACGCGACCAGAAACCTGCGAGACCACCCTTAAGGGCTTCCGGACGACCGACACCGGAAAACGGCGAACGGAGCACGTCCTGCACCAATCTGTTGATCCTCCGGAGGGTCCGCTTGTCCTGACCCTGCCAATAGAGGTAGTCGTTCCAGGCGGCGATCGTCCACGAGAGCGTTCTGCCATTCCCCGAGGCCATCGAAACTGGCAGAGGCTAGGCCAGCAGGCTAGGCGTCTACCAAGCGGCGCTCAACGACTTTCCCATCCCGGAGTTGCCCGACTGACTCCGCCAAGTGCGCGGCATTGGCCGGCGATTGGAGGAGATAGACGGTCTCGATCAAGCTGTTGTAGTAGCCGAGCGACATTACAACCGCGTCCTGTGCGTTGCGGCGAGTGATAATGGCAATGTCCGCGTCCTCGACGGTCTTGTCGAGTACGGACTTCAGCCGGTTTCGGGCCTCCGAAAACGACAGGGTTTGCATGGGACGTCCTAAAGTCGGGATACGGGCCGTAGTATGGTCGGTCTTCCACAGTTGTACAACTAATTGAACAATTTAACGGGCGCTATCTCGCCGCCAGAGGCTTGGGCCGCGTCGGCCGACCCGGGTAGCGCGCGTTCGGTGGCTCGAGAACGGCCATCTTGCGATCGTCCATGTCGGGGTAGTCACGGAAGTCGTCGGGGTCGAAATAGTTGCCCGACCACGATGTGGCGTGGGGCGAGAACTTGAAGAACACCGTCCTGCGGATGTCGTCGACGGTCCACGGAAGCGTGCCGTGGATCAGCGCTTCCGTGAACACGATGGCGTCGCCCGGCTTGGCGGCCACGCGCGCAACGAAGTCCGGCACGCCCTGGCTCAGATCACGCCACGATGCGGGCAGAGGCAGATTCGACTTGTGGGTACCGGGAATGCAGCCGAAGCCACCGCCGTTGGCGTGGCTGTCGTAGAGCTCAAAGGTCACGGACACCAGGCCGTTGTAGAACCTGCCATCGTGGTAGCGGAAGAACTGGCAACCACCCGTGCCGAGCGAGCCACCGTGCAGCACGCCACCCTTGAAGCCCCTGGCGATGTGGGTGTGCACGTTGATGTGATCGAGCCGGAACGTGGGCAGGACCGGGGCGGCCCCGTCCTCCCTTGCACGGTCTTCCTGCGCCCTGCGCAGCCCGTGGTTGCCGATCAACTCCTCGAGGACCGGACTCAAGGCCGGCAGGTCGAGCATGTCCCGCCACACCTTGGACCAATGCAGGGGTATCACCTTCTGATCGGCGGAGTTGAACTGCTCAGTCGGTTGCCTGAGCGTGGCGCGCAGTTCATCCACCTGCGCGACGCTGAGCACGCAGGGAACAACCATGTAGCCGAACGTATCGAATCGGTAGCGTTGCTCTTCGTTCACGTTGGGACTTAAGCGAGTAGGCTAAACAGTATTCCACGCACCGCGAAGACGCGTCGAGGCATCTCCGCAGAGACACGTTGCCGATGACAAAAGTCATCCAAGAGGATTACGGCTGTCAGTTCCCCCAAGGCCCTGCGGCAGCGAGACTACGCCGCAGCTACAACTCCGGAGAGAAAAATGTCCTGCACAAGCATCGCAAACACGGTCGAACGAGGTGGAACTGCGGTGGCAAAAGGCCATAGCCGGTCCGCTCTACTGTGGCGAGCGGTCGAACCCTACATCTACCTGTGTTTCCTCGGTTTCCTTGCATTCGAGCCGGCCCTTTCTCCGGATGGACGCTGGCTGCCGACTTTGCTGTTGGTCGCCGTCTTCGTTCCGATCTATGTCGCCGCGGTGCGTTGGCAAGGCGTCGCCGAACGAGGCAAGCTCTACGTTGCTTGTGGCGCCATGGCGACCCTGGCAATCGTGGGTGTCGCGTTTCACCTGAACGTCAACGCCACGATCTTTCTCGTCTATGCCGCCGCGTCGGCAACCCGCGACACGACTGCCCCGAGGGCGCTCGTTGTGGTCGGTCTGGCCTTGGCGATCCTAGCAGGCCTGTTCTTCACAACCGACTATCCACTCGCACTCCGCTGGGCACCCTTTCTTCCCGTCCTTCTCCTCGTACCGGTCATTGCCGTCACGCAACTGCTGGATGCCGAGCGGGAGCGTCACAATATGCGGCTGAAACTCAGCGAGGACGAGATCAAACGCTTGGCGAGGATCGCCGAACGCGAGCGCATCTCGCGGGATCTCCACGATCTCCTCGGCCATACACTGTCTACGATCACGTTGAAAAGCGCACTTGCCACCCGTCTCGCGCCAAGCGAACCAGATCGCGCCGGAAAGGAGATGCACGAAGTGGAGAAGATCTCCCGGGAGGCACTAGACCAAGTCCGCGAAGCAGTGAGAGGCTACCGGGCAGGCGGCCTTGCGGAGGAGCTTTCGGGCATCCGCAAGACACTCAAGACCGCGGGCATCGGCTTCGACATGGAATTCGAGCCCGTCGACATGGCGCCGGAGCAGGAAAGCGCGCTTGCGCTCGCGCTGCGCGAAAGCGCCACGAATGTGCTTCGCCACTCGGGTGCCACGGCGGTGCGGGCCGCGCTTCGCGCTGAAGGGACCGACATCGTGTTCACCATTGCCGACAATGGCCAAGGCGGCGGCAGCGAAGGCAACGGCCTATCGGGTATCCGACTACGGATGCAGGCCTTGGGTGGAACATTCTCCCGGGTGACGGAGGAAGGCACGACACTGACGGTTCGCCTGCCGAAGCGTATTCGGCACACCACCGCAGAGTCGACGCAGCGAAAATGATCCAGGTGGTCATCGCCGAAGATCAGCAAATGGTGCTTGGCGCACTCGCCGCCCTGCTCGAACTCGAAGGCTTCGACGTGGTCGGACAAGCGGCGGATGGCCACGCGGCGTTGCGGCTGGTCAAGGAGACGACGCCCGACATCCTGCTCACGGATATCGAGATGCCCGGCCTCACCGGACTCGAGCTAGCCCAGAAGGTGGCGGTCGCGGCACCGTCGACGAAGGTGGTCATCGTGACCACCTTTGCCCGTGGCGGCTACTTGAAACGCGCGTTGGACGCGGGAACCGCAGGCTACCTGTTGAAGGACGCACCAGCACCGACGCTCGCCAACGCATTGCGCCGTGTCCACGCCGGACGCCGCGTGGTTGATCCCGAACTGGCGGCGGCGGCCTGGGGCGAAGTCGATCCGTTGACCGATCGCGAGCGTCAGGTTCTCCGGCTCGCGGGCGAAGGCTTCAGGAGCGCCGAAATCGGTCGTCAACTGCACTTGACCGAGGGCACGGTCCGCAACTACCTGTCGGAGGCGATCAGCAAGCTCGGTGCGTCGAACCGGGTCGAAGCCGCCCGTCTGGCTCGGTCTCGCGGCTGGCTCTAACCCGCCGTCTGGGGGATCGCAGTTGCCGCCCGTTTCCGCTGGCGACTCCGTACCATAGCCAACACGCAGCAAAGATCCCTGGCCAGACATGAACGACAAAGGACCCCGTACCCGTGCCGTGCACGCCGGCGAGACCCCCGACCCGGTAACCGGCGCCTCGGCACCGAACCTCGTCATGTCCACGACCTTCACGATGGACGAGCCGGCCGGCTTCTCCATCAATGCCTTCGAAGGCGAGATTCCGTACGTGTACACGCGCTGGGGAAATCCGACGATCCACATGCTGGAAGAGAAACTGGCGGCGCTGGAGGGCACTGAGGGCTGCGTGGCGTTCGGCTCGGGGATGGCCGCCACGGCGGCGTTGATGTTCGAGTCGCTGAAGTCGGGTGGCCACCTCGTTATCAGCGATGTCAACTACGCAGGCACCGCCGAGCTCGCCCGGGGAACGCTGCCCCACTTCGGAATCGCAACCAGCGCGGTGGACACCACGGACCTCGCCGCTGTCGAAGCCGCAATCCGCCCGGAGACGCGGATGATCTGGATCGAGACACCGGCGAATCCGATCCTTCGCCTGACGGACATTGCCGCCGTCGCCGCCATCGCCAAACGGCATGGCCTAGTCCTGGCGGTGGACTCCACGTTCGGGACGCCCATCGCCACGCGACCCGCCGAACTAGGTGCCGACTTCGTGGTGCACTCGCTCACCAAGTACATCGGCGGGCACGGGGATGCCCTGGGCGGTGCCGTGCTCGGCAGCCGGGAGCGTCTTGAGCCGCTGAGGACCCATGCCTTGATCTACCTCGGCGGTGCAATCAGCCCCTTCAACGCCTGGCTGATCGCCCGGGGCGCCGCCACGCTGCCCGTCCGCATGCGCGCCCACGAAGAGGGCGCGCTACAGGTGGCCAAATTCCTCGAGAATCATCCGGCCGTCGCCCGTGTCAACCATCCCGGTCTGGACTCCCATCCGCAACGGGAACTGGCCAAGCGGCAGATGCGGAACACCTCCGGGACGCTGTCGTTTCAGGTCCACGGCGAAGGTGCTGCCCTGGCCGAACGCATGGCCAAGGAACTCGAGATCATCCACTACGCGGTCTCGCTCGGCCACCACCGCAGCCTGATCTATTGGATCGACACAGACGCCATGATGGAGTCGACCTTCAAGCTGCGGGGTAGGCAGCTCGCGCACTACCGCGAGTATGCCGGCGACGGGGTGTTCCGGGTTTCGGTGGGGCTTGAAGACGCGGACGATCTGTGCCGCGACCTGGATCGCGTGTTGTCTTAACCGGTTGCCGTATCGACGCTTGAGCGACCGACCGCGCCGGAGCACACTGTCCCACAGGGTCCCGACTGCTCTATTCCCAAATGCGAGCGATCCGCGCAACGGTAGGCGCCATGGCGACGATCATCGCCATGCCCCTCTGCGGGGGCGGAGGGCCCCCATACGAGACCCCGTTCGTCGACCATCTCCGTCGGGAACAGATCCTTGCCGGCGAGTTTCCCGATCCAATGCCAAGGCGCGACCTGACCGCGCTGATCGCCTACATCCAGTTGACGGGTCGTTTCAATCGCCACCACAGGGAACTGTTCGAGCCAAGGACAACGAAATCCGGACCAAGAACCGATTTCGGTACGGAGTTCTGGAATACCGTCCGCAAGGAGGGATTCGAGCGCCCGGAACTGTTCCGGGCCTCTCGGCTGACATCCGACATCGTGACGATCACCCACGGCGACGGCACCAGCTACTCCTTCACCCAGAGCTACTTCGTCGGCAACTGCCTGGACGATGCCTTCAAGACGGCATTCGAGACACTACTCGACCGAAGGGAACGTTACGGCAGCGGATCCGCCGAACTTTTCCGTTGGATCGAAGCCCAGATAGCGGTATTCGACCAGTGCAGCGGCGAGGTGGCGTTCGAGCCTCCGAAGGATCCCGATCCCGGCTGGCTGCCCTTGCAAACCCATGACCGGCTCTACCAGATCGCCGCCAGCTACTTCTACAACGGCCAGTACCTCGAGGCGGCGGAACGATTCCGCGGGATCGGGTCCGACGCGACCTCGCCTTGGCAAGACCTCGGACGCTATCTCGTGGGGCGCAGCCTGGCGCGGGAGGCGGTAGTCAACGAGAACAACCCCAAGCAACACCTCAAGGCGGCGCTCGATCACTACAGCGAACTCGCGAGCGATCCGGACTACCTCGCTTCGTTTCCATCCCTTCCCGGACAGATTCGATACGTCGATGCGCGGCTCCGTCCGCTCGGTCTCCGTCGCGAACTCGAACACCGCCTCATCCACGAACCCGCCGGCCTTTCGCGCGGGGACGTGGGAAGCTATTCGTACCTCAAGCGCGTCCACCCCGTCGACGCGGAGACGACGGACTACGAGACGTGGTTTCGACAAGCCACGGAACCTCGACCGGGCGCCACCCTGCAGCATTGGCGAGACGAACGGTCGCGCCCTTGGCTTTACCTGGCGCTCTCCCAGGCGAACGCGCAATGGGACGCGTCAATCCTCGCCGACCTGCTCGACGAGGCAGACGACATAGCTCCCGGTACGCCCGGGCACTTCAACATGCTGCTGCACCGGATCCGAATCCACGGCCTGCTCGGCGACGAGGCGATCGGTCTCGGACTTGCCGAGAACGCATTGCGCGTCACTTTGCGGAACTCCCAGGTCAACCAACTCCGCATGGCGGCCGCCCGCATCGCCTCGAACTGGCGGGACTATTTCCGCTGGGCGCCGCTAAAGGCGCTGTCGCTCTCCTGGCCGGACGAACGGGCCCGAAGGCTGCCGGCCAACTTCAACCGCATCACCCGGGATACGCCCCTGTTCGCGAAGGAGACGACCGTCCTCGTGAACGACTACTTCACGCCGTCGATGATCCTGGAAGTCATCGACGCCCCCGCGCTCGGGAACTACCTGCGAGGACGCATGGCGATCTCCGGGTGGACGAAGGCCATGCTCGCCGGCGACCTCAACGCCGCGTTGGTTCTCGCCGACCGCGTAAGGGCCGCCGTTCCCAACCTGGACAGCGAGTTCCGTGCTTTCCAGCAAGCCGATGACAAACACTTCGAGGCGGCCCGGATCGTCTTCGACCATCCGGCGATTTCGCCGTGGATCCGCCCCGGCGAAGGGCGAATCCAGCGCCATGCTTCCGCCACCCGACCGGCGCCGGACCGTATCGCGGTCGGTGCGCCAGACACCAACTGGTGGTGTGCCGACCGGGTGGATCGGGACCACGACCAACGCGTCGACGAGATGCTGCGCGATTCCCGGTTCGCCCACTACTCCGCCAGCGAACGCGAGGATATCCGCCGGGTCTCGTGGGCGCGCACAACGGCAGCCACAACCTCGTTCGGCCCGCACGTACTACGCTACGCCCGCGAACACTTGGACGATCCCCGGATTCCACGCGTCCTGCACCGGCTGGTGTTCGCCACACGGCACGCTTGCCATTGGCAAGCGCCCGGGTCGATCTCCCGGGCGGCCTACGTCATGCTCCACGAGCACTTCCCCGAGTCCGAATGGGCGCAGAAGACCCCGTACTGGTACGGGCGCCTCGAGTGACCTCGCCGGTTCACTGGTTCCGACCCCAGCCAATCTATGCGGCTTCAATTGCCGTCGTGCTCGTTGCGGCCCTAGCGGCGGGCACCTGGGCGTTTCGGGACGACCTACGCCGCGCCGCAGGTCTGTCGGCAGCCCCGGACTACTACCTCTGGGCCTGGCGGCGCGAGGAGGATCTTTCCTTCATCGACACGGATCGGGTCAAGGTGGCCGCCTGGACCGCCACGATCACGCTGCTCGAAGAGGGATTCGCGGTGGAACACAGGATGAACAAGATCACCTACCCGAGCGACGCGGAGATCGTCGCCGTCGTCCGTCTCGAAGCGGACGGGGTCGCCGACGACGCCACCGTCGCCCAACTCGCGGATGCGATCATCTCCGCCACCCGCCCTTTCCGACCCGTCGAACACCAGATCGACTTCGATGCGCGCGTTTCGCAAAGAGACTTCTACCGTCGCCTGCTTGAGCAACTGCGCACCCGCATCGGCGATGCGGCATTGTCCATCACCGCATTGGCCTCGTGGTGTTTCCACGACGATTGGGCCGGGGATCTTCCGGTGGACGCCGTCGTGCCGATGATCTACCGCATGGGTCCCGACGGCGACGTCATCCGGGCCGCTCTCTTCGCCGAACCGACATTTCCGGCTCCGATCTGCGCAGGAAACGTCGGCTACTCCACGGACGAGCCCTTGGCGCCCGTGGACGGGCTGCGGCGGGTATTCCTGTTCCATCCGAAACCGTGGTCCGAGCATCGATTCACTTCCTTCGTCCGGGAAGTGGAAGCTCTCCTGTGAGTCGAAGGCCACTCTTCGTCGCGACGGCGATCCTGTTCGCGCGGATGATCTCCGCATCCGGACCGCAGGTATACGAAACGCCGTTCCTCGATACGATCGAACTCGAAGACGTCCTGTCAGGCACCTTTCCGGAGCGGGTCGAACCCCGCGACGTCGTCGATCCACTGATCATGTATCTCCACCTGAAGGGCGACCTGAGCGAATCCCATGCCCGACTGTTCCGCTCGCACGCGGCGGAGCTGGATCGGACCCGCTCAAATGGCGGCGATTGGTATCGACTTTGGCAATCCTCCGAGAGCTTCTGGCGGTCGTTGCGAAGCCTCGGATACGAGCGGCCAGATGCATTCGGCACGGAGAAGTCCCTGTTTCGGGAGATCGTCGATCAATTCCCGGACGGAACCAGCCGGCACCGCACGATCCGACGCTCGATCGACAACTGCCAGAAGGATGCGTTCGACACGGCCCGGCGAACATTGGCTCTCCGCCGGAGACAGTACGGATCGGAGTCGGTCGAAGTGGGTCGCTGGATCGAGGCGCAGATCAAGGTATTCGCCCAATGCAGTGGCGAGTCCGAGTTCGTTCCGCCGGACGAGCCGGCGCAAGACTGGTCGCCACTCGAGCAGCATGACCGGCGCTACCAGATCGCCGCCGCCTACTTCTACGCAGGCCGCCATCTCGCAGCCGCGTCCCGGTTCGATGTGATCGCCCGAACCCCGGATTCGCCTTGGCGCGACCTCGGCCGCTATCTGGTGCCCCGCAGTTACCTGCGCGAGGCGATCGTCAACGAAAACGCTAGCGAGCGTCATTTGGACCTGGCCCTCGGCGGATTTCGGCAGCTTGCCGCCGACACCGAATACCTCGCGCGCTTTCCTTCGGTGCTTGGCCAGATTCGACGTGTCGAGACCCGGATCAGTCCGGTCTCGACGCGTCGCCGACTCGAGCGGCAGATCCTCGAAGCGCCGGATGCGACCACCGTTCAGGACGTCATCGACTACGCGTACCTCCGTCGTTTGACCGAACCGGAAGAGCCGCCGTTCGGCGAAGGCGCGACCGAATACGAGCAATGGCGGTGGTATGGCGAAGGCCAGAAGAGCGCAGCCGCCGCAGCGGCGCGTTGGCGAACCGAAAGGTCGCTGCACTGGTTGTATGTGGCGCTCGCCCAAGCCGGCCCGGACCTTGGCGCCGCCACACTGGCCGAGATCCTGCAAGCCGGCGAAGCGTTGCCCGCCGATACACCCGGCTTCGTCAACGTCCTCGCGAACCGGATCAGGATCCTGGGGTCGCTCGGCCGAGTGGAAGAGGGACTACGGATCGCCGAGGAGGCGGAGAACCTTGGCCTCCCCAGGCCGGACGTCAACCGCGTTCGACTTGCGGCGGCGGAGATCACGACCAACTGGCACGACTACCTGCGCCTGGCCTCGCTCAAGCCCGCAACACTGCTGTGGACAGATGGCTTCGCCCAAAGGCTGCCGGGATGGTTGAACCGGATCACCAGCAATACGACCTTGTTCGCATCCGATGCCACACGCACGCTGAACAGGCACTTCACGCCGACGATGATTCTCGACGTCATCGATTCGCCCGGTTTGAGCGACTACCAGCGCGGTCGGATGGCCATGGCAGCGTGGACAAAGGCCATGCTCGCCAACGACATCACGGCGGCGCTGAAGCTCTCGACCCACATCCGACGGAACGTCCCGGTGTTGGACCAGGAGTTCGAGCTGTTCGAAGAAGCAACGGACAAGCTGTTCGAAGCGGCCAGAATTATTTTCGACTACCCGGCATTCTCGCCCTGGATGCTTCCCGGCGTCGGACGCATTCAGTCGCGTTACCGCGGGACGCTCCTGGAAACACGGCCCATGCCCGACTACGTGGCGGACGGCTGGAGCGGAGTCAACTGGTGGTGCGTGGCTCGCCGCTACGAGATCGAAAACGCCCGTGCATCCGATCAAGCGCTACGGCATCCCCGTTTCGCGCGATACTCCGACGCCGAACTCGCGCTCATCGGGAATGTGAAGAATGCGTTGACAACGGCCGCAACGACCTCGTTCGGCCCGCATGTGATCCGCTACGCCAAAGAGAACCTAGACGATCCGCGAGTGCCAAGAACGCTACACCGTCTCGTGTTCGCCACGCGCCACGCCTGCTACACCGCCCCGGGGAAGATCTCCCGTGCCGCCTATTCGTTGTTGCACGAACACTTCCCGGATAGCGCTTGGACGGAGAAGACGCCCTACTGGTACGACGGACAAATCTGACAACGTCAATCAGCGCGATGACGCCTAGATAGAGACGCCGACGATGTCCTATTCGCGGATGCGTTCGGCACCGCCATCGGTCAACTGCCAGAGTTCGCCGTCGACTAGGCCATCCCCAAGGTTCAAGAATCCGATGGTGCCCAAGCGCAACGACTTGTTGTGGGGCAGCGTCGGCGAGCCCGGATTGACGAAGAGCAGTCCATTCACGTGGTCGATGCCCTCGATGTGCGTGTGCCCGTAGACCACGACGTCGGGTGAGACGCCGGGAAAACGCTGCCGGACGCGGTCCAGGATCAATTCGGCGGGCCGATGTGCGGGTGTTGGGAAGTCGTGCAGCATGGCGACGGTCATGCCATCGAAGGTCATGACGCACTGATCCTCCAGGCGCGAGTCGACCTGCCCCAAATCCCCGTTGCCCCGAGCCACCCTGACCGGCGCGATCGCTTCAAGCTCGTCGAGAAGCGCCGGGGACCAGACGTCGCCGGCATGCCAGATGGCGTCCACGCCGTCGAACGCGTCGAACGCCTGCGGCCACAGCTCGCCCGGTTTCGAAATGTGCGTGTCGGAGATCAATCCGATGCGCATGGCTTCGCCGCTCACAAACACAAACCATTCAGCGTACCAGATGCCCATTACCGGGTTCGGGATACAACGGCTTCACCTGACAAACGTCAAGAAAGCCGGTTACGGATGTCACTGATCGTATCCTCCCGCAGCCCCCACAGTTCGGGTGTCGATGCAGACCAACACGACCCGACGGCAGGAGACGCCAACGATGCGAACAAACAAGCAAATCCGTCACTTGGCCCGGGTGCTCGCTGTGATCGCGATCACCGCGGCAATCCAACCGGCTGAAGGTGTCACGGTGATCCGCAACGCTCGGATATTCGACGGCGACGCCGTGATCGAACGTGCGTCGGTCGTGATCCGCGACACGCGGATAGCAGGCATCGAGGCGGAGCCTACAACCGTCGACGGTGCGACGGAGGTCGACGCCACCGGTATGACCTTGTTGCCGGGCCTCATCGACTGTCACACCCACAGTTGGGGAACGGCGCTGCAGGAGGCGCTGAACTTCGGCGTCACGACCGTTCTGGACATGTTCACCGAGCCTACCCTGGCCGCGAACTGGCGACGGGAACAGCGCGGCGGACCGGTTCCCAACCGTGCCGACATCTTCTCCGCGGGCGTCCTGGTGACCGTGGCCGGCGGCCACGGCACCCAGTTCGGCGTGGCCATTCCCACGCTTGACGATCCCGACGAAACCGAGGCCTTCGTCGCCGCACGGATCGCGGAGGGATCGGACTTCATCAAGATCATCCACGAAGCCGGATCGGCACGCTGGCGCTTCCCGACCTTCGACGGTGACCAACTGAAGCGAATCGCGACCGCGGCCCACGATGGCGGAAAGCTGGCGTTGTTCCACGTCGGCACGGCGGACGGGGCGGGTATGGCTGTCGCGGCCGGTGCCGATGGACTGATGCACGTCTACCGCGACGAGGGCGGCGCGGACCTGATCGCCGCCATCCGCGAAACGGGCACCTTCGTGGTTCCCACCCTGGCAGTGACCGAAAATATGCTCGGCTTGTCGAACCCCGACGTATTGGCCGCTGATCCCCGAATCTCGGACTACCTTTCGGCCAACGCCGAGGCCAATCTCAAGCGTTCGTTTACGCCAGGCCAAAACCATGCCGCGATGGAGACTGCGCTCGGCAACGTACGGGCCTTGTTCGAAGCGGGAGTGCCGATCCTTGCCGGGACCGATGCCGTCAATCCGGGCGTGACGCACGGCGCAAGCCTGCATCGAGAACTCGAGCTACTCGCGACGGCGGGCATGCCGAATGTCGACATTCTGCGCGCAGCTACCTCCAACGCCGCCGACGCGTTCCGCCTCCACGACCGGGGACGGATCGCCGAGGGGAAGAAAGCGGACTTGGTCCTGGTTCATGGCAATCCGTTGCAGGATCTCGCAACGACTCGGGACATCGTCGGGATATGGAAGGACGGCGTCCGTTTCAAGCGTCAACGCAACGACCGTTCGACCGACCGACCGTCGCAAGAGCCGAGGGGACTTGGGGCATTCGGCCCCGGTACCGATGTGGCGGAGAGTGGATGGTCGCCCTCTACCGACTCTCTCGCCGGCGGCAAGTCGACCGTGGAACTCACCATTGTCGCCCGCACGGGGGGCAGTGGCGGCGCACTAAGGATCCAAGGCGACAACGCCCCCGGCTACGGCTACCCCTGGAGCGGCGCGATGGTCAACCTCGGGTCGGCAATGATGGAGCCTGTGAATATCGGTCGCAGCGGCAAGCTCGTCTTCGACGCCCGCGGAGAGGGCAAGCCCTACCGTGCCATGGCGTTCGCCGAGAACCTCGGGCAGATGCCCGCCATCGTGGAATTCAATGCGTCGGCGGACTGGCAGCGCGTCGAGATCCCGTTGACCGAGTTCCCCGACTTCGATCCCCGGGGTGCCATGGCTTTCTTCATCGGCAGCCCAAGCGAACTCGGGCCGTTCTGGCTCGAGATCGACAACGTGGCGTTGATCGAGTGAGTCAACGAAAGCTCACGTTCTCGCGGTCGGCTACGGTTTGCGGGTCAACGACTTCAAATCCATATGCCTCACCGGTAACAGCCGGTGACCGATCAGATCCACGGCTGCACCGCATTGCTCCAAGGCAATGTAGCCAAGCAACGGCTCGTACTCGCCGTCGTCTGGTGTCATTTCTACGAAAAGCACCTCACTGTGGATGACACGGAAGCCTTCGACTTGAATCCTTGCAGGGCCACACACGATCCCCGAGGCGATCTCCTGGGTCGCGGTTTCGAAGTCGACAGGCTCTTCGGTCGCAAACGAACCAAATCGGTCTCGCCATGCACTAGGCAACGTGATATGACTGGCGCCGGTATCGACCAACGCGTCGATCTTCCGAGCACAATCCGGTTGAACGACGTTCTGAATGTCTAACGAGGCGACGATTCGTCCCACGAGCGGACCTTTCTTCGAGTCTCCACGACACTACGCGCGAGTCTGTCGGACGCGGCGACGAGCCACAAGCTCGGTTTGACCGGCACCCGCCTGGTCAGTCGACCCTGACTGGCGCAAACTTCGGAGGACGGCGCTCGACGAACGACGCAACACCCTCCTTGAAGTCTCCCCGGGCGAGGCTTTCGTCCATCCAGGCGTTGGATTCTTCCATGGCGCGGCGCAACTCCGCATTCAGGTGACGGTATATCTGCCGCTTCATCATCATCAGCGAGTTGGGGGCGGCGACGTCGGCGATCTCGCGCAGGTACGCACAGGCGTCGTTCACGCACTCACCCGGTTCCGAGACGCGGTTCGCCAGACCGATCCTGCCCGCCTCCTCGCCGTCAAACCTGCGCCCGGTCCAGAGAATATCCAATGCGTTCGCGGGGCCGATGAGGCGGGGCAGCATCCAACTGACGCCGTGCTCGGCAATCAGTCCGCGCTGCGAGAACGAGGTCACGAAACGCGCCGTCCGGTCGGCGAAGCGCAGATCGCAGAACACCGCGTAGCTGAAGCCGAGCCCGGCGCATGCACCGTTGATCGCGGCGATCAAGGGCTTGCGCAAACCCAGGAAGTAGGCCGCGCCGATCTCGAAGTTCGGATCCCCGTCGGGATTCCCCGGATCGGCGGCCAGATCCCCATGCACCGCACCGAGACGCCGGCCCGCTTCGCTCATCGCACCGAGCGCATTCATGTCCACACCGGAGCAGAACCCCCGTCCCGCGCCGGTGAGCACCGTGCCGATGACGTCTTCGTTGCGTTCCGACTGGTCGAGCGCATGGCGGATCTCGGCCTGGGTGCGGTCCGTCAACGCATTGAGCGTCTCCGGTCGGTTCATGGTTATCACGGCCACGCGATCCGTGACGTCGTAGATGATCTCTTCGTACATCGTCCGCCCTACTGGTCCTCAACCCCATCGAGGCGATCAATTTACTCGATCCCGTCGCTTCTTTGCAGGATTCGGGCACCCCTAGAGATTGCGTTTGCTGGTCAGGGTCACCTCGATGCCGCTGACGCCGGGCCCGTCGACGACGGGAAAGGCTACGTCGAGGTGGTAGACGAGGCTCCGGTTCGTGCGTGTCGATTCGAAGCGGAGTCCGACGCCGATGTTGGCCAGGGTGTCATTGGATTCCGGCGAACCCCACGCTCGACCGACATCCACGAAACCGGCCAAGGCGACGCGCAGGATGCGCAGCGGGTAGAGATCCGTGTAGAACCGCTCTTCCGCCGTCAGCCGGAAGGCTCGCGTGCCAGCCTGGTAGCGGTTGGGGTAGCCTCGCAGCCCCGCGCTTCCGCCGATGAGTACCTGCTGGTCGGCGGTCAGGGCGTCGGTCAGCGTGGCTTCGCCGTCCAGGATCAACGCCCACCGCGGCGTCTGCCTGTGCCTATAGCGAGCCCACGCATGCGCGATGGCGTTTTCCGGTCGACGCGTGGCGGTGTTCCAGTAGCCCGACACGCGTGCACCGTAGCGAAGGATGCCGCGGTCGCCGTGCCGATGGCCATCCCGGAACTCGGCACTGGCGATTGCATGACGGTCACCCTCCCCCGAGTAGCCGAGCATCAGATCGTAGCGCCGACCAAGGTACACGTCCTCCGTGGTCTGGACACGATCCACGTTTCGTACTTGAGCGTATTCGTCCTCGACGCGATGAAATGACAGCCAAGGGTAGACGAATCGCCGGCTTCGAAACGTCAACGGGGAGTCCAAAGCGGGCGAATGGCGCCAATCCTCCAAGGTCGCGCCCGCCACGACGCGGTTGACCCAGCCGTTTCGCCTGCCCTCCGACCATCCCCTCGACAACTGCGCGAGTCGGTAGTCGCGCCGGAAGGACGCGAACCGTTTTCCGCCTCGATACAACCCCTGCAGGGTGCTCGACCGGAGGACGTTCGCATTCCAGGAACGGCGCGCCGACAACGCGTAGAACGGTTGACCGATGCCCGCCTCCACGAGTTCGCCGTCGTCGGTGTCGTCGTAGCGCAGCCGAACGCCGACCCGGCTCTGCCCGAGATTGGCGTCCGCGTAGCTGACGCTCACCCCTTGCCGGTCCAGATTCTCGAAGACCGTCAAGTCCAAACTCGAGCCGCCACCCGCCAGATTGATCTCCGATATGCCGACACGCACGCGATCCTCGCCTCCCGTGCGGGTGATGCTGAGTTCGGGCGACAGGGACCACACGTCACGCGTAACGACGACCAACTCGACCTCGGCGACATGATCTTTCCCCTCGCGGTTCACCGGGCACACGCTGTTGGCCACGATGCGTGCGTCGTAGAGATAGGACTTGCTTCGCAGCGCTCGCTCGGTTTCGGCAATCTCGTCAACCGTTACCCAGTCCCCCTCCTGGAACAGCAGCAATCCGCGTACGGCTCCTTCCCGCGTCACGACGTGCCAGCGGTTCGCCAACCGGAAAGCGGTGTTGTTCTCAGCCGGATCGTCGGTGTTGAAGACGTCCTGGCGAACGACCGTGATCGACCCAATGCGGTAGCGGAGACTGGCGGCCAGCGGTCGTCCGGCTATTTCCTCGATGGGTACCGCGAGCAGGTCGGCGGGGACATGCCGAGGCGTGCAGTCATCCTCGATGGCGGCACCGGCCGAAGCCGACAATGCGATGCTCGCCAGTCCCGTGACGAACCGCCGCACCCTTCTACCTACCCCGTGTTCCGCAATCCGCTGGCAATACCCGCCATGGTCACCTTGAGTGCTTGGTTCACCCGCTCCGAATCGTTGCCGCCCCGGCGCCGCGCGAGCAGTTCCGCCTGCAGCAGGTGTAACGGGTCGAGATAGGTATTGCGCACGGTGATCGAGTCCCGGACCTGGTCGGCACGAGCCAGCAGTTGGGGCGCTTCGGTGAGCGCCAGGATGTCGTTGGCGAGCGAAACAAGGCGTTGGAAGAGACCTTCCGCCATGGCTTGCTGATCGGGATCGGTCAAGCGGCGCGCGTAGTACCGCGCCAGCGTCACATCCGCCTTCGCAACGACCATTTCCAGCATGTCGGCCTGCATGGCGAAGAACGGCCAGCCGCGTAGCAACTCGAACGTGTCGCGATCGGCGCCGAGTCTCTTCATCGCGCGTTCCGTGCCAAGCCAGGCTGGCAGCATGAGCCGTACCTGGGTCCAGGCAAACACCCACGGTATCGCGCGCAGGCTGGCAAGCTCCCGGTTCGGCACCCGCCGCGCGGGCCGGCTGCCGAGTGCCAAGGCCGCGAGCTCGGCCTCCGGCGTCAACGTTTGGAAGAACCTCACGAAAACCGCCTCGCCGACAACCGACCGATACGCCCTCCGGGACGCGGCCGCCAGTTCGTCCATCTGGGCGCGCATGTCGGGCGTGGGGGCGGGCGGCGGATCGAGCGTGGCGTTCAGCGTCGCCGTGAGATAGTGACTGAGCGTCGCCTTGGCGATCGCCTGCGTGCCGAGTTTGAACCGAATCATCTCGCCTTGCTCGGTGACGCGGAACGAACCCGCCACGGTGCCCGGAGGCTGCGACTCGATGGCCTGGGCTGACGGACCGCCGCCCCGTCCGACGGCGCCGCCGCGGCCGTGGAAGAGCGTGAGCTTCACGCCGTGTTTGGCAGCAACCTCGGCGAGAGACTCCTGGGCCCGGTACTGGGCCCACGCCGCGGCGAGTTGGCCGGCGTCCTTGGCCGAGTCCGAATAGCCGATCATTACCTGGATTCGCTCACCAACGTAGTCGCGATACCAAGGAATCGATAGCAACGTCTCGACGGTCTTCGCCGCCCCGTCGAGGTCGTCCAGGGTTTCGAAGAGCGGCACGATGGGCAGCCGGGTTCGGACCCCGGCTTCCTTGAGCAGCAGCGCGACGGTGAGCACGTCGCTGGGCCTCGACGCCATCGAGACGACGTAGGCCGCTATTCCCGATGCATCGTATTCCGCGATAGCTCTACAGGTGACGATCACCTCCCGGGCTTCGTCGCTCACCGGCCACGACGCCGGAAACAGCGGTCGGCGACTGCCAAGTTCATCGATCAGCCAAGCCGTTCGTTTGTGTTCCGGCCAGGCGGCATAACCGTCGCCGTCGTGCAGATAGACGGTGAGCTCGTCGAACAACGCGGCGTGGCGAGCGGCATGTTGCCGTACGTCGATCTGCACGAGGTGGACGCCGAAGCACTGTGCACGTCGAATCGTGTCCAGGAGCGGTCCGTCCGCGATCTGCGGCATGCCGCATTCCAGGAGCGAGTCCCGGCACAGTACGAGGGGCTCCAGTAGTTCCGAATCGGCCAGGATCAACCCGTGGTCCGGCGGACCGCCCGTCGCCGCCCACGCACGGGTCGCCTCGAGTCGGTCGCCCAAGGCGTTCAACACCGACCGATAGGGCTCCGCCGCGTCTCCCGTTGCGACCCGGATGGCCTCGCTTGCCGCGGTCATGGACAGCGATGCGGACAAACTCGTCACATCCCGCAGAAACAAATCCGCAGCCGTCCAGCGCGCCATCAGCAGAACCTCCCGGGTCACCGCCGCCGTGACGTTTGGATTGCCGTCCCGGTCGCCACCCATCCACGAGGCGAACGCGAACGGCATGACGTCGATGGGTAAGGTAGAGCCGTGAACCCGGTCCAGTTCCCGCATCGTCTCCGGGACGGCCTGCCACAGCGAGTTCTCAACGACGGCCAAGCCCCACCGGGCCTCGTCGCGCGGTGCCGGACGCTCGCGGCGGATCTCGTCGGTGTGCCACGCCTCGGCGATCAGGCGTTCGAGTTCCGCCTCCAGCACCGGACGCTCGCTCCTCGGAACCCGAGACCGGGCCTCCAACACGGCTGCGATGGCATCGTATTTGCGGATCAACGTTCTACGCAGGATTTCCGTGGGATGGGCGGTCAGGACGAGCTCAATGCGCAATTGACGGAGAACGTCGACGTCCACCGCCTCGGGCCACGTGGCGTCCCGGGCTGCCTGGCGTTGATCGGCGATGTTGGCGAGGTTGAGGAACTGGTTGAATGCGCGCGCAATATCCGTCAGAGCGTCCTCCGGCAGGGCCGCGAGCGTTGTGCTCAATCGATTCCAGTCCGCGCTCGTGCCCCGCCTCGCGCGCTTGGCAAGCGCGCGAATGGACTCGATTCGATCGACGAACGCCGCACCCCGGTGGTCGGCGATAACCCGGCCGAGCAGCGCGCCGAGCAGCCGAACGTCGCCGCGCAGGGCACGAGGCAAGCCAGCGAGGTCGCGCTTCACGGGGCGGGCGGGGCTTGCGGACTCATGGCTTCGACTATAGCGCAGTGGTTGCCGTCGAAATGTCCTCAAGGTCGAACTCGCTGAGTTCCGTCCAGCGGGCGTTGTTGTGAGAAATGCGCCATCGCTCACCTCTCTCGCCTGGTTTTCCGGGATAATTCCTGGATGCCTGATCCCGCCCGTAGCGCGCTCCGCGACACCTTCGGCTATGACGATTTCCGACCCGGGCAGGAAGCCGTCATCCAAGCCGCGCTCGAGGGCCGCGACTGCCTGGTCCTGATGCCGACGGGCGGCGGCAAGTCGCTCTGCTACCAGATTCCCGCCATGGTCCGTCCCGGTACGGGCGTGGTGGTCTCCCCGTTGATCGCATTGATGCAGGATCAGGTCGCCGCGCTGCGCCAGATGGGCGTCGCGGCGGCGTTCCTCAACTCGACGCTGCCGTGGTTCGAGCAGACCGAAATCGCCAACCGAATGGCGGAGGGCGACCTTGCCCTGCTCTACCTCGCGCCCGAGCGCCTGCTTCAGGAGGACACCCTGTCCCTGCTTGAACGCTCGCCCGTCAACCTGTTCGCGATCGACGAGGCCCACTGCGTCTCCCAGTGGGGCCACGACTTCCGCCAGGACTACCTCGGCCTTCATGTGCTCGCCGAGCGCTTCCCCGGCATCCCCCGGCTGGCGCTCACCGCCACCGCCGATGCCCGGACCCGTTCCGAGATCGTGACGCGTCTCAGGCTCGCCAACCCGGTGCGCTTCGTGAGCGGTTTCGACCGGCCCAACATTTGCTATTCGGTGCGCATCAAGACCAACGCCAATGCGCAGCTTCTCGACTTCCTCGACGATCACCGCGGAGAAGCCGGCATCGTGTATTGCCTGTCCCGGCGCAAGACGGAGGCCACCGCGGAAATGCTGCGCGGTGCCGGACACGACGCACTCCCGTACCACGCCGGGCTCCCGAACGCGCTTCGCGCCCGACATCAGGACCGGTTCCTACGCGACAACGGCGTCGTCATCGTCGCAACGATCGCGTTCGGCATGGGGATCGACAAGCCCGACGTCCGCTTCGTCGCACACGTCGACCTCCCGAAGAGCGTCGAGGCCTACTACCAGGAAACGGGTCGGGCCGGACGTGACGGCGAGCCCGCCGACGCATGGATGATCTACGGACTGCAGGACGTGGTCCGGCTTCGGCAGATGCTTGACGACTCCGACGCGGACGAGCAGCACAAGCGCATCGAGCGATCCAAGCTCGACACCCTGCTCGGCTGGTGCGAGGTGACCGCCTGCCGTCGCGCCGCCCTGCTGCGTTACTTCGGCGACGAGCCCCCGGCAACGTGCGGAAACTGCGACGTTTGCCTCGCACCGCCCAAGACCTACGACGGCACCGTGCCCGCACAGAAGTTGATGTCCTGCATCGTCCGCACCGGCCAGCGCTTCGGCGCCGGGCACGTCATCGACGTGTTGCGCGGCAAGGATACCGAGAAGGTCCGCCAACACCGCCACGAACGGCTCTCCACCTACGGCATCGGCGATGATCTGGCAGTCAACCAATGGCGGTCCGTGCTGCGGCAACTCGTCGCCGGCGGCTACGTCCGGTCGGACCCGGCGCGCTTCAACGCGCTCACCCTCACGCCGACATCACGTCCGCTATTGCGTGGCGAAGAGACCCTGACCCTGCGCGAAGAGACGAAGATCGCCAAGCGCGAACGGGCACCCGCCAAGAGCCGCGACGACGGTTTCGAGATAGCCGTTGGCGACACGGCACTCTGGGAAGCGCTGCGCGAGACTAGGCGCAAGATCGCGGCGGAGGCCGGCGTGCCGCCCTACGTGGTCTTCCACGACACGACCCTGAAAGAGTTGGTACGACTTCGTCCTGACTCCCCGGACGCGATGCTGCGCGTCCACGGCGTCGGCCAAGCCAAGCTCGAACGCTACGGCGACGCGTTCCTCGGCGTCATCGCGGCGCATCCTCCGGTCGAGTCGCTCTTGCCGACCGTTTGAACGCGGCACAAGGCTCTCACCCGCCAACGGCGCCGATGCCGTATTGCCGCCTTCACTCGTCGGGCCGGGCCTCCGCCGCTTGCAGCCATTGCCGCATCAGGTTCTTGATCTGGGTCTGGTACGGGACCCCCCGCAGCCGGGACTCCACCTTGAAGGCCGCCAGCAGCGGTTCGGGCACCTTTAGACTGATCAAGCGCGAACGCGATTCGACGTGCCCGTGAATCCGCTTGAAGTCGTCGAGAAACCGCACGACGTCCATGGCCGACAGTTCCCGGCAACGCGCTAGGTACTCGTCTGAGAACGTCTGCACGGGACGCGGCACCCGTCCGCCCCTCATAGCCGCTCCAACGCGCGAACATCCTCGAGGTCCTGCGGCCGACCGCTCTCGCGCTTCATGGCGACCAGGTCCGGTAGAGACAGGACCTCGATAGGTCCGGATGGCAATTCGACGCGCTTCGTTCGCTTGCCGGTGAGGTCGTAGTTGATGACGACGTCCACTTGCTCCAGCGGGTCGTTTGGATTGTGGAAGTTCCACGCGATTAGATTGCGGTTCTCGATGTATTCATCGCGGAATGCGAAGACGTCTTCGGCATCGATCGGCAAACGAGACACCAATCCGATACCGTTCAATGCGGCTTGTGCCTTCATCAGCGTTTGTCGGGTCCAGCGCAATACCAAATCGATGTCGATGGTGCCCCGGACGGCGCCATGCAATGCGACCGCGTGCCCGCCAACGATCGCGTAGTTGACCCCAGCGTCTCGCAATGCCGTGCAGATACGCTCGAGCGATGTCATGGCTCTAAGTATATATCGGTATATACCACTAAAACGAGAAAGGGATTCCCATGAGGTTATGTAGAATCCCGCCTCTTCGGCCCGACGTCAGGTGCGCGCATGACGGGCAAGTCAGACCTGGATGTGATCGTCGTTGGCGCGGGATTCGCCGGCCTCTACATGCTGCACCGGTTGCGCGGCGCCGGTTTCCGCACGCGTGTCGTCGAGGCGGGCGGGGGAGTCGGCGGCACTTGGTATTGGAACCGTTACCCCGGCGCCCGGTGCGACGTCGAGAGCATGGAGTACTCGTACAGCTTCTCCAACGAGCTGCAACAGGAATGGGAGTGGACGGAGCGCTACGCCGGTCAACCGGAGATCCTTCGCTACGCCAACCACGTCGCGGATCGGTTCGATCTTCGCCGGGACATCACTTTCCACACCCGCGTCGCAGGGGCGGTCTTCGACGAAGGCGAGAAACGCTGGCTGGTCACAACGGATACCGGCGAATCGGTGTCGGCGTCCTTCGTGGTCATGGCCACCGGGTGCCTGTCTAGCGCGAATCTCCCTGATTTCGAGGGTCGCGACAGCTTTTCGGGCGAGACGTACCACACCGGCCGGTGGCCCCCGGAAGGCGTCGACTTCGCCGGCAAACGGGTTGGCATCATCGGCACGGGTTCGTCGGCAATCCAAGCCATCCCGATCATTGCAGCCGAAGCCAAGCGTCTGACGGTGTTCCAACGTACGCCGAACTACTCGATCCCGGCGCGCAACAAACCGCTGGATCCCGAATACGTCCGCGAGATCAAGGCCGAGTATCCCGAGTTGCGCGCCAACAACCTGCGCATGCATGCGGGATTCGGCTCAAGAGTGCATCACAACGACGTCCCCGCTTCATCGGACGATGCCGATGATCGCGAGGCCAACTACGCCGCGCGCTGGCAACACGGCGGCTTCACGTTCCTGGGCGCCTACAACGATCTGTTGCGTAGCCGCGAGGCCAACGAGACCGCCGCGGAGTTCGTACGCCAACGCATACGCGATACGGTCCAAGATCCGGGGGTGGCCGAACTGCTGTGCCCGGACAACGTCATAGGCTGCAAGCGCCCTTGCCTGGACGCCGGCTATTTCGAGACCTACAACCGGGCGAACGTCGAACTCGTCGACGCAAGGGAACGCGCGATCGAACGCATAACGCCCAACGGCGTCGTCGCGGGTGGACGGGAGTTCGAACTCGACTGCATCGTCTTCGCGACCGGCTTCGACGCCATGACCGGTGCGCTGCTTGGCGTCGACATCCGCGGCCGCGGCGGCATCGAGTTGAAGCAGGCGTGGAACGAAGGGCCGCGCACCTACCTGGGTCTCAGCACGGTCGGCTTCCCGAACCTCTTTCTAATCACCGGGCCGGGTAGTCCGTCGGTGCTGACCAACATGATCGTGGCCATCGAGCAGCACGTCGATTGGATTGCCGACTGCCTTCGCGACCTCAGCCGGGAAGGGCGCGCAACCATCGAAGCCACCCGCCAGGCCCAGGACGACTGGGTGGCCCACGTCAACGCGGTCGCTGGCTTGACGCTCTACCCGACCTGCAATTCGTGGTACCTCGGCAAGAACATCCCGGGCAAGCCCCAGGTCTTCATGCCGTTGATCGGGTTTCCGCCGTACGCCCAGATGTGCGAGCAGGTCGCGGCCAACGGGTACGAGGGTTTCGATCTGGGCTGAAACCGTTTCGACCTAGCGAGTCCGAAAAATCGCCCATGCCGTGGGCGATAATCGCTCAAGATACGAGACGCGACCGCTTCGCGGTCGCCCCGAGAATTCGCTGCGCGAATTCTCCAACGCGCTCGCCAGGGTGCGCCGGCGAGGCGCCGCTGACCGCCAAGCAACAAAGGACGGATTTGTGGCTCATTCCAGCCGGTAACCGTATTCCGCCCCCGCATCGGCGAGCCATTGCATGAGGTAGTCGGCATAGCTCCGACGGAGGACGATGTCGAACGCGCCGTCCTCCCTTGCCGCGACAAGTGCCGTGGCTTTCGCGAACACGGTGTGTGCGCAACGACGGGGCGGGAAGTTCCGGGGATGGAAGTCGTAGGGACTCGACTTCTGCAGCACCTTGCCCACATCGGGACCGGACAGTTCCAGCTGAACCTGGGCACCGGACACGTCCGTTAACGAGAAGCGACCGTTGAGCGCATCGCGCAGCCGCGCTTCAACATCCGATCCGTCCTCACCTTCGACGACCAGGAGCCACTCGTCGGGACCCAGCCAATACGCCCGCGAGCGATCGGCGTGATTCCATGTTCCCGGCTCACGCGGTAGCTCCACACCCAAGACCTGCGCCGCCGCGTTACGAAGTCGTGCCTGCGTGGCATCGCCGCGGAGATTGAGAAACGCCCGACCCGGGCACTCGCGGCGGCACACGACGCCTGGCGACTCAGACATCCTGCCGCTCCCCCTTCGGGTCGTAGAAGACGGAATCGACGATCGACGCCTTGAGGATCCGGCCATCGGCGAGGGGACAGTAGACGGTTTCACCCGTTCGGCTCGCTCCACCCTTCACCATGCCGAGCGCGATGGGACGCGATAGCCGGGCGCTGTAGTAGCTGGATGTCACGTGGCCGGCGATCGGCGCCGGCGGCGGGCGTTCGGGATCGTCGACCAACTGCCCGCCCTCCGGAAGCACGGTCTTGGCATCGTCGGTGGCGAGCCCTACAAGCTGTGGGCGGTCTTCGCGTAGATGGTCCGCCAGCTCGAGGGAGCGGTCACCGAGAAACCCGAACGGCTTGTTGCGGCGTACCGCCCAGTCCATGCCCATGTCGGCCGGCGTCATGGATCCGTCGGCGTCCTGCCCGACGATGATGAAGCCTTTTTCGGCGCGCAGCACGTGCATGGTTTCCGTGCCGTACGGCGTGATGTCGAATTCCGCCCCGGCATCGATGAGCGCGTCCCAGACCGCCCGGCCATGCTGTGCCGGGACGTTGACCTCGAAGGACAGTTCGCCGCTGAAGCTGATGCGGAATACCCGGGCCGGCACGCCCGCGACATGGCCTTCGCGAACCGCCATGAACGGGAATACATCTCCGGACAGGTCAACATCCGGGCAAACCTTGGCCAAGACGGTGCGGGACTTCGGCCCGACAAGGGCCGCGGTAGCCCAATGATCCGTCACGGACGTGAAGTACACCGCAAGTTCCGGCCATTCCGTCTGGTGCCATCGTTCCAACCACGAGAACACCACCTCCGCGTTGCCAGTGGTGGTGTGCATTAGGTAGCGGTTCTCCGCCAGCCGCGCCGTTACGCCGTCGTCGAAGATCGTGCCGTCCTCGTGAAGCATGAGGCCATAGCGGCACCGCCCAATACCGAGCTTGCGGAACCCGGTGGTATAGACCCGGTCCAGAAACTCCGCGGCGTCGGCGCCCTGGATATCGATCTTGCCGAGCGTCGACGCGTCCACGATCGCCACGCCGTCCCGGGCCGCCAGGCATTCGCGGCTCACCGCCTGCTGCATCGTTTCGCCAGGCCTCGGGTAGTACCAGGGCCGCTTCCATCGCCCCACGTCCTCCCATTCGGCACCCTGGGCTGTGTGCCACGCGTGCATGGGTGTGTGTCGTTCCGGATCGAATAACTCGCCCACGTCGCGTCCCGCGATGGCGCCAAAGGTGGCCGGCGTGTAGGAAGGCCGGTACATCGTCGTACCCACCTCAGCGATGTCCTTGCCGAGAGCTTCGGCGAGGATGGCGACCCCGTTGACGTTGCCGAGCTTGCCCTGGTCCGTGCCGAAACCAAGCGCCGTGTAGCGTTTGACGTGCTCCACCGACTCATAGCCCTCCCGCGCCGCGAGTTCGATGTCCGCAGCGGTGACATCCAACTGGAGGTCCACGAACTGTTTGGGTGCGCGGCTCACGCGCTTGGGGTGCGGTACCCGGAACAGCGACCGTGCCAGCGCCTCGGGCGGTTCGTCGACCTCGGGTGCCGCCCGCGTCGTTCGGCCACTGCCGAAGCCGGCACGCGATGCGGCGGTGGCGCCGGCGAGCGCCCCCTGCTCCAGGCAGCCGCGCAGCGTGGGCGTCCCCGCCACCGCACCCGCACAGAGCGTGCCTTCACCGAGATCGCCGGGCAGGAACGCGCCTGCAGAGTCACTCCAGCCTGGTTTGACTCCCGTCTGCGAACCAAGATGCAGCGTCGGGTTCCAGCCGCCGGAACACGCCATCAGGTCACAGGCCAGTCGCCGGGACACGCCCGCCAGCACGTTGCCCTGCAACGGCGCGACAACCGCGCCGGAGACCCGACCGCGGCCGAGAGCCTCGGTGACGGCATGGCCGGCGATCACGTCGATGCCAGCGTTCTTCGCCGACGCCACCCATCCGCCGGCGGGACTATCCCGGGGATCAACGATCGCCACGACCTCGCGGCCCGCCCTTTGCCAATCCAATGCCGTTCGATAGCCGTGATCGCTGGTCGTGAAGAGCAGCAGGCGCCTGCCGGGCGCGACCGCGTAGCGGTTGACGTAGGTGGACACCGACGAGGCCAGCATCACGCCGGGTAGGTCGTTGTTGGCGAATACCAGCGGCCGCTCGATGGCGCCTGTCGCGAGCACGACCTGTTCGGCACGAACCCGATGCAGCCGTTCCCGAGTCCCGGTACCGGACACCGGCCCCAAGTGGTCGGATCGGCGTTCGACGATGGTCAGGAAGTTGTGGTCGTAGTAGCCGCTGACCGTGCTCCTCGGCAGCAATTCGAGATTCGCGGACGCGTCAAGCTCGGCCAAGGCGCCGGCAAGCCAGGCCGCGGGGCTTTCGCCACCCAACGCCCGCGTTTCCGCCAACAGGCTGCCGCCGAACTCCGACTGTTCATCCGCAAGCAGCACGCGCGCCCCCGACCGTGCCGCTTCGAGGGCCGCGCTCAAGCCCGCGGGACCGGCTCCGACCACCAGCACATCGCAGTGATGGTTCATCCGGTCGTAGGTATCGGGATCTGCAGCATCCGGAGCCTTGCCGAAGCCCGCGGCGTGTCGCAACACGCGCTCCCAAGCCATCCAAGCCCGCGGCGACGACATGAAGGTCTTGTAGTAGAAGCCCGCCGGTATCAGGCGGCCGAACGCGCCAGCGACACGCTGGAAAACCGACGACCCGGTCGAACGGGCTACCAATCCGTCGTAGAGTTCCACTTGGGTCGCTCGCAGATTCGGCACGCATGACGCGCCGGCGCCGACCTCGACGATCGCGTTGGGCTCCTCCGCGCCGTGACCCATGATCCCACGTGGACGCCCGTACTTGAAGCTTCGACCAACGACATCCACGCCGTTGGCGAGCAACGCGGAGGCCAGGGTGTCGCCGGCAAAGCCGCGGCGGGCACGGCCGTCGAACACGAAATCCAGGGCTTGGTCACGGTCGATCCGGCCCCCGGCACCCAAACGGTGTACCTCTCCGCCCACCTAGGCCTCTCTCCGTTCCGGTGGCACCTCGCCCACCAAGTACACCGCGAGAATCTCGTAGCTCACGGTGTCGCGCAGGACGTTGAAGTATCTGCCGCAGCCCGCGGTGTGGACCCACATCTCCCGGTGCGGGCCCCGGGGGTTCGTGCGGGCATGCAGGTATTCGCCCCACCGGGCGTCGGACAACGACGACGGATCGGCAGGTCGCGGGATGTGTGCTTCGCCCGCGTAGCTGAATTCCTCCTCGCTACGCAGCTCTCGACAGTAGGGGCAGCGGATCCGGAACATCAGTGGGCGACGCCGGCGGCGCCGTGCTCGTCGACCAGAGCGCCGGTGGCGAAGCGGTCGAGCGAGAACGGCGCGGCGAGTGGATGGGGACGTTCATGGGCCAGCGTGTCCGCGAACACGTAGCCCGAACCGGGCGTGGCCTTGAAGCCGCCCGTACCCCAGCCGCAGTTGAAATAGAGGCCGCGAACGGGCGTCTCGCCGATGACGGGGCAGGCGTCCGGGCAGATGTCGACGATGCCGCCCCAGTGCCGGTTCATGCGCACGCGGCTGAAAGCCGGGAAGAGTTCACACACGGCTTGCAACGTGTGTTCGATGACCGAGAAGGAACCCCGCTGCCCGTAGCCGTTGTAGGAATCGGTACCGGCGCCGATCACCAGGTCGCCCTTGTCCGCCTGGCTCACGTAGCAGTGCACCCCACTCGACTGCACGACGACGTCAAGACACGGCTTGAGCGGTTCGGAGACCAACGCCTGCAGCGGTCGCGATTCAATCGGCAACTTAAGCCCCGCCATCGCTGCCAGCACACCCGAGTTGCCGGCTGTCACGCACGCCACCTTGCGCGCGCCGATGAAGCCCCGGGATGTCTCGACACCCGTGACCGCACCGTTGTCGCAGCGAATTCCCGTGACCTCGGTCCGCTGCAGGATGTCGACGCCCTGGCCGTCGGCGGCACGGGCGAAACCCCACGCCACCGCGTCGTGCCTGGCGACTCCGCCGCGGCGCTGCAACGAGGCACCGAGTACTGGGTAGCGCGCATTCGGCGAACAGTTCATCAGCGGCACCAGCTTCTGCACCTCGGCGGTGGAGAGCAGTTCGGCATCGATGCCGTTTAAGCGGTTGGCGTTCACCCGGCGTTCGATCTCGCGCATGTCGTGGAGGTTGTGACCTAGGTAGAGCACGCCGCGCGGAGAGAACATGACGTTGAAGTTGAGCTCCTGGCTCAACCCCTCCCACAGCTTGAGCGAGAACTCGTAGAGGTGCGACGACTCGTCGCGCAGGTAGTTGGACCGCACGATGGTGGTGTTGCGACCCGTATTGCCGCCGCCCAGCCAGCCCTTCTCGACGACCGCCACGTCAGTGACGCCGTGCACCTTGGCGAGATAGTAGGCAGTTGCCAGCCCGTGGCCGCCACCCCCGACGATCACGGTGTCGTATGCCTTCTTCGGCGCGGGGTCACGCCATGCCCGCTGCCAGTTCTCGTGGTAGTGCCTGGCGTGACGGACCAGGCCGAAAAGCGAGTATTTTTCCATTCGTCGGGAGTTCAACCCGCGCAATATCGTTTCTCAATCGAAGGGTATTTGACCATAATTCGTTTCCGTCAAAGGGCGGAGAACCGACCCATGAATGACCCGAATGCGACTTCGGTCGTCGGCTTCACCCGCATGGACCGAGGCACGGCCCGCGACTACGCCCTGCTCGACGAGCTGGCGAAACCCTATATCGCCGAGACCGGCGAGCGGGTTCTCGCCTACCTCGAGAGCCTCAAGGGCGGATTCCCCGGCTACCAGGTGGATCGCTACGTGCACTCGCTGCAAACGGCCACGCGGGCCTTGCGCGCCGGCGAATGCGAAGAGATCGTGGTGGCCGCACTGCTCCACGACATCGGCGACAACCTGGCGCCGGAGAACCACGCCGAAGTGGCGGCCGGCGTGCTACGGCCCTACGTGGCCAGACACACCTATTGGATGGTGCTGCACCACGGCTTGTTCCAGGGCTACTACTACTTCGACAAGACCGGCGGCGACCCCAACGAGCGCGAGCGGCACCGGGATCACCCGGCTTACGAGATGACCGTCCGTTTCTGCGCGGACTACGACCAACTGTCATTCGATCCGCAATACGACACCTTCGCCTTAGGCCACTTCGCACCGATGGTCGAAGGCGTATTTGCACGGGAGCCTTGGGGCGAACACACCGAGCAGGACTGGCCGATGCGTGGATGATGCGTTTCCCATTCTTCCGACCTTGAAAACCGGACGGCAAACGTCCAATTTTCAAGGTAACGAAGGCTTTTTAGCCGCCCTGACGAACGACCGTGGACACGCCGTCGATGAGTTCCCCCTCACTCTCTGCAGTCGCGATGAGTTCTGCGGTTGCCGACAGCCGGTCCCAGTCCTCAGTATCTCCTAGCAAAGCCTCGACTCGTTCGCCAACCGCTTCGCCGAATCGCCCCGCGGCAAAGCGGCGCAGTAGGGTGCGATGCTGCGTCACGCCCTCCCGGCGCCCTTCGGCCACGCCCTCCCGGCGCCCTTCGGCCACGCCTTCCCGGCGCCACTGTTCAGGCCACTGCGCCATCCGTTCGACCAACGTCATTGTCGCTTCCTCCAACGTCACGCCGAGTGCCGGTCCGGCCTGTCCGGGTCTCCGGGCCACCATCTGCCGCATCCACGCCACGAACGCGCCGCCGAGGCTCGAGTCCTCCGGCGACAACCAATCCCGCAGCGCCTCGGCCACCCGAGCGACATCTGCCGGCGTCCGGCTTTGCTCGAAACCGACCACCGCCCGCATCAGGTTGCCCAGCGGTAGATCGTCCACCGCGACGTGGCGCTCGTCAAGAAGCAGCGACTACCGTGTGGCACCGTGCACGATCCGATGTGCGACCAGATCGCGCATCTCCAACGCAGCCGCCCACGGCGCCGCCAACGTCTTGGGCAGATGTCGGAAACTCCCGTAGCCGATCACCGCCAAGGTTCGTGGGACTTCTCTCACTCCAACCGTAGGACGGGTGCGAGTCGGAGACCATGCGTCACATCGCTAGGCCGCCACGACCCACCAACCAAGGGAGCGCCGGACTACGATCGCAACCGTTCGTTAGTAGGGTCCCAAGGGCTTTCCTCGACCACCTTGGCAGCGTAGCGCTCGTCCAGAATGTCGATCTCGAGCGCGGTGCCCTGCTCGGCAAGTTCGGGTCTCACCATCCCCAAGGCCAACGACTGCTCCAACCGGAAGCCGTAGTTGCCGCTGGTTGCCCGACCGACCATTTCGCCGCCGATGTACAGCGGGTTGTTGCCGATCGCGTCCGCATCCTCGGGCCCTTCCACCGCCAGGGTCACGAACGCGTTCGAGAAGCCCCGCTGATGCCAAGCCATGAGTCCCTCGCGTCCGGTGAATTCTTGCTTGTCCAGGCGCACGAACCGGTCGAGACCCGATTCCAGCGCCGCGTATTCGATGGATAGTTCGGTGCCGATCATGCGGTAGGACTTCTCGAGGCGCAGGGAGTCCATGGCGCGGATGCCGAACGGCTTGAGACCGAGGTCGCCGCCCGCATCCACGAGGGCGTCGAAGATCGTGTTCTGGTATTCGATGCCGTGGTGTATCTCCCAGCCGAGTTCGCCGACGAAGTTGAGCCGCATCAGCTTGACGGGGGCTAAGCCGATGGTCGCATCCTTGCCGGTCAGCCAGCGGAACGCGTCGTTGCCGAGGTCGATGTTGCAGACGCGGGACAGCAGATTCCGCGACTTGGGTCCCGCCAGCACCAAGACGCCCATGGCCGCTGTCAGGTTCTCGAAGCGGACCGACCCGTCGGCGGGCATCTGGCGACGCAGCCAATCGTGGTCAAGGCGCTGGAACGCGCCGGCCGACACGAGGTAGAAGCGGTCGGCGGCTTCCCGGTGGATCGTGAACTCCGAGTGCACGCCGCCCCGGCTGTCGAGCGCATGGCAGAGGCCGATGCGGCCCGTTCGCGGCAGGCGGTTGGCGACGAACCGATCGAGGAACGCCGCCGCGCCGGGACCGCTCAACCTGGCCTTGGCGAACGCCGTCATATCGAGCACCCCGACGTTGTCCCGGACGTTGCGGCACTCCTCGCCCACGTGCTCGAACCACCGGGACCGGCGGAACGACCAGTGATCCTCCCGGGGGACGCCTTGGGGCGCGAACCAGTTCGGGCGTTCCCAGCCGAACTTCTGTCCGAACACGGCACCTTTCTCGCGCATGCGCTCGTAGCAAGGCGCAGTGCGCAGCGGTCGTCCGGCCGGACGCTCCTCGTCCGGATAGTGCACGGTGAAGACGTTGGCGTAGGCTTCCTCGTTCTTGGCCTTCAGATAGGCGCCGGTGGCGTAGTCGCCGAAGCGGCGGGGATCCACGCCAAGCATGTCGATGGTGGGCTCGCCCTCCACGATCCACTCGGCAAGTTGCCAGCCAGCCCCGCCCGCCGCCGTGACGCCGAAACTGTGACCCTCGTTCAGCCAGAAGTTCGGCAGATCCCAGGCCGGCCCGATAACGGGACTGCCATCCGGTGTATAGGCGATGGCACCGTTGTAGACGCGTTTGATGCCGAGTTGCTCGAAGATCGGCACCCGGCGAATCGCCGACTCGATGTGGGGCATCAACCGGTCGATGTCGCCGTCGAAAAGCTCGTATTCGCTCTCGGCGTGCGGCCCGTCGAGATAGCATGCCGGCGCCCCCTTCTCGTACGGGCCGAGCAGCAGGCCACCGGCTTCCTCGCGCATGTACCAGGAGCCGTCGGACTCGCGCAGAACGCCCATCTCGGGGAGGCCCTGCTCGCGACGATCCACGATCGCCGGATGCGCCTCGGTGACGATGTACTGGTGCTGTACGGGGAGAACGGGAACATCGAGGCCCACCATCGCACCGGTGCGTCGTGCGAAGTTGCCCGTGGCGGATACCACGTGTTCCGCGAGCCAATCGCCCTGGTCGGTCTGCACCCGCCACTCGCCGCCGGATGTCCGCTCGATGTCCGTCACGCAGGTCTGGCGGTGGATAGTCGCACCCCGTGCCCGGGCACCGCGGGCAAACGCCTGGGTGAGGTCCGCGGGCTGGATGTAGCCGTCATCCGGATGCCGAATGGCGCCGATCAACCCGTCGGTGACCGCCAGCGGCCAGATTTCACCGACCTGCGCCGGCGTTAGAAACTCCACGTTGACGCCGATGGTGCGTGCGACGCCCTCGTATTGGCGGTACTCGTCCATGCGGTCCGGCGTCATCGCCAAGCGGATGTTGCCCACCGTGCGCAGACCCACGTCCTGGCCGGTTTCCTCCTCGAGGGTGCGGTAGAGATTCACCGAGTACTTGTGGATTTGACCCACGGAGTAGCTCATGTTGAACAGCGGCAAGAGTCCGGCGGCATGCCATGTCGAACCGGAGGTGAGTTCCTTGCGCTCCAGGAGAGCCACATCGGACCACCCCTTGCGGGCGAGGTGGTACAGGGTGGCAACGCCTACCACGCCGCCGCCGATCACGACGACGCGCGCATGGCGCGTCATCGACGCCCTCCCGCGAGTCGGGGCGCTTCGAACCACCCCCACATCTCGGTTCCCGGCGACCCGTCAACGTCGGGTGCACAACGGCCGGCGCGCAGATCGTGCTCCCACACCGTGCGGCTGTCGATGCCGAACCGCGTACGGCCCGACGCATCGCATCTTCCCGCGTGAAGATGCGCTGCGGAAAAGCCCAGCAGATCGTCGGGCTCGATCAAAACCGGTGTCCCCGCCGTTTCCGGGTAGGCGGCCGTCGGCAATAGCGGGTAGCCACGCCCGGCACGTTCGAGTTCCTCGAAGTCCCACGCGGCGCTGTCATTCGCCACGGGGCTGCGAAAGGCGTCGGGCCACATCAGCATCGTCCCGGTCTCGCGCAGGGGGTACAGCGGCAGCCACCAGTTGACCTGCGCCATGATCCGGGACGCCCAGGTGTCCCGATGGGGTGGTAGCGGCGACAACCGCCGGTGGTCGATGTCACTCCGCGAAGGCACAACCCGAAGCCGAACGCGGTCGAGCCAAGTCGATTCGGGGGCGTATCCCACCGCGGTCAGAACATTGCGCCACTCCCGGCGAATGACTGCATCGTCAGCCACCCGGTTTCTCGCGCAAACGGCAAGTCGGCGATAGTCGGATGCCGGCAACGACGACTCCGCACCCGGAGGATCGTCCGTTCCGAATACATCCCTGACTATCGCCCGCACCATCTCGGCAAACCACCGCACCGCGGGAAGCTCTCGAAAGACCACGATGGCACCGTCGAACAGCGCGGCACTCAGATCCGCGGGATCCGTACCCGGTCGCCAACCCGTAAGCACTAGAACAAGCCGAAGACCCGTCCCTCGTCGTCCACGCCGATGTCCAACGCGGCGGGACGTCGAGGGAGACCGGGCATGGTCATGATGTTGCCGCAGACGGCGACCACGAATCCGGCTCCGGCGGACAAGCGGACTTCGCGCACCGGCAGCACATGGCCAACCGGAGCGCCCAGAGCCTTCGCATCGGCCGAGAAACTGTACTGGGTCTTCGCGATGCAGACGGGCAGACGGCCGTAGCCGAGTCGTTCGTATTCCTCGAGTTGCTCGGCGGCAACAGGCTCCAAGGCAACCTCCCGGGCACCGTAGATCCGCGTCGCAACGGTTTCGATCTTGTCCGAGAGAGCCAGTTCGTCGGGATAGAGGAGTTCGACGTTGGCACCGTGGCTCAGACTGTCCATAACGGCCTCGCCGAGCGCTTGCGCGCCGGCACCGCCGTCGGCCCAGTGGGTGGCGGCGACGGCTTTGACGCCATGTTCCTCCGCAATCGCCTGCACGACGGCGAGCTCCTCCTTGCTGTCGGTGGCGAAATGGTTGACCGCGACCACCGGCGTGAGTCCGAAGCGCTTGAGGTTGGCGATGTGCCTTGCGAGATTCGGCGCACCGGCCCGAACGGCCTGGGGATCGGTATTCGCCAAGTCGGCCTGGGCCATTCCGCCATGCATCTTCAGAGCGCGGACCGTACAGACCAAGACCACCGCGTCGGGACGCAGACCGGATTGCCGACACTTGATGTCGAGAAACTTCTCTGCGCCGAGATCGGCTCCGAAACCGGCTTCGGTCACGACGACGTCGGAGAGACCGAGCGCCGTGCGCGTGGCCACCACCGAGTTGCAGCCGTGGGCGATGTTCGCGAACGGGCCGCCGTGGATGAACGCCGGGTTGCCTTCGAGGCTTTGCACCAGGTTCGGGTGCAGCGCATCCGTCAACAGCGCCGCGAGCGCGCCGGCGACACCGAGATCACGCGCCGCAACCGGCTCGCCGTCGCCGTTGCGCGCCACCACGATGTTACCGAGACGGCGCTCGAGATCCTCCCGATCCTGGGCGAGACAGAGTATCGCCATCACTTCCGAGGCCGCGGTAATGTCGAAACCGCCGATGCGCCGCGCACCGCGTCCCAGTTTGAGGTCCACTTCGCGCAGCGCTCGGTCGTTCAAGTCGATGGCGCGGCGCCAGGAAATGGTCGTCGGATCGATGTCGAGCGGATTCTTCCAGTACATGTGGCTGTCGAGCACCGCCGCCAGCAGGTTGTTCGCTGCCGAGATCGCGTGCAGGTCGCCGTTGAAGTGGAGATTGATGTCCGCCATCGGGGCCACCTGCGACCAGCCGCCACCGGTCGCACCACCCTTCATTCCGAAGCATGGACCCAACGACGGTTCGCGCAGACAGACGGTAGAACGTACGCCCAAGAGGTTCAGGGCGTCGTTCAGTCCGATGCTCGTGGTGGTCTTGCCCTCGCCCGCGGGGGTCGGCGAAATAGCCGTCACGAGGACCAGTTTGCCGTTGCGTGCTGACTCGAACGATTGCGCGTCGAGGTTTAGTTTCGCCTTGTAGTGACCAAAGGGCGTCAGCGTATCGGGTTCGAGGCCAAGGCGATCCTTGGCAAGCGGAACGATGCGATTGAGTGGCACGGAAGCCGCGATCTCGCCATCCGAAGCGTTCGGCGGCAGGGTGTGTGCCTTCATGTTCGTTGGATCCTCCAGGGTCGTTGCTTCGAGTTGCGACGACCGCGGGATGGCCGTATCACCGTTCGCCGCGCGTCGTGACGTCGTGGAAGTCGACCACATGGGAACCCACGCCAGCCATCTCGCGCAGCCAACGTGAAGTTTGCGGCAAGCCGCCGAACGTGAACAAGTGAATCCCGGACAAGGGCGAGCCCGGCGACTCCACGCGATGTTGAGCCAGCGCTTTCAGCATCGAGTCCGGCGTCCAGTTGTTCAACAGCCGCAGGGCACTCGGCCGCCGGGCCAGCACTCGCGCCGATGCACCGACGCCGCAGCGGGCCGCGAAGGCAAGTAGCGTCTTGAGTCGCGCGGGTCCCGACATGCCCACGCGGACGGGAAACCCCATGCCCCTTCCATCCATCGCATCGAGCCACGCGACCACTTTCTCGGGCTGGAACGCGAACTGCGACACTATCCACATCTCGGTAGCGGTGGCGGCAGCGTATTCGAGCTTGCGGGACAGGGAGGCTTCCAAGGCTGCGGGATCGACCGCCGGATGACCCTCGGGATAGCCCGCGACGCCCACGCGCTTTATGCCATGATCAACCAGCGCGCCCGAGTCGAGAATGTCGAGCGTATCCGCGAAGGCGCCGATCGGCCTCTTGCGGTCGCCGGCAACGAGCATGAGTTCCGTCACGCTCGCCTCGACGAGAGCGCTCAATCGGCCATTCAGTTCCTCCCGGTGCGCCACCGATCGGGCGTCCAGATGCGGCACCGCCACCATTCCATCTGTGCGAAGGCGTTCACAGGCTCGCACCGTGTCTTGCCAAGTGGATCCCGGAATCGACGGCACGTAGACGCGCGTGCCGAGCGGCAGGTGGTTCGACAGATCATCCACGGTCGCGACTTGGCGCGGCGTAAGCTCGACGGACGCATCGCGGGCGAGGTCGCGTTCAAGTTCGCGAGCGGCCTGGGCCTCGCCGTCGATCAGCGTGGCGATGTTAGTTTGCATTGCAGTCACGATCAGTCGACATCCGCGACCTAATCGACATCCGCGACCTCAGTCGACACTGTCGCGGCCTTTGCTGCGCGCCACCTCGCGGGCATTCGGATTCACCGACGGTCTGAATGGCACGTCCACGACCTCGGCGGGCGCAGGCTCGCCGGCACGTTCAGCGTACTCGGGCGGTACGTGCACCCGGAGTTTGGTCCCGACGCCGCGTATCTCCCAAGGCACGTAGGCCAAGGCGATGTTCGTCTCGAGTTCCGGCGAGAACCACGGCGAGGTCACGTAGCCAACGGGGTCGCCGCCCTCACCCGCCGTGACCAGCCAGAAGTCATTGGCGTAGTCGGTGACCGGGCGACCGCCGAACACAATACCCACCAAGACATTGCGGAATGGCGGCGTCCCGGCGTCCATCGCTTCGCGCGCGGCTTCGAGCGCCTGCTTGCCGACATAGTCCGCCTGCTTGCGACGTGGCACCTGGTAGCCGAGATTGCACTGGAACGGCAACGTTTCCTGGTCCAGATCCTGCCCCCAAGAGAGGATTCCAGCGGCGATCCGGCGATGGTGCGCGGGTGCCGTCACCATGAGTTGATGCCGCTCGCCCGCCTCGAGTACGCCGTACCAAAGGTCCTCCGCGTAGCGCGTGGCGTCCTTCAAGTAGATCTCGTAGCCCTTCTCGCCGGTGAACCCGGTCTGGGACACGACCACGTCCCGCCCGTTGACCTGGCCTTCCATGAGACCGTAGTACGGAATCTCGCGAACCCGCTCGCCGAACAGATCCACCATCAACGCCTCGGACTTGGGGCCCTGGATCTGCACCGGCGCCACGTCGATCTCGGCGATGGAGACGTCGTAGCGGAGACCTAAGTTGACGCCGCGCAACCACAATTCGAGGTCGCTGTCGGCGAGCGAGAACCAGAATTCGTCCTCGGCGACGCGTAGCAGCACGGGATCATTCAAGACGCCGCCGGCCTCGTTGCACAGAATCACGTATTTCGCATGCATCGGTTTGATGCGCTTGGCGTTGCGGGTGATGACGTAGTTGACGAAGGCCTCCGCGTCCGGCCCCTTCACCTGGATCTGGCGCTCGACCGCGACATTCCAGAGGGTGACGTGGTTGACGAGCGCGTCGTATTCCACCATCGCGCCGCCATCCTCCGGCCGGACATAGCCGCGCGGGTGGTAGACCCGGTTGTAGACGGTCGCGCGCCAGCAGCCCGCTTCCATCGACAGGTGCCAATAGGGCGACTTGCGCACACGCGTTGAAATGAGCAAGCCCACGGGCGTGGGGCCGGACTGGCGAAGGTTGATCGGGACGCGTCGATCGGATTGATCGACGTTCTCGCATTGGCGCAAGTCCGCGTAGGACGGGTGGGTAGTCTTGGCTGGGCTCATCGCGTTCTCACTCTCGCCACTCGAAGCTCGACCGACGTCCGCAATGCACGGCGTTGCCGACGCGCGCACCTTGCGCCTGAACGCGTCTTGGAGCACACGAAAAAGGCGACGCCAAATGGTCGCAACGCGACATGCCCAAACCGGAGTCCGGTCGTGCTCCTACGACTCCCCGCGACGCTCGTCGCTCGGTCGCTTGCCGTACTTCTCCAAGTAGGATTTGCCAAATCGTGCGGCGGTGGAAAACCCGCAGCGTGCCGCGACGTCCGCGACCTTCATGCCGGTCTGGAGCAGCAGCAACCTGCCTCGATGCAACCGCAGATCGAGGTAGTAGCGCGACGGCGTGCAATGCAGGTGGTCGTGGAACAGCCGCTCCAACTGCCGTCGCGACACCCCCACGTACTCGGCGATCTCGCCCAGCCCCAGCGGCTCCTCGATGTTGGCCTCCATGAGCGCCACGGCCTCCACCAGCGTGTCGTGGTTCCCGGCACCGACGAGGTAGTGGAGGGGTGTGCGCTGGGCGTCGTCCTCGGTGCGGATTCGTTCGACGATGAATTGCTCGGAAATGTCCCGGGCCAACTCGCGACCGTGTGCACCGGCGACCAGGTGGAGCATCAGATCGATCGAACTGATGCCGCCGGAGCATGTATAGCGGTCACGGTCGACAACGAAAAGCCTAGAAGAAACCTGAACTTTGGGGAACTGCTCGCGGAGCCCCGGTAGATTTTCCCAATGGATCGCGCAACGGTAGCCATCCAGCAAACCCGCTGCGGCCAGCAAATGCGACCCCGTGCAAAGCGCCCCGAGATGGACCCCTCGATTCGACAATCCGTTCAAGGCTGCAAGCAGCGGTTTCGTTGCGCGCCGCTCCGGATGGTAGCCGCCGCACACGAAAACGATATGCACCTGTCCAAGGCAACTCATGTCGCCGTCCGGAATCAGACGCAACCCCGCGCTCGAGACAACGGGCGCGCCGTCCAGGGTCACACACGACCAGCGATAGAGCTCGCGTTCGCTCGACCGGTTGGCCATCCGGAGCACGGCGATGGCGCTCGTCAACGTAACCATCGTGTAGTCCGGCACCATCAGGAATCCGAAATGGGCCGGCGGGTCGTCGAGTGGAGGCGGCGCGATGTCGGGCATTGGCTCAAGAACCGGGTTGACCCACACGCGAGTGTCACACTTGACGCATGCGCCAACAACCGAATCACCTCACTAACGCAGAACGGACTTCGACGCCGTCCGACTCTCCACCGTGCAAAAAGCGGTAGGGCGGGCGTTGCATTGGTGTTACGGGGGTGTTACAACCGATTTGCTTGTCAATCTACGCGGCGCAATGAACAAAGAACGACGCGTTCGGACAACGCCGGGGGAAAGACGTATGCGGTGTCAACGGACACGCAGCCAGCGTGGCTCCACCCTCGTCCAACAACAATCACAGAATGAACTAGCCTAGGAGGCATCGCGATGGGCAGGCGACGCATGATCAACGCGAACAACACACTCAACGCAACTACCGGACCCGGCACTTGGAAGAAAAAGCCGTTGGCAGCCGCCATCTCCGCTGCCGTCGCCACGACCGGCGGCGCCAGTGCCGCTGAAATCGAGACGGTCATCGTCACCGCGACCAAGCGCGAGGAGAGCGCCCAGGACGTGACGATCTCCGTGCAGGCGGTGACGGGCGACACGGTTCGGGAGTTGGGAATCGAGACGTTCGACGAGTACGCGGAGTATCTGCCGAACGTCGTCAGCGGCGGCAACGGCCCCGGTAAGCGCGAGCTCTATATTCGCGGCAGCGCCACCGAACAGTCCGGCGTCACCATTACCGCCGCCCAGGGTTCGGCACCCGGCGTCGCGCTCTACGTCGACGAGCAGCCGGTCTCCTTCGGCGGACGCAACCTGGACGTCTTCGCGGCGGACCTAGAGCGAATCGAGGTCTTGTCCGGCCCCCAGGGCACCCTGTTCGGCGCCAGTTCCCAGTCCGGCAACCTGCGTCTCATCACCCGCAAACCCGAGCCCAACAAGTTCGACGCCGGGTTCAACACCAGACTCGCAACCACCGCGGACGGCGCTACCAGCGCTGGCGCGGACGGCTTCGTCAACCTGCCCCTGTCGGACGCACTCGCCGTCCGGGTGGTCGTCTATAGCGATAGCCAAGGCGGCTGGGTGGACAACATTCCCGCGACCTTCACGCCGAGCGGCGAGGTCGTGGACCGGAACAACGTAGCGGGTTTCGGCCCGCCGTTGACCGGCGCCGACAACGTCGAGAGCGCCCGCAACGACGCCATCATCCAGGACGACTGGAACGAAGCCACCTACCGGGGCGGGCGCGTCGGCGTGGCCTACAACATCAACGACGACTGGGACGCCCTCGTCCAGCACACCAGCCAGACTCTCGAAGGAGAGGGTTCGTTCGTGGTCGATACGAGCCTCGGCCAGGACCATGCCTCGGCGCGATTCTCCCCGGAATACAACCGGGACAGCTTCGGGCTGACGACATGGACGTTGACGGGGCGCATCGCCAACCTGGATCTGATCTACACCGGCGGCAGCCTGAACCGGGACGTCGACGGAATCATCGACTACACCCACTACAACAACGGCGGCGGCTACATCACCTACTACCTGTGCAGCGGCAACGTCTACGACGCGTCCGACGTCAACAACTGCTACGACCCCACCAAGCAGTACACCGAGGACACCGCGAACTCGCGCTTCACCAACGAGCTCCGGGTAACTACGGACGCCTCGAAGCGCTTCCGGCTGCTCGGCGGGATCTACACTAACTCGTTCGAGACCAACCACCTCGGCGATTTCCAATACGCGTCCGTGGCCGCCGCCTTCGGCGAGCACGTCTCTAGCTACTACAACGACAACTCGGGAGACGGCTTCCTGCTCGGAAACATCACCATTCCCACCGAGGGCACGAACGCGGGACCGGAACCCCGCACGCCGTTCACGGTGTTCTTCAACGACTACACGCGGACCGAGGACGAGGTCGCGTTCTTCGGTGAAGTCGCCGTCGACCTGAACGATCAGTGGACCGTGTCATTCAGCGCGCGCTACTACGACCTGACGACGCAACTGCAGGGCGCTTCGAACTTCTCCTTCGGTTGCCGATACGGAATCGAGCCGCAAGGGTTCGGCAACTCCGAGAGAACCGCCGACGGGCGCTGCAACAGTCACGCGTTCAGCAACGACGTGACTGCCCGGCTGCAGACCCTGGCCGACTACGTCTCGACCGGCGACGACAACGTGATCTTGAGCGCCCCCAGTCCGAACGGAGCCCGGGACATGTTCCGGGGCGGCGGCAGCAACGCCGCGACGCTTGCCGCGATCAAGAACGGGCACCTGATTCTCGCAGGTCTGCAGTCCGACGGCTCGATCAACGAGACCGACACGATCATCAAGGCATCCATCGGGTGGACGCCGAACGACAGCATGCTTCTGTTCGCGACCTACGCCGAGGGGTACCGACCGGCGGCCCAGAACCGGAACGCCGGTCAGCTCGCGACCAACCAGACCGGCGTCTACGAGAACTACGTCGTGCCGGCCACCGCGCTGACCGACGAGATCTCCAGTTTCGAGGTCGGCATGAAGGGCGACTTCCTCGACAACTCGCTGCGCTTGAACGCCACATACTTTCGGACAGCGATCGACGAGTTGCAGGTCTCGCGCTTCGACCCCTCGAACGTCGCCTTCCTGTTCTTCCTCGAAAACATCGGCGACGCGGAGAGCAGCGGTCTCGATGTGGACCTGCAATGGGCGGCCACCGAGAACCTTACCGTAGCCGGCGCCGGGAGCTTCCTCAGCACCGAACTGACCCGTTTGAATCCCCAGTTGCGCGGGATCGCGGTGCCAGTCGGGAGCGAACTACCGTTCGCGCCCGCGTTCTCCGGCAACCTCCGCGTGCGCTACGACTTCACCCTGGACGCCCTGCAGGCGAACGCCTACTTCCGCGGCGGCATTGTCTACCGCGGCGAGAACGTCTCCGGGATCGTGGGCAGCGCCGAGTTCATGGACGACACGCTGTTCCGCCAGTCCGGAAGCTACTCGGGACTTGAGCTACAGGAAGAGGGCGGCAACTACGGGACCATCCAGATCCCCCGTGGGCTACCGAAAAACACTCGCTTCGTAAACCCGGCGGCGACCACCATGAACGTCGCCTTCGGCGTCGAGAAGGAGGGGTGGGCCGCCGAGTTCTACATCGACAACCTCAACGACGAGGCTGCCCAAATCATGCAGATCGCCGGTCACTACACTCCCGTCGTTTCCGAGCAACGACCGCGCACCATGGGCTTGAGGTTCTCGTACCAACTTGAATGACCTTGCCGTAAGAAGTAGGGATTGAGGGCGAACCTTGGTTCGCCCTTTTTCTTTCGGTGTAGGCTTAAACCAGCGCCACCAACACCCACTTCAGTGTCCGATAGCCAAGAGCGCGTACGCCAAGCGCAATACCTCCTGAGCCAGGGCGCACCCGCCCGGGCCGCCCAGTTGATGGGCGACGTGCTGACCGACGAACCGGACAACATCGAGGCCGCCTACGCGCTGGCGGTCGCCCAGCGACATCAACACGCGTGGACCGACGCACTCGACACGCTCACCGGGGTTCTCCGTCGCAAGCCGAACTTCGGACGCGCCCACCAGGAGGTCGGCTACAACCACATCGCCATGCAGAACTTTCCTCGCGCCGGCGCGGCATTCGAGCGCGCGGTCAACAACGACCCCTCGCTTGTAAACAGCTGGAAATGCCTCGCCAAGCTGTACCAGGACAGCGGCAACGCGAAACGATTCGCCACTGTCTCCGATCAGCTTGTATTCCTCGAGTCTCTGCCCGCCGAACTGCTGACCGTCATCAGCTACCTGTCCGACGACCGCCTGGGCGACGCCGAGCGGGCGTGTAAGCACTTCCTACGGGAAAACAAGACCCACGCCGAGGGCATGCGGCTACTCGCCGAGATCGCGACACGGAACAAGACCTACGACGAGGCCGAGTTCCTGCTCGAGAGCTGCGTCGAATTCCATCCGGCGCACAAGAACGCGCGCATCCAGTACGTCAACATCCTCATGCGGGTGCAGAAGTTCGCCAAGGCGTTTGATGAAGCCCAACGGCTTCTCGACGACCATCCCGAAGACACCGAGCACATCCGCGCGCTCTACGCCTCCGCCAGCGCCGGGATCGGGAGAAACAGTCAGGCTGTCGACAGCTACGAACTGCTGATGCGCGAGCACCCCGACAACCACATCTTTCCGGTGTCACTGGCCCATGTATTGAAGGCCGACGGCGAATTCGACAGGGCGGTTGAGCACTATCGCAAGGCGTATCGGATCAAGCCCGATCATGGGGATGCGTACTGGAGCCTCGCGAACACCAAATCCTACGAGTTCACGGGCGACGAACTGTCCCGCATGGAGTCCCTGGCGGCAGACCCGGACACCGACGAGTCCGATCGAATCCAGGTCTGCTTCGCCCTGGGCGACGCGTACGAACGTCGGGGCGACCACGAGCCCTCGTTCCGCTACTACAGCCAAGGCAATGCGCTCAAACAGCCCCACACCTATCACAGCGCCAAGCATCTACAACTACGGATCGACAGCCAGATCGAAGTCTGTACCCGGGAACTCTTCGAATCCAAGCCGGGCGTCGGCTGCCCCGCCCCCGACCCGATCTTCATAGTCGGCCTGCCCCGTGCCGGTTCGACGCTCCTCGAACAGATCCTGTCATCCCACTCCCAGGTGGACGGCACGATGGAATTGCACAACATCCTGAACCTCGCCAAGCGTCTTCGCGGGCGCGACGAGCCGGGCGGGAAACCCCGCTATCCGGCGATACTCGCCGAGTTGGAGGACGGCTTCTTCCACCGCTTCGGGGAGCAGTTCATCGACGACACCCGGGCGTACCGGGGCGACTCGGCGTTCTTCATCGACAAGATGCCGAACAATTTCTTCCACATCGGCCTCATCCGCCTGATCCTGCCCAACGCCAAGGTCATCGACGCCCGCCGGCATCCCATGGCGTGCTGCTTCAGCGGCTACAAGCAGCTGTTCGGCGAAGGCCAGGAGTTCTCCTACGGCCTAGAGGAGATCGGCAACTACTACCGGCAGTACGTGAAGCTCATGGACCACTGGGACGAGGCACTGCCGAGGTTCGTGCTGCGCGTCCAGCACGAGGACGTCGTCGACGACCTCGAAGGCCAGGTTCGACGGATTCTCGAGTTCTGCAGTCTGCCCTTCGAACAGGCGTGTATCGACTACCACCAAACCGAGCGCAGTATCCGCACGCCGAGTTCCGAACAGGTACGCCAGCCGATCTTCCGCACGAGCCTCGAGCAGTGGCGAAACTACGAGCCTTGGCTGGGTCCCTTGAAGGACGCCTTGGGCCCCGAAATCCGAGAACGCTACGGAGTCGCGTAGGGGCGACGCTATCGCGCCCCTAGGGCGCGCCGTCGCCCGCACTCCGGTTGCACACGCCTTCGGTCAAATGGGAACGGGACGCCACAAGGGCGTCCCCTACGAGCGTGGGCCAATAAAGGCTTCCGGGGTCAAGGACAAGGCGATAGCGACGCGTAGTACGCGGCTAGGTCCGCGGCATCCTGGTCCGTCAGGTTCGCGACGAACGGCTGCATCGTCGCTTCGACCCGCACGCCGTCCCGAAACTCCTTGATCTGCTTGGCGAGATACGCTTCCTGCTGTCCTGCAAGGCTTGGCCAGAGCGGGTTGACGCTGATGCCCTTGGGACCGTGGCATGCAGCGCATACGGCGGCCTTCGTCGCACCGTCAGCCTTGTTCCCGACCGGCTCCGCGCCAATGGCAATAGCCGCGACGACAACGAGCAGCGAGGCGATCGCTCCGGATGTCGAAAGCACGGACAGGCGATTTCCCATGACAGCCTCCTCAAACGACGGCGCGATGCTAACCGACGTGGGGCCCTGGTGCATGGACTTCCTTCGCGGGACGCGTCTCGCCGCGGCCGATGGTCAGGAAATCCCAAAGCAGCAGCACCAGCCCCACCGTCATCACGACGCCGAAGATCATCCGCCACTGCATGCCCTGGACGAACCACGGCTGGGTCTGGCCTTCGAAATAGGCGGCCCACGTCGAACCGCCGATGGCGCGTTCGATGAACGACTGCTCGTAGCCGGCGATGAGCAGCGCAATGGTCATGCCGAGCATCCCGACGTTGAGAAGGGCGAGCGACCACTTCCACTTCCAGCCGCGATCAGCCAGGTCGCCCGACATCCAGACGTCGCCCCGCCAGCGTTGCAGCGCGATGTAGATGAAGGCGATGACGATCGTTGCGTAGGCACCGAAGAAGGCGAGATGACCGTGGGACGTCGTCCACTGCGTTCCGTGCGTGTAGAGGTTGATCTGCGGCAGGGTGTGGATGAATCCCCAGACGCCGGCGCCCAGGAAGTTGCCGAAGGCGTGCGCAATCAGCCAGGCGAGTGCCGGGTGGTTCCTGCTCTGGAAGCTGTGCCGGCCGGCGTCGTAGACCGCATGCACGACCATGGCGACCAGCGGGATCGGTTCAAGGGCGGAGAAGAAGCCGCCGATGCCGAGCCAGTACTCCGGCGTGCCGATCCAGAAGTAGTGGTGCCCGAGGCCGAGGATGCCGGCCCCGAACATCATCGCGACCTCGATGTAGAGCCAGGTGGTGACGATCTCCCGGCGCGCGCCCAGGGTCTTCATGAGGCCCCAGGCCATGATGCAACCGACCAGCACCTCCCAGGTCGCCTCGACCCAGAGGTGCACGACCCACCACCACCAGTACTGATCCACGGACAGGTTCGTGGTGTAGAACATGCCGGCGAGATAGAGCCCGGCCAACGCGATGAGATCGAGCACCAGGGTGCCCGATATGCCGCTCCAGCGACCCTTCATGAAGGTGCCGGCCACGGTGTAGAAGAACACGCCCATGCACACCACGATGCCGATGTCCGCCCAGCGCGGCGCCTCGATGTACTCGCGGCCCTCGTTGATGAACCAGATGCTCATCTTGTTGCCCGGCCCGACCTGGACGACCAGGTAGACGACGACCACCACGGCGACCGCCGAGGTCAGCACCCAGAAGTTGATGTTCGCGAGCTTCGCGCCCACCAGTTCGACCCCCGCCTCGTCCTCCACCAGCCAGTAGATCGAGCCGATGAAGCCGTAAAGCATCCACACGATCATGGCGTTGATGTGCACCATGCGGTTGACGTTGAAGTCGAGGACGCCGTAGAGGAACTCCGGGTAAAGGAACTGCAATCCGGCCAGCAGGCCGAAGAGCATCTGCGCGACGAACAGCACCATCGCGACGAGGAAGTACTTGAGCGCCAGGCGTTGCCCGGCGGAAAGCGATGACGTCTTGTCGCCTGCTCCAACAGCGTCCAGGGCAGGGCGGACGGGGCTAGCAATCGCAGCTTCGGCCATGACTAGGATCCTCCCTGCGGCAGCGGCTCGAAGCCCTGCGGGAAGCCGTTGGTGTCGACCGCCGACATCCACTTCAGAAACGCGATGACGCCGCGCACCTCTTCATCCGTGACACCGAGATCGGGCATGCGCCGGTTCGTGCCGTAGGTCCGCGCATTGGTCTTTGGATCCTTCAGGAACATGGTCATCAGCAGTTCCCGGGCCTGTTCGTTGCCCCAGCCCGGATCGAGCCAGGCCTTGGTGAGGTCCGGTGCGTAGTAGGCGCCGTTGCCGAGCAGGGTGTGGCAGTTCATGCAGTTCTTCGCCTGCACAGTGAGTTTGCCGAGATCGACCAGCGCCTTCGCCTCCTCCTCGGTCAGGACCTCGCCGAACAGGGGTGCTTCCTCGCCGATCACCGGCACCCTCATGTTCCGCTCCTCGTCGAAGACGTAGTCGATGCGGTGGTTGATCACCGAGTAGGCCGGCACGCGGTCCTGTCCCGCCGTGATCGCCGCCAGCGAATGGAACGTCAGGAGAATCAGCACGAGGAACATGCCCGCAGTCACGAAGATCGCGCACTTGCGCCAGAAGTCCTGGCTCGCCCACCACTCCACGTCACTCATTTTCGCCTCCCGTTCCAGTGTCGGATTCCGATGATTCGTGGGTCGCCACCGACAACCGCCAGATGGCACGTGGCGCCACGAAGTAGCCAATTAGCAATACGACGGTGAGAATCGCCCAGGTACCCGTCAGATTCATCGCCCAGGCAAACAGCACCGTAACCGCCACCAAGGCGAGATAGGCGAGATAGGAAAGCGGACGCAGGATCGCGAGCCCCTTGAGGCGTCCCAGTGCCAGGCAGATCGCGTAGGCCGCGCCGAACAAGACGATGCCTCCCGCCGACAGGGCGGCCACGGCGATTCTCTGCAGTTCAACGGGGTCGATCATCGAGGTGGCACTCCACAAACCGCACCTTGCCTAGGCCATGGCGACCGTACTCAATTTAGGAAATCGTCCGGCCGTCGCCCATCCGTAAAGCCCGAAACCGTCGTCAGCGACCACCACTATACTCACCGCAAAATCGGTGAAGAGATGAAAAATGCGCATCCAACGCCTGTTTCCGCTTCCGATCGTCCTGGCGCTCGCATCGGCGACGGCGCTAGCCGCCGAAAGGCCCAATGTCGTCGTGCTGTTCGTCGACGACCTAGGCTATCGGGACATCGGCGTCTACGGCGGACCGGTGGAGACTCCGACACTGGACGCCCTCGCCGCCAACGGCGCCCGGTTCACCGACTTCCATTCCGGCAGCGGTGTCTGCTCGCCGTCCCGGGCGGTTGTCATGACCGGCAGGCATCACGTTCGGACAGGCGTCTACCATGTGATCAACGACCGCTCCCACGACATGCATCTGCTCGAGCGCGAAGTCACGCTGGCCGAGTTGCTCAAACCGCATGGCTACGCCACCGCCCACATCGGCAAGTGGCACCTCGGCACGCCGTTCCACGGCCGCGACAAGCCGACGCCGCACGAACATGGCTTCGACTACTACTTCGCCACCGACAACAACGCCTGGCCGAGTCACAGGAATCCCGTGAACTTCGTGCGCAACGGCACGCGAGTCGGCCAGATCGAAGGCTATTCCGCCCACATCGCTGTCGACGACGCGATCTCGTGGCTCGACAGCGTCCGGGAGTCGGGACAGCCGTTCTTCCTCAACGTCTGGTTCCACGAACCCCACGCACCCATCGCCGCCCCGGACGAAATCGTCTCGAAGTACGGCGATCTCGACGATCCCGCGGCGATCTACTCCGGAACGGTCGACAACACCGACCGCGCCATTGCCCGCCTGGTCGCGAAACTCAAGGAGACCGGCCAGCTCGACAACACGCTGATCGTCTACGCCTCGGACAACGGCAGCTATCGACAGGATCGGGTCGGCAATCTGCGCGGCAAGAAGGGCTCGAACTTCGAGGGCGGACACCGCGTTCCGGGGATCTTCCATTGGCCGGGCACGATCACGTCCGGACTGGTCGAACACGAACCCGCCGGCACGGTGGATCTCCTACCCACCGTCGCCGGCCTGCTCGGCATCGATCCACCCGCCGACGTCCATCTCGACGGCACCGACCTGACGCCGTTGCTGACCGGCCGGAAGGAAGCCTTCAGCCGTACCCAGCCGCTGTTCTGGTTCTCGCCGGACGCCGGCGCCGCAGTGCGGGACGGCAAGTATTCCCTTGTCGCCTACCCCGGCTACCAGTTGCCGAAGGACCGCGAAGGCATGCAAGACCTCTTCGAGCAGGTGAAGGCGGTACTCGAGGAGACCAACGATCCGGCGCTCACCCACGGCGACCTGTGGACGCAGATGTTCAACGGCTTCGACAACAAGGAGGCCGAACGCATACGCATCCAGTTCATCCGTTTGAACGAGTTCCGCGAAAGTTGGATACCGACTCTCAAGGCGGGTAGTTTCCGGCAGTTCCAGTTGTTCGACTTGGACCAGGACCTCACGCAGCGGACCGATGTTTCCCGGGAACGCCCCGAGGTGTTCGAGAAGCTGAAGCAAGCACTGCTTGAGATTCACGCCAGCGTCATGCTCGACGGTCCCGATTGGGGTGCAGTGGCTGCCGATTAGGAGAACGCGATCACCATGAGCAGAATCGACCGGATTACCGTTCAGACCTACCGTTACACGCTCGACAACTTGCCGGGTGCCAAGATGGAACGGTTCATCGTCACCATCGATACGGACGACGGTCTCTCCGGCAGCTACGCGCCGCATTTCGGCGCCACCGCGCACGCCAAGGCACAGGTCCAGGAGATGGCACGGGGTCTCATCGGTATGGACCCGGAACAACGGGAACGTGTTTTCGAGCGGCTGAAGCTCAGTCACCGCCACTACGACAAGTCCGGTATCGCTGCCATCGACACCGCATTGTGGGATCTCGCCGGCAAGAAATACGGTGTCTCGATCTCACGGCTGCTGGGCGGGTTCCGCGAACGGCTACCCGTCTATGCGAGCACCACATCGGGACAGCGTGCAGCGGGTGGGCTGGACAGCGTGCAGCGCTACGCCGACTTCGCCGAGTCCTGCCAAGCGGCGGGGATTCCCGCGTTCAAGATCCACAGTTTCTTCGACGGCAATCCGAAGACCGAGATCGCCATCATGTCGGCGGTGCGCGAGCGGGTCGGTCAGGACATGAAGCTCATGAACGATCCCGCATCCTCCTTGAAGTCGTTCATGGATGCCGTGGAGGTCGGCAGGGCCTGCGACGACCTGGGTTTCTTCTGGTACGAGGATCCCTACCGGGATGCTTCGTCAAGCGCCGTCGCCCACAAGCGGCTGCGAGGTTTCATTCGCACCCCTTTGTTGATCGCGGAACACATTCGAGGGTTCGAGCAGAAGGCCGACTTCGCGCTCGCAGGCGGCACGGACATCATGCATATCGATCCGGAACTGGATGGCGGCATCACCGGCACCATGAAACTCGCCCACTTCTGCGACGCGATCGGCATGGAGGTCCAACTGCACACCGCGGGACCCATGCACCGCCACTGCATGGCCGCGATTGCCAACACGCATTTCTATGAACTCGGACTCGTCCGCCCGGACAATCCCGCCAACCCGCTGCAGCCACCGATCTATGCCGACGACTACGGCGACGAGGTCGGCAACGTCGGGGAGGACGGATGCGTCCCCGTGCCCGCCGGTCCTGGCCTGGGCGTAACCTACGATGTTGACCGCATCAATAGCGGGGAAGTCGACAGGGTCGAGATTCGCTAGCGTTCTTGAACGGTCACAGTCGAGAAAAGTTCCGGGCGAGTCCGTAGGGACGAGGCTTATCCTCGCCCGTGCCGGGTTCCCGTGGCCTCGGTTCGATCGGCGCGGGACGCCACAAGGGCGTCCCCTACGGATCTCGACGAGCCTTGGGGACCGGCAGCGCCTGCGACTGGTAGGGCAGCCCGAAACCCGCCAACTGCTTGAAGGTCTCCGGGTTGTCGCAGTCGTCGGCGAGTTCCCTGGGAAAGTGGTTCGGGATGTCGTCCTGGGGTTGAATCACCGCGTGCCGGTAGAAGTTCGAGATGGTGACCCTTAGTCCCGGGGCGGTGCGCGGATAGGCGCCGTGCCATAGCTGGCCGTGAAACGCGATCAACGAGCCGCGCGGGCACTCGACCGGGACGGCCTCCCGAGCGGCGGCAGGCTGCACCGGGTGGCTGGCACGCAGATGGGATCCCGGGACGCAAGCCAACGGGCCGCTGTCCGGCGAGTACTCGGTCAGGCACCAGTTGCAGTTGGCGTTGAGCGCGACGCGGCCCCAGGGCTGGGGGACGCCGCCCTGGTCGCAATGCAGGCCCAGCGAGTCGCCGTAGCCGTCGCCCGCCCACTTGATGAAGCAGTTGTGGGAACTGAAACGCGTCGTATGGCGGCCGATCATGTGCCGCATCAGCGCCACCGCCGCCGGGTTCACCGCCAGGTCGCGGAAGGCCCGGTCGAAGGTACACAACTGCATCAGTTGAAACTGGCTCGGCTCGACTCCGGACATGCGTTCGATGATGCCCTTGTAGTCGCCGTAGTCGAGTTCGCACGCCGGGCCGTCCTCCACCGTGAACTTGCAGCCCACCAGTTCCTCCGACTTGTCGAGCAGCAGCTGGGTCAGCCGGTCGATCTGCTCGTCGGTCACGCCGGTAACCGACGGCGGCACGACCGCATAGCCGTTCAGTTCGAGTTCCAGGACGTACGGTTCAAGGCCGAGTTCTGCGATCGCGGCGTTGCGATCCGGTCGGCTAGGTCCCGCTTTGGCCACCGTTTGCTGCCCTCCTCGATCTTCAGCCGCCATTGTTACACGGGTTCGAAGCTCGTCCGCGGCCGTCAATCCACGGTCGCATCCGGCGCCAAGGCCGCGTTCAACACCCGCTGCGCGAAGATCGCGTTGACGCCGATGCCGTTGCTGCTTGCGGTCAGGGCGCGCCGGTTCGGATGCAGCCGACCGCGCGTCGTCTCGATCAGCGCCCGGTAGTGCGCAAGACCTTCCGAGCGGTGCCCGTAGAGAAGCCAGGCCTCCCGCCAGTCGGCGGAGAAGTCCCGCATCAGCGACGCGTAGGCCGCCACCAGGCCGGGATCGTTTCCGGTGTTGGCCGAGAAGTCGGCGATGAGGTCCTCGACCAGCGCGGTGCACTCGCCCGGTGCCATCACCGGCAGGCTGGCGAATCGTTCGGTGCGGATGTCCACGGCTTTGCCCGGCTCGAACGCCACGAACCGCGCCTGCTCCCCGGTCTGCAACGCCTCGTCGTTCTCGACGCGTCGAACGAGACCCCAGAACCGCGATGAACCGGCCATGTCGACGACCAGGTGAATCCGGTCCTGGGTGCTTGGGTTGACGACGCGGTGCCGACGCCAAGAGTCGAAGATCCAGCACTCCCCCGCGCGCATGTGCAGTTGCTCGGGACCGCAATGGAAGATCACGCTCTCATTGGTGATGATCGGGATGTGAGCGCGCACCCGGCTGAACCAGTGGTAGTTGAAGTCCACGTGCAGGCTCACCTCGGCCCCGGCATCGAGCTTCATCAGGCGGGAGCGGGACAGCACCTCGCCGAAGCTCGCCATCACCTGGCGCAGGTATTCGCAGCCGTCGAGATGCGGGGTGGGCTTCTTTTCGCCTTCGAAGGAATCGTTGTCGCCGCCACCGGTGGAGACCAACGCCACGGCCGAGTTTCCCGGCAAGCTGCTGGGGTGAGCCATCCAGGTCGCGGCCGGCAGCCGGCCGACCTCACGGGCCAGTTGCTCGGCATCGAACAACAATGGCAGGCGAATAAACGGTTTACTCAGACGCAACGTCGCATCTCCGTCCCGATCGCGGCCGCGTCGCGAACACCGACCGCCGCCAACGTCCCTCCTCGGGCACGTACGTCTCGATGATAACGCCACCCGGAGCGAGGCGGTTGCCACGCTCGCCGTTTGTCACATCGGCGCGAAAGAGACCGAGACCCGGGTGAGATAGACCTCCGTCAAACTCTCGAAGCCGGAGTCGACACCGAACAACAACCAGATCCGGCCGCTCGGAGAGGCAGACACGGGTTCCGGTATGGATTGGCGCGGGAAGGTCTTTCGTTCCCATCGACGCCGCTGCTCGCAGCTTCGGGAGTTGGCCATGTTGCCGAGCACCACGGCCTGGTCGCCGCCGTTGGACTGATTTCCGATGTCGATGTTCATCCGCAGGTAGGAGCCTTCGCCGACCGGCTCGACTTCGGAAGCACCGGCCTTGATCCAGACGCTCTCGCCCGGCGCGCCGCCGACGCCCGCGCAGCGGGCCGGCACGTCGGTGGCGATTTCCGCGGTTGCAGTAACGACATAGCGCACGCCGGGCACGAGGCCGCCAACATGGCCCTTGTAGAACATGAAGAGGTCGGCGCTGCGGTTGACCCCGGATAGGAACAGGGCCGACTTCGACTCCAGCGGTGGCGGGAGCTGCCGGTGGTCGGACGTCAATTCGTAGGGATCCGGGTCGTGCGCCGGGTAGTCGGCGAAGTCGGCGACGAACCCTTGTGTTCCGCGGTGGAAGTCGGCGGTGAAGGACACGGCATCCGTCGGCTCGCTCGACAGGTTCGTGATCTGGCCGTTGGGGCTTGCAAGCAGGTTGAGCACCGTGATCGGTTGGTCCGATTCCACCGAGAGCTGCCACCTTCCGGCACCATCGCCGAGCGCCCCTTCGAACCCGTCGCCACCCACCTCTAGCTCCTGCGACGTGAGTGTCCGCGACGCACCGGGGACAACAGCCAGGGCCACCTCGCCCGTTGACATCGCGCCGAGGTCGTCAATGCCCGTGATCGCCACCTGCGCGGTCGCTTCGCCCGGGTTGACGAGCCGCAGGCGACTCGCCTGCTCAACTTCGGTGTCGGGATTGAAAATGGCGATGCGGTAAACGCCGCCTTCGCGCGGCACCGTATCGTGCATCGCCGTCAGCAGACCGCCGGTCGTCCGGAGGTAGACGAGCACTTCGATGGCGAGGTCGCTCGTCAACTCCAGCCGCCAGTCGCCGTCGCCCACACCCGTGCTCCCGGTCAGGCCTTTCCCGGGGTTGCCCAATTCCAGGTCGTCCGAATTGAAGTGATTTGTCTCGTTCGCGCCGAGGGACATCGCCAGCGGCTCGTAACCGCGACCCGTGTCGTCGAACGCCGTGATCGATACCTCCCCGGCCACGGCCGAGTGGTTGATCACGCGCACGAAACCCTGACGGCCAAGCGGATCGGAAGCGCGTGGAAAAAACGGCACGCCGTGGACTCCGTCGGTCTCGTTGCCCGGGGTCGTCGACAGGTTCGTCAGGAGACCATCCGGGCTCGACAGCAGGCCGAGCGCAGCGACCGCCTGTTCCGATCGCACGGCAAGCTGCCATTTGCCCGCGCCGTCGCCCAGCGATCCGTCCTGTCCGGCGCCGTTCCCAGACTCCAGCTCAGACGCGCTATATGTCCTCGCCGCCTGGCTTGGCACATCCACTGTCACCGTATCGGTGCTTCCCGTCCCGTCGGTACCGGTGATGTCCACCGTTGCGTCAGCCTCGCCAATGTTGACCAGCCGCAACAGGCTCTCCTGGTTCCGGTTGGACCCCGGATTGAAAGTCGCTAGCCGGTGGCCGCCGTCTTCCCACGGCGCGGTGTCTCGTATCGAGGTGAGAAAGCCGTCGCTCGTGCGGATGTAGGCCAAGACATCGATATCGAGCCCGGTGGCTAGTACGAGGCGCCAGTCCCCTTCACCCGCACCCGTCGCGCCGGTCAGACCCTCGGCCGGGTTGCCGTTCTCCAGGTCGTCGGAGTTGAAGTGCGCCGTTTCGTTCGCGCCGAGCGACAACGTCAACGGACCGTAGGACTGCCCGTGGTCGTCGAATGCCTCGATCGACACCGTCCCGGAATCGGGCGAACGGTTGATCACCCGTACCAAGCCCGACCTGCCCCGCGGGTCCGAGGCCGCCGGGAGGAACGGGATCGCCTGAGGAGACTCCGATGCCGACGCCGCGCCGGCGACGCCGACGGTCGCCTGGGCGAATAGGAGGGCCACGCCCCGTACCCGCATCCGGAACGCAACCCCACTCCCAGTCTGCCGAGCTGCCGCCAACGATCACAATCCCGTGTTCAGGACCGCCTGTAGTGTACGCGTAGCCCCTGCAAGCTTCGGACCTCGACGGAGGCCGCGTCCCGTACCCAAGACATCGATGGGCGGTGTACAGTCCGATGCGCAAGCGCTTGAGGAGGGCGACGATATGAACTCCGAAGTCGTGATCACCTGCGCGGTGACCGGGGCCGGCGACACCCTCGGCAAGCACCCCGACATTCCCGTGACGCCAGCCGAGATCGCCGCTTCCGCCCTCGACGCCGCCAAGGCCGGCGCGGCGATCGTGCATTGCCATGTCCGCGATCCGGCCACTGGCAAGGGCTGCCGGGACGTCGCCCTCTACCGGGAGGTGGTGGCGCGGATCCGCGAAAGCGAGACCGACGTCGTCATCAACCTCACCGCCGGAATGGGCGGCGACCTGGTGATCGGTCCCGACGACACCCCCACCGCGTTCGGCGAGGACACGGATCTCGTCGGCGCGGTCGAGCGGCTCCCGCACGTCGAGGAACTGCTGCCCGAGATCTGCTCATTGGACTGCGGCTCGTACAACTTCGGGGAAGGCAGTCTCGTCTATGTTTCGACGCCAGACATGCTCCGCCGGGGCGCGCTCCGGATTCGCGAACTCGGCGTCAAGCCGGAACTGGAGATCTTCGACACCGGCCACCTGAGCTTCACCCTGCAGATGCTCGGCGAGGATCTGCTCGACGAACCGCCGCTCTTCCAGCTCTGTTTCGGCATCCCCTGGGCAGCGCCGGCAGATGTCGGTGTATTCAAGGCCTGCGTCGATATGCTGCCACCCGGCGCCAACTGGACGGCTTTCGCCATCAGCCGCAACCAAATGCCCTTCGCCGCGCAATCCGTGTTGCTTGGCGGCCATGTCAGAGTGGGCCTTGAGGACAACCTGTACCTGTCGCGCGGCGTGTTCGCCAGCAACGCGCAGTTGGTCGAGCGGGCTCGGAACATCGTGGAGATGCTCGGCGCCCGGGTCCTGGGTCCCGACGAAGCCCGGGCCAAGTTCGGCCTCCGCCAGCGCTGACAGGTCGAGGTCGTTTTGACCGAGCGCGTCGAGACCTTGGCCGTCATCGGCGCCGGCGTGATCGGCGCCGGTTGGACCGCCCGGGCCCTGGCCCAGGGACTCGATGTGGTTGCATGGGACATTTCGCCGCGTTGGGAGAGCCGGCTCCGCTCTGCCGTGGACAACGCTTGGCCCGCCCTCGAAAGGCTGGGCCTTCATCCCGACGCCAGCACGGCCCGGCTGCGTTGTGCCGAGACCCTGGCGGATGCCTGCCGAAACGCCGAGTTCGTGCAAGAGAGTGCGCCGGAGCGTCTCGACCTAAAGCGCGGTTTGATGGCGCGGATCGACGGCGCCACGGACCCCGACGTACCGATCGCCTCAAGTACATCCGGCCTATTGCCGACCGCTCTGCAGGCCGATTGCCAACACCCGGAGCGGGTCGTGGTCGGCCATCCGTTCAATCCCGTCTACCTGCTGCCCCTCGTGGAAGTCCTTGGCGGCAAGCAAACGGCCCCGGAATGCATCGACCAGGCGACGGCTTTCTACACCGGCCTCGGCATGCACCCCTTGAAGGTGCGCAACGAAATCGACGGCTTCCTGTCCGACCGCCTGCAGGAGGCCCTGTGGCGGGAAGCGTTGCACCTCGTCGACGACGACATCGCGACCACCGAGGAACTCGATGCCGCGATCACGTTCGGGCCGGGTTTGCGGTGGGCGGTCATGGGCACGTGTCTCGCCTACCACATGGCCGGCGGCGATGGCGGCATGCGCCATTTCATGCGCCAGTTCGGTCCGACGTTGGAAGCACCTTGGACACGACTCGAAGCTCCCGAACTGACCGACGATCTAATCCATAAGGTCGCGTCCGGCACACAACGGCAAGCCGCGGGACGCACCGTGAAGGAACTCGAGCGGTTGCGGGACGACTGCCTCGTTTCCATCATGGAAGCACTGCGCAAACATGGCGTTGGTGCCGGCAGGACGCTCGCCGACCACCAAGCGCGCCTAGACACCGAGTAGGAGGCGCGGCATGGACTTCGGACTCACAAGCGAACAGCAGCTGGTCGTCGACACCGTACGCGACTTCGTCGAGCGTGAACTCTACCCCCACGAGGAGGCGGTGGAGCGGACCGGTCGCGTGCCCCCGGAGCTTGGCGAGTCGATTAGGCGCAAGGTCATCGAACTCGGCTTCTATGCGCCGAATCTGCCGGTCGAGGCGGGTGGCGGCGGGCTCGACCAGGTGACCTTCACGCTGCTCGAACGGGAACTCGGCCGCGCATCCATGGCGCTGACCGTGTTCTGGGGCCGACCGTCCGGGATCCTCTTGGCCTGCAACGCCGAGCAGCGCGAACGCTACCTCCTTCCCAGTGCCCGGGGCGAGCGACTCGATGCGCTGGCGATGACGGAACCCGGTGCCGGTTCGGACGTGCGCGGCATGCAGTGCTCAGCGCGTCCCGACGGCGACGACTGGATCTTGAACGGCACCAAGCACTTCATCTCCCATGCCGACGTCGCGGACTTCGTCATCGTGTTCGTGGCCACCGGCGAGGAGGACACGGCGCGCGGTCCAGCGAAGCTCATCACCTGTTTCCTGGTGGATCGGGGCACGCCCGGCTTCGACATCCGCCCCGGCTACGACTCGGTCTCGCACCGCGGCTACCACAACGCGGTTCTCGCATTCGAGGATTGCCGACTGCCTTGTGCGCAGATTCTCGGCGAACCGCACCGGGGATTCGACCTGGCCAACGACTGGCTCTTCGGTACCCGGCTGACCGTCGCCGCCATGTGCGTCGGCCGGGCCCGGCGCGCCTTCGACCTAGCCCTTGCCTACGCCGCCGAACGCGAACAGTTCGGGCAGCCGATCGGCAAGTTCCAGGGCGTTTCGTTCAAGCTCGCCGACATGGTCACCGAGATCGATGCGGCGGACTGGATGACGCTCGCCGCCGCCTGGCGCCTGGACCGCGGCCTGCCGGCGAACCGGGAGATTGCCTCCGCCAAGCTCTACGCTTCCGAGATGCTGGCCCGGGTCACCGACGAGGCGGTGCAGATCCACGGCGGCATGGGCCTGATGAGCGACCTCCCGCTGGCAAGGTTCTGGCGGGACGCCCGGGTCGAACGAATCTGGGACGGCACGTCCGAGATTCAACGTCATATCATCGGGCGCGAGTTGCTGCGCCCGTTGGGTGCCTAGCGATGGGCCGGCCAGCGAGGCGACTCGCGCGGTTGCTGTCGCCGCGCACCATCGCCGTGATCGGCGGAACGCCTGCCGCACGCGTCGTCGAGCAATGCAACCGGATGGGCTTCGGGGGCCCGGTCTGGCCGGTACATCCGAGCCGAGACGAGGTGGCGGGTAGACCGGTTTTCCGGTCGGTCGCGGACCTCCCCGAAGCCCCGGATGCCGCCTTCGTCGGCGTGAACCGCCATGCCACGGTGGATGCCGTGGCGGACCTCGCGGCATGCGGGGCCGGCGGCGCGGTCTGCTACGCCGCCGGCTTCCTCGAGGCCAAGGACGGCGCAAAGCTGCAGCAAGAGCTCGTCGAGGCAGCCTCGGGGATGCCGATCATCGGGCCGAACTGCTATGGCGCAATCAACTTCCTCGACGGTGCGCCGCTGTGGCCGGACCAGCACGGCGGCCTGCGGCTTGGCCCGTCTGCCCGCGGTGTCGCGATCGTCACCCAATCCTCCAACATCGCCATCAGCATCACCATGCAGCGACGCGGATTGCCGGTCGCCTACGTGGTCACCGCCGGCAACCAGGCCCAGCTTGGCGTGGCCGAACTGGCGGGGGCTCTCCTCGACGACGATCGCGTCAGTGCGATCGGACTGCACATCGAAGGGTTCGAATCGGTTCCCGCCTACGAGGATCTGGCTCGCAGCGCGCGGCAGCGCCGGGTGCCGGTCGCGGTCGTGAAGGTCGGTCGGTCGACGCGGGGGAGCGCGGCAGCGCTGACCCACACGGCATCCATCGCGGGCTCCGATGCCGGTGCCGACGCTTTCCTGCGACGCTTAGGATTCGCCCGCGCGAACGGCATCCCCGAGCTCTTGGAAACGTTGAAGCTACTGCATGTCCACGGCCCGTTGGATGGGCCCCGGTTGGGCGCGATGTGCTGTTCCGGCGGGGAAGCGAGCATCGTCGCGGACGCTGCGGAAGAGGCCGGTGTCGTGCTTCCCGAATTGACGACCCGACATGCCGATGACGTCGCCGAAACGGTGCATCCGCTGGTCACGGTGGCGAATCCTTTCGACTACCACACGTTCAGTTGGGGCGATTCGGATGCGCTTACCAAGACCTTCACCACTTTCGCCCGGGACACCTACGACGCGACGCTCCTGATGCTGGACTTCCCGCGACCGGACCGCTGTGCCGACGACGATTGGGATGTGACGCTTCAAGCCTTTGAACGTGCAATGCACGACACCGGGCGCAAGGGCATCGTCGCCGCGACGCTCGCCGAGAACCTCCCCGAGCACCGTGCCCGGGCGTTGATCGATCGTGGCCTCGCGCCGCTCGGCGGCATCCGCGAAGCCCTTGGCGCCGTGAAGGGCGCGGCAATGATCGCCGCCGCATGGAGCGAGGGCGAATACCACCCACTCCTACCCGTCTCGTGCACGTCCGGCGATGCGGTCGCGTTGGACGAGGCGACATCGAAGCGGCTGCTTTCCGAGTACAGCGTGGCGGTTCCCGAAGGGTCCGTCGTCCAAGATGCCGAGACCGCCGTTGACTTCGCCGGGTCGCTCGGCGGCAGCGTCGCAGTCAAGGCCCTCGGCGTCGCACACAAGACCGAGTGCGGCGCGGTTCGCACGGGCCTGTCCGACCCCGACGACATTCGGGTGGCGGCCCGGGATCTGCTCGCCCTCGGAAACGGGATCCTCGTCGAACGTTTCGAGGCGGGCGCCGTTGTCGAGTTGATCGTCGGCATCACCCGGGACACCCAACTCGGGCTCATGCTCACGATCGGATCGGGGGGCGTGCTCGTCGAGCTGCTCGCCGATACCGCTACCCTGCTCCTGCCCGTGGGCGAATCGGACGTGCGAAGAGCCCTGGCCGATCTTCGCTGCGCGCCGTTGTTGCAGGGTCATCGGGGTCGCGAGGCAGCGGACGTGGACGCCGCCGTGGACGCAGTTCTCGGTATTGCCCGGTTCGCCGTGGACCACCAGGCCTCGCTGGAGGAGTTGGACGTCAACCCACTGGCCGTCGCTCCCGAAGGTCGCGGGGCTCGGGCGCTCGACGCCCTGGTGCGCCTACGGAGCAGCGCAGCGTGAGCGCCCCTTTGAAAACCCGCACCGAGGGCGGCGTCCTCGAAGTCGTCCTTGACCGGCCCAAGGCGAATGCCATCGATCTCGCCACCAGCCGACTCATGGGCGAGATCTTCGAGCGATTCCGCGACGACGCGGCGTTGCGTGTCGCCATCGTCACCGGCGCCGGCGAAAGGTTCTTCAGCGCGGGTTGGGACCTCAAGGCGGCAGCCGACGGCGATCCCGTGGATGGCGACTACGGACCCGGCGGGTTCGGCGGCATGCAGGAATTGCCCGACCTGAACAAGCCCCTCATCGCCGCCGTCAACGGCATGGCGGTCGGCGGCGGCTGGGAACTCGCGCTGTCCTGCGACCTGATCATCGCGTCCAAGACGGCAACCTTCGCCCTGCCCGAAATCCGTGCCGGCACCCTCGCGGATGCGGCGTCCATCAAGCTGCCCAAGCGAATTCCCTACCACGTGGCCATGGACCTCCTGCTCACCGGCCGTTCGATGGATGCCGACGAAGCCCACCGTTGGGGCGTGGTCAACGAGGTCGTCGAACCCGAGGCAATGCTCGAACGCGCCTGGGGAATCGCGCGCCAACTCGCGGACGGTCCGCCCCTGGTCTTCGCCGCCATCAAGGAGTTGGTACGCGAAGCCGAAAGCCTGCGCGCCCAGGAAGCGCTGCGCCGGGTGGGCAAGCGTGAATTCCCCACCGTGGATCGGCTCTACGACAGCGAAGACCAGCTCGAAGGGGCGCGCGCGTTCGCGGAGAAACGCAACCCCAAGTGGAAGGGACATTGAACGGATCCGTTGGACGAATCTGCGACCAAAACACGGGCGACCGCGCGCCCTAGCGGGCGCGATAGGGTCGCCCCTACGTTGTCTCGTAGCCGAAAACCTCGAAATCCCGGCGGTAGAACGCGGTCACGGCGGCCACTAGTTCGTCGTCGTAGTAGCTCCCGAACGCATCGTGGTCGGTGGTGTTGCTTCGCTCTAGGCCGCGCTCGGCAATGCCGATCTGCCCGCAGATCGCGGCGAAGGATTCGTCCAACGTTTCGTAGCGACCGACGCAGTCCATGCCGAGCCTCCCGGCCTCGTCCAGAAGCATGTCGACCTGGGGTCGGACCAGTACGCGTTGCCGGAACCGGGGGACCGTCAGCGCGCGTTTCATGAATGCCGTCTCACCACCGCGATAGCCGGGGTTGCGCTTGTTGAGCATGGCGCAAACGGACACGAAGCGATCGTACGGGTTTCGAACGAAGGCGAACTTGAAGTAGTCGCGCCAGACCGTGGACGGCAAACTCGCTTGCACCTGTCTCAACGTGAGGTGGCCGTGATTGAACCGGGCTAGCGCCGCCACCGGCATCCGCACCTCGGCGGTTAGCGACTGCTGCTGCCAGTCGTCGTCGCCAAGCACGGGGCCGAGCGCCGTCCGGATGGCATGCGTACCCGTTCTCGGCACCGCGAAGAAGATGAACCGGTGCCGGTGCGAGACGATCACGGACCGGCGAGCCCCATTGTCTGTCGAACCTGGCGATCCAGTTCCTGCTGTCGAGCCACGGTCGCGGGTTCGAGATCGACGGTTGCCGGCGTGTCCTCTCCGAAGTGTCCGTGGGTGTCGACGCCGCTCACGAGAATTGCGGTGTCGCGATCATGCCGGGTCTGGCGCATGTGCGTCGCTAAGTACTGAGCATTGAAGCCGATGCGCCGGTCGCTGCTCTCGTTGGGAAGGGAGGCGTGCAAGGTCCAGCCGTGGTGGAAGGATGCCTCGCCTGGCAATAGCTCGCAGAAGACGGCATTGCTCTCGTCGACCCCCTCGACGGTCTGGCCTTGGTAGAGCACGTTCGAGTCGTCTGGCGCTAAGGAGTGGCTGCGGCGTCCGAACCGGTGGCTACCGGGAACCATCCGCATCCCGCCACTCGATTCGTTGGCAGCCGACAAGGCAACCCACATCGACACCTGGTCCTCGCCGTCGAGGCCCCAATAGGCGAGATCCTGGTGCCAGCTAACGTGAGACGACGAATGCGGCTCCTTGACGATGTAGGTGCCGTTCCAAAGAAGGACATCGGGGCCGATCAACGCATTCACGACGGCGAGCACGCGCGGATGCGTGGCAAGTTCCATGGGCGAGCGGAGGATAGTGTAGACCTTGCCCTGGTAGTGAAGATCGCCAAAGGATCGCTCCGCCCGCTCCATCCGCCGACGGTGCGCAAGCGTTTGTGTTTCGTCGAGGATGCGCACCGGCGACAGGAAACCGTCCCGCGCGAACCGTTCCCGCCAATCGTCGGCGGCGTTGGATTCCGACTGCTTCATGGTGACTCACCGGTCGACGCCAACACCGCGATGATCGCGCCATGGACATTGGACACGCAAGACGCGACCGCTTCGCGGTGATCCCGAGAGTTCGCAAAGCGAATTCTCCCGGCACCGGTTGTCTTTGCCGCAAGATACTATTAGCGCTTTCGTTCCTAGGGGATGCAACCCTGACCATGGCCGGCACCCTGGATGGCATCCGCGTTCTCGACCTGACCACCATCTACTCCGGCCCCATCGCCGCTTCGATCCTCGGCGACCAGGGGGCGGACGTCGTCAAGGTCGAGTCCCCCGACGGTGACTTCATGCGCCATGGGGGCGCGTCCGAACACAACGGCGTCGGCGGCGCATTCGCCATGATGAACCGCAACAAGCGTTCCATCGTCATCGACCTTAGCCTCGACGAAGGCCGGGGCGTGTTCGAGGTGCTCGTCGAATCCGCCGACGTGGTGATGGAGAACTACCGACCGGGCGTGATGGAGCGTTTGAAGATCGGGTACGAATCACTCAAACGCATCAATCCGCGACTCGTCTTCGCGTCCATCAACGGCGTCGGCCACACCGGGCCCTATGCCAAGCGGCGGGTCTACGACGCCATCGTCCAGTCGATCTCCGGCATCGGGTCGCTGCAGGCTGACCCGGCGACCGAGCGACCTCTCCTCGTCAATTCGCTGATCTGCGACAAGATCACCTCGATGACCGCGGCACAGGCCATCGCATCCGCGCTAGTCGCCCGGGAGCGCACCGGCATCGGCCAGCGGGTGGACATCGCCATGCTGGACTCGGCGCTGTTCTTCCTGTGGCCGGACAACATGCTGAACTACACCTTCGCCGGCGACGAAAAACCGCACCAGGGCGGCCGCTCGCACGAGCGCATGGTTCACGAAACCCGTGACGGGTACATCTGCACGATGCCCGTACAGCGCCGGGAATGGGAAGGCGTGTTCAAGGCCCTGGATCTTCCCAACCTGTTCGAGGACGAGCGTTTCCGCACCCAGGCCGCCCTCGACTCGGGCCTCTTCCGGCGCACGTTGGACGAAGGCTACGCCAGCTTCGACACCGACGATCTCGCCCAGCGCCTGGAGCGCCACGAGGTGCCGTTTGCCATCATCAATCCCCGGGATGCCGTGATCGACGACCCCCAGGTCAAGGCCATGGATGCGCTGCTCGAGTTCGAACATCCCGTCGCCGGCCCCATGCGCCAGGCGAGGCCGCCCGCCCGGTTCGGCGACACCCCTTCGGAGATTTTCCGTTGTTCCCCGGAACTCGGCGAGCACACCCGCGAAGTGCTCCGGGAAGCGGGCCTCTCGGACGACGCGATTACCGACCTCCGGGCGCGGAAGATCGTGCGCTGAAGGTTTCGGTCACGCCGCTGGCGTCTTCGAGAAACCCTGCAAGACGACGACGCCAGCGATGATCAAGACCATGCCGACCACGGCCGGCAGATCCGGGATTTCCTTGTAGTGGACCGCGCCAATCACCGCGATCAGAAAGATCCCCATTCCGGCCCAGATCGCGTAGGTGATCCCGACGGGCAGACTGCGCAAAACCAGGGTCAGCAAGTAGAAGGAGATGGCGTAGCCGACCACGACAATGACGCTCGGCACCGGCTTGGTGAATTCCGCCGACGCCTTCAGGGCGGTGGTGGCGACCACCTCCGATACGATCGCGAAAGCAAGAAACACATAGGGCATGGTCGTCCTCCGGGCATGCGAGTTAGACAGGTGTCCGGATCATGGGGAATCCGGGTCAAGGTCCTTCAACATCGCGAGGAGCACGGCGACAAACAGGGGCGTCGTGAGGGTGGCCCCGGCGGCGTTGATCAGAACCACAGTCACACGTACGCCGAACCCGCCGTCCGTGGCCGCGATGAGCATCATGCCGGCAGCCCCCGCCAAGGACGCTACCGCGAAAACAATGAAACCCGCCACCGAAAGGACAACGACCACTCGCCACCAATTGCCCCGAACCAAACGCCAACTCCTTGTCAGGGCCGGCACGGCATCGAGATCCTCGATGGCTACCAGCGGCAGCGCGAGGCACCAGTAGACGAACAGGACGACCAGCGGAATGGCGGCGACGAGCATGAATGCCATGCCGACTAGGCCGGCGATCAGGCTGACGAGGCCAGGCTCCACAGCGACGAGAAACAGATAGACAACCGCCCCGGCCAGCAGCAACGCGGTCCCGACAATCAACGCGAACGTTGCAGCGTAGGCCAGCAGGCAGCCAACCAGCGGCAAAACCCGGTGCCGAGCCCGAGCGAGCGCAGTCTGCCAACGCAGCGTCTTGGCTTTCGCGACGGCATCCATCTGCATCATCACGCCGAGACACAGGAACATGCCGATCGGCCACGTGACGGCAAACCGGACGGCCAGATCGCCGAGCGCCCCCAACGTCCTGCCCCGCTCGGCAACCGTGTTCGTCAAGACGCCGCTCGATAGCAGAACCTCCACCAAGTTGGGGTAGAAGTACGGGAGGCTCCGCACCAAGGCCGAGGCGAACGAGAGCAGGACAACCGAACCGAACGCTGCCTTGAAGAGCGTGATCCCCTGGTCGAGGACGACGCCAACCTCGTGACCGGCATTCTGCGGGACCATCAGCGGATCTCCTTTGCAGGCCGCGAGTGTACGCGGGTTGCCATGGCGGGGAGACTCGTCCCCTCTTCACATGGGCAACGCCCGAGAATGCTTGATCTCCCCCAGGCTGAAGCTCGACTCGACGTGCCGGACGCCGGGGTAGGTGAGGATTTCCTGCATCACCAGTTCGGAGAAGTGATCGATGTCCCGGGCGAGCACCTTCATGATGTAGTCGTGCCCGCCACTCATGGCGTGACACTCGACGACGTGGGGCTCCGCCGCAACCCGGGCGTGGAAGTCGTCCGCACGGTCGGCCGGTTGCTTGTCCATGTCGACCAGCACGAAGGCCGTGACCGTGAATCCGAGCGTTCGCCGGTCGACCTCCGCCGAATATCGGGTGATGACCCCGTCGCGCTCGAGTTTCTTCACCCGTCGAAAGCACGGCGATTCCGACAACCCGACCCGCTCCGCCAATTCGACGTTCGACATGCGGCCGTTATCCTGGAGCAGCGCCAGGATCCGCCGCTCGATTCGATCCAATGCCATAAGCAGAAGCCGCCCTAATTCGTATCGATTAGGGAATATTATGCTCACTCTGTGACAACGAGGGGCGAAAAAGGTCAAATCTTTCCGTCACTGCGGCATAGACTCGGAACCGATCTGCCCAGTTTAAGGAGTACGCATGGCGCCCAACGACAACCCCATGGGGCTCGACGGCTTCGAGTTCGTCGAGTTCGCCGCCACCAAGCGTGGGGTCCTGGAGCCCGTCTTCCAGACCCTCGGGTTTCAGCACGTCGCCGACCACCGCTCGAAGGCGGTCCAACTGTGGCGCCAGAACGACGTCAACTTCGTCATCAACTACGAACCCAAGAGCTACGCGTGGTACCTTGCCGAGGAGCACGGCCCGTGCGCGACGGGCCTCGCGTTCCGCGTGACCGACGCCCACCAGGCGTACGGTCGTGCGCTCGCGCTCGGTGCCGAGCCGGTCGACATCCCCACGGGCCCGATGGAACTGCGCCTGCCGGCGATCCGCGGCATCGGCGGGGCACCGCTCTACCTCATCGACCGCTACCAGGAAGGCAGCAGCATCTACGACATCGACTTCGAGTTCGTCGACGGCATCGATCCTCGACCGGCGGGCCACGGCCTCAAGGTCATTGACCATCTGACGCACAACGTCTATCGCGGACGGCTCGGCCATTGGGCGGGCTACTACGAGCGGTTGTTCAATTTCCGGGAGATCCGCTACTTCGACATCAAGGGCAAGCACAGCGGGCTCATCTCACGCGCCTTGACTGCACCCGACGACAAGATCCGCATCCCGTTGAACGAGGAGCCGCCCGGCGGCAGCGGGCAGATCGAGGCGTATCTCATGGAGTACAACGGCGAGGGCATCCAGCACATCGCGTTCTCCTGCGACGATCTCATGGCTACCTGCGACAGCCTGGTCGCGGCCGGTATGCGGTTCACGGAGCCGCCGCCTCCCACCTACTACGACATGCTCGAAGAACGCCTCCCGAGTCACGGCGAACCCGTCGACGAACTGGCGAGACGCGGCATCCTGGTCGACGGCGACACGTCCGGCGATGAACCAAGCCTGCTGCTACAGATCTTCTCCGAGGAATTGATCGGCCCCATATTCTTCGAGTTCATCGAGCGCAAGCGCAACGATGGCTTCGGCGAGGGCAACTTCCAGGCGCTCTTCGAGTCGATGGAACGCGAGGCGACACTGAAAGCCGCCGGGAACGCCGCGTGAACATACGTCGCATCCACCACGTCGCCTATCGCTGCAACGACGCGATGGAAACCGTCGACTTCTACCGTGACATGCTCGGGATGAAGTTCCAGCTTGCCTTCGCCGAGAACGAGGTCCCGTCGACCGGCGCACCGGACCCCTACATGCATGTCTTCCTCGACGCGGGCATGGGCAACGTATTGGCGTTCTTCGAACTGCCGAACTCGCCGCCGATGGGCAAGGACCCGAATACCCCCGCCTGGGTGCAGCACATCGCCTTCGAGGTCGACAGCCGGGATGAACTCCTCGCCGCCAAGGGCCGGCTCGAAGCGTCGGGTCTTGAGGTATTGGGTCCCGTCGACCACGGCATCTTCGACTCCATCTACTTCCTGGACCCCAACGGCCACCGCCTGGAACTGGCCTGCAACAAAGGCGGCCAGGAAGCACGGGACCGCGCCCACGCCGTCGCCGAGGAAATGCTCGACGAGTGGACCCGCACCAAACGCGCACCTCGACACGCCGCCTGGTTGCACGAGGACAATCCGTAGGGGACGGGCGTGTCCCGCCCGGGTTGGCGAACCGACCCAGTGCGGGCGACCACAAGGGTCGCCCCTACGATGCAGGCCGGCGCCGGGGCAGCCCGTAGGGGACGGGCTTGTCCCGTCTTGGCGCGCCCGAACGGGCGCGATCGCGTCGCCCCACGAGTTCCCGCCGGTTCATGGCCCCGTTTCGTCATGTATGATGGAAGGTTGCGGCAATTCGAAGAGGGGATACGAATCCATGGCGCACTCACTGATCATTTCCGGAGGCACCGTCATCGACGGCAGCGGCGCAGAAGCGCAACGAGCCGACGTCGCTGTCGACGACGGCCGCATCAGCCGAATCGGCGACCTCGACGGCGTCGAAGCCGGACGAACCATCGATGCCTCCGGCAAGCTCGTCACGCCGGGTTTCGTGGATCTGCACACCCACTTGGACGCCCAGATCGGCTGGGACCCGGAAATGCGCCCGAGTTCCTACCACGGCGTGACCACGGCGCTCATTGGCAACTGCGGAGTGACCTTCGCGCCGTGCAGCGAGGACAACCAACGCTATCTCGCCGAACTGATGGAGGCCGTGGAGGACATCGCGGCGAACGCCATCATCGACGGCCTGCCCTGGAACTGGACCACCTTCGGCGAGTACCTCGACTGCGTTCAGTCCTTGAGACCCGCGCTCAACGTCGTCGGGATGTGCGGCCACTCCGCCATCCGCTTCGAGGCCATGGGCGACAAGAGCTGCGACGAAGGCGTGCAGGCGGACGATCGCGAATTGCAGCGCATCGTCGATCTCGTCAAGGAGTCTGTCGAAGGCGGCGCAGCGGGATTCTCGACCTCGCGCTTCCTAGGCCACCGGGTTCCCGATGGCCGTTTGACTCCCGGAACGTGGGCCGACCCGAGGGAGACCCGGGCCATCCAGGAGGCTGTCGTCGAAGCCGGCGGCCGCGGCGGCATGTTCCAGGTCGCTCCCGACATGCGGACACGTTACGAAGTCGAGAAACAGATGTTCGAGACGGGTGCCGAACTCGGCTGCCAAGTGCTGTTTTCCGGCGGCACGGGACCCGAAGGCGACGGCGGCGTAGCGCGTTGGCAAGAGTTCCTCGGCCGCAACAACGAGAACGGACGACGCATCACGTCCATCTGCCACACCCGTCCAAGCGGCTCGTTCTTCGGTCTCGCCCAGCAGGCGTTCCTGCGCACGCCGGCGTGGCGCGAACTGATGAAGCTGCCGACGATCGAGGACCGGGTCGCCGCCCTCAAGGATCCCGCGACCCGCGAGAAGCTGTCGACCCAAGCCAAGGAGGCCGGCGGCTTCGGCCCGGTTGCCCGCAGGTTGCACCCCATGGGGATGGGCGAGTTCCCGGATTTCGACCTCGACGACAACAACAGTCTGCAGAAGCTCGCCGACGACGCCGGCAAGGATCCGGTGGACGTCTACGTCGAACGCCTGATCGCCTCCGAGGGTCGGGAACTATGGAACCTCTGGGCCTTCGGCGGCGCGCTTCAGAACCAGTGGAACTACATGCGCCTGCCTCACGTCGTGCCGATGCTCGGCGACGCCGGCGCCCACGTCGGCCAGTTCACCGACGCCGACTCGCCGACATTCCTGTTGGGCGAATTGACCCGCGACCGCGGCGTCTACACGCTGCCGGAAGCCGTGCACCGAATCTCCGGCAAGTCCGCCGAGGTGCTGGGCCTCAAGGAACGCGGCGAGCTACGCGAAGGCTGGCACGCCGACATCAACGTCATCGACTACGAGAACCTGTGCTCCCGCCATCCGGAATACGTCCGGGACTTTCCGCACAACGGCGGACGCCTAGTGGTGAGGAGCCGGGGTTACGACGCGACGTTGGTCGCCGGCCAAGTCGTGATCGAGGACGGCGAGTACACGGGCAACCGCCCGGGGACCGTGATCCGGGAATTCATCCGGGGATAGCACACCCGACCGCCGACCCGGCGGTCCAGACACTGGGTGGCGCAACGAACTTCGTTCGTTGCGCACTCGTGCGCCTGTAGCAGCATTCTTCGACCGAACTCGGAGACATCGCAAGAAAACCTCCCATTTTCCCTAATCTTGGGGACGCGCGGGACTGGTGCGATTGGCCAAATAGGCCTCGTCAGCATTCGACGGGGAGGAATCGCCCATGTCTTTTCTAGCTCGCGCGGCCGCGATCGGCGTTTTGCTGGTGTTCGGCCTCTGGCTCGCAGTCCAACTGGTACCGCGGACACCCGTGGAGGAGGAGCAGTCGGTCGAGAAAGACCGCTTGGCGGTCGAGGAGGCGCTCGCCCAGATTGAGAATGAGAGCAGGAACATCGACGCTCGGGAGCAACCCTCGCACCGGGCACCGACGCAATTGGCCAAGGCCCCTCCCGGTTTCGAACCCGCACCGTTGACGGATCATCCGGCGACGCCGCCCGAAGGGTACCGCTTCGTGACGCATCACGACGTCAGGCGCGGTCCGATGACGGAGGCAGATGTCGACCGGAGTCGAGCTGATCCGACGCCGGGTTGGATGTCCTCGTCCCCACTGGCGAAGGTCACCGGCCGGAATTGGACGTTCGGTTGGATCAAGCTTGCCGACGGGAGCACTCTGGAGGAACTTGAGGCGGCATTGACCGCGCAGGGCGGAGCCGTCCTGGGGCGGTCCGGCAATCTCCTGCGGGCGCGGCTCCCCAGCGACGCCTCGCGTCTGCGCGAACTTGCAGACTCCACCGCCGTCGTTGGAATCGGCGCCGTGCCCGTCGACGCGAAGATGCCCGTTTCACTCAGCGAGCGGGCGCTCTCCGGCAGCCACGACAAGATTCCGGTGTGGATCACCCTGATGGACGACGATCCCGAAGGACGCTGGCGGGCCGCGCTCACCGGCCTGGGTGCGGTGGTCGGTTATTTCGACCCGACAATCCGCACCTACGCGGCGAACTTGCCGCTGGATGCGCTTTTCTCCGTCGCGTCGGCCGACTACGTCCTGGCGGTGGAGGCCATCGGCCGGGTGGTGCCGACCCTGGAAATGGCATCCGCGGCGATGGGCGCCGACGCGTTGCGCAGCTACGACGCTTCCACCGGGCTTTTCGCGGGAATCGGGGGAGCATCGGTGCCGGTGGGCGTGATGGACTCCGGGCTGAACGTGGACCACCGCGACATCGGTTCCAATCGGCGCAGCATCTGCGGCGCGAACTTCACCAATCTCATCTTCAGCCGCGAGGAGGACCAGGACCTCTGGTTCGATTACAGCGGGCACGGCACCCACGTCGCGGGCATCGCGTTCGGCAACGGCGCCGTGGAATCGAACCGCGCGGGGATGGCCCCGCTCGTGCAGGACATCCGCATGGCGAAGGTGCTCAGCACCTGGGGCGGTGCGTCGGCGTTGGGGTGGGGTCGCGCGATGGATTGGTTTGCGACGCCCACCGCGTGTGCCGATGGCGTGCCGCGCAAAGCCCTGGTGATCAACTCGAGCGTGGGCGTCACCCACGACGCCTGGGAGGGCCGCTCCGTCGTGGAGCGCAAGATCGACGCGGCGGTCTGGGGAGCAAGGCAGCTGTTCGTGACCGCGGCGGGCAACGCGGTCGAGCAAGGGACTTCCAGCATGGCGGGCGCGAAGAACGCGCTGTCGGTCGGCGCGACGGGCAACAGCGGTGACATCGCCGAATTCAGCAGTCTGGGACCCACGTACGACGGTCGCTTGCTGCCGAAGGTGGTTGCCACCGGCGTGCAAGTCGCCGCCCCGGACGGAGAGGGCAGCCGCTCGGGGTATGCGGTCCTATCCGGCACGAGCATGGCGTCGCCGTCGGTCGTCGGCGTGGCGGCCTTGGCCATGGACGCCGTGCCGGGACTGAAGGAGGAGCCGGCGGCGTTGCGTGCACACCTGATGGCGAGCGCAATCAAACCGGACGCTTTCCTGGCCGACCCGCACGCCTTCCCGCCGAACAACACGACCGGGCCGGGCACGCTGCAGAACGCCTACGGTCTCGGCAAGGTGTCGGCGCACACGGCGGTGCTCCGCCGGGACATGGAGGACGGCTGGACCGGGGGCACGGCGGCGTTCGACATGGACGCGGACAGCCACGCCTATCACGACATCGTCGTGCCGGCGGGGGCGAGCCGGCTGGACGTGGTCATGACCTGGGACGAGCCGCCGGCGGAGACGATCACGGATCCCGTGCTGCACGATCTCGACCTTTGGCTGGACCGCCATGCATCGTGCGGCACGGTCGCGGCGTGCGGACAGCACCAGTCCCGGTCGCGGATCGACAATGTCGAGTGGGTGATCGTGCCCAATCCGGCGCCCGGCATCTACCGTCTCAAGGTGCTGCCGAACCGGATCCACGGGCCGTCGCCGCGCGCGGGTCTGGCCTGGACGGTCATCCGGGGCGAGTCGACACCGACGCTGGATGTCGCAGTGGATCGGGATGCTGTCTCGGTCGCGCCGGAAGTGGAGTTCGACCTGACGATCGCCGTTACGTCGGACAGCTACGTGGCGGCGGGCGCGAACCTCCGCGTGGACTGCCGCGCCGAAACGGGTTCGGACGCCTGCCGCGAGGTGTCCTACGTCGTCAGGGACGAGAGCAACGTCGTGCGGGACGACGGCACCGAACGGTCGCTCGCGCGCGACGAGGGCGACACGATGGTGCTGGGCGAGATCGGCCCCGATGAACGCCAGACGGTCACGGTTCGGGTCAGTGGCCGGCAGGAAGGGAGCTTCCGCCTCCATTTTGCCGCGAGCGCGTGGAACGCGACCGCAGCCGAAGCGTCGGTCCCGGTTGTGGTCGGCTCGCCGGGCTCGGCCGCGCCGGATGCCGTCGGTGCCCCGCAAAACGACGATTTCGCTGCCGCGATACGGCTGGACGGCGCCGAGGGCGAGGCTGCTTTCGACCTGCTGCATGCGACGCGCGAACCGGGGGAGCCGCTGGTGCGGGATACGCCGGTATCTCCGCTGCTGAGCCCGCGGTCCATATGGTACGAGTGGCAGGCGCTTGAAGACGGACCCGTCAGGTTCTCCGTCGTACCCGGCGTGCGGGGCGACTACGCGGACAACGTGGTCGTAGGCGTCTACCGAGGCGACACGGTGGCCGGATTGACGCCCGTGGGAACCCCGCGGTTCGGCGGCGGGAGCACCTTTTTCGCCGAAGCCGGCACGACCTACCGGTTGCGCTTGGCCATCCACGACCTCAGCTTGCTCAAGACCGCGCCCGACCCGATCGGTTTCGGCACCGTTGCCGAACGGCGGTCCACACCCGTCCTGACGCTGCGCTGGGCACCGGGCGACCGACCGGCCAACGACGACTTTGCGCTGGCGGCCGGTCTCGAAGGCGAAACCGGCCTTGCGCTCGGCAACAACCAGGCCGCGACAACGGAACCGGGAGAACTCATGGGCTTCACCACCCCGTGGTCGCCGGCGGTATTGGGGCCCGGCAAGGCATCGAGCGTCTGGTACCGGTGGACGGCCCCGGCATCCGGAGACTGGCGGTTCGCCCTCGACCGGGAGAACCTAGTGGTGGCGGTATATTCCGGCGAGCTTGTCGGCGAGTCGCGGCTGGTCTCGGGCGTGCCGGCATCCGAAGCCGTGTTCCCGGCGTCGGCGGGTGCCGAATACCGGATCTCGGTTGCGTCGGTCCACGCCTACGTGTCGGGCGCGGAGTTCGAACTCGCCTGGGGGCCGGGCGGGCGCAGGGATCCCGCCATGGACGACGTAGCGGAGCCCGCTCGCGCGTTTGGCAACTTCGCGTTCGTGTCCGTGGACATGGATGCACTGACGGTCGAGCCCGGCGAACCGGCGGAGTCCGGATCGCGCACGGCTTGGATTGCGTGGCAGCCGCCCGCGGATGGTCGCTTCACGTGGCGAATACAGCGAGCGGGGTTCTTCAGCACGGTCGGCGAAGCGCCGCTGCAGCAATCGGTGTTCGAGGGCGATACGTTGGACGCCCTGGAACTCGTGGCCCACGACGAAGGCGACGAGACGATGGACCAGGTGATGGCGTTCGACGTCCGCGCGGACGCAACGTACCGGCTCGCCTTGGGACTGCCCCGGGATGCCGCCGAGGTGCCGTTGGGCGCCCAGACCTTCATATTCGAGTGGGGCGAGACGCCCTCGAACGACGACGTCGCGAACGCCATGATGCTGGCGAGTTCCGGCGGAACCTACGCCGGCTCGAACGCCTTCGCGACCACCGAGAAGGGCGAAATGACCGGCACGCTGGGGGACTCGTCCCTCTGGTGGGCGCTAGAGACCGATGAGACCGGATGGATGCGCTTCGCAGCCAACGGTCTCGATGGGCTCAAGCTGGCGGTCTATCGGCACGGAGAGGATGGCACGCTGCAGCTAGTCCGGGCCGGCCGCACGCTCGGGGAGACCGGTAGCGTGTCTTTCCTCGCCGAGGCCGGCGTTCGCTATCTCGTGCGCCTGGGTGCCTACTACTGGGATCAGGACGGCTACGGAGGAGACAGGCTGGGCGACTTCGAACTGTCCTGGTCACCGGCCGACCCGCCGGCCAGTTTGCGATATGTCGGATCCGTCGCCAGCGGCGACCTTGCGGAGGACGGCACGGTAGTGGAACTGGGCGAACTTGGCGCCCAGGCGTTCAACGCGGACGGCACCGAGCTCTACGTGGTATCGCGACTGGGCATCGTGGTGTTCGCCCGAGATGGGCAGACGGGCGAACTGACCCTGAGGCAGACCCTGCCGGACTACGCGGTATTCGATGACGACGCACGTCTACTATGGGACGCCCAAGGCGACGCGCTGCTGGTGGCCACGTGCGATGCGTGGTGGAAGTTCACGCCCCGGGAAGACGGCGGTATCGAGTTCGCCGGCGAGGTCGGGGGTGCCCCGTGTCCCAGCGCGCGTCTCCTGCTGCGCGACGGGTTCGTACACAACGTCATGGACCCCTGGATGATCGAAACCTACGAGTTCGACGAGACGCACGAGTTGTTGAGCCTGGTGTCGCGACAGTCGGTCGCCGGCGTCGTGACCGCGGAGATGACGGCCGACGGCTCCAACGTGTACGCGCTACGACGCAGCGGCGATGCCGACACGCTGCTCGCCATGGAACGCGACGCCGAGACGGGTTCGCTTAGCATTGTGGCGATCATCGCGGAGGGGGCCGAGACCCCGGACGGCGCAACGGTTGAAGGACTTGCCAACATTCGAGGAATGGCGGTGCATGGATCGCACCTGTACCTGTCGGCGGAATACGGAGACACGGTGGTGTTCGATCTCGCCAACCGGACCAGTCCCGCGTTCCTCGGCAAGGTGGAAACGATCCTTCCGATTCCGCCCAACTTCGCTCGCTGCTGGTATCCGGTCGCGCGGGGCACGGTGCCCGCCGTCGATATCGCCTGCGGGTTCCACGGCGACCTCTATACCATCCAGGTGGGCCGCGACGGCATGCCATTCGCGTCGGACCATGTGCGGGCCGACGGGTTCAACAACGACTCGTTCGGGAACCCGGTTCCGTTCTACATCCGCTTGGGTTCGATCGCGCGCAGTCCCGATGATCGCCACCTATACCTGGCAAGCTTCTGGGCACGGTTCACATTTCCACCCGGAATCTACGAAGAGGGCCACCGCATGCTCGTGTTCGAAAGCGTCAACGGCTACTGAGGAACCGGAAAGACCGGCGACTAAGTCTCGGGCGTGCCCCCCGTGCGAAGTCCGGTGGCATCGACGCCAGCCAGCGACCTCACAAGCCGCACGAGGTCCGCCTGCCGCGTAAGCCCGTGCTTCGTGAACATGTGCTTGACGTGGGAGCGTATGGTGCTTTCACGGCGCGCCATCGCCGCGGCGACCTCCCGCACGGTCATGCCCTGGGCGAGGAGGACGGCCACCTCACTCTCGGCACGCGTGAAGCGCAAGGCGAGGGCGGCGGTGCCCGGGGCGACGGAACAACCACCGGCGGCATCGGGGATTAGCACCAGCGCGGCAACCGGCCAGGCGCCAGCATCCGTCTCCGCACCGCCCACCGGGATCACATGGAGAACGAGCGGCGGGGGGCCGCACGCACGCCTCACGACCATCGAGCCTCCGGCGCCCTGGGTTCCGTAAGGCGGCAACGCACGGCCAAGCAGTTTCTGCAGCTCCGCATTGTCCGGTGACATCCGGGCGAGCAGGCAACCGCCCTTGTCGAACAACATGTCGCCAGTCCGCAGCAGGTTCCGTGCCAGGTCGTTCGTCGCAGCGATCCGCCCCCGCCGGTCGAGCTGAATGACGCCCAGGCTGGCGGCGTCGAGCAGGCGGTCCAGCGTCCCGCCGAGGACGCCGGCCCGACCGACCGCCACTTGAACCCGCACGGTCTGACGGATGTGCGGCAGGAGACGACGGACAGCGTCGAGCCGTGCCGACGACCAGCCGTCCTGGTCGACCGGATCGTGCACGTTCCAAACGATGCGCGAGCCTCCCGGTCCGTCCAGGCGAACGGCGACGGCGTTCCCGCAGTCAGCGACCGTTCGGAACGCGTGGTATGCCGCGGAAGTCTTCAGCTCCCGCGCGGTGAAGAGTTCCATGTTGTGGAACAGCTCACTGTCGGGGGCTCGTCGTAGGCGCGGCACCCGTTCGTCCAGATGATAGTAGGTACCGTAGTACAGCCGTTCCAAGTCCCGGCGCCGCTCGCCCCGGGTGTAAATCCAGGCGAAACCGATCCGGACCTCCTCGTCGATTCCTCCGTCGCCGAAAATCATGCTGCTGCCATGGACGCCGAGGAACTCGTCGGCCAGTGCCGAGAAGCCCGACCAGCGCGCGGGATCGAACGACGCCTCGTGCAACGAGGCGAGAACCCGTCCGAAGGTCTCCTCGTCCCTCATCGCAACGCAATCGTACGCGCAGGCGCCGTCGACACGGCGCAAATTGCTCGAGTGGCGGTTGTCGCGGAAAAGGATATGCGCTTCGACCGCACGGCGACCGCAACGCACGCCAACTCGGCAACGTCGATAACCATCGCTAGCGTCGAATTCGTCGTCACGGGATCCCCCCATGGCCGCCGCGATTCGTGCAGGCCGTCCCCCCCTTTGGCCCACGTGCCCGAAAGAACAAACCAGGTGTCCGCCTGGCTCACCCCTACCTGGGGAGAATAAGCACGGTCAGCTGTTCCGTACATCCCCAATATTGGGGAGGCCCGCGCTAGCCAAGGCACTCCAGAAAGAACCGGCAGATCAGGTCATAGGCTTCGCCCGACTCCGGCAACTCAGGATCCGCGAAGAACGCGTGCCATAGGCCATCGAACAGAAAAAGCCGCGAGTCGCAATCAACGCTGGCGAGTCTCCGGTGGCCGAGGGTAAGCGAGCTTGCCGCGAAGTCTCGCCCGCCGGCGATCATCAGCGTCGGCGGAAAGCGCCGTGCCCAATCGTCGGACACGAGCGGAAACACCCGGTAATCGTCGGCAGCTGCGCCGCCAAAGTACGGCAATGCGCCAAGCCGGACCTCGCCCTTCGGGAACTTCGAACTCCGCGTGGTCAGTGCGGCAAGATGCGGACTGTCGCCCCCGAACTCCAATCCGGTTCCGCAGAACGTCCCCAGCGCACCCGGCATCGGGAGCCCCATGTGTGTGAACTCGACAATCGCCTGGGCCGTGAGGACGCCGCCAGCTGAACAGCCGTAGATGCCGATCGACTTCGCAGTGTAGCTGTCGAGCAATTCGGCATAGACGGCCGCGACGTCTTCCGATGCCGCCGGATGGACGTGTTCCGGCGCCTGCCGGTAGTCCACCGCCACGACGGTGAACCCGCCGAGGGCGGCAATCGGTATGGACTCGACCAAACCTCCGTATTCGCCGCCCCACATGAATGCACCGCCGTGGAGGTTAATCAGGACGCGCCCCGCATTCGCGGACGACACTCCCTCCCTCGGCGTGACGATCTTGACCGGCACGCCGCCGGTGCTGCCGACCTCGATGTCGACAGGAAACCGTCGCCTCATTTCTTCCGCCCGCCGACGGTCCAACACACCGTAGTAGGCACGCAACTCCCCAACGCTGCTCTCCAACGAGGGCGCATCGATCCTCTTCATGGCAGCAAAAAGACGGGCAGCCGCAGGGCTCGCCATCCCGGAGAGAGGAATCGCGTCGATCATGGCAATCGGTGCGGCTGCGGGTACCTTAGCGGTCGATTCGACCATCACCCATCGTGGACGATCGGGCCCACACCCCAAGGCCGCAAACCCCGGACAGCTCCACAACCAATCGATCCGTCACGACATTGGTCGCAAGCAACTGCTCCTCGCGCGCGTGGGGCACGACGACCGGACATTGCTACAAACGCGGGTGTGGGCACCGACCGATCACTCGTCGGACTAGAAGTCGAACCTGATCGACGCGCCCCAGGACTTGGGTTCGCCGTACTGGGTGATGGCGAACCCCAGGGATTCGTAGTGAGGATTGTTCGCGATCCGGTATTCCTCGTCGGAGGCGTTGTTGACGAAGAGCGCTAGATCCGCACCGCTACCGAACAATCCGTTCCACTCGACCCGCATATTCGTCAATCCATACGCCGGAATGGTGACCCCGGGTACATCCGGGGTTGTGAATCCCGCGAACATCTCGTCCTGCCATGAATGGTGGGCGAACACGGTTAGCGTTCCCGCGTCGTCGGGCAAGACGAAGTCGAGCGCCACTCCCAGGTTGTAGGTGCGTCTCGGCGTGTAGAGGAACGGCAAGCCGCTCAGGTCCTCCCCGGCAGGGGTAATGTAGGTGACGTAGTCGGCGTTCGTGTGGGCGTACCCGTAGGTCAGGCCAACGTGTTCCAACGGGCGGATTTCGCCTTCGATTTCGAAACCCGCAATCGTGGCCTCGGCCGCGTTCTGCGTTGCCGTCGTTGCCGCTACGCCGATGACCACGTTGTTGAGTACCTGGACTTCGTTGTACCAGCTCTTGTAGACCGCCACATTCGTGCGTCCGGACAGGTTTGCGTGCGACCAGTTCGACTTGATGCCCAGTTCAATGGCGTCGACTTCCTCCGGGCCGAATGCGTATTCGCTCACGTCCTTGCCGAAGAAGACCCCGATGGCGGGATTGAAACCACCGCTCTTGTAGCCGCGGCGATAGCTGGCGTAGACGAGCAGATCCTCGGCTGGCCGATAGTCGACACCGAGGTTCCACGACCTGCCGCTGTCGCTGCCATCGACCTCAACGAAGCAGTTCGGATAGACCGCGCCGGTGAAACAGAAGTCGCCGGGCATCGGCGGCGGGATCTCGTCGACCTGCAAGAGCTGGCCGGGGTATACGAGCAAGTCGAAGCCAATGGAGTTCGCATCGCGCGTGTAGCGATATCCCGCCGAGAGATCGAAATCCTCCAGTGAATCGGAAACGGAACCCAACTCCACATTGACATGGCCGAACACGGCCTCGGAGTCCACCGATTGGGGCGCATCGAGTTGGTGGGTGGTTTGGCCGAGAAACAACCGCTGGGAGAACGTCTGTGCTCCCTCGGTCCGCAACCGTTCCATGTAGCCGCCAATGCGCCAATCCAAGCGCCCATCCAGCGCGTTCCCGCTAACCTGGAGTTCCTCGGTCAGGATCGAGTGATCCGGATTGGCACCATCGCCATGGCCGGTTACCCCCAGGGAGTCGGAGATGGCGAGAACCGTACCGTCGAGGTCCCCGGACCGATTTCCCCTTTCCCGGGTATAGGAAACGATGTTCGTCAACGTCGCATCGCCGATGTCGATCTCCGTACGATTCAGGACGATGTCGGTGTCCCGTGTTTCCAGCCCGTCGACACCCAGTGCGACCCTTCGGCTACCGCGTGAGCGTTGCGCGTCGAAGTGCGCGGCCATGAACGGAAAAAGCGGACCGGCCGGATTCAATGCAAAGAGGACCGAAGCAGGACCGTTTTCTTCGAATTCGACCGACTGGAACACGAAGTAGTTGGAGAACCGCTCGCCCGGATTGAACTGCACACCCAGGCGGATCGTCTCGTTGTCGCGGTTGTTGTATTCGGTGCCGGTATTGACGTCCACGGCCAGTCCGTCGCGTTCCTGCCTCTGGCCGGCGAACCGCACCGCAAGCAACCCATCGATGAGAGGTGCGTTGAGCACGCCTTCGACGTCCCGGCGACCGAAGCTTCCCCCGGTAGCCTGGACATAGCCCGATAACACGTTCAGCGGACGGTTGGGCTCGTAGAGCACCGCGCCGCCCGTGGTGTTGCGCCCGAACAACGTGCCCTGGGGACCCTTGAGGACCTGGACGCTGGCCATGTCCAAATACAGACCGGGTCCTGTCGTTGCACTGGGAACCTCGGCGAAGTAGCTAACAACCGCCGGCCCCGCACCCGCGCCGATGAATTCGCCGGTTGCCCTCTGTCCACGCAACGTCAACGATTCCTCGTTCTGACCCAGCCTGCCCGTTGCCGTCAGAGACGGAACGATGCGCTGGAGATCGGTGACGCTGCGAATGTCGAGTTGACGCACGTCACTGTTGCCGACTGCGGTGATCGCGATCGGCACCGCCTGGAGATTCTCGACCACGCGCCGCGCCGTGACGACGACCTCCTCGATAGCCGGGGTTTCCGGTGCCGCGGTTTCCTCCTCGGCCGCCAACACCTTCGGGGCAAGAGCCAGTCCGAACGTTGCGCACAGGAGCGGGATCAATAGACCGTCGTTCGGCCAGAGAGGATCGCGCATGACGACCTCCTTGATGGCAGTTCCGGTTGGACGTCCAATCCAGCGCGGACAACTACGCTTGATGGACTTCTCCGGGATCCATCACCACAGGGCATGTCTTCGAACATGCAGGCACATCATACGAAAAATGGTATCGATGTCAACAACGGTGTTAGATGAGTCGGGTAGTTGGTCAATTCGTCAATATATTTCATTATTATCAATGCTTTATTGAAACCAATGTTCTCCCATAGCCTAAATAACTGCCTGCCCGTCGACCTCGGGTCACCGGAGAATGTTCGCCGAAATTGTTGGTATCGTGTATCATCCCTCCACGTTCGGCGCGGATACGCGTTTGGCCTACGACGGCCACTGCCTAGAGTCGCCGGGCGTTGTGAACAGGGGTAGACGCAATTTCCACTGAGCGAGACTCGGACATACCGGAGCCGGAAAGCCCTACGGCGCACACGGCCCGGACCATGGCGGACATCGCACGACTGGCGAATGTCTCCAAGATCACCGTCTCGCGTGCCTTGAACGACAGTCCCCTCGTGCGGGCGGACACCAAGGAAGCCATCCGCAACGTCGCCCGCGAACACGGCTACCGCTTCAACAAGGCCGCCCGCAATCTTCGGCTTCGCAGGCACCACACGATTGCCGTGGCCTTCGACTCAAACGCTCACCATCCGCTCACCGAACCGTTTCCCATCGCGGTCATCGCCCGGATCGCCGAGTCGCTCACCAACAATGGCTACGACCTTCTGGTCTGCGCGGAGACCGGGACGTCTGCGGATTGGGGTGCGGCGATCGCCGCGAAACCGGTGGACGGCGTGATCGTCATCGGCAGCGACAAGGATGGCGCGATGGTCGACGGAATTCGCCGGGCGCAACTGCCGGCCATTCTGTGCGGGTCGGACCACGTCGACGATGCCTACCCCACCCTCAGCGGCGACAACGTCCATGGCGGCGAACTGGCCGCATCGCGCCTCTATGCGGTCGGTCGCCGCGACTTGCTGTTTCTCGGGGACATCGACAACTCGGAAGAACGACAGCGCTGGGAAGGATTCGATGAAACGGCGCGACGTTTGGCGGTCCGATCGCTGCGGCAACTGCCCGCCGGAATTGGCCATGGCGATGGCTACGAGGCCATGGGTCGTCTGCTCGAGGGCGAGGGACGGTGCTTCGACGGGTTGTTCGCAAGAAACGACATGGTGGCCATGGGTGCCGTGCGCGCTCTCGAGCGCGCGGGCTTAAGCGTTCCCGGCGACGTCTCGGTGATTGGCTACGACGACATCCCAATGGCAGCGGGTTTCTCGCCACCGCTCACCACCATCGCCCAGGACAGTCGACGCACCGGCGAGGAAATCGTCGCGAGAGTACTCGCCTTGGTTGACGGCGAAACGGTGGACTCGGTGAAACTGCCGACGACGCTCGTGGTTCGCAGGTCCTGCGCGTGACACCGCAACGGGCCAACCGTTCAGCTTGTCCCTTCGTCGCCCGATTGCTCCGTCAGCCGTCTCCACCATAGCGGCGAAAGCACTACTGCGCCCGCCACAAATAGCACCGGCGCGAACCAAGTCTCGTCGGGATGGCGCAGGATGAGCTTCGAGACACCGACCACGGCGAGTAGCAGCGATGCGCCGCACCCGAAGGTTGCCAGCAGCTTTTGACCGAGCGCCCGGCGGACCGACCTTGGATCGCCACCGCCAAGCGCGACCGTCCTTCCCCAGAAACCGACTGGACGCACGGACCGGTAAAACGCCAGGAGAACATCGGGGTCGGTCGGTCGGGTGAGGAGGGCCGCGAGGATCGTGGCTCCGGTGGACACGACCACCATCGTAGCGAGGCGTATCCACTCCATGTCGTCGGCGGGGAAAGCCCAGAGCAGGATCGGGCCCGCGACGACCGCGACGGCCATGGCCGCGAACTCCGATTGGACGTTGATGCGCTCCCAGATCCAGCGCAGCATCAATACGGCACCAATGCCCGCGCCGAACAGCAGGGAGACCTTCCAGCCCTGCTGGATTGAGTCGAGATTCGCGGCGACCACGCATCCAGCCAGCAGGACGATCACGGACGTAGCGCGCCCGATGGCGACCAGCTCCCTGCTTGCGGGTTCGCGTTTCAACCAAGACTGGCAGAGGAACCGCTTGTAGACGTCGTTGGTCAGGTAGCTCGATCCCCAGTTCAAATGCGTATCGATCGTTGACGCCAGCGCCGCCACCAAGGCGGTGATCATCAATCCCCGTGCGCCAAGGGGCATCCAATCCGCGATACCGACAAGAAAGGTGCGCTCGCGCGACGCGGCGAAACCCGGCTCCAAGGTATCGGCCGGACTGAACGGGTAGAACACCAGCAATGCAACGCCGATGACGAGCCAGACAACGCTGCGCCCGAGGATCTGTATCCAGGCGAACACGAACGCCGCGATCCGGGCTTCGCGATCCGTGGAACAGGCCATGCAGCGCTGCGCCAGATAGCCCGTGCCGTCGCTGTTCATCTGGAACAGCCACTGCAATCCCATGATCACGAGGAACGGCATCAACGCCCCCTCGATCGACGGCGAGAACGCCAACATGCCCGACGCCCGCTCGGTGCCGTAGAGCGCAAAGACGCGATCCATCAACCCCGCGGGCCCACCGCTCTCCCAAAGCAGGATGCCCGCAAAGACGATCGACCCGCCCATGGCCAACGCAAACTGGAACATGTCCGTGGCGATGACGCCTCGTAGCCCGCCCGTCGTCGAATACAGGCCAACGAAGACCACCAGCAGCACGATGCTGATCAGGTTGTTGGTCGACGCAATCACGGTGTCGTACGGCGACGCGCCGGTGGATAGATCGATGCCCAGCCATCCCGTGGCGGCGAGCAACCCTTCATAGACCGCCTGCGGCAACCAGGCGTGCCACGGCAGGAAGAGTTCGACGATCTGGAACGTAGCCAAGAGAACGAATCCCAAGACGACCGAATTGATCAGCAGGCCGAAGTAGACGGCCTTGATCAGCCGCAACGGCAGCCGCCACCTTCCGCTGTAGCGGATCTCCACCAATTCCGCGTCGGTCAGAATCCCCGCCCGTCGCCAGAGCGCGGCGAACAGGAAGCCCATGAGCAGGAACGCGAGGCCGTATACCCATATCCGCCACAACGCGAAGATGCCCGCAACGGCAATCAACCCCGAGAACAGCAATGGCGTATCCGCGGCAAACTGCGTCGCCGCCATGCTGACTCCCGCCCGCCAGCCTTTGACCTCGCGCCCGGCAAGGTAGTACTCCTCGATGTTCTTCGAGGCGCGCCTCCTCGCCCGCAGTCCCGCCGTGACCGAGAAGATCACGAAGACCAGCAGAATGAAAACGTCTACGCCGGCCACGGGGAACCCTCCAGACAGAACCTGGCAGACCATCCCGCCAACCCGCGATGAGCGTTCCGCATCCCGTAGTGCCGCTCCCTTCTTGACTTGGGCCAAGCCGGCCTCGAACATGGATCGGCGGGTATCGGCGTGTCACGCCCTGTGGTTGTAAGCAGTAGGGGGGATTGCCTGTGAAGCGACTGGTGGTGTGTTGCGATGGCACTTGGAACACGCCGGAAATGGAGAGCCCGACCAACGTCGTCCGACTCGCCCGGGCCGTAAGGCCGCGGGATACAAACCGCCGGCTGCAGGTCGTCTACTACGACGAAGGGGTCGGCACGCATGGCCCGATCGACAAGATTGTCGGCGGTGCGATGGGCGCGGGACTCGACTTCAACGTCCGGCAAGCCTACCGATTCCTGGCCAGCAACTACGAGGAAGACGACGAGATCTATCTCTTCGGCTTCAGCCGCGGAGCGTACACGGTTCGAAGCCTCGCCGGATTGATCGGCTTCGCGGGAATGCTGGGCCGGCATCAATTGACCTCGGTCCACGATGCCTACGAAATGTACCGGGAGGAGAAAGATCCCGGCGGGCCTGGTGCCACGACATTCCGGGAGTGCCACGGCACAACGGTGCCACGCATCACCCTCCTGGGCTGTTGGGACACCGTGGGCGCGATGGGCATCCCCGACAAGCTACCCGGCATCGGCCTCGACAAACTCTTCAACAAGCGCTATCGCTGGGTGAACCGGAAACTCGGCGCACATGTCGACCACGCTCTCCACGCGATGTCCATCGACGAGCGGCGCACCGAGTTCGAGCCAACACCGATGGAAAGCGTGACCGAGGGTCAGACGCTTGAGCAGGTTTGGTTCCCAGGAGACCACGGGTCGGTGGGCGGCGGCGAGCATCACAAGGAACCGCTCGCTCGGGCGGCTCTCGAATGGATGGTGGAGTCCATCGCGAACGTTGGCCTCGGCCTCGCCGTCGACGCTCGCTTCGAGAGCATGCTGGCCTGCGACCACACCGCGTATTCCAGTGCCAGCAGGAGTCCCATCTACGGTCGCGAGCCCCGCGACCTCGGCACGGCGCCACAATTCCACGACTCGGCGCTGCGACGCTTCGTGGACCTGCCGCACTATGCCGACGCGCTGCCCCCCGCGCAGCGCGAGGCGCTCAATGCGGCGGTGCAGAGACGCAACGTGCAACCCACGTTGCGACGCCCAGCGAACGGTACCGTCCTCGAGGTCGACCAAGAGGCGGACGTGATCGTCTTGGCCGAGCAGCAGAGGAACGACACGCTCATCCTGATGGAGGCCGATGGACAATACGTGCTGTCGGTTGCCGAGACCCAGCATTGGCGCGACGGCGATCTGCCCCCCTGCGATCCCTGTGGCTGGCACGAGGACGACGAAAAGCTCGCGCCGTTCTTTGACGGACTGGACCGCATGAAGCTGCCATTGATCCGCCTGGCTAGCGATCGGCGCGTCGAGCCGAAAGCGAATTGGTTCGAGCTCATCGGGATCCTGTGCCATCAGGACGGCGAAGACCGCATCCGAATCTCTCGGAACACCACCTACACCGCCCCTTCCGACGGTCGCTTTGTCGCCCTGGCCAACGACGTCGCGTCCCGCATCGATCTGTTCGACACCTACGACAACAACGAGGGTTGGCTAGTACTCAACGTGCGGCGGATAGCTTGAATCCGCTCGACCGTTCGCATCGGGTCGCGACCAGGTAGGCAGTTCGCGCCCCTCGGGGTCGAGCCGTTTGCGGGCCGGCTCCGGGATTGGCAACATGGCCTCGATTCTGGCCACCGCACAAAACGGCGTGAGAACACTCAATTTGGCACTCGCTACTACGGTGGCCATCGGCTTAGCCACCGGGGTCGGCCTCGAAGCGGATGTCGCGCCCACGGCGCACTACGACGGGGACGAAGTCCGAACTTGGCAAGGGTGCCAGCCCGAGAACACCAGCATCGGCGGGCACTTCTCCGCGCTGGAGTACGCCAAGATGATCGAACCGGAACTCGGTGTGCCGCCGGTGGTCGACTGCGGCGCCGGTGTAGAGCAGCCCATCTACGTCAACGGCGAGAAGTCCATTGGCGACCCGGGCCTCCACCAGTGCGACAACCCCAGTCTGCAGATCGGCGACTGCATGTCGGGATCGAGCGTTCAGCGCTATGTCGGAACGAATGCCGACGGTTCCCCCCGTCACGACGTCGTGTGGGCGAGTTTCTGCCGCCACGATGGTCGCGACGACGTGTTCGGATTCGACATCGGCGACTCCGTCCAGATGATCGGCTACAACAAGCTGACGGGGGCGACGGCGTTCTTCGAGAGCGGAGACAACCGGGAGTGGACCTATGTCGACCCCGAAACCAACCGCCTGATGGGAAAGCTGCCTGGAATCGACGACCCCGAAGCCTTCGACAGGGCCTATGTGAGAGCGGAAACCCAGTGCGTGGCGTGCCATCAAGCCGACCCGTTCGTCCACAACCCGTTCATCGATGGCGCGAAGCAACCCCACGCGCCGAATCAGCCGGTCGTTCCTCGAATCGGCGGTCGAAAGAGCAAGAGCAACACGCCCTACTACGTGATCGGCGGTGCCGACTGGGACATGCGGACGATCCATATCGAGGGGAACGAGTGCCTGGGTTGCCACCGCATCGGCATGAAGACGGTCGAGGAGTTCATGGGCGATCACTGGCATCCCGCCCATCACATGCCGCCCCGCGATCCCGGCAGCCTGACCGAACATTTCGAGGAATTGCTGGCATGCTGGAAAAACGGGCCCGAAAACACGCCTGGGTGCGACTGGATCATTCCGCCGGCCGGAGACTGTCCGAGCCAGGTCGTGGGCGACGACTATCCCTACAAGTCGAGATTCAACCAGCCCAATCGGAAGGAACTCGAGTGGACCGAGCGACCCCCGTTCTCAATCCACAACCCTGAGGAGCGACGCTCGACAGGTGGCTAGCGAGCGCGTTGACGAAGAGGTCGCCCGGTATTTTCCGGCGGCCCAGATAAGTGCAATACCTGGCGATCTTTCGAAGCCGCGTCACTTTCTTAGTGTTGCTTCCCCGGAGCAGCGGCGGGCGCAGCAGAAGCAGTGCGCCATCATGACGGAGATATGGAACGCCGCGGATTCAGACGCCGGGCGACGTAGGGTGCTTGAGGATCGCATAAAACGCGCCGAGGTCGAGCAGCGTGCCATCAGGCTTTTGGAAATGTTCCTCGGAGAACCGCTCAATCGACTACCGCTCACCGAAATAGAATTTGCGATGGATCAGCTCGGCCTCACCGATGAGAACAATGACGTTCTTTCTGATGCAGAGAAAGAATCGCTAGACCGAGATGGCTACGTGAATCTTGGTCCGCTCCTCAATGAAGGCCAGCTGCAAAAGATGCGTGATCGCTACGATGCGGCAATAGTGGAAGAAGGTACCAGCGCTGCCGAAAAAACGGGAATTGGTCGAATCATGGACACCGTGGTCAAACCCATGAATCGCGATGGACTCCTAGACCCCATCTTCATGCACACAAGGTTGCTTGCTGCCGTCCGACATTTGCTTGGTGTACACCTCAAGTACATCGGCTCCAACTACCACTGTGCGATGCCGGGTTACGGCCACCAGGGTATCCACGCGGATTTCGTTTGGGGTGTGAAGAGGGAACCTCAGGTCGTCAATGCCGTGTGGCTGATCGATGAGTTCACGGAAGAAAATGGCGCCACGCGTGTCGTGCCAGGCACGCATCGTTTGGGCATTCATCCAAGCGGTGACCTGGTGAACGGTGCGCCCCGCGACCTCAACGCACCCGTTGAAGGTGAGGTCAAGGTGACGGGTCCTGCCGGCTCCTGCCTCGTCTACAACGCGCACCTATGGCATAGCGGCACGCAGAACTTCACGAAAAAGCTAAGACGCGCACAACACGCATTCTTTAGTCGATCAACCCGACCATCGTCGACCGATGTGCCCGCAGCAATCGACAAACAAGTGTTCGAACGCCTTGGTCGAGTGGCGCGAGCGATTCTCGATATTGGGTGATCGTTCGTCCGCGTTAGTCGCTGACACCACCTTGCAGTGCCAAGGCAATCGATTCGCCGGCCGATCACGCCGGGTCGAGATAGACAGCGTACAGCCGGACGTCCTCCGGGCGCACGCCGCAGAAATCCACCCTCACCCGGATCGGGCCGGTCACGCCGTCGATGACGTCGTGGCCCTGCCAGGCAATCGGCTGAACCAGGCCCGGTCCAACGGGGCCGTGGCTGGCGCCGCGATCGTAGCCCGGAACCGGCCGAAACGCATGGTCCTGGATCTCGGCGGTGATCGAGCTGTGCTCGTTGATGCCTTCCACGTTCACCGCCAGTCGCGCCGCACTGCCCTCGAGGTCGATGGGCGCGGAGACGAAGTGCGGGTCCGATCCGCCCCCAAGCGCCCAGATGCCGTTCTCAAAGGGTGAGAAGTAGCCCAGCCGATCACGCGGCCAACTGGCAACGCGCACGCCATCGCTCGCCTCCTCCGGCCACGGCGCATACCAGAACAGGGTCTCGTCATCCACGTTCTCGAAGCCTTGGCCCTGGACGAGGGCGGGGAAGTTGAGCACGAGCGACTCTCGGCGCTTCAACCCCCAGCTGTCTTCGGCGGCTGAGACGATGGGGAAGTCGGGTATCGGCTCGCGGTAGTGGAGCGCGTCGTTGCTGACCGCGAAGCCCAGATCCATCGTCACCATGCGCCGGTCGTTGGACGGGTGACCATTCCACTTCCCGAAGAAGCCAATGACGACGTTGCCGCGGTTCCATAACGCTGCGCCCAAGTGCACCTGCTCGCCGGTGTTCTTGCCCGCCACCGATGGCTGGGGAGAAACGTTGCTACGTCGCAGGCCGAAGCAGGTTGCATCGGCCCAGTGCTCAAAATCGTAGGAGGCGCAGGTGACCAGCTGGCGCGCTCCCACGGCATGTTTCCCTCCCTGGCCGGCCAGGTAGTAGCAACCGTCCACCTTGGTACCGCCCGCCATCTCGAGCCGGCCTCCCACCGGATTGTTGGGCGACTCCCGCCACGTCACCCCGTCGGCGCTGTAGGCGGCACAGACACGCCCGGAATGCTTGCGCGGCTGGAAGGCCATCTTGAAGCGCTTGTTGGGGTCTGGATCACCGGGCTCGTGGAAGATCACGCACGCCTGGACATGCATGTCCTCCCCCATGTCGACCAAGTTGTTGTGGTTGCTGCCGCGATACTCGACCAGCCCGAGATCGGGTTTTTCCCAGGTACGACCGTCCATGCTCTTGGCCAGGCACACGCGCTGGTGCCAATGCTCGTCCGGCCCTTGGCCCAGGTACCACATCCACAGCTCGCCCTCGACTTCAAGGACTGTGCCGTAGTAAGCGATCCACTCGCTGTCGTGGGCACCCGGCTCGCCTAACGGCACGACCGGCTTGTTGCCGTGACCACTCTGCTTGCCCTCAAGGCGCAACTTCACGCCGTGTTGGAACGGGATGCTGTGGTCATCGAACGGAAAGAGAACGATGGAATCCATGCTGGCCGCGGGGCCGCCATTGTTGATGCGCATGCGGTTCCCTTTAGTCCTGGCCTCCTGCCGCTAGCCGCTCCTGGATGCCCTCGACCACCGCGAGCAACGCTGGCACGAAAAACAGGAGAATGGCGCTCGCAAACAGGAGTCCGAAAACTAGGCTCACGATCACCGGGACGAGCAACAGCACGATCGGATCGGTCGAATAGAGCGTCGGCAGGAGCGCGAGGAGTGTGGTCACCGTCGTGAGCAGGATCGCCCGGAAACGGTGCCGGACCGCGGCGGCGATCACGGCCACGTCCGCTCGCACCGCGAGTTCGCCGCGGATACTGTTGTAGCGGTCGAGCAACACCAACGCGTCGTTTACGACCACCCCGCCGATAGCCACCATCCCGAACACGGAATTGAAAGTGAGGTCGTAGCCGAGCACGAGGTGTCCGACCACGGCCCCTGCCGAGGCGAATGGAACGGCCGCCAACACGATTAACGGTTGCCAGTAGCTCTTCAGCTGGACGGCGAGGAGGGCGTAGATCGCGATCAGCGCCAGCGGGATCAATAAACCGAGAACGCCCATCAGCCTGTCCTGGAGATCCAACTGGCCCGCTCGGGCCACAATCAGGCCTGGATAGCGGGCTTCCAATGCGGGCAATACCTCGGTCTCGAAACGCGCGACTATCGCGTTCGGGGTGGCGAGTGCCGGGTCGACCCAGGCGGCGACGGACGCGGCGTGCGTTCCGTCGACGTGATCGATCGCCGCGAGTCCCTGCATCTCCAGAACGTCTGCAATGATCCCTAGCGGAACGGTCGCCGTGCCTTCTGCACCGCCGATGGTGGCCACCGGCGGTTCCGCCCTTAGTGCGATTCGCTCGTCGAGCAGGTCCGCCATATCGAGACGTTCTTCGATTGGGTACCGCACGACCACCCGGGCCTCGTCACGGCCGCGCTGGTCTCGCTGCACTTCTGCCCCATAGAACCTTGACCTGAGCTGCCGCGCGACGTCTCTTGCCGAAAGTCCCGCCGACACGCCAACCTCATTGAGTCGGATGTCAATCTGTCGCTTGCCCTGGGCGAGCGAGTTGCGCGTTCCGTAGATCGCGGGCTCACGCTCGTAGGCCTCCTGCAAATCCGCGGCGGCGTGCGGCAGCACCTCGGCGTCGGCATGCATCAGTTCGTAGGCGATGTCCGGCAATATTTCAATCGAGCTGTACGAGTAAGTGACCCGCTCGGCGCCTTGGATCTCGCCGATTCGCCCCCGCCACATGCGCACGAGTTCGCCCACCGATCGAGACCGGCGCGGTTCCTCCTCAAGCAACGCGACCACAGACCCGACATTGCTCCCGTAGACGCCGTCGCGGCTTCCCCCCATATACGACTCGGCGCTTTCGTCGAACTGTCCCCCGACCACCATCGCGATCGAGCGGAACGCCGAATCGCCATTCTCCTCGTCGACGAGATAGGCGGCCCCGACGACTTTCTCCACGGCGGCTTGCGTGACCTCGAAAGGCGTGCCGCTCGGAAAGTCGATCTGGACGCGCAGCCGGTCCACGTCCGCCGGCGCATCGAGCAGGATGAACCGCACGGCGGATGTCGACACCAGCCCGACAGCGAATACCAGGAAGGCGATGCTCGCCAGAATAGCCATCCACGGTCGGCGAAGAGCGACAGAAACGGCGGTAACCGCTACGGTATCCCGAACGTTCTCCAGCCAGTTCCGCCCGCTCTCGTGGATGAGGGCCAATGGCCACCGGCTCCAATTGCCGCCGTGGGCCAGATGCGCAGGCAGGATCATGAACGCCTCGAACAGGGAAACGGCCAGAACGGCGATGACCACCAGGGGAATGGGCTCGAGCATCTGGCCGATCGCGCCCGGTGCGAACATCAATGGCGCAAAGGCAACCATGGTTGTCACGACGCCGGTTGTAACGGGTCCAACTACCGCCCGGGCACCGTCGATTGCCGCGGCAAGGCCCGGTTTCCCCGCCTCGCGCTGAGCCGCGATGCTCTCGCCGACGACGATGGCGTCGTCGACCACGATACCGGTCACCAGCACCAGCGCGAAGAGAGTTGTCGAGTTGATGGTGAGACCCAGCGGTTCGAACAGAAGCACACCGCCCAGGAAGGAAATGGGTATCCCGATGGTGATCCATACCGCAAGCCGAAGATCGACCACGAGCGCCAGCAGTACCAGGACGAGTGCAAAGCCCATGACCGCGTTGCCCGCCATCGCATGGAGGCGGAACTTGGTTGTCTGGCTATGGTCTTCCCATGCGGCGACTTCGATGCCTTCGGGCGTTTGGAACGCTTGTGCCGCCGCAAACACCTCCTCGGCGGCGGGCACGATCCTCGGATCGCCCGAATCCGACTCCCGGATTCTGAGATACACCGCAGATCGGCCGTCCCACCGGCTCAACAGGTCGATATCCTTGAACCCGTCGCTGACGCTCGCCACATCCCTAAGCCGTACGATGGTTCCGTCCGGTTGCGTAACGACCGCAATATCACCGAGGTCGTCGGCACGTTTCCGCTTGGCGTAGGTGCGAATCACCAAGTCGCCGGCGTCGGTGTGAAGTTCACCGGATGCCTCGTTGACCGAAAACGACCTGACGGCGGCAGCCACCTCCTCGATCGTCAGATCGTTCTCGAGCAATGCCCGCTCGCTGACTTCGATGGAAACTTCGTAGTCGCGTGCGCCGAAGAGTTCCACCGAGGAGACCGTCGGCAATCCCAGAAGCTTGTCGCGCAGCATTTCCGCAGCCCGCCGGAGGTCGGCTTCCGAAGCCGTCTCCGATGAGACCACCAGCATCGCGACGTTCCGCATGATCTGGGGAAATCCCACACGCGGTTTCTCGGCGAACGACGGCGGAAAGTTCTCAAGACCGTCAACGGCGGCCTCGACGGCGCTCAGTACGTTGTCCGCATCTGCGAATTCCTCGAGTTCGGCAATGACGGTGCCGATCCCTTCCCGCGCCGAGGAACGGACCTTCCGGACCCCGGATATGTCCCGAACGCGCTGCTCGACGCGGCTGGTGATCCCCTCCTCGATCTCGCCGGGCGTTGCGCCAGGAAACGGTACCGTGACGGTGACCGCGCGCGGGTCGAAGTCCTGGAAACTCTGCACGGGCAACAGGTTCACCGCCACAATGCCGCCGCCGATGAAGAGCAGCATCAGCATATTGGCGGCGATCGGGTTTCGGGCGAAGAGCGCGATCAAGCCGCGCCGATCGGTGTCCAGGGTGGATCCGTCCATCATGCAGGGCTAGTCAGCCGCAATCGAAACCTGCATCCCGTCGTGGGCGCCAAATACGGAGCCGACCACGACACCATCGCCGGTGTCGAATGTCCGCACCAGCCAGCCCGGGCTGTCGAGCCATCCGGTAACCGCTTGGCGTAGGGTGGTTGGCGATACCGACATTAAGGTCCCGCGATTGACGATCCAGACCCTGCCTCCGGGTTGCTCTGCCGCGTCAGGCAACAGGAACGCGTCATCGAATGCGGGTCCTTCGATGATGACGGTAGCGAATGAACCGGGGAGCGGAATCGACTCCAAGGGCACGGCGTCTGCGAACTTGAGGAACAACCGCGGCATTCGGCTCTGGACGTCGACCTCGGCGGAGATCCGCACGACCTCGCCGGGGAATGCCTGATCCTCGGTGATGATGGTGGCGGCTCTTCCCACCGCGGGTTGGAGATAGGCCAAGTCGTCGTACGCAATCTTGGCGCCGACCTCCATCGAATCCTTGGCATAGGCAGTTCCGAAGGGCGTCCCCGCCGTTAGAACCTGTCCGACGCTCACCTGGGCTCTGGAAATGCGGCCGTCGAACGGCAACGAGAACTCGGTCCGGGATAGCGCCAGTTGACGTGTCTCCAGGCGGATGAGCTCTTCGTCGAGTCGGGCCTGTGCCCTGGCGATTTGCGGCAGATGGGCGATCAAGGGCGGTACTTCCACACCTGGATGGCTGGCTCGGTATTCCGCTCTCGCACTGGCACCTTCGAGTTTCCGCTGCTCGAGTCTCGCCTTGGCCTGGCGTACCTCCGCCTCGGCATCGGCCACGGCAAGTTCGTAGTCCTTCGACTCGATCTTGAGAAGAACCTCTCCCGCCTTGAACGTTCCGCCGAACCGCATCGCGGGCGATATCCAGGTTACGCGTCCACCCGGACGGTTCGACAACATCATCGCCAGCAATCCGTGCGGTCCCACCGTACCGGTCAGACTCACCCTTGCGGCGTGGGACGAGGGTACCGGCTGGACCACGGATACGGCGGGGGGCGCCGCGGTCGTGCCAAGTGCATACGAGGGATCGACTGCCAGGCGCTCTGGCGCGCGCGCAAAATAGATACCGACGACAACCACGACGGCCAGAGCGGCAACTTGAAAGACACCAATCAGACGATTGCCTCGGTCGTCACTTTCGGCCATGGGATTCATCCGCCGAACACTCTGTCATCGACCATAGTCCTAAACCCCATGACGGACAACCAGCTTCCGGTCGGCGCATCGTTGCCAGAGAGTATGGGATCCCCGCGGTACTGGGGACCGGCAATGGCACACGACTCGTTGGACATGGACAGCGTCGACGGCGACAGGGGGTTGGTGACCATTCTCGAAGACGCAGTAAGGGAACGCTGACACCGATTGGCGTAAGGTATGCCTGTATGAGAATGCTGCGTAGAAGTGTAACCGCCTGGAAAAACCGCGCGCCCCAAGCAACCCTCCCCTTGTTGTTCACTCTGTTGATCTACTCTTTGGCGACCACGGTCGCCAATACGCAGCCGCTCGAGTTCCGTTACGGCGTCTCGCAGATACCCGACTACGAACTGAAATATCCCGTCGACTTCCCGCACTTCGACTATCTCAATGTGGACGCCCCGAAGGGCGGTACGCTGGTGCTGCCCTGGCTCAGGCCTTTAAATACCGTGTCGCCGATGTACCGGCCGGCGGGATTCTTGCGGTCCTACGATCACCTGATCGAGCGCGCAGGTGACGAACCCTCGGGCTATTACGGCAGTCTCGCCGAGTCCATCGCCCTAGGTGCCGACCGCCGGCGAATCGTCTTCCGATTGCGCCCGGAGGCTCGCTGGCACGACGGCCGGCCAATTACCGCGGCTGATGTCCAATTCTCTTTCGAGACGTTTCGTGACGCCGACATCCTGGGGCACGGGTGGGCAGGGGCGCTCACATGGGTTACTGACGTTAACATCCTGGACCCTCTGACTGTCGAGATTCGTGCCGACTCGGACGCCGCCAAACAACTCTTCCTTCTCAGCTACATACCCATCGTGCCCGCGCATTACTGGCTTGAACGGGATGTGAGCGAACCGACAACGGTGCCACCGCTACAGAGCGGCCCCTACCGGCTGACAGGAGTGTCTCAGGGTCGCTACCTCATATACGAGCGCGTGCCGGATTACTGGGGTAGGAATCTTCCGGTGAATCGTGGCAAATTCAACTTCGATACCATTCGCTACGAACGTTACCTGGACGCGACGGTGGCGCGCGAAGCCCTGCGCGCAGGAATGCTTGACGTGTGGACCGAGACCGACTCACGGCACTGGTTGGCATCCTACGACGTTCCCGCCCGCGGGGCCGGCTGGCTAGTGCTGGGCCGACTCCGGTCTCGCGATCAGAGCGGTGCCCGGTATCGTCTGGCAATGAATACGGGGCGCCAACCATTCGACGATCTTCGCGTACGCGAGGCACTGTTCCATGCATTGGACTTCGAGTGGCAAATCCGGGTGTTGCACGGGGGCGAACTGACCCGGGCCAACAGCTTCTTTGCCGGCTCCATGTTCGCTTCTTCGGGATTGCCGAATGAAACGGAAACAGCGTTGCTCGAACCACATCGTGCGCGGTTGCCCGCCAGGGTATTCACCCACGCCTTTTCCTTTCCCAGTACCAATGGCGTGGGCGTCGATCGTGACGGTTTGTTGAGGGCGCGGGCACTCCTTGCGAAAGCCGGTTATCGGGTCGTAGACGGCACAATGGTCGACCCTGTAGGCGAACCCTTTGTGATCGAGTTTCTGTCCTTTTCGCGGGCAGACGAGCGTATTCTCCTTCCCTATATGAGTTCGCTGTCGATACTCGGTATCCAGGCGGAAATCCGCATGATCGATCGCACGAGTTACCAAAGTCGGATGCGCGACGCTGACTACGACGCTACTCTGGTCGGAGGCGGAATGCAGGTACCGCCCTCCTGGGAGTTACGGCCCTTTTTTCATTCCTCATCAACCCGCCTCAATGCGTCCAGCCTCAACGACCCGGCGGTCGATGCCCTGGTCGAGGCAGCGCTCAATACAACACATCTCGATCAGTTTGTGAGCGCCTGCCGGGCGCTTGATCGCGTTCTGCTATGGAACTACTACCAGTTCCCGCTGGATGCCAGGGGGGACACCCGCATCGTTTATTGGGACAAGTTCGGCCGGCCCGACCTGCCGGAGGAGATGTATATAGCGCCGTTCCCGGACGGCTGGTGGTTCGACGAGGACAAGGCAGCACGAATGAGATGACCGTCTCTTCGATTAGGCCGACATTCTCTGGAATTTGTCGTGACGAGGAGTCCAACACCACAACCCGAACGACGCATCGCCCGCACCCTGCTCGAGGGCAGCATGGAGCAATTCAGCAACCGTGATATAGTCTCTAGCCACCGCAGTTTGACTTCTAGGGGGAGTCAACTGGTGGACTGACTGTGCATGGCACATGGGTCGTCGCCCACTACCCCCCCCAACCAGACAAGCTACGGCGTAAACGGAGGAACTCCGGATTGCGTCGGCCCTCCGTCCATAGCATCGGATGAGGGGAATACTATGTCCATTAGACTGCTAGTTCGTGTTGCCGCCGCGGCACTGGCCGCGGCCATATTCGCCACTTCCGGTGGGGCGGCCATCGCGGCCGAGGCAGCAGAAGCCGCAGATGATGAAGCAATCGAAGAAATTGTTGTCACCGGTATCCGCGGTAGCTTGCGCCGGGCGATCGACATGAAGCGCAACGCGGACAGCATCATCGATACCTTGGTCGCCGAGGACATCGGCAAGTTTCCGGACCAGAACCTGGCCGAGTCGATGCAACGCATAACCGGCGTTGCCATCGACCGGATGCGCGGCGAGGGCTCGATGGTCTCGATCCGGGGCTTAGGTCCGGAGTTTACGCGCGTGCTGATCAACGGCCGGACGGCGCTGTCGGGCGGTAGCGAATCGTGCGCCGGATCCTGCCCAGACGCCCAACGCACCCAGACTCGGGTATTCCGGTTCGAGTCCATGCAGGCCGAGCTCGTGCAGGCGGTCGAAGTGCATAAGTCGGCAAAGGCGAATCTGCTCGAGGCCGGTTTGGGTGGCACCATCAACATCCGTACCCGGCGGCCGTTCGACAACGGCGGGGAACCGATTCTCGCGGCCAACGCGATCGTCACCGACGACGGGCTGGCCGACGACAACGGCTATAATTTCGCGGCGGTCTACAGCGACACGTGGAACGACGAGCTCGGCTTTCTCGTCAGCGTCGCGGGCGACGAACGCACATTGCGCGAGGACTGGTTCCGCATCGGGGGCTATCAGCCGAGGGTGTTCAACAACGCCGTCGATTTGAACGGCGCTCCGTTGCCGAGGTGCACGTTGATCGAAGGCGTAAACACGGCGTGCGCGTACGCGCCCAGTGGCCTCGCCCAGGGTACGCTCATCGAGGACAACCAACGGCTCAACCTGAGTGCCGCGCTGCAGTGGCGCCCGAACGAGCAATGGGACATCACCGTCGACGTTAGCCACTCGGATCTGGATCGCGACTACGAAGACTACCACTCGATGTGGATGTACTTTATTGGGGTCGCCAACGCCGCCTCGATCGTGCAGACGGACCAGGACAACATGGTGACGTATCTCCGCACGGAGAACTCGCAGGTGTGGAGCTTCTCACGGCCCCGAACGGATACGGTCCAAAACCAGACGTTCGCCGTGAACGCGCAGTTCACGCCCTCTGAAGAGTGGACCTTCTCGTTCGATGTGTCTCACTCCATTGGGGACAGGGAGCAGGTTAGACCTGACACTTACTACTTCCAAACGGGCGTGCCCGGTGTCTACGATGCCCGTGACAGGTACCTGCCTTCAATCAGCCTCGAAACCGACCTCCTAGACCCGGCGCTCTACCATTTCGCCATTTTTGCGGACGCACTGAACATATCGGGTGACAATGAGAACGCGTACCGCTTCGACGCCACGTATCACTTCGACGATGGTCTGGCGATCAATGCCGGTATCAGCTTCCGCGACCGAGAGCGTGACTGGCGCCGCTGTTGTGAGTGGGTGGTCGGTCCCCGCGCCCGCCACTTTGGCCCTATCGGCAGCGAGGGTCTGGGAATGGTCGATATCGAATACACTGCCTTACCGGTCGACGACCTCCTCTCCGGCATTAGCGGCATCGAGTCGCCCAGAAGCTTCTTGATGCCGATTGCCGACTCGGTCAGGGATACATATCTCATCGGCCGTGCGGACGAGCTTCCGCCTTCGGTCGCGGCAAGGGCGTCACGCTCGCACGATGAGGACTTCGACTTCTGGGAGGAAACCCTGTCCGCCTACTTCATGCTCGATTTGGCCGGCAGCATTGGGGACATACCCTGGTCCGGCAACGTCGGCGTCCGCTGGGTCTCGATCGACCGCGCCTCGAGCGGCAACGTGCAGCCCGTTACCCGGATCTTCTTGAATGACACCGTGGGTATATGGGAGTTCGAGCTCGGGCCCTCCGAGTTTCAGGAGCACGGCAACCGGTTCGCCGAGCTCTTGCCGTCGCTGAATCTGAAGTTCGATATAACCGACGACCTTGTCGGTCGTTTCTCCTGGGGCAAAACGATGACGCAGCCTTCATTCACGCAGCTGAATCCCGGCGGCGAGAAGGACAATAATCCGATGGTTGTCGAAGAGGGCGACCCGAAGCTCAAACCGTACATCGCCGAGCAGCTGGACATCGGGCTCGAGTGGTACCCGATGGACGAAGCGATCTTCGCCGTGCATGCCTTCGGCAAGGAAGTGGATGGGTTCATCATCAATGTCTCGGAGCTGAGGGACTGGGTCGACCCGGCCACCGGTGGGACGGTGTGTTGTGAGAACGGCTCGAACGTTACGGTGTTGTTCCAGGGACCGGCTAACAGCGACGATGTGTTCATCGGCGGATTCGAGGTCGCAGCACAGTACCTCTTCACGAACCTGCCCGCGCCGTTCGACGGTTTGGGCGTACAGTACAACCACACCTGGGTCACCACCGACGCTGACTTAAGCAACACGCTGAGGACCGCCACGTTCACCGTGCCGGGCCTGTCCGAGAACACCACCAACATGGTGCTCTTCTACGAGAAGGACAGGATCAGCACGCGGCTCGCATGGAACAAACGCGAAGGCTTCCTGACGGCAGTCCCCGCCGCCCACCCGCGGTACACGAACGATTACTGGCAACTCGATGCCGGGTTCAGCTTCGACATTACCGACAACATCTCGTTTCTCCTTGAGGGCATCAACCTCACGGACGAGAGCGTCGACTACTACAACATCATCGGCCAAACCTCGACGAAAAAGCACCTCTCCTTCATCAGCAACAGCGGACGACGCCTGCAGGCGGGTGTTCGCGCTCGGTTCTAGGGCAGGCTTAGGTTCCGCCGTTTAGGCGGAACGAACAATCTATCCGGGGCGGCCTAGGTCGCCCCGGAATTCGTTGTGATTCACAGGTTTTGGCAATACCTATGCGGGGCTGAGCCTGGGCAATGTGTGTCTGCATATCAGCTCGAGCGAGATTTCATATGGGTCACCACGGTCCGCATAGTAATGTGCCGGTTTAACCGGAACGTGGTCATTGCCAAAAGACTCGAATGGGTGAACACGTCACGATGGCGAATCACCAGTTCTCTGTCGTTTGTATATTGTGGTGGAGGCGGCGGGAGTCGAACCCGCGTCCGACGGTTCTCCGTCATCGGCTCTACATGCTTAGGCCGTCTATTGATTTAGCCCGTTGGCGACCCGGCGGACAGGGTGCGTGAGGGCGAGCCTCGTTCAAGTTTCGCGGTCGCCTCCGAGGCGCGGACCCCCGCTATCCCGTGGACCTTTGCCCTCGAATCGCCGTCACGGGCGCCGATTCATCGAGGTAAGCAGCTTACGCTGCTAGTGCGTAGTTTTCGTCGTTGGCAACTATAAAAAGTTGCATCAACTGCCGTCTGTGTCGAGATAGATGCCGGAGCCGGTGACGGCTTTCTGGTCC
>JAPPAV010000110.1 GCA_026705345.1 Gammaproteobacteria bacterium
ATCATTGAATTTAAGGATGCCGCCATTCGGCGTCAAGTCAGGTGTGTAATTCCCCTTACCAGCCCTCACAGCCTCAATTGCGGCCCAGATCACCGCCGACGAATACTTGTCGATTCCGGGCAGCGCACCCGTCTTCTTCAGGGTCTTGACCACGATAGCGACTTCCGCCTCCGAGCCGACATCCTCGAAATAGTCCCAGCCGTCACGGACGAGCTGGGATACCGGATCGTGCGCCTGCGGGATGGCGAGCGCCGACAGCTGGATCGGGAACCAGCTGTTCGTCGCGCCAAGGAGAACAGCACGAGCTCGTTCCTCGCATTCGCTGTCGTAGCGGTCGAGATGCGGGTGGCGTCCGCGGCAACCCGGTAGATTCTGCTTGCCGGACTTTCCGAACGCGTGCGCCATGTTGCGCGACGCGCCGCATTCGTCGCATTTGACCCAGAGGTTCTCCGTCTGAAGCGACGCACCGCTTTCGAAGAAACGTAGTGTTCCCATGCAGCTTGAAGGTCCGCTGTGCACGAAGTAGTGCCAGGGAAAATCGTCGAGATGACCGTTCCGGCAGGCTAGCAGAAAACGGGCCGGTACCGCGTCCGCGTCCTTCGCGGGAAGATTGCCGCGCGATCCCTTGCATCCTTCGTGAACGAACCGCGTGTTCTCGGGGCGGTAGCGGTTTTCCTTGATCTTGAAAAGCCCGAGATCGAACTCGGACATCAGCCCGCATTTCACGCAGCGCAGCCAGCGCGGAAACGGCCTGACGGGAACGCCGATCAGCGCCTCCGCCGAGTACGGATCGACATCCTCGCTCCGCCGGACCGGTGGCACGCGCAGGCTCTCGACTTGCGGTCCCAAGACGTTACGCACGGCGGACAGAAGCCGCGCTTCCTCGATTTGTCTGCACCGGTTTTTCTCCCATCGGTCGACGCCCATGGTCACGACGGACAGGTTCGGAAGATCGATCAACGCCCCCGGACCATAGGTCCACAAGATCTGGCTGGGTCGGACCTCGCCGACGGGAGACCTGTCGCTCACGGCTCGTCCTCACCGCTGACGTCGGGGTCGGACTGCGGCGTCCAGGCCGGTCCCTCCGAGCCAAATCTCGTGGTGTTCATGACGAGACGTACGCCGGGCTCGACTTCGCGCATCGACATCGGAACAGTGAAGTTGTCCCACGCCTGTACCCCGGGGCGCCGCAACAACGGAACCATGGTGTCCCTTCCCTTGCCCTTCTTTTCGTATGCCAGTATCCGGCCACCCTTGGCCGCCTCCATCGCCCATTCATCAATCCGCTCCTTCAATTCGGCCAAGGTGCGGTCCCTGACGGCGGCATGCTCGGAAACCGACCACGCCCGGTCGACGAGGACTTCGAGGGCGTGCGCCACCTCTTCCTCGTCGGCCTGATTGAGCGCACCCGCACCCTTGTTGGGATTCAACGGATCGTTTTCGAGTCGGAGCACGCTGAGCATAGCACCGGTTAGGCCGCGATCCCTGGCACGCGGTGAAAAGGGCGTCACCGACTGTGCTTCGACATGCTTGTAGAAGGTCGCGTGATGGTGTTCGAAGGTCTCGTAATGCGAGAGGTCGCGCGGGCGCGCCCAAGTCAGAGCCGTGCAGACCAGTCCCGGAAGCGAACGGCCGACACGACTTGTGGCCTGGATGTACTCCGCAGCCCCTTTCGGCTGTCCGTTGACGATCATCAGGCCGAGACGGTTCACGTCGACGCCGACCGAAAGCATGTTCGTAGCGAGCACGACATCGATTGATCGGACATCCCCCTCCTCCCACTCGGTGACGAATCTTCCTGATTCTTTATCGAATGACGCTTTGAACTTGACCTCCAATTGGTCGAGGTATTTCGGGATGTCGCGGTTGGAAACGCGCGAGGTAAGTTCGCGTACGTACCTCACGCTGCGTTGGGCGAGACCCGGACGATCAACTAGGCTCATCTGGACTCGGTAGCAACGTGTCTGAACGTCGTCTTCAGAGAGGCGTTTCATGCCTCCAAGCTCGCGCAGAGAACTGAAGTAGCCAACGGTCGTCAAGTAGGGGTCGGCAGCTTGGCCGAACCTGTCGAACAAGGCCTGTCCGGCCGTGAGGAACGCCGTGTAGATGCGGATGAGCATCGCCGGACGCGAACTTCCCGGCGAGCAGACGCCAAGATAACGGCGACCCGGAATCTGATCGATCGGTCTCTGTACGGAGAAGAAATTGTCAGCCACGTCGAGTCCGCTAGGCGGGAAAACCGAGACCCGGCGCATGAAGACGTTGTTGACCTGCTCTTTAGCTTTGCGAACCGTCGCGGTCGAAGCTACGATCTTGGGCTTTACGACATTGCCGTCGAGCTTCCAGGTACAAAGTTCGTCGACCGCCGTCTCATAGAGACCGACCATCGTGCCGAGCGGGCCGCTGATGAGATGGAATTCATCCTGAATGACCAGGTCGGGCGGCCGTATCACGCGGATGCCTTGAACCTTCGTCGCCGACAGGGCGCCGCGTTTCGGATGGGTTCCGGTGCAACTCGCGTCCGGCCACAGGAGGCCATGACGCGGGCATTCGGTCGTCGTTCGCCCGAATAGGGTCCGGGTTTCGCCGCGCCACGCCATCATCGCGAACTTGTCGACGGTCGCGATCATCATCGTGGGGGGACGGTGGTAAATCTCCTCGTCGACCACGAGAACCGGCAAGCCTGGATGCGCCTTCTTGCTTGATTTCCCTTTCGAGAACTCGCAGCGTCCCTTCTTGTCGCCACAGTAGATCTTCGTCCGTAGCACGGTCCTGTCGACTTCGATATCTCGCCCGTCGGACACGTCCGAGCCACACCACGGGCAGCTCGTCAATTGTCCCGGCGAGATAATGCCGGCATCGGACCGCTCGGGATCGCGAATATGCCGAATGGCCAAATGGCTATCCGCAGTCGTCCCTGGGGTGACCTTGTTGCCGACCCAGAGACCGATCGTGAACGGCTCGGAGCCGAGACTATCATCCCCGGCCCCAATCGCCCGTTGTCGCGTCATTTCCATGGCGCAGATCAGCGTCGTCGCGCGCTGGAACTGCTGCAGCGTGAGCAGGCGGAGCGTATAGCGCATAATCACGGTCAACCCTCGACTGCCATCGTATTCGCCGATCCGGCCTTGCATACGCCGGATGGCCATCGCGAATGCCGCGACACCGAGATAGGCCTCCGTCTTGCCGCCACCGGTCGGGAACCAGAGGAGGTCCGCGACGGCCTCGACTGGCTTCGTGCGGTCGGGATGCACTGGATCGGCCAAGGAGGGCAGCGAGAGCAGGACGAACGCGAGCTGGAACGGACGCCAGGAACGGTTCTCGCGTCGGTCGACATCGGCGATGTCGACCTTGTGCCCACGGCGGCGTGCGAGCGCGTAGATACTGCGTATGCGCTGCTGTGCCATCACTACGTTGGCGAACCGAAACGCCTTTAAGGCCAGCTCGTTCTTCTCGTCGGCAACGAGCTGCACGCCCGCGGCGAGCCGCGCGTGGATGTCGAGACAGCGATCAAGCGCAGTGTGTGCGTTGTCGTCGAAACCGACGACATCCGCGCCGATGCGATCACGCTGCTCGTCGATCCATTTCGCGTAATCTTCGATGAGTATGGAAAGAGCTTCGACGAGCCGCGGTCTGTCCATGGCCGCGAGTTCTTGCATGTCGAGATAGCCCTTGTCGACCATTTTCCGCATTGCTGGCCGGTCCTCCGGGCGAAGGCCCGGCGTTTCTGTCACGGGCACCTCGTATTGCGGCATCACGACAGTACGGATCTCCACGGCGCGCGCCGTTTCACCGGACGCAGTCTCGGCATTGACAGCGACGCCGTGACCGACCGCGAACTCGACGTGCTTCCGATAGGTCATTTCAAGAGTTTCGCGTTCCGGATCGTCGGCGTACGCTTGAGCCGCGAGCCTGTGCCGAAAGACGGCCGGATCGACCGCCCCGCTACCAGCCCGGACTACCAGTTCGGGCTGGAAAACCCACGCGCTGTCCTTGTTTACTTTCGGCTCTCGTTGTGCGTTGACGAGGAAAAGCGTGACGAGTCGATCGCCATTGGCATTCTTCCCGCGTACCGTGCCCTGCAAGCGCACGGCAGGGTTTGCGGAGTCTAGCTTGCGGTGGGCCACCGGCCCCTCACGTAGATCGAGTGGGATCGTTCCGCCGCAGGGCACACGCTGCCAGACCTTGGCCCTTGGGCCTCGTTCTTCTTCACCGGTCTCGGGGTTAGTTCTGGTCTTGTAGATTTCGGTACCGTAGTCGCGCTCGTAGCGCCCCCAACAAGCCTTGACCTCAATCGTTTCGACATCGCCGTCGACGCAAAACGTCATCCCCAAACTCGACGGGACTAGGGACTGGTTGCTCGCAGCGTCGACTTCGTCGAGCGCCTCGGCCTCGGCGTCGACCTTGCCGGTCGCGCCGCCGAACTCCGCGCCCGGCTCGTGCCTGCCCTTGTGCACGTCAAGGTCGCCCGGATCGGTGTCGTCCGCTTCCGCAACAAGCGGACCTTCCAGCCCTTCAATGCCGCCCCCATCCGCATCCATCGGGGCGAGCTTACCAACGAGATAACGATCGCGCACGCTCATGTCGACGATCTGCTCCTGCGGCCCGTTCGCGGGACCGAGCAGGTCGTCCAGGACCGCAAGTTGCAAGAGGTCCCTGACATAGGCTTGGTCATCAATCAGTGGCACGTCGTCGATCGTCTTACCTGTGAGCTTCCGCAACGCGTCGACGAAGACGTTCCACTGGAGCCGAGTTGCCGCGCCGCTCTCGGGCAGTGAGAGCCCAGCTGCGCCGATCCCGACAGGCTCGTCCATGGTCAGGAGCCGGTCAAAGTGCACGGTCGTAGCGTCAAGCCCTGCCCGGAGCCGCAGGACACGTCCTGTTCGGAGGAAACGTCCGTCCGGCGGATCGCCAGAGGCCTGAATCACGGCAGGAAGTCATCTAACTACTTACAGGGCTGCACGATCTGCGTTTCCTGCCGTTGTACTGGATCTTGCCGGACCAA
>JAPPAV010000042.1 GCA_026705345.1 Gammaproteobacteria bacterium
CGTCCGGCGGCGTAGCCTCACCACCACGATCGACGTCGGCCCGACCCTGCTCGACTACTTCGGCATGACTCCGCCACCGGACATGGACGGCAATCCGCTTCGAGCGACGGTCGAGGACGACACCAAGGTCCGCGACGTGGCGATCTACGGCATGTTCGGCGCCCACGTGAACATCACCGACGGCCGCCACGTCTACATGCGCGGACCGGCGGACGACAACCAGCCGCTCAACCAGTACACCCTGATGCCGACGCATATGCGCAGCCCGTTCTCGCCCCAGGAGCTTGCGGACATGCAGTGGAACGAACCCCTGGGCTTCACCAAGGGCTGCCCTGTCATGCGCATTCCGTCACGGGGCATGGGCCGATTCGCGGAGGTCTTCAAGACGCAACTCTTTGATCTCGCCACCGACCCTGGCCAAACGAACCCGATCGAGGACGCCGCCGTCGAGGCGCGTATGGCCGCGGCATTGGAGGGGGCTCTCGCCGATCACCAAGCGCCGGTCGAACAGTACGAGCGGCTGGGGCTGTCGAGACCCTGAGTCGCCGGCGCCTCGGCCGGTTCGGGGGAACGTTGGCCGGTGACTGACATCCCGCTAGGGGGCGATACCGCCCGCGCCGACGACCTGAACTTCCGTCGGGTCGTCCACATCTTCCTCCGAACCTGGCCGTTCATGCGGCCGGCTCTCAAACACATGGCGGTCTTCGTGGTGGCGTCTGCCGCCATCGCGCTGTTCGCGGCCCTGCTCGGCTTCATCATCACCGGCCTGATGAACGGCGGGATCGTTGCCGGACGGCCGCTGGGTCAACTGCACGTGTCGATCTACGGTTTGGATCCCGCGGTCTACGTGGACGTGGAGTCCCTCTCGGACGAGGCGCGCCTGTCGCTGTGCTGGCCGGTGATCATTTCCACCATTCCGCTCTTGCTCGCGGTCGTGGGCGGCGGCCTTGCTCTCTACTACTACAGCATCTGGATCTTCCAGGGCATCAACCAGCGCATGCGGGTCACGCTGATCGACCGCCTGCAGGCGCAGTCGCTTGCGTTCCACGCATCCGCGCGGACCGGGGACGCGATCTACCGGGTCTACCAGGACAGCGCCATGGTGACCTCGATCATCCGGGCGATCTTCCTCGAACCGCTGATGTTCGCGGGGCGCCTGCTGTTCGGCGTCGCGGTGATCGCCGCCTTCGACCCGCTGCTCGCACTTGTGCTCGCGGGGACGGTGGTCCCGATCCTCTACCTGGGCCTCAAGTTCTCGTCGCGGCTCAGAACGGCATTCCGGCATGCGCGGGAAACCAACAGCCGGCTCACGTCGTGGATCCAGGAAAGCGTACTCGGCGTGCGCGTCGTCAAGGCGACCCACGGCGAGGCGTCCCGGGAGCAGTCGTTCCGCGACCACTCGCTGACCGCGTTCGACGCCGCGTTCCGTGCCCGCACGCTGCTGACCGTGATGGGCATCCTCGCCTTCGCGATCATCGGCGCGACGGTGCTCGCCACCCAATCCACCGCCGCGATGTACGCCAACGCGGGTGCCGAGACGTTCGCCCGCAACTTGCTGCTCGGCTTCGGCTTCGCGGTCTGGAATCTCGGCTCGTTCACGGCGGCCACCACGCGAATCGGGGACGGATTGGGCTCGATCAACGCCTTGATCTCCATTTGGGGAACCGCCCAGGACATGGCGATCGGTCTCGGCCGGGTTTTCGAGATCCTGGATCTGGAGCCGGACATCGAGGACGCGCCGGATGCCCGGGCCATGCCGGGTTTGCGGGAGGAAGTCGCATTCCGCGGCATCGGATTCGGCTACCTGCCGGATCGACACGTCCTCACCGAAGTCGACTTGGTCGCCCGGCGGGGGACGATCACCGCGGTGGTGGGTTCCACCGGTGCCGGCAAGTCGACGTTGATGGCCCTTCTGCTTCGACTTGCCGATCCGGACACCGGCCGCGTCGAGATCGACGGCACCGACATTCGCACCCTCTCCGTGGACTCCCTGCGTGCCAACATCGCGTTGGCGACCCAGGAAAACGTGCTGTTCTCCGATACCGTGCTCGAGAACATCCGCTACGCCGCCCCGGGCGCTAGCCGGGCGGCAGCCGTCGCGGCCGCCAAGGTGGCCTGCGCCGACGAGTTCGTTTCCGGCCTGCCCCAGGGCTACGACACGCCCCTGGGAGAACGGGCGACCAAGCTGTCGAGCGGCCAGCGCCAACGCCTCGTCATCGCTCGCGCGGTGATCAAGGACGCGCCGATACTGATCCTCGACGAACCCACCGCCGCCCTCGACGCCGAGACCGAGCTCAAGGTGCTCAACAACCTCAAGACCTGGGGCAGGGACCGTTGCGTCTTCCTTGTCACCCACCGCCTGTCCACCGTGCGCCAAGCGGATCGCGTTGCCTATCTCCGGGACGGGCGCGTCCTTTCGTTCGGCCCTCACGACGACCTGATGGCCGAGGGCGGCGCGTACGCGCGGTTCGTCAACGCCGAAACCCTTAGCAACCGGTCGGCCCTGGCGGACGACGAATGACGGATAGCGGCCCGCAAGAGAAACGCATTACCAGCCGCGAGACCTTCGTCCTGCTCGGCCGTTCGCTGCGGTTCGTGTGGCCCTATCGACGCCAGATCGCGGTCAAACTCGGACTGACCCTGCTCGGCTTGAGCGTGGTCCTGTTCCTGCCCTGGCCGATCAAGATCTTGATCGACCACGTTGTCGAAGGTCTCCCGGTGGGATCCTCGCCGACTCCCTATCCACCCTACGTGGCCTGGTTCGTCGATCTGCTCTACGGTCTGACACCGCTTGAGATCGTCTGGGCGATTGTCGGCGTAAGCGTGGTCGGCATCGTCCTGATCGGCGGTTTCGGCGCCGGCGTTGCCCAGGACGCCGCCAGTGGCGGACTGTCCGAGGGTCTCGACACGGCGACCCAGAGCGAGAACCAGGCCAACGCATCCGGCAGCCGGGTCAGCGGACTGCTCGGGCTCTACGAGTTCCGCTACCAGCTTCGCATCACCCATCGGATCAACCACGCTTTGCGTACGCTCCTGTTCGGCCGCGTCATGACTTGGCCGATGGTGCGGTTCGCGGACGCCAGCGTGGGGGATGCCGTGTACCGGACCATGTACGACACGCCGGCCATCTCAAGGGTCTGCTACGACATCCTGGTGCTGCCCGTCGCCAATCTGTTCGTGATCGCCACGGTGATCTGGACCACGGCGCATAGCTTCAGCGCGGTGCCTTCGGTGGTCATCGCGGCCTGCCTAGCGGCGCCCATGGTGCTGCTCTCGACGTTGTTGATGACGGGCATGACCCGGCGCCGGGCCCTGGCCAGCCGGGAAGCCGGGGCAGTCACCACCGCCACCGTGGAGGAGGGCGTCGCCAACGCCGTCGCGGTGCAGGCACTCGGTGCCGGCGAACGTCAACGCGACGATTTCGCCGGTGACAGCGAAGCGTCGTTCAAGCGGTTCCGCGCCTACATGGTGATGGTCATCCTGTTGCTCCTGGTGCAGGCGACGGTCGGTACGGTCCTGGTCTTCTACGTCTTCTTCGACATCTGCGCCGCCATCGTCGAGGGTCGCATGTCCGCAGGTGACTTCAGCGTCGTCTACGCCTACTTTCTGCAGTTGGTTGGCAACGTCAGCGGGCTGGGCGCGATGTGGTTCAACCTGCAGAACAACGTGTCGGGCATGCGACGGGTGTTCGATGTCGCGGATTCGACGGTGGATGCGGACCGCCACGGCGACCGAGCGGTCGAAAGGTCGGTCGAGCACGTCCGCGTCGAACACGCGACGTTCCGCTATCCCGACGGGACCGAAGCGGTGCGGGACGTGGATCTCGAAGGACGCGTCGGCGAGGTGGTGGCCCTGGTCGGTGCCACGGGTGCCGGCAAGAGCACCTTGGCCTATCTCGTGGCCGGGTTTGTCCAGCCGACCGAGGGCGTGGTCCTCTACGACGGCGTCGATGTCCGAGGCCTGCGCGCGGATGCAGTGCGCACCCAGGTCGCCTTCGTGTTCCAGGAGCCCTTCGTGTTCGACGACACGGCTGCCGCCAACATCCGCATGGGCAATCCAACAGCTTCGGATGCCGAGGTCGCCACGGCGGCGCGCACCGCGGGTGCCTTGGATTTCATCGAAGCCCTTTCTGACGGCTTTCAGACCCGTTTGGGCCGTGCCGGAGCGCGACTCTCCGTGGGTCAGAAACAACGCCTGGCGATCGCCCGTGGCCTAGTTAGCCCCGCCCCGATTCTCGTCCTGGACGAGCCCACCGCCGCTCTCGATCCCGAGACCGAGAACGCGCTGGTCGACGCCCTCAAGGCCGAGCGGTCGCGTCGACTGCTGATCGTCATCGCCCACCGCTTGAGCACCATCCGAACCGCGGATCGCATCTGCTTCCTGGACGGGGGGCGCATCGTCGAGACCGGCAGCCACGACGAACTGATGGCGAAGCCGAACGGCGCGTACAAGCGGTTCGTGGATCTGCAGGTCGGTGCGGTCGTTGCCTAGGGAGCCTTCCCCCTTCCATGGAATAAATACGCAACCCGTTGAATAGATTGACAAAACCTCGTAGGGGCGACCCTTGTGGTCGCCCGCGCCGAACACGCCGGCTCACTTGGCAACGGGACGGGACAAGCCCGTCCCCTACGATCCGTGTTCCCTGCTCGCTCGCGCCTGGCCCCGGGTTGGGCGTCCAACGCCCTAGGTCAGCTTGCGCCGCAATCTCGGCGTCATTATTCTGGCGGGCTTCCATCGCGCGACCGCTGCTTGCGGCGAATGTTCCGCCCGTAGGAATGTGGCGACGTGCGGTGAGATCGAAAGGGAGTAAAAACATGTACAAGGCAAACGTCGCCATCTTGGCGATGGCGTTGGTGGTTCCGGCTGCTGCCGTAGCACAGGAACAG
>JAPPAV010000014.1 GCA_026705345.1 Gammaproteobacteria bacterium
AGGGTGGGAAACGCAACTCCGCCTTGATTGGGGCGATGTTTCCGTCGACCGCCCGACGAACGTCCGTCCGGATTGAAACGGGCGATGTTTCCGTCGACCGCCCGACGAACGTCCGTCCGGATTGAAACGGGCGATGTTCCGTCGGCACTGCGGGCACGACGTCCACAGGTGACCACCCACCAAACTGATGTTCGCGCTAGCTACCCAGTAGCGAATTGGGATCAATGGGTTTGCCACGGTCCCGGACCTCGAAGTGGAACTGGCCACCCGTCGCGCCCGAACCGGCCCGGGCGATGGCATCGCCGCGGCGAACCGTGTCCCCTTCCTTCACGTTGGGCCGCACGTTGACGCCATAGGCCACAAGATGGCGTTCGCTCGCCTTCACGATCACCAGGTGACGGAATCCACCCAGTCCCGGCCCGGCATAGACGACCACGCCTGACGTTGCGGCCTGAATTGTCGTCCCCGTGCGCAACGAGTAGTCCAAGCCCTTGGAACTCCCGCCGAATCCGCGCACGGGTTTCGCGGCTACCGGACGACGCCAACCGCCGTCTGTCACCGTCGGCGGTACTTCCGGCTGGGCCGACGCGGGCGTCGGATCCGCAACCGCGGGTTTGGCCGGTGGGGCAGTCGGGACGGGATCGGCTGATTGCGGCGGCGCAGTCGGTGTGGACCGGGGTGCCTCCGGTGTTGTCACTGTGGGTTTGGGCACTACCAGGGGCTTCGCGACGGGCACGGGGACGACGACCGGCGGGGCTTTCGCGGTGACAACCGCTTTTCCTGGTTCAACGGGCCGATCAGTCGCCACCGGCGTGGCAGGTTCCGGTGGTTTCGCCGGCTGGACGGCTGGTTTCGGGAGCGGGGGCGGGGGACCCATCCCCGTCAATGCGATGCGTTGGCCCGTCTTGATCACGTAGGGGGCCTTGATCCCGTTCCGGGCGGCCAAGTCAACGACGTCGAGTTCGTAGCGCCAAGCCACGGAATACAGCGTGTCGTACTTCTGCACCGCGTAGACATCAGGCATGGGTCCGTCGACCAGGGACCGTTCGGATACCGGTGCGGGCGGATGCGCCAGGCAAGCCGCCAACACGAGCGGCAACGTCGCACAGAGTCCGACAACGCGAAGCGCGTTCATCGATCTGCCGTTCATCCGTCGCGCCGCGCCGATGCAAAGCCCAAGACACCGACCAGAAGTGCGCCGATCACCATCGCGCCGACAACCCCCACCACCACGGTCTCCGAGATCGGGGTCTCGCGCCACGGCCACAACTGCGCCAGCGAACCAGCCATCAGCCCGGTCAGAAAAGCGAGCACGGCCGACCGTGCCCGCTCGAGCAACCAGGCCAAGACCCTGGAGAAGCAGACAACGCCGATCCCCAGGCCGGCGGCGAAGATCGCGAGGACGGGCAGGTCGATGGCCAGGAGAGCATTGGCCATGGGCTCGTAGAGTCCAAGGATCACCAACACGAAAGCGCCCGACAGGCCCGGTAGTATCCAGGCCGTGGCGGCGAGCGCTCCGGCCAGAAAGATCATCGACACCTGCTGAGGGGCCGAGGTACCGGCCCCCGCACCGAGCAAGATGCCACCGACGGCGCCGAGTAGTCCTAGCGACGCCAGCCACCGCCAACTCGACTGAAGGCCGACGTGGATGACCGAGGCGGCTATCAGCCCGAAGAAGAATCCCGTGACATACGCCCCGTGTGACTCCAGAAGACCCACGACGAGAACCAGGGTGAGCGGCAGTCCCGCCGCCATGCCGGCCCCGAGAACCGCCAGAAAACCGAGGTTGTGCCGGCGCGCGAACGCTCGCCAGCCATCGCGCAGCAACGTCGACGCGGAGGGTTGGGAAAACGACGCGATCGAGGTCACCAATTCGTCGTAGATTCCGGTGACGAACGCGATCGTACCGCCGGACACGCCCGGAACCGCCTCCGCCATTCCCATGGCCAAACCGCGGGCGAACACGCCTGGATGCGAACGCCGGATCGGCGAAGGATCGATCCCGGTCGGATCGTTCATCGTGCTATACCCCGGACCAGCGGCACGAAGCGGACCTCGTCGAGAGTCTCCTGCCGCCAGGCATCGCCGGCCTTGCGCAGGCGCTTGAGTTCCTTCACGTCGCCCTTGCCGACCGGAATGACGAGATGTGCGCCGTCGTCCATCTGATCCATCACTGCATCCGGGATGTGGGAGGCACCCGCAGTCACCATCACCGCATCGAACGGCGAATGTTCCGGCCAGCCGAGATTGCCGTCACCGTGCTTGAGGCGAACATTGCGCACGCCCATTGCCCGCAGCCGTTCCCGGGCGCGCTCCAGCAGTCCGCCGATGCGCTCGACCGTGTAGACCTGCTCGATCAAGGTTGCGAGGATCGCCGTCTGGTACCCCGAACCGGTGCCGATCTCAAGGACGCGGCGCGGCGCCCCACCGTCCCGGGCACCGGTGAGGAGTGCCTCGGTCATGGCCGCCACAAGATAGGGTTGGGAGATCGTCTGGCCGTGGCCGATGGGCAGCGCCGAGTCCTCGTAGGCGCGATGTGCAAGCGCTTCGTCGACGAAGATGTGCCGGGGCACCGCAGCGATGGTGTCGAGAACGCGCTCATCGGCGATACCCTGCCTGCGCAAGCGTCCCACCAGGCGGTCGCGCGTGCGCCGGGAGGTCATCCCGATGCCCTCCAGGTCGAAGTCCTTCATGGCGTCTGCGCGTCGGCTTCGGATGAGACAATTGCGCCCGGCCGCGATGCTCCCGTTCCCGTTTGTTCGACGGCCGGATCGACCACCACGTAGAACGTCTCTCCCTCGGCCACCATACCGAGGTCGGTCCGGGCCCGGGACTCGACGATCTCGTTGCCCTCCTTCATGGTCATCACCTCGGCGGCCAGGATCCGGTTGCGCTGGGCCAGCGCCGCGGTTTGGCGCATCTGCACGTCGACGTTGGCTTCGAGATCCCGAACCGCGAACCACCCCGAGTCACTGAACCAGAATTGGAACAGCAGCACGGCCAATACGACGAGACCCGAGAGCGCGAAGATCATGGGCGCACGTGGACTCACGTCGGTGCGCCCGCAAGGGGAAGTTCAGTACGGCCACGGTATTCGGCGGCATCACCAAGTAGCTCTTCGATGCGCAGCAGTCGGTTGTACTTGGCAACACGTTCGGACCGCGAGCACGCCCCGGTCTTAATCTGCCCGGCACCCGTGGCGACCGCCAGATCGGCGATCGTCGTGTCTTCGGTCTCCCCCGAACGATGCGATATCACGGTGCCGTAGCCCGCGTCGGCGGCGGTGCGAATGGCCGACAGGGTCTCGGTGAGGGTGCCGATCTGGTTCGGCTTCACGAGAATCGCGTTGGCAACGCCGTCGCGGATGCCCCGTCCGAGCGTTGCGGGATCGGTCACGAACAGATCGTCACCAACCAATTGCGTACCCTCGCCGAACCGGGCCGTCAACGATCGCCAGCCCGACCAGTCGTCTTCGTCCAAGGGATCTTCGATTGAGATGATCGGGAATTCGTCGAGGAGTCCGCCGAGATAGTCGGCGAATTCATCGGTGTCGAGGCGCCGGCCTTCGCCGGCCAGACGGTAGGTGCCGGCTTCGTGGAACTCCGTGGCAGCGCAGTCGAGCGCGAGGAGAACGTCTCGTCCCAACTCGTAGCCAGCAGATTCCACCGCATCCGAGATCGCCGCCAGGGCCGCTGCATTGGAGTCGAGATCCGGTGCAAAACCCCCTTCGTCTCCCACCGCCGTGGCCAGCCCCCTCGAGTTGAGCGTGTCCTTCAGGGCGTGGAAGACCTCTACCCCGCACCGCAATGCTTCGCCGAAGGAACCCGGTCTTACGGGCATCACCATGAACTCCTGGATGTCGACGTTGTTGTCGGCGTGGGCACCCCCGTTGACGATGTTCATCATCGGAACAGGCAGGCGCACATCGGCGCGACCTCCGTAGAGGTCTCGCAAGTGGGCGTACAGCGGAACGTCCCGGGCGACCGACGCCGCCTTGGCGGCAGCCAGGGATACGGCGAGGATCGCGTTGGCACCGAGTCGACCTTTGTCCGGCGTACCATCGAGTTCGATCAGACGACGGTCCAGCGCGTCCTGGTCGTCGGCCCGCAAGCCGCGCACCGCTTTGGCGATTTCGGCGTTCACGGTCGAGACCGCGCGGCGTACGCCCTTGCCTCGATACCGACCCGCGTCTCCATCCCGGACTTCCCGGGCCTCCCGCGAGCCGGTCGACGCCCCGGAGGGGACCTGGGCCGTACCCGATCCTCCCGTGTCCAGGATGACGTCCACCTCGACGGTGGGATTGCCCCTGGAGTCGAGCACTTCGCGTGCCCTGACCGCTTCGACGCGCGTCACCGTCAGCCTTCGCCTCGCGGGGACTCCACGGCGTGCTCGAGGAACGCGTGGCGTTTCACCACGGCATCGAGTTCGACCAGCTCCTCGAGAAGGTCCGCCATCAGCGGCGTGGGCCACGCATTGGGCCCATCCGACAACGCGCGCTCCGGTTCGGGGTGCGTCTCCATAAACAGTCCTGCAACCCCCGCTCCGACGGCGGCCCGGGCCAGCACGGGCACCATCTCGCGCTGGCCACCGGACTTGTCGCCGAGCCCGCCCGGCATCTGCACGGAATGGGTGGCATCGAATACCACCGGGCAGCCGGTGTCGCGCATGATTGCCAAGGCGCGCATATCGGATACCAGGTTGTTGTAGCCGAAACTCGCGCCCCGCTCGCAGACCA
>JAPPAV010000124.1 GCA_026705345.1 Gammaproteobacteria bacterium
CGGAGGTTCGCAACGCCCTGGCGTACGTGCTGCTGAACGCGCGCAAGCACTACCGTCAGCGTCGGGGCCGGAAGCCGCCGGTGGTGCTGGACGGGGCGAGTTCGGGACTGTGGTTCGACGGGTGGAAGGGGCGGTCGCCGCCGCGGTTGGGGAAGTACGCGGACGCGCTTCGGCGGTGCGAGGTGGCGGCGGCGCGGACGTGGCTGCTGGAGAAGGGCTGGCGGCGGATCGGGCTGGTGGATCCGGCGGAGGTGCCGGGGACTTGGCGTCGTCGGAGGGGCTGCTACCGCCTGATCCTCAGTTGGCTGGCGCGGCGTGGCTCCGGTCGGGAACTCAAACGAATCGTCTTACCCGCGAGATCCGCAAACGCGCACCGGTCGCACACCGCGGCCCCGCTTGAGAACCGGGGCGGCGCGAGTAGAATACCGCCTCTTTTTGTATACGGTACGTTTTGATGACCTTTCTAGTCGGCGAGAACTGCATCAAATGCAAGCTGACCGACTGCGTGGAAGTCTGCCCCGTGGACTGCTTCTACGAGGGTCCCAATATGCTGGTCATCCACCCGGACGAGTGCATCGACTGTGCACTGTGCGAGCCAGAATGCCCGGTGGACGCCATCTTCAGCGAGGACGAGGTTCCGGAAGGCCAGGAGGATTTCCTGGATCTCAACGCCGAGCTCGCCGAGATCTGGCCGAATATCAACGAAAAGAAGGATCCGCCGGAAGACGAAGCCGAATGGCGCGAGGTGTCGGGGAAGCGGAAGTACCTCGAGAGGTAGGCAGCCTCATCGTGGTTCGTTAGACGGGCCAGGCACTTCTTTCTTGCAAGATCTACTCGAGCAGCTCTTCGAGCTTCTCGTCGAGCTTGTGGCGGCGAAGGTCTTTGGCGACGATTGTCCGAGTTCGCGAGTCGACGAGGTAGTTGTTCGGTAGACCTTCTTTCCTGGCGTTGTAGGCGAGGGGAGCCTCGGCCTCCCACCCCATCCCAAGGTTGTGCCAAGGCAGTTCTTCCTCTTCGGAAGCCTCGACCCAGTCCTCGCGTTCCTCATCAACAGTAAAGGACACGATTTCGAAGCCCTTGTCCCGGAAACGTGCGTAGGCTTTGCTTCATGTGCGGAATCTCCAATCGGCACGGACCGCACCAAGAAGCCCAGAACTCCAGCAGCAGGTAGCGATTGTTGCCTAGCAAGTCGGTCGTACGCACTACGTCGCCATGAAGCGTTTCGCCCCCGAAGTCGATGGCCTGATCGCCGGGTCCAAGCAGCTTGGCCAGAGTTTCCGGATCAAATGCCTCTTCCCAGGAAGCGAGACTCTCGGTGACCCACGGGTCTTCCGGCGTAAGTTTGGCGAGAGACCGCAGAGCTTCGACTACCCACGGCCCCACCGACTAGGCCGACTCGACCACCAGCCGCCTGACCAGCGGATCAGGGTGGGTGAGCGCCACATCGGTTCTGCCCTGTGTCTCAATCTGCAACACCCGGTTCTGGGCTTCCTGCATCCGGTCCCAGCGGTTTCGCTGGGATTCCTCGGTCTCGCCTTCTACGGGCGTACGCAACTGCTGGTACGCCGACTGTGCCGCCTCGTATTCGTCCGTGAGCCGCCAGGAGTTGAAGACAGCGTCGTTGTAGGAGCCGCCGGTAATGACCGAATAGTCGCTGCGTATCATCCGCAACTCGAGCCTTCCCGGCTCGAGGATGAAGTTGTTGCCCATCGTAACGGGACCCCAAACACCGCCACCTGGAGCCATCGCGTTGTAGACCGCGAAAGAGGCAGTTCGGGGCCGGTCCACCGGGATCTCGACGCGGAATCTGGCATCCGAACCAATCGGCGCTTGAGCGATGACGCCCTGCGCTTCGAGGTGCACCTCGAGGGGAACCCTGTCGTCCGGCTCCGCCGTCTTCTTCCATTCCTCCAATCGGGTTGGATCCCTGCGCGTCGGATCGAACACCGTGAAGTCACCGTTGTCGTACGGCGCGGCCGTCGTTCCTTCCAGCACCATCACCGAGGCTTCTTCGGCGAGGACAGGCGACGATGCAAGCAGGCAAAGCGCCAATGTGAACACGCAGTTCCGCGTGCCATGCTGCATACGCCTCATTGTGTAATCCTACGCGTTGGACGCCTTTCGCCGACTCTACCACGCGCACTTCATGCGTGGCGGGGACAAGCCTGCCCCTACGCCTTCGGTGAACGGGGCGACGTTCCCTGGGTCGCATCGCCGCTCGCGGTTTCCTTCAGCTCGTACAAGGCGGCGAGGGCATCGCGGGGCGACATCGAATCCGGGTCGAGTTCATCGAGTTGCCGCACGATGGCGTCCCCCTCGGATTCCGCTCCCTGCGCAGCTACGGCGGCATCGGCGCGTAGATCCTGGAAAAGGTCCATCTGTGCCGAAGTCTCGGTGCGGGCGTGTCGGGTCTCGAGATCGGTCAGCCGCCGTTTCGCATCGGCGAGGACGGCAGCCGGGACACCGGCGAGCTTGGCGACCTCGATTCCGTAGCTCTGGCTTGCCGGCCCGTCGCGTACGCTGTGCAGGAACACGACCTCGCCCCGGTGTTCGACCGCGTCGAGGTGGACGTTGGCCGCGCCGTCGAGTTCCGACGGCAGCGCCGTGAGCTCGAAATAGTGCGTCGCGAACAGGGTGAAGGCGCCGATCTGTCGAGCGATGTAGTCAGCCGTTGCCCAGGCGAGCGCAAGACCGTCGTAGGTGCTGGTCCCGCGACCGATCTCGTCGAGCAGCACTAGGCTTTGGGCCGTGGCGTTGTGCAGGATGTGGGCGGTCTCGCTCATCTCCACCATGAACGTCGAACGACCGCGTGCTAGATCGTCGGATGCGCCGATCCGCGTGAAGATCCGGTCGATGGGACCGATGGTCGCCGCGGTGGCGGGTACGAAGCTGCCGGTGTGTGCGAGCAGCGTGATCAAGGCAGCTTGGCGCATGTAGGTGGACTTGCCTCCCATGTTCGGGCCGGTGACGATCAACAGGCGGCGCGATTCGGAGAGCGCCAGGTCGTTCGGCACGAAGGGTTCGGTGGATTCCGCCTCGACCACCGGGTGCCGGCCACCTTCGATGACGAGCCCGGGTTCGTCGGTCAGGATGGGCCTGGCGAACCGGTAGCGGTCGGCGGTGATGGCGAACGCGTTGAGCACGTCCAGCCGGGCGAGTTCCCGGGCGGCGGCGCGCAGGCCGTCGAGACCGGTCTGGAGTTGGGTCATCAAGGCGTCGAAAAGGGCTCTTTCGCGTCGCAGCGCTTGCGCTTGGCTGGTCAGGGCTTCGTCCTCGAACCGCTTGAGCTCGGGCATGATGTAGCGTTCGGCGTTCTTGAGGGTCTGGCGGCGCACGTATTCCGCGGGCATCTCGGTTGCGACGGCGCGCCCCGCCTCGATGTAGTAGCCATGCACCCGGTTGTAGCCGACCTTGAGATTCGCGATGCCGGTGCGCTGCCGTTCCCGGGACTCGAGGTCGGCGAGCCAATCCGCCGCGTTCTCGGTCAAGTCCTTCAGGCGGTCGAGTTCGCCGTCGTAGCCCCGGGCGAACACGCCGCCGTCGCGAATGGTGGCGGGCGGATCGTCGACCAGCGCGGCTTCGAGTGTGTCGTGCTCTGCATCGAATGGCGGCAGGTCGCCGAAACGCTCCGAAAGATCCCGGTCCGCGAGTTCGTCGACGAGGCTGGTCAAGGAAGGAATGGACTCGAGCGCCTGGCGCAGCCTGCCGAGATCCCGGGGCGATGCGTTGCCGAGGCCGATGCGGCTGGTGATCCGCTCCAGGTCGCCGATGTCCGTAAGGACACCGGCGAAACCCGCCGCCGCCGCGCTGTCGCGGATTGCCCCCACGACCGCCTGCCGGTGGCCGAGCGTTGCGCGGTCCCTGACGGGTGCGTTCAGCCATGACTTCAAGAGCCTCGCTCCCATGGCCGTGGCCGTGTGGTTCATCACCGAGAACACGGTGCCGGTGGACTCGCCGTCGAGGCGGCGGTCGATCTCCAGGTTGCGCCGGGTCTGGGCATCCATGACCACGGTGTCGCTCTCGGCGACCCGGTTGAGCCGGTCGACGAATTCGAGATTCTGGCAGCGCGCCGCTTGGGCATATCGCAGCACCGCCGACGCCGCGCCGACGGCGGCGTCCGCCGGCTCGAGTCCGAACGCGCCGAGGTCGGCGACCCGGAAATGATCCGCTAGGTGGCGGAAGCCGAGTTCATTGTCGAATTCCAGGGAGTCGCGCGACAGCTGAGGCGTTTCCCCGTCGATGTCGATCCGCTCCGGGACGAGCACCTCGGCCGGCCGTAGCCTGGCGAGCAGCGCATCGAGTTCGGCACGACCCGGTGCCCCGCTGAACGAGAACTCACCGGATGCCAGGTTCAACCACGCCACGCCGAATCCGGTGGGCGCGGGATTGACCCCCGCGAGTACGCTTTCCCTTTCCGGAGCGAGCAGGCCGTCTTCTGCCAGGGTGCCGGGTGTTACGACACGCTGCACCCGCCGTTCGACAGGACCTCGGGACGTCGCCGGATCGCCTATCTGCTCGCAGATGGCGACGGCCTGGCCTGCCTCCACAAGCTTGCCTAGGTAGCCGTCGACGGCATGGAACGGCACGCCCGCCATGGGAATGGGACTCCCGGCGGACTGCCCGCGCGCGGTGAGCGTGATGTCGAGCAAACCCGCGGCGCGCTTCGCATCGTCGTAGAACAGTTCATAGAAGTCGCCCATCCGGTAGAACAGCAGGGTGTCGGGATACTGCGCCTTGATGCTCAGGTACTGCTGCATCATGGGCGTGTGCGCGGTGAGGTCCATGTCGCGAGAGCGTAACCGTAGGGGACGGGCTTGTCCCGTCCCCTCGCGCCCTTCATCCGAAGGGCGTTTTGTAGGTCAATGGCCCGGTTGCGTGTGCGACTTGGCTGAAATTTCGTGTTTTGGCTTGACGTCGTTACTGACCAAATATACAGTATCGCCCAAGCCATTGGTCCCCACCCGAAGACAGCTAGGAGACCCCCGTGACGGACATAGCCAAAGACAAGGAACGTGCCCTTACCGCCGCGCTATCGCAGATCGAGCGGCAGTTCGGGAAAGGCTCGATGATGCGCCTTGGAGATCGCGAACTCGAGGCGGTGCCGTCGATTTCCACCGGATCGTTGGGACTCGATATTTCGCTCGGCATCGGCGGATTGCCACGCGGCCGCGTGGTGGAGATCTATGGACCGGAGTCATCGGGCAAGACCACGCTGACACTCCAAGTGATCGCAGAGGCGCAGAAGCGCGGCGGCACCTGCGCGTTCATCGACGCGGAACATGCACTGGATCCGATCTATGCCGAGGCGCTCGGCGTGAATACGGACGATCTCTTGGTTTCGCAACCGGACACGGGCGAACAGGGGCTCGAGATCTGCGACATGCTGGTCCGATCCGGGGCCGTGGATGCCGTGGTCGTGGACTCCGTCGCCGCGCTCACGCCGAAGGCGGAAATCGAGGGCGAGATGGGCGACTCCCATGTCGGTCTCCAGGCCCGGCTGATGAGCCAGGCGCTACGCAAGATGACCGGCAACATCAAGAACTCCAATACGCTCGTGATCTTCACGAACCAGATCCGCATGAAAATCGGTGTGATGTTCGGTTCGCCGGAGACCACCACGGGCGGCAACGCGCTCAAGTTCTATTCGTCGGTGCGTCTCGACATCCGTCGCATCGGCGCAATCAAGGACCGCGACGAGGTGATCGGCAACGAAACCCGGGTCAAGGTGGTCAAGAACAAGGTCGCGCCGCCGTTCCGCCAGACCGAGTTCCAGATCCTCTACGGCAAGGGTATCTACCGCAATGGCGAGATCATCGACTTGGGTGTCGAGCAGGGAATCGTCGAGAAGTCCGGTGCCTGGTACAGCTATCAAGGCGAACGCATCGGCCAAGGCAAGAAGAACGCCGCCGAGTGGCTCGACGAGAACCCGGAAGCGCGGGATGGGATCGAGGACCGTATTCGGGCGGAGTTGCTGCCCGGTCGTTCACGTGCCAACCGAGCCGAGGCGGAAGAAGCCGCGCCTTCGGGTGGCGCCAGTGTTCATGAACTGAGAGGCGCCAGTCGCCGGTAGGTGGGTCGTGGAAGGCGTCGACGAACGCCGCGCACTCGTCCGCGACGCGGCCGTGCGACTCTTGGCGCGGCGCGAACATTCGCGATTCGAACTCGCTCGCAAGCTGGGTAGTCGGGGACACCCGGACGACCTAATCGAAGAGACGGTCGGGAATCTCACCCGTGCCGGCCTGCAATCCGATGACCGGTTCGCGCAAGTCTTCGTCCGCTCGGCGTTGGGGCGCGGGCAAGGACCGTTGAAGATCAGGGCCGGTCTTGCCGAGCGCGGCATCGACAGCGGCGTCGCATCGGCCTATTTCGACCTGGACGCCGACGAGTGGAGCGACCGTGCGGCAGGCGCGTTGCGCAAACGCTTCGGGTCGGTGCCGGTGGAGAACCGCGCGGATTGGGCGCGAAGAGCGCGATTCCTGGCCGGTCGGGGGTTCCCGTCCGATGTCGTCGCCAAGGCGCTCGGCTCGTTTGGAGAGGGCCCGTAGGGGACGCCCTTATGGCGTCCCGTGCCGAGGTTGCAGCCGGCGTTTCGCGTGCGCGCCACATGCAACCGGGCCGGAGCGAACCCAAGTATACTTCCCGCCCTTTTTTCGACCGGCCTAGGTCATGAAGACCGACGAGATTCGCGCTGCCTATCTCGGCTTTTTCGAGCAACGCGGCCACCGTGTGGTGCCGTCGAGTTCGCTCGTGCCCGCGAACGATCCGACCCTGCTTTTTACGAATTCCGGAATGGTCCAGTTCAAGGACGCTCTGACCGGACGCGAGCAGTTGGACTACCGGCGAGCGGTCAGTTGCCAACGCTGCGTCCGGGCCGGTGGCAAGCACAACGATCTCGAAAACGTCGGCTACAACGGTCGACATCAGACCTTTTTCGAGATGCTTGGCAATTTCTCTTTCGGCGACTATTTCAAGGAGGATGCCATCGCCTGGGCTTCGGAGTTTGTTACCGACGTGCTCGGACTTGACAAGGACCGCGTGTGGGTCACCGTCCATCCCAGTGACGACGAGGCCCGGGAGATCTGGACCCGGAAGATCGGCATGCCACCGGAGCGGGTCGTCGATCACAAGGACAATTTCTGGGCGATGGGCGACACCGGGCCCTGTGGGCCGGACTCGGAGCTCTTCTACGACCTAGGTCCCGATGTGGCCGGTGGCCCCCCGGGTTCGGCCGACGAAGACGGTGACCGGTACTCCGAGTTCTGGAATCTCGTATTTCCCCAGTACGACCGCGCCGCCGACGGGACGCTGACGCCGTTGGACGAGCCGGGTGTCGACACCGGCATGGGGCTTGAACGGGTCGCCGCGATCGTCCAGGGGGTAAGGAGCAACTACGAGAACGACCTGTTTCGGCAACTCGTGGTGCGTGCCGGGCGGCTGGCGGGAATCAACGACGAGGCAGCCATGCTCGCCAACCCCTCCCTCCGGGTGGTCGCCGACCATGCGCGCGCGGCGACTTTCCTCATCGGCGACGGCGTCATGCCCGGCAACGAGGATCGGGCGTACGTCTTGCGCCGTATCGTTCGTCGAGGTCTGCGGCACGGGTACAAGCTCGACATTCGCGAACCGTTTTTCAACCAATTGGTGGCAACCGTCGTTGAACTCATGGGCGATGCCTATCCGGGTATTGCCGCTGCCGCGGACCACATCACCGAGGCCGTTGCGGACGAGGAGCGGCGGTTCGCCGACACGCTGAGATCGGGCATGGCGCTCCTCGACGGGGCGATTGCCGGTCTCGAGGACAAGACCATTCCGGGCAGCATCGTATTCAAGCTGTACGACACCTACGGCTTTCCCGCCGATCTCACTGCGGATGTTGCCCGGGAACGAGGCCTGACTATCGACCAGACCGGTTTCGACCAAGCCATGGACGCCCAGCGGGCTCGAGGCCGAGCGGCTGCCGCACGGTTCAACGCCAACTTGGAACAGAGTATCCGCGTCGACACCAAGGTGGCTTTCTCAGGCTATACGCGGCTCGAAGGCACGGCCAACGTCGTCGGCTTGTACGCAGGCGGCACCGAAGTCAATACGCTTCAGGCGGGCGCGAGCGGCGTGGTCCTCTTGGACGAGACGCCCTTCTACGCCGAGGCCGGTGGGCAAGTGGGCGATACGGGTGCGATCCGCTCTGAAGCCGGCGTTCGATTCGAGGTCGAGGACACGACGCGTGGTGGCGACCAGTACCTTCACCATGGTCGGGTCCTGACCGGTGCCTTGCAGCAGGGAGACACCGTCGTTGCCGCCATCGACGGCGATCGGCGCCAGGACATCGTGCTCAACCACTCCGCGACGCATCTGCTCCATGCCGCGTTGCGCGAAGCGCTGGGCAGCCACGTGGAACAGAAGGGTTCGCTCGTCGCACCGGATCGTTTGCGCTTCGACTTCAGCCATCCCAAGCCGGTGACCACCGACGAACTCGTGCGAATCGAGTCCGTTGTCAACGCTCGGATTCGGGCCAATACCGAAACACTCGTTGAGGTCATGGACTTCGAAGACGCCATCGATAAGGGGGCGATCGCGCTCTTCGGCGAGAAATACGCCGATCGCGTGCGCGTACTCACCATGGGTGAGGGCTTCTCTGTGGAACTCTGTGGCGGAACACATGTCGCGAGATCGGGGGACATCGGGATCTTTCACATCATCTCCGAGGAAGGTGTCGCCGCCGGCGTACGGCGCATCGAAGCCCTTACCGGTGCCCACGCACTGGCTTGGTTCGCCGAAGCGGAACGCCAACTCGACGCGGTTGCCGCAACGGTGCGCGGCCAGCGAGACCGCGTCGACGACCGGGTGCGCCAGTTGGCCCAGCGGGCGAGGGCACTCGAACGGGAAGTGGACGCATTGAATGCCAAGTTGGCCGCCGGACGCGGTGTGGACCTCGCCGACCAGGCCGTGAACGTAAACGGTATACGCGTACTGGCAGCCAAGGTCGACGGCGACTCGAAGTCCTTGCCGGCGACCATGGACACACTGCGCGACCAACTGGGCGATGCGCTTGTGGTGCTGGCCCATGTGGGTGACAAGGTCAGCCTCATTGCAGGGGTCAGCAAGAGCGTATCGTCCAAGGTGACGGCGAGCGACACGGTGCGGTTCGTGGCCGAACAGGTCGGTGCTCGGGGCGGCGGTCGTGCCGAGATGGCGCAGGCGGGCGGCGGCGACCAGCCGGAGAAGCTCGACGAAGCGCTCGCCTCCGTGGTCGACTGGGTACGCGGGCGTACCGCGTCGACCTAGCCCATGCCTCGCCTGCTCGTACAGAAGTTTGGCGGCACGTCGGTGCGCGACATCGAACGTGTGAATGCCGTGGCCGACCGCGTCGCGGCGAGCGTGGTGGGTGGTGACCGGGTCGTCGTGGTGGTATCCGCCATGGCCGGCGAGACAGACCGCTTGGAGGGACTCGGCTTCGAGGTGGTCGCGCGCCCCCCGCCCAGGGAAATGGATGTCTTGCTCTCGGCTGGCGAACAGGTCTCTGTCGCCTTACTCTCCATGGCCCTGATGGAACGCGGGTGCCGGGCCCGTTCGCGGCTCGCGTTGCAGATCGGTATCCGGACCGACGGCAACCACACGAAGGCGCGGATCGAACACATCGACGTGGAAGGTCTGAATGCCGACCTCGCAGGCGGGGTAACCCCCGTTGTCGCCGGCTTCCAGGGAACCGCGCCCAACGGGGACATCACCACATTCGGCCGCGGCGGCTCGGATACCACGGCCGTCGCGATCGCGGCGGCCCTCGAGGCCGACGAATGCCAGATCTATACCGATGTCGAAGGGGTGTACACGGCCGACCCGCGCATCGTGGAGAACGCTCGACGCCTGGATGCGGTCACCTTCGAGGAGATGCTGGAACTCGCCAGTCTCGGCGCCAAGGTTCTGCACTCGCGTTCAGTCGAGTTCGTTGGCAAATACGGCGTGCCCTTAAGGGTCATGTCGAGCTTCGACGAGGGCCCCGGTACCCTCATCACGACGGAGGAAACCACCATGGAGCAACCGCTTGTCTCCGGACTTGCCTACGCCCGCGACGAAGCCAAGCTGACGGTTCTCGGCGTGCCCGACGTGCCGGGGGTGGCGTCGAAGATTCTCGGTCCCATCGGCGCAGCCTCCATCGAAGTGGACATGATCGTGCAGAACACCGGTGCGGACGGATCCACCGACCTGACGTTCACCGTTCGGCGGGCAGACTACGAACGCGCCCGCGAGACTCTTGCCGGGATCCAGAAGGTCCTCGGCGCCCGCGGAATCGAAGGCGACGACCGTATCGCCAAGGTGTCCGCGGTGGGAGTCGGCATGAAGTCCCACGCGGGCGTCGCCACCCGCATGTTTGACGCCTTGGCGGCGGAGAACATCAACATCCAGATGATCTCCACGTCGGAGATCAAGATCTCGGTGGTCGTGGCGGAGCGCTACCTCGAATTGGCCGTACGTGCCATCCACGACGCGTTCGGGCTCGGCGACGCGATAGCTGTGGAGGATGCCGGCTAAAGTTGTGAGTTGCCTGTGGAAAACACCTGAACAAGGGGGGTGTTATGAGGGGGCAAACTAGTCCACAATCGGCTGTGACATCGGTCTAGGCGCCTGCCGCCACTAAAGAACAAGACTAGGCAGACGTCGTGGATCATGCCAAGGGCACGGACGGCAACTTGAAGGATTGCCGCTGTGAGGGTGAAGGAAGCAATCATCCGGACACAGGCCATAGGACAAGGACTTAAGGCAAGGGAGGTCGGCTCATGTTGATCCTAACCAGACGCGTTGGGGAGACCCTCATGATCGGCGACGAAATCACCGTCACCGTTTTGGGTGTCAAGGGCAACCAGGTTCGAGTGGGCGTCAACGCGCCGCGCGACGTGGCAGTACATCGGGAAGAGATCTACCAGCGAATACAGGACGAAGAGCCGGACCGGCTGAGTTCAACCATCGGTTCGTAGGGGACGGGCTCGTCACGTCCCGTCCCCGGCGGTCGGAGCTTTCGTAGGGGACGGGCTTGTCCCGTCCCGAGTCCGCCGACGTATCCAGAGCGGGCGACCACAAGGGTCGCCCCTACGGACCTGGCCAGGACCATCCGTAGGGCCACGGGCTTGGCTGCTAGGCGGGTACCGACGGTAGGTTCAGACCGAACGACCTAGCACATTCCCGCGCTTCGTCATAGCCGGCATCGGCGTGGCGCACGACACCGGTGGCAGGATCGTTCCACAATACGCGGGCAATGCGCTCGTCCGCCGCACGGGTGCCATCGCAGCAGATCACGAGCCCCGCGTGCTGCGAGTAGCCGATTCCCACGCCGCCACCGTGATGCACTGAGACCCAGGTGGCCCCCGACGCACAGTTCACGAGCGCGTTCAGGAACGCCCAGTCCGACACCGCATCGGATCCGTCCTTCATGGCCTCGGTTTCCCGGTTCGGACTCGCGACGGAGCCCGCGTCCAGGTGGTCCCGCCCGATCACGACCGGTGCGCTCAGTTCGCCGGTGCGCACCATCTCGTTGAATGCGAGGCCGAGTCGATGGCGGTCCCCCAAGCCCACCCAGCAGATCCTCGAAGGCAGCCCTTGGAAACGGATGCGCTTGGCTGCCATGTCCAGCCACCGGTGCAGCGCCGCATCGTCGGCCACGAGTTCCTTGACCTTGGCATCCGTCCGGGCGATGTCCGCCGGGTCGCCGGACAGGGCGACCCAGCGAAACGGGCCTTTGCCTCGGCAGAACAGGGGTCGAATGTAGGCGGGAACGAAACCGGGAAAGTCGAAGGCGTTCGATACGCCGGCCTCAAGCGCCATCTGGCGGATGTTGTTGCCGTAGTCGACCACCGGAATGCCGCGCTTGAAGAGCTCGAGCATGGCCTGCACCTGCACGGCCATGGACTCCTTGGCGGCGCGTACGGTGCCGTCTGGATCGGCGCGCCGGCGTTGGTCGTGCTCGTCGATGGTCCAGCCCAGCGGTAGGTAGCCGTTCAGGGGATCGTGGGCGGACGTCTGATCCGATACCGCATCCGGTGCGTAGCGTCGATCCGTCGCGGAACGTTGGGCCAGTTCGGGGAAGACCTCCGCCGCATTGCCAAGTAGACCCACCGAGAGTGCCTCGTCGCGCTCACAGGCCTCGGTGACCATGGCGACCGCTTCCTCGAGGTCGGTGGCCTGTTCGTCGAGATAGCCGGTCCGTAGACGGAAATCGATCGCCGTCTGCCGGCACTCCACGGCCAGCATGGAACCGCCGGCCATCGTGCAGGCGAGCGGCTGGGCACCGCCCATACCACCCAGGCCACCGGTCAGAAACCACCTGCCGACGAGATCGCCGCCGAAGTGCCGGCGACCCATCTCGGCGTACGTCTCGTAGGTGCCTTGGACGATCCCCTGGCTGCCGATATAGATCCACGAGCCAGCAGTCATCTGCCCGTACATCGTGAGGCCCTTGCGGTCCAGTTCGTTGAAGTGCTCGAGCGTGGCCCAATGCGGCACCAGGTTCGAGTTGGCTATCAGGACCCGTGGCGCATCGGGGAACGTGCGCAGCACGGCTACCGGCTTGCCGGACTGAACGAGCAGGGTTTCGTCAGCCTCCAAGGCCCTCAACGTGGCGACGATCTTCTCGAACGCTTCCCAGTTCCGCGCTGCCTTGCCGCGGCCGCCGTAGACCACGAGTTCCGCGGGGTTCTCCGCGACCTCGGGGTCCAGGTTGTTCATGAGCATGCGCATCGGGGCTTCGGTCAGCCAGGACTTGCATGACAGTGTGCTACCCCGAGGCGCCCGGATGATTCGATCGGACACGATCAGCCACCGTTGCGGGGAACCCCCGCCTTGTATACCCGGCGGCAGGGGTTGTGACCCAGCGCGTAGCTGAGTTCCGCGGGCGACTGGACGTCCCATACGGCCAGGTCCGCCAACATCCCGGGCTCGATAAGCCCCCGATCGTCGAGACCGAGAGCCCGGGCCGCATTGACGGTGGCGCCACGAAGCGCTTCCTCCGGGCTTAGTCCGAACAGGACGCAGCCCATGTTCATCGCTGCAAGGATCGAGAGCACCGGCGAGGTTCCCGGGTTGTGGTCGGTGCTGACGGCGATCGGCACGTTGGCCGCCCGCAAAGCGTCAACGGGTGGCTCCTGGGTCTCGCGGAGGTAGTACCACGCGCCGGGTACGAGGACGGCGACCGTGCCTGCGGCGGCCATGGCCTCGACCCCGGGCTGATCCAGGTACTCGAGATGATCGCAGGATAGCGCACCCATTCCGGCGGCCATGGCCGCACCCCCGCAGTTAGAGAGTTGCTCGGCATGCAGGCGCAACGGCAGGCCTCGTGCCTGGGCGTCTTCGAACACCGCCCGTGTCTCGTCCGTCGTAAAGGCAATGCCCTCGCAATAGGCATCGACGGCGTCCGCCAAACCCTCCGCGGCAACTGCGGGTATCACCTCATCGATTATCAGCCGCACGTAGTCGGCCCGGTTTTCCTTGTACTCGGGCGGCAGGGCATGTGCGCCGAGGAAGGTGGCGACCACGTCCACATCCGCAGACTCGCCTAGCTCCCGGGCTACGCGCAACATGCGCAGTTCGGTCTTGAGGTCGAGCCCGTAGCCGGATTTCATCTCCACCGTGGTGACTCCCTCGGCCAGCAGTACGCCGAGCCTCGCCCGGGTCGCGTCCAGCAATTGCGAATGGTCTGCGGCGCGTGTCGCGGCCACCGTGGAGACGATTCCGCCACCCCGCCGGGCGATCTCCTCGTAGGACGCGCCTTCGAGGCGGAGCGCCCATTCCTCGGCACGGTTTCCCGCATAGACCAAATGCGTGTGGCAGTCGATTAGGCCGGGCGTCACCAGCCGACCCTGCAGATCCACCCGCTCTTCGGCGGGGTCGTCGACGCGGTCGGCGGCTGGCCCGACCCAGTCGATGTGCCCGTCGCGTATGGCGACGACCGCGTCATCAATCAGTCCGTAGGGACTGCCGGAACGCATCGTAGCGACCCGGCAGTTGGTGAGGAGGTGATGCATGCTGGTCCCTTCGGCTGGTGGCCGCAAGCTTCGTCACCTGGCCGCGATTCTGCGCGGCGTTCCCTGCAAGTTTGACGTGAATCAAAGTCCTTCTTCCTGCCCTCGAAACTCACGTCTCGCGGGTGGCGAATCTGGTGAAATGGCGCCGCATGGTCGGCACTTGATTCTGATGAAGTGGCTGTTCTCGAAGATGCTGACGAACGAGGGCTGGGCCCACGATGCGCTGGTTCAGGTCGACCGGCGTGGGGTGATTGTTGCGCTTCACACGGACGCCAACGACACGTCGGTGCCACGAATAGAAGGCGTTGCCGTTCCGGGCATCCCCAACGCCCACTCCCATGCCCATCAACGGCTGTTTGCCGGTCTCGCCGAGTCGGGCGCGGGCCGTGGCGATTTCATGCGCTGGCGCGAACTGATGTACCGGGTCGTTGCAAAGGTCGACCCGGACACCTTGGAGGCGGTGGCCGCCTTGGCGTACATGGAGATGCTGAAGGCCGGCTATACGTCGGTGGCGGAGTTCCACTATCTGCACCACGATTTGGACGGGTCTCCCTATTCGCAGCCTGCCGAGATGGGGCTGCGCTGCCTTGCCGCCGCCCGGGACACCGGCATTGCCGTGACGCTCTTGCCTGTCCTCTATGCCTATGGAGGTTTCGGGGCGAGCCTCCCTGACCCGGAACAGGCACGCTTCGTCTGTGACGCGGGGGCGTACATGGACATTCTCGTCGCGCTGCGCAAGGCCGGGGAGGGGGTTCCCGGACACCGGATCGGTTTCGCGCCGCACTCCCTGCGCGCGGCCGACGAAACCCTGATCCGGGACGTGCTCGTGGCGGTGCGGCAGATCGAACCCACCGCACCTGCGCACATCCACGTCGCCGAGCAGCGCTCGGAGGTGGAAGCCTGTCTCGCCTGGTGCGGCGCCCGTCCTGTGCAGCGCCTACTCGACGAAATCGACATCGATTCCCGGTGGAACCTCGTTCACGCGACCCATATGAACGAATCCGAGCGCGACGTGCTAGCAGGCACGGGCGCGACGGTCGTGTTATGCCCCACCACGGAAGCCAACCTGGGTGATGGCATGTTTGGCGTCCGTGAATGGCTTGAACTCAACGGCTCGTTCGCGGTCGGTTCCGATAGCCAGGTGTCGATATCGCCTGCCGATGAACTGCGCCTCCTCGAATACGCGCAAAGGCTCGTGACCGAGTCTCGGTTGGTGCTCTTGCCAACCGCGGGCGGTTCCGTGGGTCGATTCCTGCTGGACTGCGCATGGGCCGGCGGAGCCAAAAGCCTCGGACAGCCGTGTGGCACCTTGGCGGAAGGCGCACGGGCCGACATCGTTGTATTGGACGAGGAGCATCCGGCCCTGGCAACGCGATCCGACGACGACCTCCTCGATGCGTGGGTCTTCTCCGGCGGCCCCGCGTGCGTTCGCCATGTCATCGTCGGGGGTCGGCAGGTTGTGGACGATCGTCGTCACGTCAACGAGACGGTGATCGTCAACCGCTACCGCGACGCTGCGGAGTATCTGCTGCCATGAGCGAAGCGATTCCCACGGCGTCGATTGTATTGGGCGATGGCCCACTCGGCCTTGATGCGATGGGCGCCGCGTTGGATGGCCCGATCACGGTAGCGCTTCATCCCGATGCGCTGGCGCAAACGGAAGCGGCGCACAGGGTTTTGCTCGAAACCGTGGAGCAGGACGCCGCGGTCTACGGGGCCAACACCGGGTTCGGCCGGCTGGCGCTGAAGCGCATTCCCGCCGAGGACCTGCGCACGCTGCAGCTCAACCTGGTGCGCTCGCATGCCGCAGGCGTCGGCGAGCCGATACCGGATGGGGTGGTTCGGCTCGCCATGCTGCTGAAGCTCAATAGCCTGGCGGCGGGGCATTCCGGCGTGTCGAACGAACTGCTGCGCCAGATCGCGGGCTGCATCAACGAAGAGGTGCTGCCGGTGGTTCCGTCGCAGGGCTCCGTTGGCGCTTCCGGCGACCTCGCCCCGCTGGCCCACATGGCACTGGTGTACGTCGGACGCGGCGAAGCCCGATTCCGGGGTCGGGTCTTGCCGGGGAAGAAGGCGTTGCACGCCGCCGGTCTGGCGCCACTGGAACTCGGACCCAAGGAAGGGCTCGATCTCATCAACGGTACGCAGCTATCGGTGGCCCAGGCGCTCGCCGCCTTGATCGATGCCCGATGCAACCTGCAGTCCGCGGTGGTGGTGGGCGCGCTATCCACCGATGCATTCCAGGCGACGGATGCCTATGCCGACCCGCGCCTCAACGCGCTCAAACCCCATCCCGGACAGGTCGCCGTCGCGTCGGCGCAACGTCGATTGCTGGCGGGTAGCGCGATCCGTGCATCGCACCGGGATTGCGATCGGGTCCAGGATCCCTACTCGTTTCGCTGCCAACCCCAGGTGATGGGCGCATGCCTCGACCTCGTCGACAATGCCGAGCGCACGTTGCTGCTCGAGGCGAATGCGATCACCGAGAACCCGTTGATATTCGGCGAGCCCACCGAGGTCGTATCCGGTGGCAATTTCCACGGCCAGCCCGTGGCGTTTGCCGCAGACATGCTGGCACTGGCCATCGCCGAGACCGGATCCCTCTCGGAACGCCGAACCGCCGCGCTCGTTACCGGGGAGTTGAGCAGCCTGCCCCCGTTCCTCATGCCGGATCCGGGTCTTCACTCCGGCTTCATGCTCGCCCACGTCACGGCGGCGGCGCTGGCCAGCGAGAACAAGCAGCTAGCCACGCCCGCCAGCGTCGACAGCATCCCCACGTCGGCGAACCAGGAGGATCACGTGAGCATGTCCGCCCACGCCTCGCGCCGCCTGGCGCGTATGAACGACAACGTCGCGGCCATCATCGCCATCGAATGGCTGGCGGCCGCCACCGGGGTGGATCTGCTCCGTCCCCTGACGTCCTCGGAGAGCCTTGAGCAGGTTCACGCGCTGCTGCGCGCAGAGGTCCCCAAACGAACGGCGGACCGGGAGTTCGCCCCGGACATCGCCGCCGCCCGAGAGCTTGTGGAAGCCGGCGTCCTTGCGGAGTTCGCGAGCGGATTGGCGTCTCGGAACCAGTGACACCTGCTGACCTCTACGCCTGCGAGCGGGGGACCACCGCGCTGATTCTCTCCATACCCCATTCGGGACTGCTGCTCCCGGACGGCATGGCGGAGCGCCTGACGCCGGTTTCGCACACGTTGCCGGATACCGACTGGCGGGTGGATGAACTCTACGACTTCGCGTGTGACCTGGGTGCGACGGTCCTGAAGGCGAACTACAGCCGCTACGTCGTGGACCTGAACCGGCCACCCGACGGCGCATCGCTGTATCCCGGTCGCCCGGTCACCGACATCTGCCCTTCGGAGCTGTTCAGCGGGGAACCGATCTACCGGGACGGGTGCGAACCCGACGCCGACGAGATCGAGCGGCGCCGGGTCACCTACTGGCAGCCATACCACGACCGGTTGGAGGCCGAGTTGACCAGGATGAGCGAACGCCACGGACACGCCATCCTATACGATTGCCACTCCATCGCCCCGATCGTTCCCAGGCTGTTCGACGGCCGCCTTCCCGCGCTGAACCTAGGCACCAACCACGGTTTGAGTTGCGCTCCCGCCATCCAGGATGTCGTCGTCGAACAGCTAGCGGCTAGCGGCTACGCCCATGCCGTGAACGGCCGCTTCATCGGCGGCTACATCACCCGCCACTACGGCGAGCCGGAGCAGGGCCGGCACGTGCTGCAGATGGAGATTGCCCAGGATGCCTACATGGACCGGACGACACCCGAGTCCTACAACCCCCTGAAGGCCGTTGCGCTCAAGGCGAACCTGCGCCGCCTCCTCGGTGCATTGACTGGTTTGGCGTCGAGCGACGTATTCGATCAAGTACACTGACCCGAACGGCAAGTCGAACGGATCCCCAAACCGGCGATGGAGGAACAAGACGCGGTGCCCACGGCACGAATGCACTGGGCCCAGCTGGTGCTGGGTCGGGGCCATCCAATCATCATCATTGTCGTGCTGGCCGCAGTTGGCGCCGCTGTTTGTTGGTTTTCGCTCCAGCAGATCTCCTTCCTCACGCAAACGCCGACTCGCTACACCATGGAGTTGGAAGTTGCCACCGAGGGATGCGCCGACCGCAGGTTGCCAATGTCTGGCAGCATCGGTTCATTCGGTCCCTCTCACCTGTCGTTCAGGCTCTTGGACGAGGACGACAGGCCGATGTTCGTCGGCGGATGCAGAGTGCGGTCGATTCTGCTGGACAGCAACCTGCCGCTTCAGCCAGGTCGCTATGGCGATAGTACCGAGTTTATCTACGTCACAGGCGCGGATCCGAATGTCTATATGGCCCAGGACAACGTCGGCGAGGGCCGCGATCCGTTGGGCGATGCAAGGGAGAACTTCCGTGCAACGATTGTCGCCGGTGACCTCAGGGTACTCGGTCGACCAGACTCGTCCAAGTCCGGTCCTTCGTTTTCAACGGGTGTTAATGAGCAGTTTCAACAACCGCGTATCCGCTATGAGGTCGCGTTCCACGAGAAATGGCAGCCGGTCTTTTTCACCATGTCCTTTACGGTCCCGGAGAACGTGAGAACGTATTTCGATCTATCTGGTATCCGAATTGATGGACGAGAGCCTCCGGTCGAGGAGGATGGGTTTGACGGCGATGGGCCCGGGGCGACGTATGGTGAACTCGATATGTCGGTGTCCTTCAGGACCGACGAGGTGTTGCTGGTTCGGGGTCTGATGTCGGATTCGGGCGACGCCATGAGCGTTGACGGCTATCTCCGGTTCGGCCTCGAGAATAGTGACGCGGAGAGTAAGCGGGAGAGCGGCAACGTACGGTTCTCCGCCATCCTCGGCATCGGCATCGCCCTGATCGTCGAAGCCTTCGTGATACTCCTTGCCCTCGGTGTACGTGGGCTGGCGGCGAGGCTGGGTGTTGTCGGAAAGGCCGTGGCGGACTGATCTGACGCCGCCAAGTTCCCGCGGCGTCGGCCGGACCCCGGTGTGCGGAATCCGGCCGAACATGGCTTGACCTAAGGCCGTGGCCCGCGGATGTCGTAGGGGAAAATCGCGGGATTAGCGCCATGCGACCGAGCGAGATCCCGCATCCACTCCCTGTCGTCATCGATTCGGACGTCGTAGGAGGTGTCCTCGGTTGACGAGAGCCCCGTCAGATAGCGCAAGGCACCGACAGACGGCGGACTGCCCGCGAACAGGAGCACGGCCACTGCGAGGAGGAAGTGTCGTGCGTCGACGGCGTCGCCGTGCAACTCGGCTTCGGCTCTTGCCAACTCCAGCAGTTCGCCCGTGTAGATTTCGTCCACCGACTCGAGGGGACACTCGGCGACCGGGTTGTCGTTGCGCCGCGCGCCACGCGCTCGTTCGCCTCTCGCCATCCATGCCTCGTGACGGTTGGCGCCGAACGTCACCTCGGCGTTCATGCCCAGAATCTCGACGGTGTCTTCCCGCACCTCCCGCGCGTCGAGCCCCAGCATCTCGAGCCATCCGGATACTGGCGGGCCGAGATCGAGGAAAGCAAGTGCGATGTGGAAATGGTCGCAGCGGGTGTCGCCGCGGTTCCGCGCCTCGGCCTCCGCCTTGGTGAGCAATGAGACGAGCCAAGGATGGCCCTCGACCCAATCCGGCCACAGGCCTGGTTGCAGTTGGTTGGTTGTGTTGGTCATTTCGTTGTCCTCGGTATGGAAGTACCGACGAGCCGACGAATAGGACTCACCCGTCTTGCGCATGCGTGCGCGTACCAGTCGTTTGAGGGAATTGCGTGCGGTCATCGGTCTACCCAATCAGCCCCGGGTCCGACTTCCCCAGCAAGCCCGCCAGGGCGGGTTTACGATGACGCTTCGAGGACACACGCCCCCTTTACCTCCTTTTACTCGGCCTTGCTGGGGAAGGCCGGACGAGGTCAGGCGCGAAGCACGCTCGACCCGTACCATAGCAGACCTGATGAACTTCCGCGCCAGCGACTTCGGACAAAGATGACGACTTCCTACAACGGTATCGCGTTACCTGGCGAGTGGCCGCCTAGTGACATCGGCGTCGGCGACGATCCGTTGCCGGTTCCCTACCTGTCGAGTCCGCCGGCGGTCATTCCCGTGGATGTGGGCCGGCAGTTGTTCGTCGACGATTTCCTGATCGAGTCCACGACGCTAGAACGCGTCTACCACGCCGCCAAGGTCCACGACGCCGCGCCGGTGCTCTCGCCGGAGACCGAGTTGGAACTGAACCGCGGCCAATGCCCCGTCGCGGCGCCGTTCAACGACGGCGCCTGGTACGACCCGGCGGACGGCACCTTCAAGCTCTTCTACATGGCCGGTTGGTACGACGGTGCGGCAATGGCAACGAGCGACGACGGCATCAACTGGCGACGTCCTAGACTAGCCGCCGTCCCTGGCACGAATGCCGTGATCCCCCGCCCGCCGGATCATCTTCGAGACGGCGCGATGGTCTGGCTGGACTACAACGCCGCACCGGAAGAACGCTTCAAGATGTTCGTCTATTGGCGCTGGATCGGGCGGCGCCAGGGCGGCAAGGTCTATACCTCGCCAGACGGTATTCGCTGGGCGGAACGCGGGATGGCCTCGCCCAGCGGCGACAATACGACGTTTTTCCACAACCCGTTTCGGCGCAAGTTCGTGTTCAGCATCCGCCATAAATGGCAACGGCGCGCCCGGTCGTACCACGAACACGATGACTTTCTGCAGGCGTCCCGCTGGCGCGACGACGACGCCGTTCGTTGGGCTCGCGCCGACCGCCTCGACCGGCCGGACCCGCTTGTCGGCATTGCGCCGCAACTCTACGACCTCAATGCCGTGGCCTACGAGAGTCTCATGCTCGGTGCGTTCGCGATCTTCCACGGGCCCGAGAACGACCGCGCCGCGCAGTTGGGCCGCCCGAAAATCAACGACCTGCAGCTAGCCTACAGCCGCGACGGGTTCCATTGGCACCGACCCCACCGGGAAGCCTTTATCGGCGCTAGCCGCCGGTGGGGAAGCTGGAACTACGGCTATATCCACGCGGCGGGTGGTGTCTGCCTAGTGGTTGGCGACGAGCTGTGGTTCTACTACGGCGCGTTTTCCGGTCAGGGCTCCGTTTTCAAGCCCGGTGAATCTGGGGACTACCCCCACGACAACGCCATGTACGCCGGCGGGCACACGGGTCTTGCGACCCTGCGTCGCGACGGCTTCGCGTCCATGGAAACGGACGGGGAGGGCGAATTGGTGACGCGACCCCTCAAGTTCTCCGGCAAGTATCTGTTCGTGAACACCGACGCAGCAGACGGCGAGCTCCGGGTCGAGGTGACCGATCGGCGCGGCAACGTCATCGAACCGTTTTCGCTCGCCAATTGCCGACCGGTGCGTGCCGACAGCACGCGCGAACGCGTGGCGTGGAATGACGATGAATTGGCGACGTTGGCAGGCCGCGAGGTCCGGTTCCGTTTCCACCTGCGCCGCGGCAAGTTGTACGCCTTCTGGGTGAGTCCGTCGGATCTCGGCGTCAGCCGGGGTTACGTCGCCGCCGGCGGCCCAGGCTTTTCGGGTCCGGTGGACGAATGATCGCCCGACCCGCCGATGGCTCGGATGGGAACAAAGCCGTAGGGGCGACCCTTGTGGTCGCCCGTTCCGTGGCCCCGGCCGTGTTGTGGAGCGCTCAGAAAGGGTCTTTCCGCTCGATCCGGTAGACGTAGGCCAAGTCGCAGGGCTTGTCCTTCGGCCTCTGGATTTCGAGGCCGTTCTCGCCGAGGCTCCACGTCAGTTGTTCGTCGGACCCCAACATGGTCACGGACTGGATCTCGCCTGCGTTCAATCGCCGCAGCGATTTGATGGTGGAGGTTGCCTCGGGCCAGCCCAGGCAGGTGGCGTAGATGCAGCTGTCCGTGCAGGTGAAACGGTAGTCCTCCGCCGTGTATTCCACCTCGTGGCGTTCGCTGAACATGCCGCTCTCGGTCATTTCCGTGGGACCCTCGCCGAATGCCACCCATGGCGTGGTGCCGTAGATCGCCTCGCCGTTGACCTTCAGCCAGTCCCCCATGGCGATGAGTCTCTCCTTGGCTTCATCCGGAATAGTGCCGTCCGCCTTCGGCCCGACATTGAGCAGGAGGTACCCGTTCTTGCTGACGTTGTCGACGAGGTTGTGTACGAGTGCGCTGGCGTTCTTGAAGCCCGCATCGGACACGAAGGACCAGGCGCCCTGGTCGTCGATCGACGTGTCGGTGATCCAGTCGTAGTAGGTCAGGCGGTCCATGCGACCGAGTTCGTAGTCGACCAGGGCGACGCCGGGGACAAGGTCATGGGTCTTGTAGGTGACGGCTAGCTTCGTTCCCCACTCCTGCTCCTTGTTGTAGTAGTCCGCCAGCATCTTCTTCTTGTAGTCCTCCTGCACGAAGTTCAATCCGAAGTCGAACCACATCAGGTCGGGTCGGTACGCTTCCACGACCTCGTCGATCTTGGCGCGCCAGAAGTCGTGGAACTCGCGACCCGGGCGGTCTTGCAGCAGCCATTCGCTTCGTCGGTCGTCCGCGCCGCCGCCCAATCCGTCGAGGTTGTGCATGGGACCATAGAGTCCGGCGAATTCGGGATTGGAGACGTCGCAATCATTGCGCCAGTGGGGAAAGAACCACCACTGCTCGAAGTGGTGGAAGGCGGTCATAAAACGCATGCCCTGACCCCGGATCGCCTTCTCCAGTTCACCGACCACGTCCCGTTTCGGGCCCATTCGCGCCGCGTTCCATTCATTGACCCGACTGTCCCAGAGCGAGAACCCGTCATGGTGCTCGGCGACCGGTCCCGCGAATTTCGCCCCGGCCGACTTGAACAGCTCCGCCCATTCCTCGGCATCGAACTTCTCGGCGGTGAACCGGGGAATGAAGTCCTTGTAGCCGAACGCCGGCGCACCGCCATAGGTTCTGTCGTGATGGTCGTACTGCGAGTTGCCGGGACGGTACATGTTGTGCGGATACCAGGTCCCGTTGGGTCCGCACGCAGGGACGCTGTAGATGCCCCAATGGGTGTAGATCCCGAACTTCGATTCGCGCAGCCACTGCGGCGTTCTGTGGTTCTTGAGCGATTGCCAGGTGGGTTCGTATTGCTTGTCCATGGGGTCCCCTTTTTTGAATGCAGGCTATGTCAGTACGTCGACGACCTTGGTGTAGATGGTGTAGCCCGCAAACGCGATGTACATGGCTGAGGCGAGCACCATGAACACGATGTTGATCCATCCGGGTCGCGCGGACTTCGGCAGCTTGGTGAGGTTCATGTAGAGAATCATCGGCACGTAGACGGCCATCACGAATCCGCTCATGAGTGCGGCGATGAACAGGAAGTCGAGTCCGGCGATGTCGTAACGGCCGAAGAACCAGACGCTGAACACGCCGATGACCATGGTCGTCCCAACGAGAACCAGGTACCACTGTTCGAGCTTCAGCCATCGTCCGAACTTGAAGTTCGTATGGAGAAGTTCGGCGAAGATGCGGCTGCCGCCATCCACCCCGCCAAGCTGGGTGCTGAACAGGGCCGCCATTCCCACGATGAGAAACAGGTACCGGCCGAAGGTGCCCATGCTTTGCTCGAGAATGGACGCGAGATCCCACACTAGGCTCGCGCGGTCGGGCACCAGGCCGATCGGATGCAGGACGGCGAGGGCGCCGAAGATGAACAGGAACATGGTGAAGCTGCCGAGCAGCCAGAAGAACAGGGTCTGGTCGAGTACCACGTAGCGGAACCAGTCCTTGAAGCGGCGCCGGTTCTCGGGCGTATCCGCGTAGAGGTAGCCGGTGTCCATCTCCTTGATCTCGTGCTTGTGGGCGGGACTCATGAGCGACGGCATGAGCGCGCCCATGCCGATGTTCTTCTCGCGGAGGTAGTAGGCGTAGTAGAGGTTGCCGAGGCCGCCCGCCCCGGCGAAGACCACCGCGCCGAAGAAGCGGTTGAAGGTCAGTTGGTCGCGCACCGACCCGTCGTCGGCCAGGACATCCACGGGGAAGTCCGGGAAGCTGAAGAAGCTGACGAGTCCGTTCCACATCTCCATGAATATCTCGACCGACCCGATCTCCCAGACGACGTAGATGAGGCCGACGACGATGACGAGGATCAGACCCATGATGCAGCGTTCCACCGCCGTGTAGATCACCTTGGGGCCGAACAGGATGGCGGCGACCAAGGCGAACACGATGGCCGTCCACAGCCACGGCGGACTGTGGTGTCCCGGTCCGAAGATGAGGTCGCGCAGCGCGATGCCGGTCTCGCGCGCCCAACCGGGCAGGAACTTGCCCACGACGATCACGAATACGAACGCGTACACGGTGAGCTTGATGACCCGGGCCATGCCGGTGAAAGGACTTTCGCCCGTGACGATCGACCAGCGGCCGATCTCGATGTTGACCCAAAGCTGAAGAAAGATGCCGATGGCAGCCGCCCAGAGTAGCTGCGCACCGACCACGGAGGTGATCCAGGGCCACATGATCAGTTCGCCGGAACCGATGGCGAGCCCCGCGATCACGACGCCGGGCCCGATCATCTTCAGCATAGGCTTGTCGCGTTCGGGTAGGTCCGCCTGTTTGAGAGGCTGGATCGGAATCAGCATGGGACGCCTTGTTGTCTGTTGGCGAGCGGTGAAGCGTAGCCGATAAGTTAGACTGTTGCGGGATGGACGTTGGCTTGCTGACCTTCTGCGCCGCGAAACCCGGCGAGTCCCAAGAGGCGTGCTACGCCGCAACCATTGACGAGATCGTCTGCGCCGACGAGATGGGTTGGGATACGGTGTGGACCGGTGGCGTTCCCCTGCGTGGCAACGTCTCCCATCCCCTATTGATGGCCGCCGCCATCGCTGGCCGCACCCGCCGGATCAAGATCGGCACGGCCGTGCATCTACCTCACCTGAGGGCGCCCGGCGAGCGATTCACCACCGACGTCCCGGAGGGCGCGTCCCGGATAGACCGTAGAGGACCGGCCGGTGAGGCGTATCGGTACGTCTTCGAGCACATGCCGCCGGCGGACCCCATCCAGGTCGCTGAACAGATCGCCATGATCGATCAGGTCAGCAATGGTCGTTTCATCTACGGTGCCGGTGGCAATACGATCGGCGACCAGCGGCGCCAGGAGCACTTCCTGGAGTTCCTCGCCGTGATGAAGCAGGCGTGGACCGAGGAGGAGTTCTCGGGGTTCCAGGGCGAGTTCTACGACTATCCGGCGCTCCCGGAAGGGTCGGAAGTCCTGCCGAAACCTGTCCAGAAGCCCCATCCGCCCATCCTGCTACCGCTGGACAGTCAGCAGAGCTTCGTGCCGATGGGGAGAGGGGGCTACCGCATCGCCATCGGCGGCGGCAGCTCGCACAACGAGCGCGGGGACGCGGTGCTAAGGGAAGACGTCAAGCGCTATCGCCAGGCATGGCGAAACGCAGGTCACCCGGGCGATCCGAAGGTCGTGATTCGCATATCGACCTACGTGGCCGCGACACACGCGGAGGTCAACCGCGCCATGGGGCGCACCGACAGGAGTGATCTCACCGGAACGCCGGAGCAGGTGATTGACCGAATTCACGAATTGCATGAGGACTTCGGTGCGGACGAGATCATGTGCACCCTGCTCGGGCGCGCGCTCTCCCGCGACGAAATACTGCGGAGTATCCGCCTCATGGCCGACAAGGTGATTCCCAAGATCAAGTAGGGACGAGCTTGGGGGCGCCTATTCGCCCGACCAACATCTTAGAATAGTGCGAGAGAGCCTCTCTTAGACGCGCATGACCTTGAAGATCGCCATCGTCGGTGCCGGCAGCATCGGTTTCACTCGCCGCCTTGTCCGGGACATCCTCAGCGTGCCGGAATTCGCGGACACCCGGTTCGCCTTCCAGGACATCAGCGAGCGCAATCTCGACATGGTGGCCAGTCTTTGCCGACGGGAGATCGAGGCGAACGGCGTCGGAGCCACCATCGACGCGACCCTGGCGCGGGAGCCGGCGCTCACCGGGGCGGACTACGTCATTAACACCGCACGCGTTGGTGGTCTCGAAGGCTTCCGTACCGACGTGGAGATTCCGCTGAAATACGGCGTGGACCAGTGCGTTGGCGACACGATCTGCGCGGGTGGCCTGATGTACGGCCAACGCACGGTCCCGATGATCGTCGAACTCACCGAGCAGATCGAACGCTACGCTCACGCCGGGACGACGCTCCTGAACTACGCCAATCCCATGGCCATGAACACCTGGGCGGCGCTCGACACCTCGCCGGTCAACACCATCGGCCTGTGCCACGGCGTGCAGGGCGGACACCGTCTGCTCGCGCATCTGTTCGAACGCCGCGTCAACGACGGCCGGCACCCGGACGATCCGGGCTACCGTCGCGTCACCAAGGCCGACGTGGATATCGTTGCCGCGGGCATCAATCACCAGACGTGGTATGTGAAAGTGCTGTTCGAGGGGAGGGACTGGGCGCGCGACCTGCTCGAGCTGTTCGAGGCGGACGAGGCGATTCGCGAGCGCGAGAAGGTTCGCATCGACATCATCCGCCGGTTCGGCCACTTCAGCACCGAGTCCAACGGGCACCTGTCGGAATACCTGCCCTGGTACCGCAAGCGGCCGGACGAGATCCCAGACTGGATATCCACCGACACCTGGATCCACGGCGAAACCGCAGGCTACCTCAGGGCGTGCACGGAGAATCGCAACTGGTTCGAGACCGATTTCGCAAAGCACCTGGAGGCGGAACCGGCCAGTTTCGATCCCGCGAGGCGCAGCGACGAGCACGGTTCCTGGATCATCGAGGCGATGGAAACCGGCCGCGTCTACCGGGGCCATTTCAATGTGCGTAACCGCGACGTGATTCCCAATCTGCCGGCCGACGCCATCGTCGAGGTGCCCGGCTACGTCGACAGGAATGGACTCGCCATCCCGGTAGTCGGCGACCTGCCCCTCGGTGCCGCGGCCATCTGCAACAACTCGATCCAGGTGCAGCGCATGGCCACCCGGGCCGCCATGACCGGCGACGTGGAACTCCTGAAGCAGGCCGTCCTGCTCGATCCCCTCGTGGGTGCCGTCTGCAACCCGCCCGAGGTTTGGCAGATGGTGGACGAGATGCTTGTCGCGCAGGCGCAATGGCTGCCTCAATACGCGAGCCAGATCGAGGGTGCCCGCAAGCGCCTCGCCACCGGGCCGTCCCTGGCGCGCAATGCGAGCGACGGCGCCGTGCGCCTGAAGCCCCGCACCGTCGAAGAGATGCGCGCAGCGGGCCGCTGACGGCATCGGCCTCGTAGGGGACGGGGCTGGCGGCGTTGTCCCGTCCCGATGCGCCCAACTCGGCTATAGTGCACCGGTTCGGGTTGGGACGCACCAGATGAGCGACACGGGATTCAAAAGCCGCGCTTCGGCGTTCGGTGCCCGTGTTTTCGTCGCCACGTTGATCTTCGCCGCGCCGATCCTGACCATCGGTGCGTTGGTCGTCATCGCGCTGAACGACACGCTCTGGCGATTCTTCGCGGATTCGGTCGCCACCAACATCCTCGTTCCCTACGGATGGGCTCTTGGGTCGGCCCTCCTGGTCCTATCCTTCGCGGCTCTGGTCGGTTACATGGCGATGTTGATCGCGAGGTCGCGCGAAAGAATCGGACGAGATTCCCCGCCGACCTAGTTGCCGATGCCGGACCCGCACAACAGCGCCGAAGAGGAGTACGCCGAAAGGCGCGCGCTGGCGCGGGCGCTGCCGATCATGGGCGACGGCCCCGTACCTCCGGATCGGGACCTGACCGTAGCCGACGACCGCGACAACCTGGTCTCGATCGTCAAGCTGTTCCTACGCTCGTGGCCCTACATCAAGCCGCAGTTCTTCGGTCACTGGATCTCCACGGGCGACACCAGCGACGGCTACTCCTACGCGTACCTGCCGTTCTTGGTGAGTGCATTGGCTGCTGGGGGATTTCTCTATTACGACGTTTTTCCGGCCAACTCCGAACGGCACGTTCTCTATCCACTGGCGGTCTACGCCTGCGTCGCGGGCCTTGGGGTGTGGAGTTGGATCATCGCTTTCAGCGCCAACTCCAGGTTGCGCGTTGCCGCCACGGTCGGGGCGCTCCTGCTCGCCGCCTACGGCAACGTGGTCGTTGCTCCGGCTGCCATGCCGGAGTTCGCCGCCAGCAAGTGGATCGCGTGGGTGACGGGTGCCTGCGCGCTCGGCTGGCTGGTGCAGTGTCGATACGCCGACGGGCGGCTCGACGTGCGCGTTCGCGCCTCGACGCACCTGGTGTACTACTTCTTCATGGTCTACCTGCACAAGCTGATCAATCTGGCGGTCGGTCTCGTGCTCGCCGATCTGCTGTTCCAGTCGATTCTGCAGGCGGACCCGGTGATCCCCCTGCTGGCGGACGCCCTCGGCCGGGGCGAGCTGGCGCGGGGCATCCTGGAGGGAACGCTATCAGTCGAGGAGCAGTTCTTCTTCCAGTGGGTCTACGTCGGGATCAGCGTGACGTTGATCGTGGCCTTGACGCCGCTGCGCATCATGATCGGCGGCGGCGAGTACTCGTGGATCATGTCCGGCACCGGGGCGGGCTGGTACAGGATCTGGATCCTGCAGCGCATCAACCAGGATCTGCGCACGGCGCTCATTGAACGTTGGCACACACTGTCGCTCAGCTACCACAGCGACCACCGCACCGGCGACTCGATCTTCCGCATCTACCAGGACAGCGCCCAGGTGACGTCCGTGATCGACACGCTGCTCGGCATCGCGATGCTCATCTTCAGCTACGCAACTGCGATCTTCCTCTTGTCGCTCCTAAGTCCCTGGATCGGACTCATCATGCTGAGTGTCGTGGTGCCGACGCTGGCCTGGGCGAAGTGGGCCATGCCGCGCATGCGCACGAAGGCGCTGGCGGCGAGGGCGGCGACTTCCGACGTGACGTCCCGCCTGCAGGAGTCGTTCAGCGCCATCCGGCTGATCAAGGCATACGGGGCCGAAGACCGCATCCAGAAGCGGCTCGAAGAGGACTCGGTGATCCTGTTCAACACCGCCTACCGGGTCCGGGTCCTTATGGCGCTGGTCGGCATCATCACGTTCAGCATCGTCGCGGGAGCCATGCTCGCCAGCGAATACCTGGTCGCACGGTGGGCCTACCTGGAGGTGCCGACGTTCTCCGTCGAACTGATCGCGTTCGTGGGCTTGAGTTTCGTGATCTGGAATCTCACGGCCCATCAGTGGTCGCGGGACGAATTCCAGGGCGCAGCCGCCGGCGTACGCTGGGGCATGCAGAAATGGATGGCCGCCCAGGACATCGCCATGGGCCTGAAGCGTGTATTCGATATCCTGGACCTTGAGCCTGATGTCGTGGATGCCGAGGACGCCGTCCCACTGAGGCGTTTCCAGCGGGAAGTGCGGTTCGACAACGTGACCTTCGCCTACGAGCCGGACCGTCCGGTGCTCGACGGCGCCAGTTTCGCCGCCGAGAGCGGCACCATCACCGCCATCGTGGGTCCCACGGGTTCCGGCAAGAGCACGCTGATGGGGCTCCTGCTGCGCCTCTACGATCCCGAGGCCGGGGCGGTGTCCATCGACGGCATCGACCTGCGCGGCTACACGGTGGCTTCGCTGCGCGGCAACATCGCCATCGCCCTGCAGGAAAACGTCCTGTTCGCGATGTCGGTCCGCGACAACATCCGCTACGTCGCCCCGGACGTGGACGAGGAGGAGATCCGCGAAGCCATCCGCATCGCCTGCATGGAGGACTACGTGGACGCCTTGCCGGACGGTCTGGACACCGTCCTCGGCGACCGCGGCGGTCGCATCTCGACCGGCCAGCGCCAGCGACTGTCGATCGCCCGCGCCGTGGTGCGCAACACGCCCTTGCTGATCCTCGACGAACCCACGGCGGCGCTTGACGCGGCGACCGAGAACCGGGTCATGACGAATCTATCGGAGTGGGCCGCCGGCCGAACGGGCACCGGGGACGGGGCGGACAAGCGGGCCATCTTCCTCATCACCCACCGCATCTCCACGATTCGCCGTGCCGACAACATCCTCTATCTCGACGCCGGCCGCATCATCGAGAACGGCGACCACGACGCCTTGATGGCTCTCGAAGGCGGTCGCTACCGGGCGTTCGTCGAGGCGGAGTCGAACCTTTCCCAGGCGACGGGGGACGCCGGCTCGTGACGGACGTCAGCGCCCCCAAGACGACGCTGCGCGACCGCGAGGCCGAACTCGACCGGCGCGCGAGCCTCATCGACACGGACACGGACTTAAGCTTCGGCGAGACGCTGGAGGTTGCGGCGCGCGGGATGTTCCTTGCCCGCCACTTCGCGGGCCGTTTCCTCCTCAAGCTCACGCTGATGTTCTTCGCCATCGCCGTGCCGTTGGTCATGCTCCCGTGGCCGATCAAGATGATCATCGATCACGTCGTTCTCGGCACACCCATCGAGGAAGCGGCCGGCTATCCGCCCATCTGGCGCCCGTTCCTGGATGCGCTGGCCGGGTCCGGACCGCTCGAAGTGCTGCTGGCGGTCATGGCCGTTCTCGCGCTGTTCGTCCTCTTGATCGGTGGCTATTCCCAGGGCGACAACGCCCGGGACGAGACGGAGGGGAACCTGGAGGAGGGCCACGACACGGCCACCAAGGTCGAGAACAGCCTGCACGGCGCGCACAGCTACGTCGGGGGGATCTACGGCTACATCGATTTCAAGATCAACACGCGGCTCACCCAATCGGTGAACCACTACTTCCGGGCCCGGTTGTTCGAGCGGATCAAGGCGTTGCCGATGACGACCCTGGAGGAGCAGCGCATCGGCGACAGCGTCTACCGGGTCATGTACGACGCGCCGGCCATCAACCAGGGTTTCTACGGCACCTGGTATGCCATCGTCATGGCGATGGCCGTCATGTTCATGGCCATCGGCACGTTCATGAGCGCCTACCCCGACTCGCCGGGCTTCATCCTCCTCCTCGCCTGCGTGTTCCCGTGCATCTTTTTGCTCTCCGTGGGCTTTTCGCGCATGGCGCGACGTCGCGCCCAGTCATCGCGAGCGGCGGGTGCCATTACCACCAGCACCATCGAGGAGGGCATGGACAACATCCTCGCGGTGCAGAGCCTCGGGGGCAACCGCAAGGAGAAGGAGCGGTTCGGCGACGATAGCGACGAGTCGTTCAAGCGCTACCGCGGCTATGTCTGGGTGGGCATCACGGTGGGTCAGCTGGTCGAGATCGGCTACTACCTGATCGTCATGGGCTCTGTTGTGTACGCATCCACCCAAGTAATCAACGGCGTGATGTCGCCGGGTGACTACGGGGCGCTCCTGTTCTACTTCAAGTGGATTCGGGGACCGGCTCGGAGCATGGGTTTGACGTGGGTGCACCTGCAGTACCACGCGGCGGGCATGCGACGCGTGTTCGCCATCATCGACATGCCCGGCGAGGAGGATCTGGGTAGCAGGACGCTGCCTCGAATCGAGCATGGCGTCGAGTTCCGCGACGTGGGCTTCGTCTATCCCGATGGTCGCCGGGCGCTTGCCGGAATCAACCTCGATGCGTCCGTCGGCCAGATCCTCGCCATCGCGGGTCCAACCGGGGCGGGCAAGACCACGCTCGCGAGTCTTATCCCGCGCTACCGCATCGCCACCGAGGGCGAGGTGCTGATCGACGGCGTCAACGCCAACGACGCGACGCTCAATAGCCTGCGCGACCAGGTGACCTACGTGTTCCAGGAAACACAGCTGTTCTCGGACTCCATCGCCGACAACATCCGTTTCGGCAAACCGGACGCCAGCGCGGAAGAGGTCGAACGCGTCGCGCGCATCGCCGGCGCCCACGACTTCATCGCCGCCTTGCCCGACGGCTACGACACCCGGCTCGGTACCAGCATGAGCAAGCTCTCGGTCGGGCAGAAACAGCGCCTCGCGATCGCCCGGGGCCTCCTGCGCGACTCGCGCATCCTGATCCTCGACGAGCCGACCTCCGCGCTCGATCCCGAAACCGAGGAGTACCTCGTGCAGTCGCTAAAGGAGGCGGCCCGGGATCGGTTGGTGATCATCATCGCCCACCGCCTGTCGACCATCGCCTGCGCCGACAAGGTCGCGTTCCTCGAGGACGGTCGCGTGCGCGAGTCCGGCAGCCACGAAGAGTTGATGGCGTTGCCGGACGGGCACTACCGGCGTTTCGTCGAATTGCAGACCGTCGCGACGTAGCGGCGTTTCAGTAGAGGTTTTGACAGTGGATTTTGTAGGGAACCTGAACTTCGTCAATCCCATCGGCCAGACCGAAGGTACCGACGAACAACGAAAGGCATTCGCCGCCGCGCGGCTTGGCAGACCCACCCGCATTCACGATGCGCGGGCTACCATGGGCTTGCTGGAAGAACCCCTCGATTCGACCCGTCTGCTGGCGGACGGAGCGGGATTCCTGCTCGTCCACGCCCCGTCGGCCGTTGGCGACTGGACCGACATCGAGGAAGTGGCAGACGTCTACTACGAGGAGGCCCGAGCTCTGTTGCAGGCTCTCCTCCTCTCGGCTGAAGTCACGCCCACCCGCAGTCACACCTACCGCAACGAGCAGATCAAGGAACACTACTGGGAAGACGGTGTTCAGTACGGGCCGTGCGCGGCCGGGGTTCACAACGACTACGCCGACTTCGTCTCCGATGACGGTAGGGTGGTCGAAAAGTTCACCGAGGTCCAAGGGATGCCCACGGACCGACGCGTGCTAGGGATCAACATCTGGCGTTCGGTGTCGCCGGAACCGCTGGCACGTTTTCCGCTGGCCGTGTGCGACCGCACCTCCATCGATCGCGATGATCTCGAATACGATCTCAATCCCAACGCGAAGCCGCGACCGTTCAACGCGCACTACTGCAAGCCCAATGATGGCCAGCGTTGGCGCTACTACTCGGCCATGACCCGCGATGAGGCACTAGTGTTCACGACCTACGACTCGCATCCCGCGGATGGCGAGATCTTCTACCCGACGCTCCATACGGCGGTGCCTATGCCGGGATCGGAGGGTTTGCAGGAACGCCAAAGCGTCGAGGTTCGCTTCTTCCCGAACCTACCCCTGCCGGGGTGATCGACAACGAACGGGCTTGTCCCGTCCCGCCGAACCGCCGTCGCGGGCGAGCACCGTAGGGGACGGGCTTGTCCCGTCCCGTCGCGCCCTTTGGGCGCGATGTGGCGGCTGCCACGGCGTTTTCTTCCAAGGCTCAGTCCGCACGCCAGCGGGTGATCGCACCATCGTCGAACTCCATTCCGAGTCCCGGCCGGTCTGACAGCGGGATGCGACCATCCTCGATTATGAAGCGCGTGTCCGGGGTCACCAGGCGCTCGAAGTTGTAGATATCCTGCTCGAGCGCGAAGTACTCCACGGTGATGCTGTTGTGTGCCGCCGCCACGAGGTGGGCGTGGATGTTCGCGTGCCAGTGCGGCGCCACCGGCAGATTGAATGACGCGGCCGTGTGCGCCACCTTCATCCACTCCGTGATACCACCTAGGACGCCGGCATCGGGTTGCAGGATATCGACCGCCTGCTGCGCGATGAGGTCCCTGAAGTCCCACCGCGTGGCGTGGATCTCCCCCGTCGCCACCGGCATTTCAAGGGTGCGCGCGATCTCGGCGTGGCCGGCGATGTCATCGGGCGACAGCGGTTCCTCCAACCACCAGATGTCGCAGTCCTCGACCGCCCGTGCAAAGCGAATCGCGTCGTGTGGCCAGCGCCAGGCGTTGTTGGCATCCAGCGCCAGGCGGCCCGTCGGGCCAATGGTCTCCCGTGCGGTGCGAACCCGCTCGACGTCGATGTCGAAGGCGGCACCGCCCACCTTGATCTTGAAGTCGGTGAAACCGAGCGGCTTGTACGAGAGGACTTCGTTCCGGACGTTGTCGAGTGGGTCGCCGGGACGGTAGTAGCCCCCGGAGGCGTATGCCGGTACCGAGTCGGTCCAGCCGCCGAGAAGCTGATAGAGCGGCAGTCCCGCGATCTTGCCCAGCAGATCCCAAAGCGCGATATCGACTGCGGATATGGCGCGCAGCGCGGCCCCCCGCCGTCCGGCCAACAGCACTTCCTGGTACATCCGAGCCCAATGGCCGTCGATGAGTCTCGGGTCTCGGCCGAGCAACGCCGGCCGGAACGCGTCCTGAACGAACTCGACGGTCGCCCGACCGGCAACCGTCCCGGCGTAGGTATACCCGATGCCGGTCTGGCCCGCGTCGGTGTCGATCCAAACTAGGATGTACTCCCGGGCCGCGAGTTGGCGCGTCGCGATGGCGGTGGGCTTCTCGACCGGCACGCGGACCAAAACGGTACGAATATCGGTGATGTTCATGATGGCTCCTCGTCGGGGTTCGGGCTGTACCGCCTCATTGTCGAATCACGGTCGTAGGGGACGGGCTTGTCCCGTCCCGGCGCGCCCTGCTGGCGCGATCGAGAATGCTGCCGCATTCTCGTGTGTCCGGATCAAACAGGCGTAGGGTACAGACTCGCCCCGTCCCGTTGCATTCGCTGTGCGCACGAAATCGCCCAAGTTTTCTCATCCATGATAAAATTTCTCCGTGATCGGGTCGCAAATCAGACAGCTGCGAAAGCGCCGCGGGATGACGCTGCAGCAACTGGCGGGCAGAGCCGGCACCAGCGCGTCGGCTCTGCATCGGTACGAAACTGGCTGGGACCGTTTCGAGGTGGCCACTCTGCAGCGCATCGCCATGGCGCTGGGTGCCCAACTGGAGGTCCGCTTGGTTGCCCCGGAATCGCCGACGGACGAAAAGCCTAGCGCCGCCTCGCTGGTCGCCGTGCTCGAATCCGTTTTCTGGGACAAACGCCTCGCGGCCGACGACCTGGAATCCCATCCCCTCTGGGTACTGTCCCGCGTGCTCGTATTCGGTAACGCGGACCAGGTGCGTGCCGCAAGGTCGTTCTTTGGCGATGGCGCGATCCGTGATGCGATCAACCGACGCGGCATGGATGCGCGAACACGTCAATATTGGAATCTGCTGCTAGGTGGCGACGATGCATCCCCGGGTACTCAGTAGGGCGGGTTGGTCAACCGTTCGGCGGCTGGCCGAGACGGGCGTTACGGACGCCTGGACACTCGCAGGCGGTACGGCGCTCGCCCTGCAGATCGGCCACCGCTACTCCGAGGATTTGGATTTCTTCCGGAGCGGATCCTTCGACGTGGAGGGCCAGTTGGTCCGAACTGCGCGGGTTGGCGACGTTCGCGTGTTGAGCCGGACCGGCGACACCTTGCATGTGCTGCTGGCGGGCTTAAGGATCAGTTTTCTCCGGGCACAGGCCCCGCTGTTGTTTCCGGGGAGCGAATACCGTGGCCTTACGCTGGCGGATCCACGGGACATCGCGGTGATGAAGGTCATTGCCATCGGTGGCCGAGGCAGCCGCAAGGACTTTGTCGATCTCTACTGCCTGCTGAAGGGCGGCATGAATCTGCCGGAGATCCTGTCGCTCGTCGAGAGGCGTTTCGCGAACATCGACCACAACGCCTACCACCTGCAGAAGAGCCTGGTCTGGTTCGAAGACGCCGAGGCCGAACCCATGCCTCACATGATCCGTGACATCGAATGGCAGACGGTCCGGCGGGAAATCGAGGGTGCCGTCAAATCGATGTCGGTGTGATCTCGTTAGCCATCGGCGGAATGGAGCGGTTACGAGTGACCCTCGAGGCCAAGCAACTCCCGGGTTTCCGCATCGCCATCGGCAAGTAGCTCGCGGGTCAGTCCATCATCGGGTGCCGGGCCGCCGTGGGGCGACTCCCGCAGCCAGCTCGGCGTGTAGGACAAGATGAGCACGCGACGCTTCCCCGCGCGTGTGGACAGAGCCCGGTGCCAAAGGTTCGAATGGATGATCACCATGCTGCCCGCCGGTAGGCGCAGCGTTTGCTCGCTGGGCACTCCTTCGTAGCGCAGCGGAGGCGGCTCGCGGTCCAGCCGGTGGTGGGAACCGGGCACCACCGAGAGGGCGCCGGTGTCATCGTTCAATTCGTCGAGATAGATCAGGCAGTCGATGGCGTGCGGTCGCGAAAACCAAGGCGGCAGCGGGTTCGGGATCACCCGCAGATGTTGATGCCAAGGCGTGTCCTGAGGTTCCGCGCCGGGGAAGGATACCCGGGCCGACAAGCCGCGCAGTCGCACCAACGGACCCATCATGGCGCGTGCCACCGACAATGCTGGCGCCCAGGCGAGCAGGTCGTGGAACTCGGCGTCCTTGTCGAGCAGGTGGCGCAGGACGATGCCCCAGGAACGCGTGGGAAGTTCGTCGGGCCGGGCGTCCGGTGGTGGCCGGTGGGCAGGCCATTCCTTCTCCGTCAGCCGATCGAGTGCGCGGCGCAGCGACTCGAGCCGATCGCCGTTGATGGCGGCCTCACGGATGAGAAACCCGTCTCGACCGAGCGCCTCCAACTCGTCGGGCGTTGCGCAGACGGCCACGTCGCGCTGCAGGGGTTTGCCGCCCATATGGTCCCTGAGCACGTGGTAGCTGACACGGTGAGTCGTCATTGGGGCGCATCGTAGCACTCCGCTTTCGTGGTAACGGAGGCATGTGTCCGGCCAATGTTGCTGGCCCCCGTTGCAGACTTCATCTACTCTCGGCGTCGAACTCACGCCGCTCGTCGGTATTGATGTTGTTAGCCATCTCATCGCGGCAAAATCGATCCGTCGGCGTCGAGCGTGGGCGAACAAGCCTCGCGGGTATGCGCAGATCATGAGCCCCGTGGTCTTGGTCGGCGCAGGCAAGATCGGGCAGACGATCTGCCACTTCCTGAACGAGTCCGGGAGCTACCGCGTCACCTTGGTTGACAGCGATTCGGAGCGGTTGGACCACGTGCCCGACCACCCGGGGCTCGCCAAGCAGCGGATCGATGTCACCGACGTCGATGCGCTGGCGCGGACGCTGGACGGCCAATTTGCGGTGATCAACGCGGGGCCTTTCTTTCTCACCGAGGCCGTGGCCTGCGCAGCCGTCCGAAGCCAGTTGCACTATCTCGACCTCACCGAGGACATCGCGAGTGCGCGCGCGGTTCGCAAACTCGCGGAGCACGCCGCCAAGGCGCTGATTCCGCAGTGCGGCCTGGCACCGGGATTCGTCTCGATCGTAGCGAACGACATCGCCGACCGGTTCGAGAGCCTCGATACCTTGAGCATGCGCGTTGGCGCGTTGCCCGAATACCCCACGAACTCGCTCAGCTACAACCTGACGTGGAGCACGGACGGCGTCATCAACGAGTATTGCGAGCCGTGCAACGTGATCGTCAACTGCCAGGCCACCGAAGTGCAGCCGCTGGAGCACCTCGAGGAGTTCCACCTCGACGGCGTCGCCTACGAGTCCTTCAATACGTCGGGCGGGCTAGGAACCCTCGGCGACACGCTGATCGGTAAGGTCAGGAACCTGAACTACCAGACCATCCGCTATCCCGGGCACTGCGACATCATGAAGGTTCTCCTGCACGACCTGCGCCTCGCCGACCGCCGGGAACTCTTGAAGGATGTCCTGGAGAACGCGGTGCCGACCACCGTGCAGGATGTCGTCCTGGTCTTCGTGACCGCCAGCGGCGCCAGAGACGGCTATTTCCTGCAGGAGTCCTACGCCAACAAGATATACAGTCGGACCGTGGGCGGTCGGCAATTGAGCGCCATTCAGATCACTACCGCCGCGAGCGTGTGCGCGACCTTGGACCTGCTCCGCGAAGGCAGGATTCCGGAGGCCGGGTTTGTTCGCCAGGAGCAGATTCGCCTGAAGGACTTCCTTGCGAACCGTTTCGGAAGGTATTTTCAGCAAGGAGCGCAGCGCAAGTAAGACCACGTGAGGAATTCATGGGCGCATTGACCGACCTCGACGCGATTCTCACCGCCCTGTCCATGCCCCGGACTTTTGTCCACGGTGGGGCCTTGGCCGTGTACTCGCCCATCGACGGCAACACCATCGCGGCGGTGGCCACCGACGACCCGGAGTCGGTAGGGCGGAAGGTGGAGGCTGCCGAGCGTGCGTATTCGCAATGGCGCAACGTGCCGGCTCCTCGGCGCGGCGAACTGATTCGACGGTTCGGCGAGGAACTGCGCCGACACAAGGACGCGCTCGGCGCCCTCGTGACGCTCGAGACCGGCAAGATCCATGCGGAGGGTCTCGGCGAAGTCCAGGAGATGATCGACATCTGCGACTTCGCCGTCGGCTTGTCCCGCCAGCTCTACGGACTAACCATGCCTTCCGAACGCCCGGGTCACCGGATGGCCGAGCTTTGGCATCCGATGGGCGTCGTCGGCGTGATATCGGCATTCAACTTCCCCGTGGCCGTGTGGTCATGGAACACGGCCCTGGCATTGGTCTGCGGGAACAGCGTCGTGTGGAAGCCCTCCGAAAAGACCCCGTTGTGCGCCCTGGCCTGCCAGGCGCTGTTCGAACGCGCGGCGGGAGCCATCGACGACGCACCGCCCAAGCTCGTCCAAGTGGTTGTCGGCGATGCCCGAATCGGCGATGCGCTCGTGCGGAACCCGCGCCTCCCGGTTGTCAGCGCCACCGGAAGCACGCGCATGGGCCGCGCCGTGGCACCGGCGGTCGCGGAGCGGTTCGGGCGCTGCATCCTGGAGCTTGGTGGCAACAACGGCATGATCGTGACGTCCTCCGCCGATTTGGAACTCGCGGTACGCGCCATCCTGTTCTCGGCCGTTGGGACCGCCGGTCAGCGTTGCACCACCTTGCGCCGACTCATCGTCCACGAGCGCGTCCACGATGAGTTGATCGCATCGCTCCATAGCGCCTTTGACCAGGTGCGGGTGGGCAACCCGTTCGAGCCTGATACGGTCGTGGGGCCGCTGATCGACGCATCGGCGTTCGACGCGATGCAGCATGCCCTCGGCGTGTCGAGGGAGGCGGGGTTCGAGATCCAGGGTGGGCAACGTGTCGACGTGGCGGGCTGCGATAATGGCCACTACGTGCAACCGGCGATCGTCCGGGCCGATGTCCAGAACGGCATCGTCAGGACGGAGACGTTCGCACCCATTCTCTATGTCATCCCCTACGGCGAATTCGACGAGGCGCTAGCACTGCACAATGACGTCCCCCAGGGACTGTCGTCGTGCGTGTTTACCCGGAATCTCCTGGAGGCCGAGAGGTTTCTCTCGGCGCAAGGCAGCGACTGCGGGATCGCCAACGTCAACATCGGCCCCAGCGGCGCGGAGATCGGCGGCGCGTTCGGCGGCGAAAAGGAAACCGGGGGCGGTCGCGAGTCCGGGTCGGACGCCTGGAAAGGCTACATGCGCCGCTGCACGGCGACGGTCAACTACTCGTCGGACCTGCCGCTCGCCCAAGGCATTGAGTTCGGTACGGGAAGTGCCGGCGCGCGCGGGATGTCCTGAGCTGCGGCGGCGACATGAAGCGGCTCTACAGTCTCGTATGGCTGTCGGTTATCGCCGCTGCGTGCGGAGGCGGGGGCGGATCGGGCTCGCCGACTGTAGAGCCCGTGGGACCGGTCGTCCCGCCGCCCGAACCCGTGGTATCCCCATTGACCTTCGAACTGGACACGGCATCGTCGTTTTCCCGGTCGTTTGGTAGCGACACGCCCGCATCAACCCTCGAGATAGATCCCGAACTGTTTGGCGGCGGCTTCGCGGCCGCCGATGTCGATGCCGACGGCGATGTGGACTTCTACGTGGTCGGCGGCAACACCATGCCGAACCACTTCTACCGCAACCGGGGCGACGGCACGTTCGAGGAAATCGGTACCGAATTGGGACTGGACCTCGTGCATTGGGGCAGCGGTCCGGCGTTCGGGGACATCGACGGCGACGGCGATCTCGACCTGTTCGTGGGCGCCGTCGTGGGCGACCCCCACCATGTGTTCGAGAACCGCCTCGACGAATCCGGGGAATTCGTCGATGTGACCCACGAATCCGGTATCCGCCTCAGCACGCGCAACACCGTCTCCGCGACGTTCTTCGACTACGACCGGGACGGCTGGGTCGACCTGTTCCTCAGCCATTGGGGCAATCCCTACGAACCCGGCAAGAGTACGCAGACGGTATGGCGCAACAACGGCGACGGCTCGTTCGCCGATACCAGCGTCGATTCGGGAATAGCCGCCGGCTTGGTGGAACGGGAAACCGACTGGTCCTTCACCCCCAACTTCAGCGACGTCGATGGGGACGGAGACAGCGATCTACTCATGGCAGCGGACTTCCACGAGAGCAAGGTGTTCCACAACAACGACGACGGCACGTTCACCGATGCCACGGAGCGCCGGGTCATCCAGGACCAGGCCGGGATGGGCGCGGCGGTGGGCGACTACGACAACGACGGCGACATGGACTGGTTCGTCACCTCGATCTACGACCTCGACCTGTTGGACGGCGACTACCTCGGCAATTTCCTCTATCGGAACGACGACGGCGAGTTCGTGGACGCCACCGTTACTGCGGGCGTGCAGGATGGCGCCTGGGGGTGGGGGGCCTGTGCGGCGGACTTCGAGAACGACGGCAACCTGGACATTCTGCACGTCAACGGCTGGTATTTGGTCGACGGCAAGGACTACCGCCGCCGCCCCGTCCGGTTCTTCTACAACACCGGGTCCAACATGGTGTTTCGGGAAATGGCCGGCCAGGTCGGTCTCACCGACGACTCCCAGGGACGCGGGGTCGCCTGTTTCGATTTCGACCGCGACGGCGACATCGACGTCTTGATCTCGAACAACGCCCCGACCAATGTCGTGCTGTACCGAAACGAGACGGCGAACGACAACCACTACCTCGCGATCCGCCTCGAAGGGGCCGCCCCGAATCACTTGGGGGTGGGCTCGCGGATCACGGTCACCACCGCCGACGGTTCCCAGATTCGCGACCTCGGCGGGCGCAACAACTACGTTTCCCACGGTCCCTTCGAGGTCCATTTCGGGTTGGCGGATGCCACCGAAGCCGAGATCGCCATACGTTGGCCGGATGGCACGACGTCGACGATGGCCGACGTTTCGGCCAACCAGCTACTGACGATTCGCCAGCCCGCGACGAACCTGCGCCTGGTGGTGCTGCAAGGCGGCGGTGACGGTGTCTACAACGAGGGGGACGTCATTGAAGTCCAAGCGGCCCAAGCCGCCGACGGCTACCACTTCTCGCACTGGTCGACGAACGGCGGAGGAGGTTTCGCGGACCCGTCTTCGGCCAACACGACGTTCACGATGCCGGGCATGACGGTCACCATCACCGCGCACTACCTGCCGGGTGTTGCGCCGGAGGCGGAGGTTTCCGTCCCCAGGCGCTGGATCGAGGTTCTGCTACAAGCGATCCGCAACGACTACGCGCGGCCGACCGTGCATGCCCGCAACCTGTTCCATGTCTCGGCAGCCATGTACGACGTCTGGGCCGCGTACGACATCGACGACCCGTCCGCCAAGGCCGCGAGTCCTTGGCTCTACGGGCGGACACGCGCGGGCTCGCACTGCGAATCGGGCACGATCGCCACCCCCGAGGGCGTCGATGAGGCGCGAGAGACCGCCCTGAGCTACGCGGTCTATCGTCTTATTCGCCATCGCTTCGACGCGTCGCCGGGGGCCAGCGGGATCATTCGCGATGCCAATGCCCTGATGGGCTACCTCGGCTACGACATCGACTACGCCGAGTCGGACGTCGAACTCGGTGCCGCGGCTCTCGGCAACCATATCGGCCAGTGCTATATCGATTTCGGCCTGGTCGATGGGGCGAACGAGGCGAACGACTACGCCAACATCGCCTACGAACCGGTCAACGCGGCCCTCGAGCCGGAACTCCCCGGCAACCCCAACATCACCGACCTGAACCGATGGCAACCCCTTGCGCTGGCGGAATTCGTCGACCAGGCGGGGAATCCGAGTGACTCGGAACCGGAATTCCTAAGCCCCGAGTGGGGCTCGGTGGTGCCTTTCGCGCTCAAGGACGACGATCTGACAATCCGTACTCGGGACGGCTACGACTACTGGGTGTACCACGACCCCGGGCCCCCGCCGATGATCGAGGGCGTTGGCGCCGACCAATACAAGTGGTCCCATTCCCTGGTTGCCGTCTGGTCGTCCCACCTCGACCCGACCGACGGCGTGACGATGGACATCTCGCCGGCAAGCGTCGGCAACGTCACCGCCTATCCGCGCGACTTCGATGGCCATCCGGATTTCTACCGGCTCGCGGAAGGCGGCGACGCCGGGGCTGGCCACTCGGTCAATCCGGCGACGGGTGAACCCTACGAGCCGCAGGTCGTGCCGAGGGGCGACTACGCCCGGGTACTCGCCGAGTTCTGGGCCGACGGGCCCGACTCCGAGACGCCGCCGGGCCACTGGTTCGTGATCCTGAACGAGGTCAACGACCACCCGCTCATGCTGGAGCGGTTCCGGGGCGAAGATGCCCTCGATCTGCTCGAATACGACGTGAAGGCGTACTTCATGCTCGGCGGCGCCATGCACGACGCCGCCATCACGGCCTGGGGCATCAAGGGCTACTACGACTACATCCGGCCGATCTCGTCGTTGCGTGCCATGGCGGACCGGGGGCAGAGCAGCGACCCGGACGGCGAGTCCTACCATGTCGACGGCATCCCGCTGCGTCCCGGCTATATCGAGCTGGTGGCCGCGGGCGACGCGTTGGCAGGCGACGACGGAGAGCACGTCGGCAAGATCAAGTTCCTGGCTTGGCTGGGGCCGGATGGGATCGACGATCCCGACGTGGACGTCGCGGGGGTCGACTGGATGCTCGCCGAGAACTGGTGGCCCTACCAGCGCCCCACCTTCGTGACGCCGCCCTTCGCCGGCTACGTATCGGGACACTCCACCTATTCCCGGGCGGCGGCTGAGGTTCTGACGGCATTGACCGAGGACGAGTTCTTCCCGGGCGGCATGAGCGACTTCGAGATCGAGGCCAACGAGTTCCTAGTGTTCGAGGATGGTCCGTCCGTGGACATGACGCTGCAGTGGGCGACCTATCGCGACGCCTCGGACCAGTGCAGCCTGTCGCGCATCTGGGGCGGCATCCACCCGCCGGCTGACGACATCGCGGGACGCCTGATCGGCATCGAGGTCGGTATAGACGCGTTCGAACTGGCGGAGCGGCACTTCGCCGGCGAGGTCGACTGATGCCGCCGAGTATCCTGCTGATCCTGATCGACGACCTCGGTTGGACAGACCTCGCCTGCTACGGCAGCGCCTTCTACGACACGCCGAATCTCGATCGCCTGGCGGGCGAGGGCATGCTCTTCACCGACGCATACTCGTCCTGCCCGGTGTGTTCACCCACCCGCGCAAGCATCATGAGCGGCAAGTACCCGGCGCGGGTGGGTGTGACCCAGTACATCCCCGGCCACGCCATCGGCCGGTTGCAGGACGTTCCGTACTTCCACGGTCTGCCGATCAGCGAGTACAGCATTGCCCGCGCGCTGGGAGACGGCGGCTACCAGACCTGGCACGTGGGCAAGTGGCACCTCGGTGGCGCCCGAACCACCCCGGAGCGGCACGGCTTTGACGTGAACATCGCCGGTCTCGGCTGGGGGATGCCCCAGAACGGCTATTTCAGTCCCTACGGCATGGCGAACCTACCCGACGGCGAAGAGGGCGAGTACCTGACTGACCGCCTGACCGACGAAGCAATCCGACTGATCGAAGCCCGGGACCCGAGCCGGCCGTTCTTCCTGAACCTCGCGCACTACGCGGTGCACATCCCGATCCAGCCCCCGCCGGGGCTCGTCGACAAGTACCGCCAACGGGCCGCCGACATGGGCCTCGACAAGCAGGATGTCATCGTCGAAGGCGAACCGTTCGGTTGCGAGCACTTGCGCGGCGAACGGGTGTTGAGGCGTATCCGGCAGAGCGATGCGGCCTACGCAGCCATGGTCGAGGATCTCGATGCCAACATCGGCCGGGTGCTCGACTGCCTGGCGGAACAGGACCTCAACGACAACACGCTCGTATTGTTCACGTCGGACAACGGCGGACTCGCGACTTCGAACCGCCGCGAAGGCGTTCCCACCAGCAACGCCCCGCTCGCCGAGGGCAAAGGCTGGATGTACGAGGGCGGCACCCGCGTCTGCCAGATCGCACGCCTGCCCGGCATGATCGAACCCGGGAGCGTTTGCCGGATCCCGGTAACCAGCACGGATCTCTATCCGACCTTCCTGGACATCGCCGGTTGTCCCCCGCAGCCGGACCAGCACCGCGACGGCGTCAGCCTGTTGCCGCTCTTCCGGGGTGAATCCTCGCTTGCCCGCGAGGCCATCTTCTGGCACTACCCGCACTACGCCAACCAGGGCGGACGACCCGCCGGCGCGGTTCGACGGGGCAACTGGAAGCTGATCCAGCACTTCGAGGACGACCGGCTGGAACTCTTCAACCTCCGCGACGACGAGAGCGAAACGACTGACTTGGTAGCCACGCATCCGGGCGTCGTTCAGGAACTCTACGGGCTGCTCTCGGACTGGCAGCAGGAGATCGAAGCGCTGATCCCCAAGCCGAATCCGAACTACCGGCCGCCTCCCCTCGAATCGGGGATCGATCCGGCTGAGGTTTAGTGGTCGGGCCGCGGGACGTGGAAGGAACACGTTCGTAGGGGACGGGCTTGTCCCGTCCCGCTGCTAGGCAACGACAATGCCCAGCGCGGGCGGGGACAAGCCCCGCCCCTACGGGGTTGTCGCCTCGCGTCGGGGCATCCCGTAGGGGACGGGCTTGTCCCGTCCCGTTGCCGACACGGGTGTTTTTTGGACGCGGGCGACCGCGCGCCCTCCGGGCGCGATAGGGTCGCCCCTACGGGGTATTGTCAAGCGGTTCGCGGGCCGACGGTTTCCCGACCGGCCCGCGAATGCGTCTACTGACCTAGGTCGTAGGAAAGGCCGACACCGATGGTCCGGGGACGGATCATCGTGAACACGCTGTACTGCTCGCGCCAGTCGATGCCAGGACGGTATGGCCAACCCGGGTAACCCGGATGCTGGAACGTGATCGCCCGCTCGTCGAACAGGTTGTCGATGTTCATCCAAAGCTCGAGGGCATCGCGCCGCACGCCGACCGACAGGTCCGTCGTCATGTAGGACGGTACGGGGTTTTCGGTGTAGAAGTGCCCGTATCGTCGCGGTGCGTACCTGGCCGTGGCATTCACCCTGACCTCGCCGATCGGCATCATCCGGCTCCAGTCCGCCAAGAGGGAGATCTGTGCGCCCGTCCCGCTGCTCGAGCCGGGAAGCGGCAGGCCGACGTAGTCCTCACGCTGGTCCGCGAGGATCTCGGCGATCTTGTAGCCCACGTTGAGCTGCAGGTTCAGTTCGTCGTTGACCGCGTAGATGGCCATTCCCTCGAATCCGTCGATCCGCGACTCGCCGATATTGACGATCACCCGCCCGCGAATGCGGTAGAGATCAAGTCTTTGGGCGGATTGGAACACCGGTGATTGCATGTCGGTCCAGTCGACTCGGTACAGACTGCCGTTCAGCAGCAACCGGCCATCCATCCAGGTGCTCCGGATTCCTGCTTCGTAGTTCCGCACCGAATCCGAGTCGTAGGCTATCCGGTACCGTGTCTCGTTTCGTGTGGTGTTGTCGCAGGTGGTCTGGCCCCTCGGGCAGGCCTGGATGTTGTTCGTGCCGCCCGGTCGATACCCCGTGGCGACGAATGCGAACAACATGACGTCGTCCGTGTAGTGGTAGTCCACATTGAGCCGGTAGGTGCCGACATTCGCCCAATCGGACGTGTTGCCGGTCTCCGGATGGTGGTTGGGATTGCCCGCATCGAAGCAGCGGTCGTCCCTTATGCCCCGGTAGAAGTTGGTGCGCAGCTTGGAATAGCGGTAGCCGAACGACACCTTGAGCTGATCGGTGACGTTTAGCCCGAGTTCCGTATACGCGGCAAGTTCATCCTGGTTGTTGTACTGATAGCGGTTCGCGAGGACCGCGCCGTCGACAATCTCCTGGACGGTGAATGCATCGCACCGCGGAACGAAACTGCCCCAGCCGCCGCTCAGCGACGCGATGTACTCGGCATCGTTGGTGTCCCACCACGACCGACCTGCACGGCGGTGGTTGTTGTTCTCATACCAGGCGCCGGCGATCCACTCGAGGCGATCGCCTTCCTCGACGTTGGATATGGCGCGGACCTCGAACGTCTCGATTTTCCGTTCCGACGGTCCCTCGGAGGAGTGCCAGTAGGCGTAGCCGTTGGGGGTCAGTCCGCCGACGGTCAGGCCGGGGCACCCGCCGTCGGGCACGCACTCCCACAGCGCATTGCGGTAGAAGTGGCTGTGGTTGGTCATGTTCGCGCCGATCAGCGACAAGGTGAAGGCATTGAGATCGACCTCGAACTTGAGGCTCTTGACGTCTTCCTCGGTATCCCCGGGCTCGCGCCACTGCCGTTTCGGATCCTCGGGGTCGAAGCGCGTCAACTGCAGGGCGTGGACGTTGGTCTCCATCGACGGTGCCCACGTGGCCATCGGTTTGCCCACGTCGCCGACGACCGTGGTCTGATTGATGAGCGACGCTTCCAAGGCCATGTTGTCGGTCAGGTCCCATCTGGCGCGGAGGCGGTAGCCGTCTGTTTCTTCCGTGTCGGCATTGTCTCGGGGCTGCACGCCGACGACGTCGATGAACCCCGGCAGATCGTAGCGGTACGCCGCCAAGCGGACGGCGAACGAATCCGACAGCGGAACGTTGACATACCCTTCGATCGAGTTGCCCGTGCCGCCGCCCGCAACCGTGTCAAGGGATGCGCTGATGTTCCCCGAGAACGCCTCCGGGTCCGGCTTGTTGCTGACGAAGCGGACCAGGCCCGCCATCGCGCTCTTGCCGAACAGCGTGCCCTGCGGTCCTTTCAGTACCTCCATGCGCTCGAGGTCGACCATCTTCAGCGGCGTGATGCCCGGGAACAGCACGACATCGTCGAGGTAGCTGGTGTTCGTCTGCTGACGCCAGATTTCCGCCCGGTGATAGCCGCGACCGTTGTTGGACATGCTTCGGATGATGAGGATGGATTCCGTCGGCACCGACTCGGCCATGTCGACACCCGGGATCGCGGCGGCGATGTCGGTCACCTCCCGAATGCCGCGGCTGTCGAGTTGCTCGCCGGTATACGCAGTGATGGCGAGGCTCGAGTCCTGGAGGTTCACCTCGCGCTTCGAGGCCGTGACGACGACCTCCTCGATATAGCCGCCTTCGTCCTCGGCGGCGTCAGAGTCGTCCTCGGCGGCAGTTGCCGTCAAGGCAGTACCGGCCAGAAAGGCCAGCATAATGGCGGGGATTCCCGCCGCACGTAGTGGGTCGGTGACAGTTCTCAGTGTCATGTTCCCCTCTCCTTACTCTTGGAATAGTTGTCGCTTAACTCTACTCCGAAGTCTCTGATGACGCCATCGGAGTTGGTGTTACGACGGTCAACATCACCCAATCTCCACCTGAGACGGGCGGGAGACCGAAGCGATGCTCGTAGGGGACGGCTTGTCCCGTCCCGGCGCGCCCTACGGGCGGGTTTCGAGAATGCTGCCGCATTCTCGTGACGTGTGACCGAAGCCATACATGAAATCCTGCGCGCGCGTTAGCGTCGCCCGTGCAGGTCGAACCGGAGGCTCATCGCTAGCGTGTGAGTTCGGTGGTCGACTGCGGTTGCGTTGATCGGGACCCGGATTTCCCGCCGGATTCCGTCCGCTCGGTACCGCACGATGGTGACGTCGGCCGCATCGGTCTCGATCTTTCCCATGTCGGTGTAGCGGTAGCTCAGGTCCAGGTGAACACCCTCGCGAACGGGTACGGCGACCCCCGCCGTCAGGGTCCAAGTGAAAATACGCCCCGTTCCGTCGGGGAGGGCAGTGAAGGGAATCTCGTCCTCCGGACCCCGACGCAGGTAGCCGGTCGGATCGTCGGGATCGGGAAAACGCTGGATGTAGCTGCTCGCCCGGTAGCCGGCGACTCCCGCGCCGGCTCCGAGGTAGGGTCTCGCCGTTCCGCCCGAGTTGAGCGTCCAGCCCGGAAGATCGTAGAGTCCGGCCAGGACGAGTTGCCACGAATCCAGCGTTGCCTCGGACGGCTGGTGCTTCCCGCCGTTGCGGTAGTTGGTGTTGCCGCGCCAGTCGAATGCCCGGGGCGGGCCGACCTCCAATTGCATCCGCAGCCCGGGTCTAAACCGGATGCCCGCCGCAAGGTGAAACTGCACCCTGGTGTCGAACGCGCCAGCATCGAACAGGTTCTCGCTGCCGTACAGTGCAGCCTGTCCACTGTCGTCGCCATCGACGAATCGGGCACCCTCGGGCCGAACCATCGCGATCCCCATGCTGAGATAGGGTACGTTCCTTGCGGCCTTCGACTCGACCGAAGGCAATCCGACGGCCGACCCTGCCGGCTTGTCGGAGGCTGCGGCAGGCTGCCCGTGGACCATCGATACCAACACGAGGGCAGGTAGGGCCGTAGCCAAGGGACACCCGGCGGCCAGCCCAAGGCAACGCGAACGACCGTACAAGACCTCGGACATGCCCGGACTATTCGCCCAGGTAGAACGCGGTCGTTCGATCAGCCGCTGCCTTGGCAACGTCCGTTGCCGCGCCGGCCGCCACCGCCGCCTGTCCCCATGCCTCGCCACTACCGGCGATGAACGCCCGGCCCTCCTGCGACGTAGCGAAGGCGACTTCGTCCAGCTTGGGCTCGCTCGGCCGGACGATATGGAAGGCCAGTCCGACGAGGCCCAACTCCCAGCCGACACCGGTCGCGCCGGGGCCGTACTCGTCCCAGTGTGCCGACGGACGCGAGGTGTGCGTGAGCGTCAAGCGTCCGCCTTTGGCGCCATCGTTCGAAACACGAACCTCCACCCAGCTCACATCCCCGGCGAACTCCCAGGTAACGGCGACGTACGATGGCGGCTGGCAGGCGGTGATCGTTCCGCCGGCGTTCCCCTCGAACTGGTAGCGACCGCCAAGCCGGAGTTCGCCCCCCACCGGCATGAACCAGCGCCCCAGCCGCTCTCGGTCGGTCACCGCTTTCCACAACTCCTCAGCCGGGGCCCCGAAGCGACGTGACAGCGTCACGGCATGGGCCGGTTCGCCAGCACGTTCCGGCGATGAAACCCGGCGCTCGACAGCCTCGAGATGCTCAGCTGCAACAAAGTCCAATCCCATACACCAACCCTTAGCGGCAATCTGTCGTGCCGACGCCGACGCACCTAGCAACTCGGGGATGTCGAACCTAGGAACGAGCTGAGCTAGAGCATTGTATGGGAGTTCAACCCCGCGCGACGAACGGGCGCAACGGGACGGGACAAGCCGGTCCCCTGTACGGTCACGTCGCAGCCCCGACCTCGAGGAGCCGCTTGCCTCTCGCCGATACTGGGGATATGGTGCCGCAATACTGACGATACGGGTAACCCGCATGAAGACTACCATCGAGCTTCCCGACGAGTTGCTGGAGCAGGTGCGGCGCGTGGCCCGGCGGGAAGGGGCAACACTTCGGGGACTGGTCGAGGAAGGCCTGCAGCGTAGCCTGGAAGCCCGCCGGAGGATGGTGCCGCGGCATCTGGACTTCCCGAGCTACGGGGGCAGCGGGCTCACGGCCGAGTTCCAAGGTGCACCGTGGAGTCGGGTCAGGGAAGAGGTCTACCGCGAGCACGGCGCGTGATAGCGATCGACACGAACCTGCTCGTCTATGCGCATCGCCCGGAGATGCCCTTCCACGAGCGGGCACGCGAGGTGTTGTCCGGCGCGGTCGGGGGCGCGGAACCGGTGTCCGTTCCGTGGCCGTGTGTCCACGAGTTTCTGGCGATTGTCTCGAACCCGAGGATCTTTAGGGATGCCACACCGGTGAGTGCGGCCTTGGATGCCGTAGGACGGCTCCTCGACAGTCTCGACGGCGGCTTCCTGGCCGAGGGGGAAGGCTACCTGGCCGCTCTTGAGCGGATAGCCCGACCGGCACTCCTGCAAGGCGCGGTCGTGCACGACGCGCGGATAGCGGCGCTTTGCCTGTACCACGGCGTACGCGTGCTGTGGTCTGCGGACCGCGACTTTTCGCGATTCCCGGACCTGGCGGTTGCCAATCCTCTCCCGGTGGGTTGACGGCGGCTCCCCAGCTACTCTCGTTGCCTCGAATCGGCGTCATCCGCCTTAGGGGAGCAGTCAGTCGATGATCGCCTGCCGCACGGCGTTTTCGAAGTCGTACTGCGCACCCGGGTGCGGTTGCTGCAACATGAGGACACCGGCGAGCTCCTCGGCCGGGTCCGTCCAGGAACGGGTGCCGAACGCGCCGCCCCAGCCGAATGCGCCCGCACTGCGCCGGCTGTCTGCGGCGATCGGGTCGAGCACGACGGCAACGGTATAGCCGAAGCCCTGTCCCCTCGCGTTTTGCGTAAAGCCGCGATACAGATCGCCCAGTTGGTTGCTCGCCATCCACTCGACGGAACGGGAGCCGAGCAGCCGGTGACCGAAGAGCTCGCCGCCATTCGCCAGCATCTGTTCGAAATGGAGATAGTCCCTGGCGGTGCTTGACAGGCCGTAGGAACCGGAGAAGTAGGTGGTTTCGCCACCCCAGCGCGAGAAGTCGCGCCCTTGGATGACAACTCTCCGCGGTGCCTTGGACGGCGGCACGTTGTAGTGCGTGTCGTTCATGTCCAGCGGATCGAAGATCCGCGTTTGCACGAACTCGTCGTAGGGCATGCCGGAGACGATTTCGACAATGCGGGCGACGACATCGAGCCCGGTTCCTCCGCTGTAGGTCCAGCGCGATCCAGGCTGGAAGTCCAACGCCGCAGTGCCAAGCGTGGGGATGTAGCTTGCCAACGTCACCCGCTCAACCGGGCGCGACTGGGCCGTCCCTAGGCCGCCGCTGGCCAAGCCGGATGTATGCGTCAAGAGGTGCTTTATCGTGATGGGCGTCTCGGCGGGAACCAGCCTGTGTTCGGGCAGATTCCGGCGATCGACGCGAAACGGGCTGATGTCCTCGTCCGCCGGATCCTTCAGCACTGCCACCTGCATGTCGGCGAATTCCGGGATGTACTTGGAGACGGGATCGTTGGGACGGATCAAGCCCTCCTCGATCATCATCATCGCGGCGACGCCGAGAATCGGCTTCGTGGACGACATCATGATGAAGATCGCATCCCGCGACATGGGTCGTTCGGCCTCGACGTCCATCAAACCGTGCGCCTTAAAGTGAACCACCTTGCCGCGGCGGGCGACGGCCGTCACGGCGCCTTGGATGTTGCCCGCGTCGATGTGGCGCTGCATCGCCGCATCGATCCGCAGCAGTCGCTCGGTCGACATGCCGACCGACTCGGGTTCGCCAACAGGAATCTCCGCACACCAGACTGCGAGTGCCGAGAAACCGCATAGGGCAGCAAGCCACGTTCTCAAACGCATAGTAGTCCTCCCGTGAACAGAAACAGGATTCGGGGGTAGGCGCGTTTTGTCAACCGGGATCCACCCGATGGGTGGCCGCCAATCGTGAACGGAAGGCGATGATCAGAACGGCCATGCCAGGAATCGCCCCAAGGCCTCGACGCTGCCCGGGTACTCAACGACTGAGCCCGGCCTCGACGGTCGCCGCAAACGTCTCGATTTCATCGACCGACCCGAGCCGAACGAAACGAATGTGTGCCCACTCGGGGTCCGCCATGGCGGCGCGCATGCCCTTCCGCTTGCCGCGTTGGGCGGTGACGACCCAATAGACGAGCGAGTCGTTTTTGCGCCACAACGCCAGCTGCGGCCAGAACCGTTCGATGTTTGTGCCCCACAGCAGTTCCCGCGTCCGCCAGCGCCGCCACGAGCGCCTCAGAACCCGCCAGACGAGCAACGGCACGGGCAAATCCAGCCAGATCACCGTGTCGAGGCGGGCCCAGAACGTGCGCTGGGCAAATCGCGTGTAGGAACCCGCGACCACCGAGGCGTCACCACGCGTCGCGCGTTCGAACCGCCGCTCCAACTCGTCGGGGTTCGTATCGTTGAGGCCGACCCAATCGGGCAGCCAGTTGAGTGCGTCGAGTTCCACGAGTTCCGCATCGAGCGCCACCGCCAATCGCTTCGCGAGCGTGCTCTTGCCCGTGGCGCTGTTTCCGATCACGTGCACCCGGCGGCCGATCGGCGGGATCGAACCTTTCGAGGCGCTCTTTGCGGGGGTAGATGGCATATTGACCTTGCGGCATTGGTGCCTACGTAGACTACGTCGGATTCGGCGTCAGTTGCCCATTCGCCGCAGCCAGGACCGGAGTACGATCCCGCCGGATTCTTGTTCTTGGCGATGGGAGATTGCTAGTGGGGACGCCAAGTCGGGGCGCTGGGCGTACTGCGGGGCGGCCCGGTCCCAACATGATCCAGACAGCGTGGCTCGAATCCCGTGGTGTCCTAGGGCCGTTCCAACTTCTCGGTGGAGGGTTCCGTACCGACGTCCACGAGTCCAGCGCCGGGTTCATCGTTCGTATCGGTAAGTCTCCGACCGACGGCAACACGTTCACGACGGAGAGAGAGATGATGGACGCGGTACGAAGATGCGTCGACATCGAGATTCCGCAGCCGACGTTTGCGGAGGACAGCCTGCCGGAGTTTCCCCATGGCGTCATGGTCTACGCGAAACTCTCGGGAGCTCCGCCCGTTGCACCTTCGCGGGCTCTCGCGAGAAGCGCGGCGTCGGCCTTGCGGTGCATCCACGGGACTGACATCGGTATGGCGATGCCGGAGCGGGTCGTCGATCACGACGAGGTCGCCGCACTGGTGCGGGCTGCGAGGCGCTGCTTGACGGAGAGCCAAAGACGCGCGACGGACCGGTGGCATGCCGACTTAGGCAGTTTCCTTGCAGGGAAACCATCCCCCTGCCTGATCCATGGCGACTTCTGGCATGCCAACTGGCTGGCCGCCGAGGACGGGCGAACCATAACCGGGCTGCTTGACTTCGAACGTTGCGGCATAGGCCTCCTCCACGAGGATCTGGCACCGCTCAAGTATCTCAGCGAGACCTTCCGTACCGATGCGCTCGATGCCTACTGCAAAGAAACCCCTATGAATCCCGCAGCGCTCATGGAGGAAGTCGGAATGTTCGACGTGCTGCGCGAACTGCGCGGGCTTGATTGGGCGCTCCGGAATCCTGATGCGGACGAACTCGACGATGCGGTCGAGAAAGTCGCAGAGGTGCTGGCGATGAACTAACGTCAAGACTCGCCGAAGTGCCGACACTCTCAACCCTAGGAGATCAGATGCGCGGTATTCCAGCAGCTGCCCGACCAAAAACGCGAAGCCGACTGAACCTCATCTGCACGGCTTGCAGGGCCTCCGGACGTGTTTGAGAAGGGCACGCGAGCGCGAGCGGTGGTGGGGTCGTTCGCCTTCTTCCTGGTTGCTCCCGCCGTTGTTGCGGGCGCCGTTCCGTTCGCCCTGGTCGGATGGACGATGCAGCCACCGCTGATCGGACTCCCGGGCGAGCGCCTACTGGGTGCCTTCGGCATCGGCGTGGGTCTGGCCTGCCTGGTGGACTGTTTCGCCCGCTTCGCCCTTGAGGGGCGTGGCACACCCGGTCCCGTGGAGCAGACCGAAGTGCTGGTGGCGTCCGGCCTCTATCGGTTCGTGCGCAACCCCATGTACGTCTGCGTGGTGACCATCGTTGTCGGGCAAGCGCTGCTCCTGGCCCAGGCCCGGTTGCTGCCGTACGCAGGGCTGTTGCTGGTCACTTTCCACCTGTTCGTGCGGCTCTACGAGGAGCCGAGCCTCCGTCGAAGGTTTGGCGAGTCGTACGAGACCTATTGCCTGCACGTGCGTCGGTGGTGGCCACGCCTGACGCCGTGGCGGCAGTCCGGTGCGTCGAGCACGTGACGATTAGCAAGGGTGTCGGGGGCTTGCCCTAGCGACCGGCCACCTCGCCCATCAGCAGATCCATCGCCTCGAACTTCTCGGCGTGCTCGCCGAGCGTGGCGTCCGAAACGATGATCTCGTCGACGCCCGCTTCCTCGAATCCGGCAACGATGTCTCGCAGTTCCGCAGGCGAGCCGACGATGTTGCGGCTGGGCGAGGGTGGCGGCTTGTTGCCACCGGAGTACGCGGCCCAACGCGCGTGTGCCTCGGACTTGGTTCGACCGATAAAGAGCAGAATCGCCGCGGTGCGCTGAATCTCTGCGGGGTCGCGCCCCACTGCCGCGCAGTGTGCGTCGAGGATCGCGCCTTTCTGAGCCATCGTGGCGGCGTCGCCCCAATGGTTCCACTCGTCGGCGTACTTCGCGGTGATCTTCAGGGTGACCTTTTCGCCACCGCCGCCGATCAGCAGCGGGAGTGGCTTCTGCACGGGCTTCGGATCCAGGGTCGCGTCGGTGAGTTGGTAGTAGCGGCCATCGAAGTTGCTGACGGGCTGGGTGTAGAGGGACTTGATGACTTGGCATGCCTCGTCGAGTCGGGCCAGGCGCCCGGGTACGTCGCTGAATTCAATGCCGTACTGTCGATGTTCGTTTTGCTGCCAGCCAGACCCCAAGCCGAGGACTACTCGACCGCCCGTGATGTGGTCCAAGGTCGCCGCCATCTTCGCCAGCACGGCGGGGTGCCGGTAGGTGTTGCCGGTCACCATCGTGCCCACTCGGACGCGCGGGACGCGGGCACCGATCGCCGACAGGGTCGTCCACGCCTCCGGGAACGGCCTCGGCGTGCTCCCCGCCGCCATGAAGTGATCGGCGACCCAGACGCCGTCCCATCCGGTTGCTTCCGCATGGGTACAGAGCTCGATCACCTCCGTGAACGGCAACCATGGACATGGCCAGAAACCGAAACGCATGCCTCTCTCCCGGCTGCTTCTGCAAGAACGCCAGTCTAGCAGCGCCTCGGTCAATGACTACCTCTTGGCCGGCAATCTGACTCCCGAGTCCTGTTCGAATGCGGAGACGAATCTCTGTGCGCGGGCGACCTTGGCCCGCTCGTCCTCCTTGTCGACGTAGCCCGGCACGACCCCTTGCTGGGTGAGAATCGCGAACCTCGGCCGGTTTCGATCAAGCACTTCCTGCGGAATCCGGCCGATGAAGTCCTCCGTCGCCCGGAGGAGGGATCGCACCATGAGAAGATGGACGCTAACCCGCAGCCCCGGCGCTGTCCGATTGTATGCGCCGTGCCAGGTATTGCCGTGAAAGACGATCAACGAACCCGCGGCCGCTTCGACAGCGACGGCTTGGTCGTTGCCACCTTCGCCGATCAGCGTCTCGCCGGCGACGGGGTTGCGGCACCACTTGTGACTACCCGGTACGAGCGCCGTGCTGCCGTTGTCTCGGTTGAAGTCCGTCAACGCATAGATGCATTTGCATAGCAGGGCTTGCGTTGGCAACGGTGACGGTAGCCGTGTGTCCGTGTGCAACCGAAACCGGGTGTTGCTAGGCCCCTTCAAAAAGGAACTCAGCGAAGACAGCACCACGTCGTAGCCACACAGGTATGTCGCCAAAGCAAGCAGCGCTGGGTTCATCAACGACTCCTCGAACACGGGATCCTCAAGCAGCAACGCCTTCATCGTGTCGCCGACGGGCGAGTCGATCCGGCTCTTCGGTCTGCCCCGCTCGAGATCGGGCCTCTCGCCGGTACGCCGTTCGGCGATGTCGAGGCATGCCTCGAGCATCCGTTCGGCAAGGCCGTTCGGGCTTGCGATCTCCGGCGGGATCACCGTGTAGCCGTGGGACTCGAGGTCCTCGATGTAGTGCTGCAGGCCAAGATCACCAATCTCGTCCCGAAGACGACCAAGGCCCAACTCGGGTGCGGTTGCAGCTTCCATCATGATGCGTTCCGCCGTGTGAAACGCCCGAGTCTACGCGGGACCAAAGCGAGCCACAAAACAAGGCGTGATCGACGACGATGGCTCTAATGCGACGTTCGGCCAAGTGTGTTACTTGCTCTCCCTACGGGAAAGGGGCTCGCGAGAGCTGCGGCGGATGAGGTTCGAGCAGTACGACGACAATCTTGAGCACACGCGCTGGCTCGTCACGATGTGGCCTAGGTCGGAGCTGCTGTGCGGACCCCTGAATGAGGATCGACAACATTTGGGAGCGCGTTTTGGGAGAGGATAGTTGACCTCGCCAGCGGTCTCGGTGCAGACCGTCCGTCGGTTCATCCTCGGCTGCCAGGGACTCTGGCCGGGACGGCGGTCGGCCGGCCGGCCCGGTGCCCGCAGCGCTCTGCACCAATCGGGCCCAATTCAAATCGACCCGCTGAACGTGGTCGGCCGGAGCCACGATCTCGCCCTGCACGCCCGGGTGTGGGACTATCGCCCCGAGCATCTCGACCACCTCCTTTACACGAGCCGCGAGTTCTTCGACTACGGCGGGACGCTGTACGTGCTGCCCATGGGTGAGCTCCCGTACTGGCGGGTCCATATGGCGCGTCGGGCAGCCGAGGAGAAGTCCCGCGCGTTCGCGGCGGAGCACAAGCTGCTTCTGGAGACACTCCGGGAGGACGTCTCACGAGGGCCGGTGGCGAACCGGGACTATGCCGGGCGGAGGCGTCCGCGGACCTTCCGATCGGACAAGGATACGGCCCGCGCCCTCCGGCATCTCTGGTTGACCGGCGAGCTGATGACACACGGGCGTCGGGGATTCGAGCGGCTCTACGCCTTGCGCCGCGACGTCGCACCGGTAGAGGTGCAGCACGCGGCGACGGCAGACGAGGCCGACGACTTCTTCGCCCGCAAAGCGCTCGCGCTGCTGGGCTTGGCTACAGCCCGCGACTGGGCCCATCGGTTCCGGCACCTCGCCCGACGCCGTTCGGATCCTGACGGGGAGCGTCGCAGACTTGGCGAGCTCCTGACGTCAGGCGCGGCGGTACGAACGCAGATCGGCGATGGGCCCGCCCTCTACCTGCCTGCGGAGCGGGCTGAGCAGCTGGAAGCCGTGCGGAGTGGATCGGTACCTCGGGCTTGGGCCACGCCACGGGCGGACACGCTGACCGAGGCCACCTTCCTGGCGCCACTGGAGTTCGTCACGGCGCGCGGCCGGGCGGCGAAATGGTTCGAGTTCGACTACGTCTGGGAGGTGTACAAGCCCGCCGCCAAACGGCGATGGGGCTACTACGTGATGCCCATCTTGCATGGTGACCAGCTCGTCGGGCGGGCGGACCTGCGGATGGATCGGACTGCCCGCACGCTCATCGTCCCTCACTTGTGGCTGGAGCGCTCCGCCAGCGCGCGAGACGCCGATCTCGTGCGGGCAATCGGCCTCGGGTTGCGCCGGTTGGCGGAATGGGCTGGTGGCGACGATGTACGCATCGACGCCACATCTCCCGCCGGGCTCCGCGTGCCACTCGCCTGATCGACTCTCGTGCAGCGGGGGCCGTGCGGATTCGGGTCCGGCAGCGGGTCGATCGGGTTCGATTACGTGGCGGAGGGGGAGTCCGTGTCAACAGCATCCGAAAACTGCACATTTCTGGCAACCGAAAACTGCACACTTTCGAGGACGCCGCCCGGGCGGTTCCGACGGCGTCCGGACAACCGGCACGGCGGGTGTCCGGCAGCATGTACTCGAACAGCACACTCGTGCCGTCCGCCAGGTCCCACCCGGCATCCTTCAGGAGCGCGTCGATCTTGACACGCGCGAACGCTCGGTGGGGCTCAAGCGCCGACCCACGGATCGACGAGCTCTATCTCCATGTCGGCAAAGTCCCGAACGTTCCGCGTCGCGATTGTCAGGTCTCGAGAGCGCGCAATGGCGGCGATTTGGCAATCGGCGGGCGCGACGGGGCGACCGGCGGCACGGCGGGAGGCAGCGATATCGGCATACTCGCCTGCGGCGGCGCTGTCGAAAGGCAGCACCCGATCCCCAAAGTCCTCTCGCAAGATCGCCTCGATCGCCGAAGCCAGCGTATCCCGGCGCCGCCCAGCGGGCAGAACCGCAACTCCGTAGCGCAACTCAGCCTCCCCAACTGCCGAGAAGTGCAGATCCGTTGCTTGACGACTCGCGACCCAGCCTTCCACCGCTGGGTTCGGCGTCGGGCGCAATAGCTCGGATACCACGTTCGTGTCCAACAGCACAGTCATTTCGGGGCTCAGTCGAAGGACGGCGGCTCGCGCGCTGGCTTCCGCGGCGGCAGTTCAAGGTCCACGCCGCCAAGTGGCGCGATTCGGGCGCGTATGGCAGCCGCGAGGTTACCGGCGCGTGGCTTGTGTGCGACGGCGTCGCGGAGGATCAGCCGGGCTTCCTCCTCCATGGACCGGCCGTTGCCGGCGGCCCGCACACGCAACCGGGTTTTCACCTCGTCGTCGAGATTGCGGATCGTGATGCTTGCCAACGTGGTGTCCACAGGACTGCCAAGGCTCCAATGTAAGCAGCGATTGCGATGCAATCAAGCGCGGTGTCTTCCGCACTGCACGACCAAACGCTGTTCCCGTGGCCGCGTCAGCATGATGCCCCGTTGCCTGACCCGCCCGACGAACTCTACCTTGGGTCAAAACTCGCTCATTGCCTTCAGCAACTTCATCGTTGCTGGCATGTTCAACTCATCCCCACTGTACCGGCACTCGTAGAGTGCCCTGCAGATTGGGCGGGAGGTCCACCCCCTCTTCAACCAGCAACGTTGTATGGCGGAGAGGGAGACCGCCAGAACACCGATTTCGGTGGTTTCTCTAGACCTCCCGGAGTTAACTTAATAGTCTGATAAGTCTACGTTTTCCGTTTCTTGACGTCTCGCGCCGGTGCGCACATACTTCCCATAAATCTGATAACGGAAGTGATAGCACACCCCCGATGAAACGCCCCAAGCGACTCTCCGCCACCTTCGTCAACACCGTCAACGTTCCCGGCCGCTACGG
>JAPPAV010000006.1 GCA_026705345.1 Gammaproteobacteria bacterium
CAGACCGGACAGATCATGTGCTAACAAAAGCGGACAGATCTATTTGCTACCGACACGCACCGGGGCCCACGTTGGCGGCCCTGCCGTCGAGGCGTATCCTCTGCGCCCAGGACTTGGAGAAGCCGCCCGCCGAGCGGGCTTCACGAGTGTCCGCCGCGCCCGTCGCCGTATCGGCCGGGAACGTTGACGATTGCACGGGTAAGGTGGCGGTGCATAGAATGGAAAGAGCCACCTGCAAAGTCCCTACGTGATCAGAACAACCACTCGCCACCCCGTGGATTTGGCGGAGTCCGTCCTCAAGTACGCCGGAATCGACCCGGAAGGTTTCGAGGAGACCAACAAGGCACTGGTGTCCCTCGACCGGGAAACCACCATCCTGATCGCTGTGGAGAATCGGCTCATTCACCTGATCGGGTTTCTAGGCGCCGTCGTCGAAACCGACGAGTTTCCCATGGCGCTGTTGCGCGAGAACTTCAAGAGCGTTGCCCAGGCTCGATATCGCTACTCCATCGAGCCCGAGTCCGGGGAGTTGCTCATGTCCTATACCCTGCAATGCGACGGGCTCGACGAGACGAAGCTGATCGACTCCTTCACGCACATGGCGGACTATGTGAAGAAGTGGTCCCGATCCCTGGCCGCGGGGAGCGCGACCGTCCCCGAGCCCGACGACCCCGCGGACCGTGAACGCGCGCCGGGAGAGTCCCCCGACGAGGATCTCGCTTCCAGGCCCGCGAGCGGCTTCATCCGGGCGTAGCGGCCAATCCGAACCTCAAGGGAGTTTCCTTCATGCCTTCGTTCGACTCATCGACGGTCCGTGGCCGTATCGACACCCTGACCGCAAACCTGAGAAGGGTGCGCGCGGGCAAGGCCTATGGGATCGACGAGGACGGGGCGCTGATCGGCGAAGCGCTAAAGAGCAGCTTCAAGGGGAAAGTCGTCGATCTTCTGGTCGCACGGGGCATCGCCAAGCAGGGCAACCTCGGCGGCCGCATTGCCATCGCCCTGGTGGGTCGGCAGAACTTCGATCTGATCCGCGACGCCCATGCCGACCCCGGGCACCGTGGCAGCATCGCTAACGCCTTGGCCCTCATCGAGAAGTACGAGTTGGCCGGCGTCGACGACGCCGGCCTCGACCGGGACATCGCTTCCCGGGTCACCTCCAGGGTCGCCTCGGACATCACGCTGTCGACGCCGTTGCGGGCGCTGGCGGGCGGACGAGTCGCCGACGTGCACGATGCGATCTGGAATGACGTGGTGCCCAGGCGGCTGGCCTGGCGGGCCGAACTGGCCAACGACGTCAACAACGGAAACCTTACGAAGAGCATCGCCGACGCGGGTCAGGTCGCCCTGGATGAAGCGGCGCGGGCCATTCTTGACGGGCGCACCGCGCCCGGCCAGCTCACCACGACCCGGCAAGCCAGTGGCGGTCAGGGCAACTTCAAGAACCAAGCCGAACACATCGTCGCGGACTACAACCAGGCGGTCTACGCCGTCCGCACCTCGGCGGCCGAAGGAGAGGATGCGGATGCGCGCGTGGCGGCATTCACGGACCGATTCCTCGGCGTGCTCAAGGACCAGTACGAGAGTCTCGACGTTGCCGACGGCATCGGACCCCGGATCGACGGCACGGTGTCCCGTCCCATCAAGTCCGACCATGCCGCGGAAGAGTTCGAGGGTGGCAAAACGCCGTTTCGATCCCAAGCCCGGCTGGCCGCCGAAGGAGCAGGCGTTGCCGTCCCCGACAAACGGGCCGTGACCTTCGCCGGGGGCAAACCGGATGAATCCCCCGGTGACGTGGCTTCGGAGAGGACGGCGCGGCAGCGTCTGCTAGACGGGGTCCGCGCGGTCCTAGACGATCCCGACGTGCCGAGTGCCCACGAACTGCGCGAGGCCGCGGGCGATCTTGGCAACGTGCTCGGAGACCGTAGCGCCGACATCGAGGACAAGCGAACCGCAGTGGAACTCCTGAGCAACCCGGTATTCCACGGCAACTTTGAGAACGTGGTCCTTGCGATCGACAAAGTGGATCGCGCTGCGATCAGACATCCTGAAATCGCTCAGGCCTTCGCTGGGCGCGTCCATCTCCAGCACCTGCGCGGCGTCGTGGAGAAGGAGCGCGCTTTCGTGGACGATCTTGACGCCCACCCGGAGAACCACGAGGACCTCCTAGCGGAATATCGTGAAGTCCACGGCGCGGACAGGGCCGAATCGGAGATCGGGAACTTGATCAGCTCGACCAGAAGGAGCGCGGCCAGGGCAATGACGTCGCTCGATGCGTTCGCTCGGGTCTCCTAGCCTAGCGGCGCGACGGGCATCCCGTCATTCCCCGATCATCCCGGACCTCCAATTCGTCAGCAGCTCCGCCCCTTCGGCGGTGGCCTTAGCAGCATACTTGCGGGCGTCTGCCCTGAGCCGTTCCACAGGGATGCCGACGTGGTCCAGTTCGTGGATGTGGCCGACCAGCCAGCGCTCCAGATGGTCCTCCGCCACCTCGATGTGGAACTGCAATGCCAGGGTGTGAGCACCCACGGCGAACGCCTGATTCGGGCATTTCGACGTCGACGCCAGGGACGGGCAGCCCTTGGGAAGCTCGAACGCTTCGCCATGCCAGTGCAGCACCGGGCTCGTCAGGTGCCGCAATGGGCTCGCGGCACCGGCGGCGTTCAACGTCAGCGGTGCCCAGCCGATTTCGGGGCCGGGCATCGGGGCGACTGTCGCGTCCAGGGCACGCGCGATCAACTGCGCGCCGAGGCAGATCCCCAACGTCGGCCGGCCCCGCTCGATGCGCTCGCGGATCAGCCTCACCTCGTCGCCCAGGTAGCCGAAGCGGTCCACGTCGTTGACGCTGATCGGTCCCCCCATGACGACAAGGAGCTTGGCGCCCCTCGCGAGCGCCAAGTCGTCACTGGGTGGGTCCAAGTACTCGAAAGGCAACGCCCAGGACCCGAACAACTGCTCCATCGTTCCGAGGTCTTCGAAGCTGACATGGCGAACAACCTGGATTGGCGCCGCGGTCATCGGATCGGCATCTCCTGTCGACGCCCCATCGGCGCTGCATGGCTGGTCGAATGTCGCCTCATCTCGACACCAGTCAGGTCGCAACCGCCAAACTGCGGCAGCATACCCGGTCGGCCCCGGCGTTCAACGCTCCTCCAACCAGTCGGTTCAAAATGAGACGCCAAGGGCCATCCGGTAATCGCGCTAGCTGGGCTATAATGGGATTTGGTTAGTTTCGCACCCTTCTGGAGGACTCCCTTGAAATCGTTTGCAATTGCAGTACCCATCGCACTTGCATCGCTTGCGGTCATCCATGAACCCGCAATCGCCCAAGAGGCCGCCGAGGAAGCGTCGACGGGCCCGATCGAAGAGGTCGTGGTCGTAGGTTCCCGACGTCGCGACCGCTCGGCAGCCGACTCGCCCGTTCCCGTCGACGTGATCGGCGGAGACGACTTTCTCGCCCACGGCAGTACCGATATGGACGAACTCGTCGCGGCGCTAGTGCCGTCGTACAACGTCGCCCAAGAGCCCATCAGCGATGCCGCGACGTTCATTCGTCCGGCAACGCTGCGGTCACTGCCCCCGGACGCCACGCTCGTTCTCGTCAACGGTAAACGCCGTCACCGGGCAGCGGTCATCGCGTTGCTGGGCGCGGGGATCTCGGGCGGTTCCCAAGGACCCGACCTGTCGGCCATACCGGCGATCGCGCTGGATCGACTCGAGGTGCTCCGCGACGGGGCATCGGCCCAGTACGGGTCTGACGCCATCGCCGGAATCATGAACTTCGTGCTCAGGGAAGACGCCCAGGGAGCGACGGTTGACGCCAAGTGGGGCCAACACGTCGAAGGCGACGGCGGAGCGATGACCCTCGCCGCCAACGTCGGCCTCCCCCTCACCAACGTCGGCTTCGCGAACCTGAGCTTCGAGTGGAAGGAATCGGACCCGACCAGCCGCAGCGCTCAACGTGGCGACGCCCAAGGATTGATCGACGCCGGCAACTCCCACGTACGCCGCCCCGCTGCGCAGATTTGGGGCGCCCCGGAAATCTCGGGCGACTTCAAGTTGTTCGGCAACTTCGGACTCGATCTCGGCAATGGAAGCGAGGCCTACGCATTCGGCAACTGGGCGGAGCGGCAGGTGGAAGGCGGCTTCTACTTTCGGAATCCCCACACCCGAGGCGGCGTGTTCCGCGGTCCGGTCGTGGACGGATCACCGACGGTCAAGGTCGCGGACCTAACCCCAGACGGCACCGGGAACTGCCCGGTCGTGCGGATCACGAACAACGTTCCGGACAGCGCCGCGCTCGCAGCGATCGCCGCGGATCCGAACTGCTACTCGTTGATCGAGAAGTTTCCGGGTGGTTTCACCCCGCAATTCGGCGGCTACGTCCACGATCTCAGCATCGCGGGCGGGCTTCGGGGCACCTTGGACTCCGGGTGGTTCTACGACCTGAGCGCGACTGCGGGACGCAGTAATGCGCAGTTCTACATCTACAACACGATCAATCCGCAGTTGCTGTGGCAGCGCAACGAGATCGACACCTACTACGAGGCCGGCGCCTACACCGAGACGGACCGGATTCTCAACTTCGACCTGTCGAAACCCATCGACAGCGCATCGTTCGGCGCAGTCAACGTGGCCGTCGGACTCGAATACCGGGACGAGACCTTCCGGATCGACAACGGCGAGCCCAACTCGTTCTACATCGATCCCAATCTCGAGCACGGTCTCGCGTCGCAGGGCTTCGGGGTCGGTTCCAACGGCTTCCCCGGGTTCCAGCCCGGCGATGCCGGCGAAAACACCGTCCGGTCGTTCGCCGCCTACCTCGACCTCGAGTCCAATGTCTCCGAGAATCTGCTACTCGGCGGCGCGTTGCGCTACGAGAACTACGCCGAGTACGGCAACACCCTCGACGGCAAGATCGCCGCGCGCCTGCAAGTCGGCTACAACCTAGCCATCCGGGGCGCGGTCAGTACCGGTTTCCGCGTACCCACCGCCGGTCAGGCGAACCTGCGCAACGTCACGACCGAGTTCAACATGGGCTTCCTGTCCGACATCGCGACGCTGCCGCCGACCAACCCCATCGCGCAGCAGAAAGGCGCGCAAGCGTTGACCCCGGAGGAATCCGTGAACACGACCCTCGGCGTCGTCTTCGATGTCGGCGGCGTCGACGTGACGGTGGACTACTATCGAATCGAGATCGAGGATCGTATTTCGTTCACGAGCCGTTTCAATCTCACGCCCGCAGACATCACCGCCCTCCTGGCGGCCGGCGTCAGCGACGCGCAGAGCTTCACGTCGGTGCGGTTCTTCTCGAACCTGCAGACCGTGGAGGCGTCCGGCATCGACGTGGTCGCCACCTGGCCCTTCTCACTCGGCGGCGGGCTTTCCAACCTGACATTCGCCGGAAACTGGCAGAGCGTGGAGTTGACTAAGTTCAATCCCGATTTCACGAGCGACAACCGGCGGTTGCAGATCGAAGAGGGCCGTCCCGACTCGAGGTTCACCCTGACGTGGAACTACACCCAGGGCCGGTGGCGCACGATGCTGCGGGCACGGCACTACGGCGAGTACTACGATGCGCCGACCAACGACGGCTCTGTGGCGTTCCGCCCGGACCCGAGCCTGCTGTTCGACGCCGAGATCGCACTTGACCTGAACGACTCGGTGTCGTTGCTGTTCGGCCTGCAGAACGTCTTCGACGAGTATCCGTCCACGAACCCGCACGGCGAGGTCGCCGGTCTCGTCTACCCGGAGCAGTCGCCGTTCGGGTTCAACGGAGGCTTCTACTACGTCCGGGCGCAGTGGCGTACCGAGTAGGAACGGCTTGTCCCGCCCCGTCTACCGATCCAAGCGGGGCAGGCGACCGCGCGCCCTAACGGGCGCGTTAGGGTCGCCCGTACGGATTTCCCGCGAAACTACACGACGCCCGGTGACCTTGGTCCCGGGCGTCGTTACTATTGAGGGCGGTACGCCGCGAAGAGGAAGCCATGGCCGTCTTGGCTGATGTGCGCTACCTGAACGCCGAATGGCGCGACCGTGACGAGATACCCGTCGTCGGCGACCGCGAGAGCCGGCGCGCCAATACGGCCAAACATGCCGTTGAGATCCACGATGCACGCCCCGGACTCGCCGAGGGCGAACTAACCCTCGACGTCAATGGCTTCGCCCTGCTCCACCACGAATCCAGCGTTCGCAACTTCCGCGATGACGAGGAGGTGCGCAGGGTCTACTACCCGGAGGTCGTCGCCCTTGCCAAGCGCAAGACCGGCGCCCGCGAGGTCATCATTACCCAACACGTCGTTCGGACGGAAGACACCTCGGATTTCAACAAGGCCTACGCGCGTTTCGTGCATTGCGACTACACCCTCGCCGACCCTCGGGACTTGGCCCAGCGCGCCCTGGCCCGGCGAGAGTTGACGAGCCGCGACTATGTGAACAGCGACTTTGCCTGGTTCAACAGTTGGCAACCCTTCGACCACGCCGTCGCGCGGAACCCGCTGGCCGTCGTGGACGCCAGCACGGTGAAACCGGAGTACGTCCTCGACTACTACTACACGGGCTATGGTCAGAAGGGCAAATCCGGCATGCCGGTTCAGGATCCCCGCCACCGGTTCTACTACGTCTCGAACATGACGACCGACGAGCTACTACTCATCAAACAGCTCGACACGCGGGACGGCATGTCGAAGGTCTGTCCGCATACCTCGTTCGACGACCCCACGTCCCCACCCGAGGCTCCGCCAAGACGCAGCATCGAGGTGCGCATGATCGCGGTGTTCGGCCACTGAGGCGAAGCACCGAGCCCTAGCGCAATCCTCGGTATTGGGTGATCTTCCCGACGCCCAGACACTTCGCGCGGTGTTGTCTCGAGCGTTCGGCATGCTAAGTTGACGGTCTCCCGTTCACCACGGGACGGGACGAGCCCCGTCCCCTACGGTCCTCGACAGCGATATGACCCACGACCAGGTTGCGGCCATCAAGCGTGACTTCGACCGCGACGGCTTCGTCATCCTCCCCGGCTATGTCACGGGGCACGCGCTCGAGGCACTGAGCGAGCGGGCCACGAGAGTCACCGCTGATCTCGAGGAGCGTCGCCGCAACGGCGAACACCTTGATCCCAATAGAACGAGGCGGTCACCCCGCGGGAAGCAACGCGGCGACTTCGGAGACGTGTTCAAGGGTCTGCAGCGTCACGACTCGTGGTTCGACCACGAGCTCACGGCGGGAAGGCACGTGCCGTTGATTAGGGCACTCATCGAGGACGAGCCCGTGCCGGGCACCGCCGGCTGGTTCACCAAGCATCCCGGTTCGATGGCCGAGATCAAACCGCATCAAGACGCGATCGGCCTACCGCAGGGCCTTAGGTCCGGCGCGACCATCTGGATCGCGCTCGATTCGGCGGATCCCGATAACGGTTGCCTGCACTACGGCCGCAGCTCCCACCGAGTCGAGTACGTCCCCGGCATTCCCGTACCCGGCTTCGACGTCAATGACGGAACTGCGGTCGCGGCCAGCGTTCAACCGGGCGATGCGGTCATCCACGATTCCATGACGGTGCATTGGTCGGGGGCGAACCCGACCGACCGTCCACGCCGCGCGGTCTCGTTCTTTTATTGGGGCGCCTCGAACCAGACGCCGCAGCAAGTCGAGGAGATTCTCAGGCGGCACGAGACGAGAAGGTACCCATCGCGCACGGAGATGCGCTGACTCCGACCGCGCCATGGATCGTCAAGTCGACATCTATAACGGTCTGCTGCCGCTGGGTAGCGTGACATCGCCAACAACGAGCCCAAGTGAGGGGGAACTATGCCCGGAGTAAACGTCGCCGAACTCGAACCCGTCGGAGAATTCGGTTCCAAGGCCTGGTGCGAGGCGTGCGCCAAGTACGGCACACAGCTGCTCGAAGAAGGAAACCTGCCCGCCGACACCGCGTGGGGTTTCAGCGAGATCTACACCCACCCGCCCACGCGGCTGCTCGAAGGCGGGCGAGCCATGTCCGCCTACTACATGATGGTGAAGGATGGCCAGGTTTCCGGCGGTGACGGCGCACCGGAGGAGTGCCGTGCCCTGCCCGGCTTTCACGTCGCGATCAACTGGGCCGCCATCTGCAACCAGTCCGCTTCCTTGTACGGTCGCGAAGGCCAGCGTCAACGCTCGGCGGAAGAGAAGGTCATGTACCAGGAGATCGAGGACTACGTGGGGCGGCCCAACCCATTGAACATGGCGCCCCGTGGAAAGGCCGTTTGGCCGCCTGCGGTTGGCGCGGCGTTGGGCGCCGGGGCGGAAGAAGGCGGCGGTTTGCACAACATCGCGGCCACGCTGCAGTCGCCGTCCCCGGAGTTCGCGGACCTGCCGACGACCGAGTTGGGCGTACCGGTATTCTCCGCGATGACCGACGAGCAGAAGCGGTTTTTCCTCACGCTCTGTGGCGCGGAGATCTAGTCTCCGCGCAAACAAGCCCGTGACCTGAGCGGTAGCCGTGCCGCGGAACCTCCTCTTCATCACCGCGGATCAGTGGCGTGGCGAGTGCCTGTCGTGTCTCGGCCACATGGTCGAAACCCCCAACCTCGATGCACTGGCCGCCGAAGGCGTGCTGTTCACGAACCACTTCGCCAACGCCGCGCCGTGCGGGCCCTCCCGGGCAAGCATCCACACCAGCCTCTACCAGCACGAGCACGGCGTCACCTTCAACCACGTGCCGCTCTCGGCCCGCTACACCAATTGGGCGCTTGAAGCACGCCGCGCCGGTCATGACCCGTTTCTTTTCGGCTACACCGACACCACGCTGGCCGAGACGCAGATCGGTCGCTTTCCGGACGGAGTCCTGCCAGGGCTCGCCCCGGTCGTGCAACTCGGCAAGGATGTCTGGAATCCCGTCGAGTGGGTCGACTGGCTGGCCGCAAAGGGGTATCCCGTCCCGGACTCGCCAGCGGACCTGTACCGCAAGACGAAGCCGCAATCAGCGGCGGACGAACGCAACAACATCGCCCCGGCGCTCGAGGTTCCCGCCGAACTCCACGACACCTACTTCATGGTCGAGGAGGTTCTCGACTACATCCGCGACCGATCCGGATGGTGCGTTCACCTGTCGCTGTTGCGGCCGCATCCGCCGTGGACGGCACCGGAACCCTACAACCGCCTGTATCCGCCGGGCGACCTGCCCTCCCCGAACCGCGCGGTCGATCCCGAGGTCGAAGCGGGTCAGCACCCGTTCCTGGCATACCTCCTGAATCGCAAATACGCGCGCCAGTCCCGGGACGAGGCGAGTCGGCGTCGATGGCAATCCGGCTACTACGGCTTGATGACCGAGGTGGACCACAATCTCGGCCGGTTGTTCGCCGGGCTCAAACGAACCGGCGCGTGGAACGACACCCTCGTCGTCTTCACGTCCGATCACGGCGAGGAGATCGGGGACCATTGGCTGATCGGCAAGCTCGGCTACTTCGACGAGTCGTTCCACGTCCCCATGATCGTGTTCAATCCTGCGCCCGAGGCCGAGTCGCACCGCGGGCGACGCATCGACGCCTTCACCGAAGGGGTCGACATCACGCCTACCCTGCTCGACTGGCTAGGCGTGGATATCCCGGAACAATGCCGCGGTGCGTCGCTGCTCCCCGCCACGACGAACGGCGGTGTCAGCGATGGCTGGCGCACCGAAGCGCACTGGGAATTCGACTTCAGCGCGAACCATTTCCAAGCCGGGGACACCTTCGGCCTGCCTCCCGGGGAATGCAGGCTTGCGGTAATCCGGGACGAAAGCAGCAAGTACGTGCACTTCCCGGGATTGCCGGACATCTTTTTCGACCTTGCTGACGATCCCGGGGAGTCGATCAATCTTGCCGCTGACCCCCGCTACGGTAGCCGAATCGAGGATGCCTCCAGCAAGCTTCGGTCGTGGTTTAGACCCCGAGATTCGTAGGCCACCCTAGCAACGGCCTACCTAGTTGCCGGCTCAAGCGCGAGATCGGATTGGCGCACCTCGATCCACCCCCCGCATGGAACAAACGCCAAAGGGAGCCTGCGACCGCGGCGTTTGGTCCATGCGAGGTCGGTGTGGCTGGGCCGGAGGCGAACCCGGCACATAGCGAAGCGAAGTGCCGGGCCGGCTATGGGGCGCTACGGGCCTGTCTGCAGTTCTACGTAGCGCCGGTAGGGACCATCTGGTTTGGTCATGAGGGTGTCGTGGTCGCCGACGTCCCGGATCTCGCCGTCTTCGATGAAGACGATGCGGCCGGCCTGGCGGATGGTCGACAGGCGGTGGGCGATGACGATGACCAGCCGGTCTTCGGAGGCCGTGTGCAGCGCCCTCACGAGAGCGTTCTCGGTGCGCGGGTCCAGCGCGGCGGTGGGCTCGTCCAGGATGAGGATCTTCGAGTCGCGCACCAGTCCGCGGGCGATGGACAGGCGTTGCTGCTGGCCGACCGAGAGGGTGTCTCCGGAACGGCCGAGGACGGTGTCGACGCCGTCCGGCAGGCTCTCCACGAACTCGGTACAACCCGCCGCACCGAGCGCCGCGAGAACCTCGTCGTCGGTCGCATCGGGCTTCGCGAAGCGGATGTTGTCGCGTACGGACTCCGCGAGAAGTTGATGCTCCTGGAAGACGTAGGTGACTTCCCGGCGCAGCGAGTCGAGGGCGTAGTCGCCTACCTCGACACCGTCGATCAACACCCGGCCGCGGGTGGCCCGCAGGAACGCCGGGATCATGTACGCGAGGCTGGTCTTGCCGGCGCCGGTCGGGCCGACGAACGCCACGAGCTCACCCGCGGCGAGTTCGAGGTTGATGTTCTTGAGTGCCTTGCGACCGTCGGGGTAGGCGAAGTCCACGTCCTCGAAGCTGACGCCCCGACCGATGCCAGCCAGCTCCCGGTCTCCGTCGGTGTCGTCCTCGGTCTTGTAGTCGATGAAGAAGAAGACCCGCCGCAGCGAGGCGACCGCACCTTGGAGTTTCACCCAGAGTCCGCCGAAATCGCCCGCCGCACTCCGCACCGACTCGTAGAGCCCCATCAGCGCGAAGAAGTCGCCGGCAGTCAACTGGCCGGTGATCGCGAAACCCGAGGTGATGTAGCCGGTGATCAGGCCGATGGCCTCGCCGAAGATGCTGATGAAGAAGATGAGGACGACGCCGATGACCATGGCCAGGCGTTCGCGCCAGAACTGATGCGCACTGCGCTCGGCGAACTTGCGCGTCTCCTGGCGCATGCCGCCGAGACTCTGGACCGCGCCGATGTTATTCATCGTCTCTTCCATGGCGTTGGTGGTCGCCGCACCGGCGGCGCGGTTGTTGTGGTTGGCGCGGCGGATGACGCGGGTCATCGGCAGGGTGGAGAGCAGCACCACCGGGAACATCACCCAGGCGAGCCAGATCAATTCCGGGGCAACGTTGGCGTAGGTCTCCAATTGGTACATCGTGATCAGGTAGCCGAGGAACACGAAGAACGGCTCGAAGGTCGACTGGTAGACGATCTCCGGCACCTCGGAGGAGTCGTAGATGACCCGGTAGATCTGATCGCCGACCCGTTGATCGTCCACGGAAGTCATCGGTACCCGGGTCAGGCGGTTGAACAGGCGTGTCCTCAAGGCGTTGGCGACACGTTGGTTCATCCGGACGTTGACCCACCATTCGACGAGACCCCAGATGGAACCGGCGCGGCTGCCGCCGCTGGAGATCGCGTTCTCGGCGTGGGAAGCCGCGTCCCTTCCGCCGTGCACGCCGGCACCGGTGCCGCCGGCGCGGGTGCCGATCACGAGCAGGCCGATGAAGGACATCGCGCTGACCATCAGCATGATCTCCATGGGCTCCCGTCCCTCGAGAAACCGCAGGATCGGCTTCATGTGCGGCGGAAATAGCGCCTCGTCGGCATCGAGTTCCCGCGCGAGGATCACGTGGTCCATGATGATTTTGCCGAACCAGACGAGGAACAGCCCCGGTATCCAGATCGCGGTCGACATGAGGAACTTGGTGGCGAACAGACCCTTCGCATGGCCGAGGAGCTTGACGGCCCGCCAGACGATCTTCACCGCGTCGACGTTGCTGATCTCGGGACCCGTGTCGATGTGGTCGTCGAACCGCTCGCCTCGCTTGTAGCCCGATAGCAGTCGGCGGCGCTGGGTCGTGACGACGGAGTGATCGGGCCCGGGACGGGCCGGCTCGCTCATGCCCCCTCCTCCGCACCGAGGGTCTCTGCAAGCACGAAGTCGCGGTAGCGCCCCCCGGCAACTCGCATCAGCTCGTCGTGGGTGCCCGTCTCAACAATTCGACCTTCCTCAAGGAAGGCGATCTGGTCCGCGTTCCTGATCGTTGACAGACGATGGGTTATCAGGAAGACGACCTTGTCACTCCCCCATTCGGCCAGGTTCGCCATGACGCGCTGTTCGTTGACGGCGTCGAGAGAGGCGGTGGGTTCGTCGAGGATGAGAATGGGCCGGTTGCGGATGACCGCCCGCGCGATCGTCAGTCGCTGCCTCTGTCCCGCCGACAGCTTGCCGCCTCGGTCGCCGAGTTCGCTGTCGTAGCCTTCGGCCATCGCCTGGATGAATTCGTCTGCGCAGGCGACCCTTGCGGCTGCCTCGATGTCGGCGCGTGAGGCTCCGGGTACGGCGTAGCCGATGTTGTCGGCGATCTTGCCCGTGAACAGGATGTTCTTCTGCAGGGCGATGGCGCTGTTGGCGCGGATGTCGTCGACGCGCAGATCCTTGAGGTCCACGCCGTTGATGACCACGCGTCCCGCCTGCGGGTCGTATAGCCGCAGCAGCATCGACATGAGCGTCGACTTGCCCGAGCCGGTCTCGCCCACGATGGCGGTGACCGTGCCGGCACGCGCCGAGAGGTTCGCTCCCCGGATCACCGGCTTGTCCGACTGGTAGGCGAAATGCACGTCCTGCCAGGCGACCTCGAGGACCGGCTTCGGGTAGTCCTCCGGATGCGCCTTCTCGACGACATCGGGTTTCAGGTCGATGAAGTAGAACGCCCGCTCGAGGCCGATGAACAGGTCCTGGAGCATGCTCCACCAGCGGACGATGCCGTAGCTCCTGCCGACGACCTCTCCTACCCGCCGGTTGGCCGCGTTGTAGGCACCGAGGTTCCAGATCCTGAAGCCGAGCCAGGCCACGAACGCCCAACCCAGGTAGGTGGGTCTCTCCGGTTCGCCCACCGTCCAGCTCACCATCAGGTACTCGAGCCCGATCACCGCGGCACCGCCCATCAGCATGACCAGCATGCTCAACAGCACCATCTCGAGCCGGTAATAGATGGCCGCATCCAGCGCCCGGTGAGAGTCCCGTTCGAAGCGATTAAGGACGATGTGCTCGGCTCGGTTCGCCTTGACGATCTTCATCGCCCCGAAGGTCTCCTGGAGCCGCGACGTGAGATTGCTGTTGGCAACGCGGTTGGCTACCGACCGTCGTCTCAAGCGCGGCGTGAAGGCGATCGTGAGGAGCACCATCGGCACGGTGACGAGCACGATCGCGCCGGCCAGCAGCGGGTCGAAGGCGACCACGAACGCTGCGGCGATGGACAGCGCGTAGAGCGTTGTCAGAGGCTCGACGAGAGCCTCGTTCACAGCCGAGTTGATCTGGTTGCTGTCCTGGTTGATGCGGTAGATGGCATCGCCCACCCGCGAGTCGCTGTGGAACTGCAGAGACACCTGCTCGATCTTCTCGATCATGCTGACGCGCAGGTAGTGGATGACGTTCTGCCACGTCCACGACGAGTAGTAGGGAATGACGCCGATGTAGACAACGATGCCGAACAGGGCACCGAAGGCGAACCAGCCCAGCGAACGATTGCGCACGGCACGCCGCTGGTCCTGGTTGAGTTCATAGACCCTCGGGGTGATGTCGCCGTTGTCTTCGGCCAGCGCCGAGGCGATCGCGGTCAGCGTATCCCGATTCATGGCGCCCGAGACCGTCAGCGCCGCCTCGCCGAACAGTTCCGACTCGGCCGATGTGGGTACCGGCTCGGCGCCTTGCCGCCAGGCATCCACCGAGATCGCCTGTTCGGTCACGGTGGCACCGGCACCCGCCACGCCCGAGGCCGTGATCGCTTGGTCAGCCAACGCCGCCAGCGCGGCAACATCGAGCACATCGATGGTCTGCACCGTTGCCGTGGCGTAGGCGATGCGGTCGCGGTCGACCCAGAACCAACGCGGTGGATCCTCCTGGGTCTCCCAGTCGATCTCGGGCTCGACCAGGTAGGGCGCCAAAGCTTCCTCGATACGGTCCATCAACGCATCGCGCCCGGTTGCGTCCACGGCCTGGTGCCCGTGCAGGCGAATCGCCACGGTGCGTTCGTAGAAACCCTCGAGGGCGGCGCCGTATTCGTCGAGAAGCTCCCCGCGCTCCACGGCGTCAAGGTCTGCCGAGCCGACCAGATCAAGGGCGAAGTTCTGCTCCGATGGCGCCGGCTCGAGCCTCTCGTCCGCCCTAGCGACGTCGACATCGTGCTTCATGTAGGAGTCGTCGAGGAACAGCACGACGGACTGCAACGGCTGCAGCCGCTCGCCGTTTAGGATCTTGTTGAACCAAAGGTCGCCTGTGATGGCACCGGTGAACGTGCCGATGGCCATCATGACGAACGGCCAGACGAGCACCAGGAAGACGACGTGCACCAGCATCGGCCGCATGAACGGCCACGTCCGCAGGAACAGCCAAACAAAGCGGCGGAGCGAGATCTCCGGCGGCCGGGTCTCGTCCGCGAGTTCCCGAGCCGCCCATGCAGCGGTCTCGGCCCTTCGGCGTTCGCTCAAGAGGTCCTCTTCACGAGGTTGTCCCCCGGACCGGTGATCGCGAACGTGACCTCGGGAATCTGGATGTTCGCGAACACCTAGTCGCCGGCGTAGCAGACCGCGCAGGTCAGGATCACGCCTCCTTCGTCCCCATGATGCTGGGCAACTGCGTACGCAACCCGATCGCGTGCTCGATGTCCACCTGGAAGGCAACACCGGTGCCGGGCTCGGTGTCGAACCGGCCTTCGCGGCCGATGCTCGCGAGGATGTCCTCGGCGCGGGCCGCCGAGACGAGGAAGAGAATGACGTTGCGGGACTCCCAGAGATCGAGCCCGAGGAACGTCTTCTGGGGGATCAGCCCCTCGCCGCGTACGCCCGTGATGATCGTGGCGCCGGTCGCCCCGGCCGCCCGGGCCGCGTCGATGACGGCGTCGGTCCGCGCGTCGTCGACCAACGCGACGATCAGTTTGAGCGCCATGTCGCCTCTCCCCTAGTGTTTAGATTCCGAGTTAACGTGACAATGCTGACAATCGCCTCGAAGGCCACCGCCGCACGGCAAATGGAGGCCTGCCGCCTTGGAAAACAGGAACATCGGCATGGTTCAAATCAACGTGTCCTATGGACCGGAGCCGCGCTATTTCGGAAGCGGCACACTGGAACGTCTGGCCTGCCGCGAGCGGTTCAGCCAGGACGTCGCCATGCTGTAGCCAAGTACGGACATGATAGGGAACACGCTCGCGAACGCAATGAGCCCGAACCCGTCGATGAGCGGATTGCGGCCGGGCACATTGGCGGCCAGCCCGAGACCAAGGGCTGCCACGACCGGCACCGTGACCGTCGACGTCGTCACACCGCCGCTGTCGTAGGCGAGCGGGATGATCGAGCGGCTCGAACGGAACGTCAGCACGATGACCACCACGTACGCCGCAATGATGTACCACGCCAGGGGCGTGCCCGTGACGATGCGGAACGCGCCGAGCGACACGCCCACGGCAACCCCCACGGCCACCGCGATGCGCAGCCCCCACGATCCGATCGCCCCGCCTGACGCCTCCTCCGCCTTCAGCGCCACCGCGATCAGCGGCGGCTCCGCGATGGTGGTGGCGAATCCGATCGCGGCGGCGAACGCGTAGACGAGCAGGTAGTCGCGCCAGTCGACCTGTGTCTCGCCCGACGGCGTAGCCGCCGCGCCCGCGGCCTCGGGCGCCGCGAGCTGGCGCGCCATGGTCTCGCCGATGGGGAAGAGCGCTTGCTCCAAGCCGATCAGAAACAGGGTCAGGCCGAGCAGCACCGCGACGAACCCGGAGAGGATGCGTCCGAGGTTGGGGATCCGGCGCCTAAGGACCGCCACCTGGAACACGACGAGGATCACGGCTATGGGCAGGACGTCGACCGCCGTCCCGAACGCCGTGCCGACGAAGTCGAGGAGGAAATCCATGGATCTAGATCACCATTCCGTAGCCGAGCACGAAGATCATCGGCGAAAGGCATGCGAAGGCGATCAGTCCGAACCCGTCCGCCATCGCGTTGCGGCCGTTGATGGAGGCCGCGAGTCCCACCCCGAGCGCGGTGACGAGCGGCACGGTGATGGTGCTGGTTGCGACCCCGCCGGAGTCGTAGGCCACGCCGACGATCTCGTCCGGCGCGAACGCCGTCATGACCGTGACGAGGACGTAGCCCGCGATGATCAGGACGTGGATGGGCCAGCCCTTGAGGATCCGCAGCACGCCGAGGGTGATCGCCGTCCCCACGGCCAGGGCAACGACGATGCGCAGGTTGAAGGCATAGGCTGTCCGAGATGCATCGCTATCCACGATGGCGCCGGCCTGCGAGGCCACGTCCGCGGCTTCCGCGGCGATCGCGATCAGTGCCGGCTCGGCGATCGTGGTGCCGAACCCGAGGCAGAACCCGAACGCGAGGAGGGCCGTGACGCTACCTTTGCGCGCGAAGGCGTGCGCGATGGCCTCGCCGAGCGGGAAGAGCCCGGTCTCGAGGCCCTGGATGAAGAGCGTCAACCCGAGGACCACGCACACGAGCCCGACGACCACGCTGCCGAGGTTCGGAAACGGCTGCTGCAGGACGACGATCTGGAAGAACGCGATCACGACGATGATCGGGGCGAGGTCCCGCACCGCACCGAACAGACGCCTAGAAAGCGCTAGGACAGGTCCCTTCATTCCCTCCCGCTCCAGAGGAGCCGACCACCCGTGCCGACGGCACCACGCAGCATCCGCAGACGCGTGCACCGGGCACCGACCGGCAACGGTGGACCATGCCGTAGGTCACACCAGACTAACGATAGAGGAAATGCGTGGTCTGCCGAAAAAAAAGCGCACCTCGTTTGAGGTGCGCTCTTGGAAGTGCTTTACCCCGCAAAGGAAGTCAGTCGGCACCCAGCTGGTAGTTGACCGTGATACCCATCCGTCGCGCATCGGTTACCGTGCCGGCGATGGGCGCATTCACGCCATTGCCTTCCCGAGGCGCATAGGCCTGCACCGCGACCTGGTCGAGCATGTTGGTGACCCAGCCGGTGACCGTGAGCTTCTCCGACGGCGAGACCCAATTGGCGCGGACGTCCCAACGGGTGTACTCCGGGACGCTGTAGATGTCGAAGTTGGATTCGTCGACGTACATGATGTCTCGCCAGTTGTAGATGGTCACAAGATCGAGCGAACCCCGGTCCGCAGGCATCGGCACGGCGTACGTCAGCGCTGCAGACAGCTTGTGAGCCGGCTGGTTCCTGAGCGAGTTGCCGCCGAAGTCGAGTACGAAGAGATTCCCGGAGAAGTTCGAGAGGTTGACGGTGACCGTGTTGCCGTCGGCGTCCACGACCTCTTGAGTGGACGGTGGCGGGCGATTCCCTTCAGGCGTGCAGCAGTAGAGCGTTGTGTAGTCGCCGAAGCTCGAACCCGAGAATTCGTAGAAGCCCCCGAGCCGCATCCTGTCGTTGATGGTCCACTGGTACTGCACCTCGACCCCGTAGATGTTGGTGCCGTTGACGACGACGGTCTCCCCGGTGATGAGGGACTCTCCCTCTCGTACTTCCGCTGGCGTCCTCAAGCGACCGGACTGGACCCAGTACTTGCTGTAGTCCTGGAAGTAGACGCTCGCCTCCAATTGCAGGCGGTTGTCGAAGAACAAGCCCTTGTAGCCGGTCTCGTAGTTGATCATCTCTTCCGCGTCCATGGCTTCCCCGAGCCTCTGGGCGAAACCGGCGAAGCCGCCGGGGCGATAGCCCTTGGAAATGCGTCCGTAGATCATCGAGGCGTCGTCCGGCGCGTACTCGGCACCGACGTTCCACGTGGTTACGTTCCAATCCGCAACCTTCGAATCCCGGAGCGTCCGGTCGTCCGGAATGGGCCGGCCGTTGGCATCCAGTTCAAGTCCGACATAGCCGCAACATTGCGTGTCGTACTGCTTGGACCGGTGAATGCCGAAGATGAAGTTCATCCCCGCGATCTGGGTGGCACCCGTGAAGTCGTTCTGCTCATGCTCCTTGTGGTCGTCGTTGAAGCGGATGCCGCCGAACACCTTCCACTGGTCGTTCAGGACGTATTCGGCGTTGCCGTAGAACGCTTGCGAGGTATAGCTCACGTTGCCGTAGAAATGCTGGAATGCGGAGCCGCCGGCCACCTGGGCCAAGCCGTTGGTGACGTCCGACCAGTTGGCCGCGTAGTCGGCGCCGTGGCAGCCCCAGACGAGACCGGCAGCCTTCTGGTTGTCTGGATGATCCGGATCGCGAATGTTCCGAATCAGCCCGGATGACCCGAAGAAGCCCTCGACCGCAGCCTCGCAAGCTTCGGACGTGTCCTGGTAGAACAACGGGTTGTTCATGTTGTGGTCACCGGTCTCCAATCCGTTGAACCGTTCTGCATAGACGTAGGGCTCCTCGCCGTCGATGAAGGTGTATCCGACCGTGAAGTTGAACGGTCCCTCCAGATTGGATATGAGCGTCAACTCGTGGCTATCCTGGTCCGACGTGAACAGATAGTCGTTCATACGGTCCGAATACGAACCGTTGCCGCCGCCGTCCAGCGCACAACGGGAATGCGTTTGCCCTGCCGTCAGCTCCCCGGAGATGACGCGCGGGTGGATTGCCGAACAGACGCCGCCGCCTTGTCGACTCGTCCCGTCGAGGTCGTTGCGACTTCGTTGCCGCGTGTCGCGTTTCCCGTATTTGTACACCAGCTCATGCGAGTCGGTTAGTAGGTAATGCGCTTCGAGCGTATAGGCTTCCTGCGAGTTATCCTGGAGGATGGGGCCGTTTAGGTCGACCTTCAGCTCGATGTTCTCACCGTCGCAAACGACCGGCGTGCCCGGCGTTCGCGTCCCGTCGTCATTGAAACCCGGACAGTTCGCCACGGCCGGATTCTGGCCGATGCCGAAGAAGGGATTCCTCTGGTAGATGATGTTGCCGTTGTCGTCCGTGATCGGATTCCCCAGTGGATCCTGGGTCGCGATCCGGTTGCCGTTCGCGTCCATTCTGAACTCGTCCACCGTATTGCGGGGACCCAGTATCAGGGAGACACGCGGCGTTCCCTTGTCCTGGAGCATCGAGTAGCGGGCCGTGATGTCCAAGCGGTCGTTCTTGAACCGCAATTGCGGTGAGTAGATCAATTGATCGGGCTCGGCAGCGTCCGGGCCGGAGCCGACGTTCTCGATCAGTCCGTCGCCCGTCAAACGGCTCACGCTAAGGCGATAGGCGAAGCCGCTGTCCGTAATCGGACCGCCGAAGGCGACCAAACCCTGTTGGGTTGCCTGGTCGGTAAGCTCCGCCGACACTTTCATGTCCCAGTCGTAGGTCGGCTTCTTGGTGACGAAATTGACGGCGCCGGCGATCGCGGCCTTGCCGCCCGTCGTACCTTGCGGGCCGCGGGCTATCTCGACACGCTCGACATCGAACATGGCACCCTGATCGAGCCCGTAGGACTGATCCGAATACACGCCGTCGATGTACACGGCCGTGCCGACATCCTGGAAGAAGTTGACGCAGCGGTCGCAGGCCACCCCGCGCATGACGATGTGTCCGTCCTCGTTCTTGCCGCCGCCTTGGCTGCGTGGCCCGATCTGCAACCCTGGCGTCAACACCTCGAGATCGTTGGTGTTCTGAATGCCGAGTTGCTGGATCATGCCGGCGTTGAAGCCGGTGACCGTCATCGCCCGGTCGATCGACCTCAACTCGCCGCGCTCGCCTGTGACGATGATCTCTTCGATGTAGCCGGCGCCGTCCTGGTCCGCCTCGTTCTCCGAGTCTTGAGCCTCGTCGGACTGGGCACCGGCAGCCACCGCGAAAAGCGCCAGCAGGGCGCCATGGAGTACTCGTGATGGTGATCTCACCTTCCTCTCCAGAGTGTTAGTCGTTGTCCGGCTACTACTATGCCCGTCGAGACGTGGTGTCAACGAGATACCGTTGCACCCGGACGCCCAGACCCGGAAGTTCACCCAATATCGACAACCCGGCACAACGGCCAAATCTACCCGTCCCTAGACCGCTGGGTTGCCCGTCCTTCCCCCTGCCTCAGCTCGTGGGTCTTGCCCACCGGATAGTCACCGAACGCTTCGTCGGCCCCCCCTGGCCATCGTACGACGACGTTGTGCAAGAGAGACTCGCCTCCAACACCGAAATGTACCCGCGGGTCATTCGACGCGAGGTAGCTTGCGGACGGCTGCACGTCCCGGCTGAGTCGTCGCTCACCGACGGTGGCGGACACCGTGGCCCCGTGGGCATCGCGGTCCGATGCCGTTCGGACTCGAAACCGTGCCCAATTGCCGCGCTTGGCACGGTTCATCAGCACGTACGCGGGAGCGTCTCGATTGATCACCACGAGGTCGACTCCCCCGTCGTCGTCGATGTCGCCCCAAGCCGCGGCCCGGCTGGTATGGACCAACTCGGGCGATACGCCCCCGGTCGGAACGAGTTTATCGAAATGGATGGCATCGCCGTCGATTGATCCCCGGTAGAGGGTGTTGGGCTCGGCGTAGCCGTCGCCTTCGGCGGGCCCCGACAAGGCGATCTTGCCGTTGGCCTCGTAGAGGTCGAGCCGTCCGTCGTTGTCGAAATCGGCGAGCGCCACGCCGAATCGGGTGTGACGCAGGCTGCTCGTCCCGAGACCGACCAGACGGGTAGCATCGAAGAAGTAGGATCCCTCGTTGCGGAAGAAGGAATCCGTCTGCCTTTCGAGGTTGACCACGAGGAGGTCGCTGTCGCCGTCGTCGTCCACATCGGCCGAAGCCACGCCCATGCCGGCCTTCTCGATGCCGTCCGAGTCCATGGCGCAACTCCACAACACGCACTCCTCCTCGAAACGCAGGTCGCCGGCATTCATCCAGAGTTGATTCGTGGTCCCGTCGTTGGCCACGAACAGATCGGCCAAGCCGTCGGCGTTGAAGTCCGCGGCCACGTTGCCAAGTCCGTTTCCGAAGGCAACATCGATTCCTGCCGCCTTCGTGACGTCAGTGAAGGTGCCGTCGCCGTTGTTTCGGTATAGCCGGTCCATCGCGGGAACGCCGTAGGCCGTCGGCCCGCAGTAGGTGACATAGAACGTCTTCACAAAGCACTCGCGTTCGATTTCAGGCGCCCAGTTGATGTAGTTAACGACGAAGAGATCCAGATCGTCGTCGAGATCGAGGTCGATGAAGTTCGCGGCCGTACTCCACCTCGGGTCGCCAACTCCGCTCTCGGCAGTGACGTCCGTGAACGAGCCGGTGCCGTCGTTTTGCAGCAGGACGTTCGAACCGAGGTTGGTGACGTACAGGTCGATGTCGCCGTCGTTGTCGTAGTCCCCCGCCGCCACGCCCATCCCGTAGCCATGATCCCCCGCTCCGGCAGCGCCCTCCACTTCGTCGAAATAGCCGTCGCCGCGGTTCATGTAGAGTCGATTCGCCGAGAATTCCGCCGCCAGGATCCTGTCCGCCCGGCCGCTCTGGACTAGGTACGCGTCGAGGTCGCCATCGCCGTCCAGGTCAGCGAGCGCCACGCCACCACCCATCATCTCGGGCATCATCGGACGCCCGTCGAAACCGGAGTGGTGTTCGAAGTCGATTCCGCGTTCGTGGGCTTCCTCGCTGAACCATGCGGTCTCGGATGGCGTACATCCCCACACGAGCGCGACGATGCCGCACAGACCGAGGGATAGCCGACGGTTAATCCTCATCATCCGGGTGGTTCCAAGGGCTCGTTCGCCTCGAGTTCACGCAGCTGAATCTCATTGCGGCGAAGCTCTGCCGGGTTCGCCCCGTATTCCCTTGCCCGATCCTGTGCACGCCGGGCTGCGTCGATGCGACCGACCTCGGCAAGGCTACGGGCAAGGAATACATGGCCAAGCCCGAAATACGGTTCGATTTCGGTCACTCGGCGGAACGATTCGACCGCATCGTCGTAGCTGGACAGTTCAACTTGGGCCAAGCCTAAGTAAAACAGAGTCGTGCGTTTCCCGGGTTCGAACTGCAACGCCGATTCGAATGCGGCTTTGGCATCCTCGTGTCTGTTGAGTCCAAACAGCAGCCGGCCCCGTTGCTCATGGGCGTAGCCGCTGCTGGGATTCAACTCGATGGCCTGCTCGACATGGCCCAGCGCCGTCTCAAGGTCACGCCCGTCGCGCAGCAAGTTGGCGATCGTCAGGTGGAACGGAGCGAAACTCGGCCTGAGGTCCAAGCCGCGCTGAACCGTCGCAAGGGCCTGCCCCGGTCGACCCGCCCGGTCATGGGCGATGCTTACCGAATTCATCAGATTGCAGGCCAGGAAGAATTCCTCCTCTCGGCCGCAGTGTTCCTCCGGGTGATGCCCCTGGAGCCGCCGAAGGATCGCCAACGCCTCGTCGACGCGCCCCGAAGCCGAAAGCTCCTTGGCGAGCATGTAGCTGGCGTGGCCTCGCATGTGGACGTTCCGCTGGTCGCGGCGTTCGTCCGGCCAGGCAAGGGGTTGGGCCTCGCGTCCCCTCGCCATGGCGGCGCGGGCTTCATCCAAGCGACCGACCGCCCGCAGGGCCTCGCCATGGGTTCGATGTACATAGGGGTGGTCGAACTCCGTGGCCAAGGGTTCGAGAATCTCGAGGGCGGCGGGGATTTCACCGACTGCCATCAACGACTGTGCCCGACCAAACGCCGCGTAGGGTCTTGCCTGCAGCTCGTGCGCGCGCCGGTAGGCGACCATTGCCTCCAATGGGCGATTGGCCTTCAGCAGCCAGGATCCCCGGAACAGCCAAGCCGGCGCATACCCGGCATCGTCCTCGAGCGCCTGATCAAGGGCTTCAAGCGCCCGTTCGTATTCGCCGTCTTCCGCAACGAGATGAGCATGGAAGTAGGGCCACCGGAAGTCGTCGGGATCAAGCCGAGACGCCTGCTTGTATGTCGCGATGGCGGCTTCGCGAAAGCCGTTGATGTCGTAGGCCATTCCCAGACGGCCCCGTATCGACGCCGATGTCGGGACCGTGCGCACCGATTGAACGAGCGCTTCGAGGAGCTCCGCGACGTCGGTATCGCTAATGTCAACGCCAGCCACAATGGGCTCTTTCGCCGCTTCCGGGTCCGACTTGGAACATCCCACGAGAAGCAGAACGGCGAAAACGATGACTGCAACGAGTCGCATGGCAATCGCGAGTGTACCCCGGGGCCGGGCCGCGACCGTGCGGGGGCGACGGATCTAGGCGACGGGCTTGTCCCGTCCCGTTACCAAACAAGCCGGCGCGACCGTCATGGGCATCCAAGAGGGCCCAAGCGGGCGACCACACGGGCCGAAGCGGGCGACCACAAAGGTCGCCCCTACGGGTTTGGGACGCCCTAGGGCGTCCCTACAGGGTTCTCGTACCCCTAACCCTCGCCCATCCGGTAGTTGAACGTGATGCCCATCCGTCGTGCGTCGGTAACACTGCCCTGAACAGCTGCGGTCACGCCGTTGCCATCCCGCGGGGAATAGCTCTGCACCTGGACGAGATCCAACAGGTTGGTCACCCAGCCCGAAACGCTGTAGCGGCCGTTGGGTGCAACCCAGTTGGCACGAAGGTCCCATCTCGTGTAGGCGGGAATCGCGTAGATGTCGAGGTTGGACTCATCCGGGTACATCTGGTCGCGCCAACTCATGAGGGCCGTCACGTCCAAGGTGCCGCGGTCACCCGGAATCGGCACGGCGTAGGTTGCCGCGGCGGACATCTTGTGCTTCGGCTGCATGCGCAGCGAGTTGCCACCGAAGTCACTCGGCGCGTTGCCCGTGAGTGTCACGGTCGTCCCATCGGGTCCCGGCACCTCGACGGAGATGCTCTCTACCAAGGTTCCTGTGGGGCTGCAGCAGTAGTTCGTCTCGAAACTGCCGAAGCTCGAATACATGTACTCGTAGAAACCACGTACGGTCAGCCGGTCACTGACGCGCCATGCCCCCTGCGCCTCTATCCCGGCAATCTCCGTACCATCGATGGCATTGGTCTCCCCGATATAGAGAGAGTTCCGTGCATTGTCGATGAGGAACTCCGCCGGTGTCCTAAGGCGCTGCGACTGGATCCAGAAGCCTTCGAAATCCTGGAAGTAGGCACTGACTTCGAGTTGAACGGCATTGTCGAAGAACAGTCCCTTGAGGCCCCCTTCGTAGTTGATGACGGCTTCGGGGTCGAAGGCCTCGCCGAGCCGGTTGCCGAACCCGGCGAAACCGCCGGCTCGATAGCCCCGGGAGATTCGTCCGTACCACATCGTGTTGTCAGTCGGCGTGTACTCGGCACCGAAGGTCCAGGTCGTCTCCTTCCACGTCTTCCGTTTCGAGTCCATGAGCGTCCGGTCGTCGGGAATGAAGTTGCCGTCGGCATCCAGTTCCAGGCCGACATAGCCGCAACACTGCGCGTCGTAGTGCTTGCTTCGCAGGATGGCGTTTACGACGTTGACGACGGTGCCGTCGGGGAGCGTACGTTGAGCGGCGGTGCTGAAGTCGTTCTGGTCGTGCTCCTTGTGGTCGTCGTTGTAGCGGATGCCGCCGAAGACCTTCCACCGGTCACTGAGCACGTATTCGACGTTGCCGTAGAAGGCTGCTTGTTCATAGGTCACGTTGCCGTAGAAGCCCGCTTTCACGCCGGACCCGTTGGCATGGACCTGTCCGTTGGTGACGTCGCTCCAGTTGGCGGAATAGTTGGCACCGTAGCAACCGAGGATGTAACCCGGCGCCAATGAGTTGCTCGGGTTGCTCGGGTTGCGAATGTCGTCATTCCACCGTCCGTTCTCCCATGGGAATGCCAGTTCCTCCAGGTTCGCTTCGCAGACCGCGGTCGTGTCCATGTAGAACTCGGGGTTGTTCACGGGGTCGCTGCCGGTCTCCACCCCATTGAAGATGCTCCGGTACACGTACGGCTCGTCGCCGGAGAGATAGGTATAGCCCACCGTGTAGTTGAGAGGCCCGTCGTTGTTGGAAACCAGCGCGATTTCGTGGCTCTGCTGATCCGAGGTGCGCAGGTAGTTCGAAATCGTGTCGCCGTACACGCCATTTCCCCGCTCATCGAGCGCGCACCGGGGATGCACCTGACCCTCCTCGAGTTCACCTGAGAGGACCCGGGGATGAATCGCCGAACAACGGCCGCCGGGTTGCCGGTTGGTTCCGTCCTGGTCGTTGCTGATATCCGTTCTCGTGTCCCGGTCGCCGTAGTGGTAGACGATCTCGTGGGTGTCGTTCAGCTTGAAGTGGGCTTCGATCGTGAACGCTTCCTGGGTGTTGTTCTCGCCGATGGGGGCATTGAGCTCCGTCTTCAGCTTCAGGTACTTGCCTTCGCAGACCACCGGGTGCCCGGGATCGCGTGAGCCATCGTTGTTGAACCCGGGACAATCCTCGACGGCCGGGTTCTGCCCTAGGCCGTAGAACGGATTGATGTAATAGACGATGTTGCCGTTTCGGTCACGGATGCATTCGCCGAAGGTGGGCGAGTCCGGGAAGCGGTCGATTTCGCATCGTGGCGTGCCGTCGTTGAGGAGGAAGTATTGCTCCTCGGTATTGCGGGCGCCGATGGCCAGCGACAGCTTCTGTACGCCTGTATCGCGCAGCTTCGTATACCGCGTGGTTATGTCCATACGGTCGTTGGTGAAGCGTAGCTGGGGCGCGTACTGTAGCTGGTCGGGCTTGCCCGCGTCGGGACCCACACCGACGTTCTCGATCAAGCCGTCGCCGGTCAAACGTCCTAGGGCCAGACGGTAGGAGAAGCCGCTGTCCGCGATCGGTCCACCGAAAGCCACGTTGTAGCGCTGCGAGGCCTGATCCGTGAACTCGGCCGATCCGACCATGTCCCACTCCGGCGTCGGCTTCTTGGTGACGAAGCTGACGGACCCGGCAATGGCGGTCTTGCCGCCGGTCGTGCCTTGGGGTCCGCGCGCCACCTCGATCCGCTCGACATCGAACATGCCGGCGTCCAGACCGTAGGAGACGGGCGTGTAGATACCGTCGATGTAGACCGCCACCGAGGAGTCCTGGAAGAAGTTCACGCGCCGGTCGTTGGCGACGCCGCGCATGACCAGGTGGCCGTCCTCGTTCTTGCCGGCGTGGCTGCGGACACCCACCTGTAGGCCAGGCACGAGCACCTCGAGGTCGTCGGTGTTCTGGATGCCGAATTCCTCGATCATCGTGGCGTTGAAGCCGGTGACCGTCATCGCGCGGTCAAGGGAGCGCTGTTCGCCCCGCTCGCCGGTGACAACGATCTCCTCGATGTAACCGCCGCCGTCCTGGTCCGCCTCGTCCTCGGAGTCCTGGGCATCATCGGACTGGGCGCCGGCAGCAACGGCAAAGAGCGCCAGCAAGGCGCCATGGAGTACGCGTGATTTGGTCACTTTCCCTCTCCAAAATTGTGTCGATCCCGTACGGTCTTTTAGTACGCCCGCCTCGGCCCGCTGTCAACGAGAGATGGCACCACGCAAGTACCCAAGTATTGGAGTTCCCCCAAAATCACCCCCCGTCCAACGGATGACGGATGCTCACCTTGCGGTCTATCGACAGCCCTTCAACACGCGTGGCGTGGCCACCCGGGCCGGGCCAGACAACGTCGACCGCTGTGATGGTGTCGTCTTCTCCGAGCCCGAAGTGGAGTGTCGCGGGTCCGTGAGACAGGTAGCCGTTGCCTAGCTGGACCTCCTGGAACTGGGTGCCGGATGCAGAGGTAACCCGGACTTTGGCGCCGATCGCCTCGGGATTGCCGTCGAGGCCAGCCAGGCCGATGGCAATGTAGTGGTTGCCGTTGTCGTGATCGTTGCGGAATACGGTGGGCGACTTCCCATTGTTGGCAATGAATATGTCCACCCAGCCGTGGTTGTCGTAGTCCGCACAGACCACGCCCCGCCCCTGGTCCGTGTGCACAACACCCAGTTCGGTCGCCCTCTCGGTGAACGTGCCGTCGCCGTTCGACATGAACAATACCGAGGGGTCCGTCCTGAATTGCGGACGGCCCTGCTCCCGATGGCCATTGGTGTGGAAGATGTCCATGCACCCGTCGTTGTCGAAGTCGGCGAAACACGCACCCCAGCCCCAATGGCCTTCCCGCACGCCGGCCTCCTCTGTGACGTCCACGAACGCGCCGAACCCGTCGGCATTCTCGTAGAGCCGGTTGCCCGAGCCGTTTTTGTCCACGTCCGGATCCCAGATGCTGGTCACGAACCAGTCGAGGTCGCCGTCCCGATCGTAGTCGGTGACGGCATTCCCCATCCCGTTCTCGTCCGAGATCTCGTCGGAGGTCAAATCGAGAAAGAGATCCCCCCCGAAGGCGTTCATCAAGACCTGGCTCGACTCGAAGTCGTTGGCCATCAGGAGGTCCGGGTCGCCGTCGTCGTCGAAATCCGCGAAGATCGGCGTAAAGGAGTACTCCGACTCCAATCGGTTCCCCGAAACAGCCGATGCCACGGGTACCCGATAGCTCACATCGAGGTACCGGCCCGCGCCCTTGTTCTCCCAAAGGTACTCCTGCTGGCCGCCGATGTAGCCGGTTCCCCAACGTGCGAAGAATAGGTCCAGGTCGCCATCGAGGTCGTAGTCCCCGGCCGCCATCGAGAAGGTCGCGCGCTCGTTGTCGATGTTCGTTGCATCGCCGAAAACGCCGCTGCTCGGCCGGCAATGGTCCAGCGACCCCGGCTCTTCTGTAACGGATCCGCCACCTCCCGAACCACCGGTTCCGCCGGTTCCGCCGGTTCCGCCTGTGGGGCTCGGCGGCGTGCCCCCGCCACCACCGCCCCCGCCTCCGCAGGACACGATCGCAAGCAGGGCGACACTCGACACGACCCGAGGAAGTGCGTTCACGGGTGCTCGATGGTGATGCGCTGGTCGACGCCCACGTTCCGAAGCGTGCTGCGCGGCAAGCCGTCTCCCGGCCACCGAACCTCGACGCTGTCCACCTCGTCGTCCAAACCCAACCCGAAATGCAGTGTCGTGGGGCCTTGCGACAGGTACCAGTTACCTAGCTGGACTTCCTGGAGTTGAGTTCCCGATTCCGTCTCGACGGTGACCCGGGCACCGACGCCATCGCGGTTGGCGGCCAACCCAGTGAGATCGATTGCGAGGTAATGGTGATCGTTGTCCGTGACGTTCTCGTACACCGTCGGCGACTTGCCGCTGGTCGCGACAAGGATGTCGACCCGGCCGTCGTCGTTGTAGTCCGCGCACACGGTCCCGCGCCCCTGGCCGTTGTGGGTGACCCCCGACGAGAACGCGCGCTCCGCGAAACTGCCGTCGCCGTTGGCCATGAAAAGGCGCGACGGGTCGTCGGCATAGCGTTCGTCGACGCCCGGGTAGCCATTGGTGTGGAACAGGTCCAGGTGGCCGTCGTTGTCGAAGTCCGCGAAGCAGCTTCCCCAGCCCCAGTCGCCGTTGCGCACGTTGGCCTCGTCGGTAGCGTCCTCGAAATTCCCGAGCCCATCCATGTTCCGATAGAGGCGATTGCCGGTGTCGGAGCCGACATCGTTGTCGTCGCGTTCCAGGGTATGGATGCTCGACACGAACCAGTCGAGATCGCCGTCGCGGTCGTAGTCGGCGACGGTGCCGCCCATGCCGTTTTTGTCGTCGATGACGTCGGTCGTCGCGTCGACGAACCGGATCGCCGCCTCGTTGCGGAGCACCTGGCTGGTCTCGGCATCGCTCGCGAGCAGCATGTCCGGGTACCCGTCGTCATCGATGTCGGCGCCGGCCCATCGCGTTGCGCCCGTGGGCGACATAGAGTTCGAGTCCCCCGTCGTTGTCGATATCGACCAATGCCAGGCCACCGCCCTCCCGGACGCCGTCCTTGTCGGTCGAGTCGTGGTCGGTGGCGACATCCTCGATGAAGTAGTCGAGGCCAAGGTCTCGGGTTCGATCCCGAAACGTTGCCGTGCCGATGACCGGGGTTGGTGGCGGCGTTGGCGTAACGGGCTGCGCGGGCCCTGGCGGCGGTGCGCTTCCACCGCCGCCGCCTCCCCCGCAAGCAAGGAGACTTGCTGACGCGGCCGCTAGCATCGCCCCCGACAGTGCTGCCCGGCGTACTCGCCTCTCACCGGCCATACCAGGTCGAAAACGCGCCGCGGGCAGATCCCGCAGAGCGTCTGGTCAGGCGATCAAACCCGATGGTCCCGTGCACTATTGGTTGTTCCGCCAGGAAACGACAATGCCGAACTCCCGAGGTTCGACGATGGTACCCCAGGGGCTGCCCACGCCTTCCCTCGGCGACCACATGTGCAATGCGGCCTGGTCGAGCAGGTTCTGAACGTAGCCCGTCACCTCCAGTTTGCCGTTCGGCGCAGTCCAGGACGCGCGGGCGTCCCAACGGGTGTAGGCGCCCACGGCATACGCGTCGAAGTTGGCCGGCTCGACGTGCTTCTTGCTGCGGTAGTTGGCGATCGTCAGCAGCTGGAGATCGCCGTACTGCTCCGGCAGGTCGAGGTCATAGGCCACGGTGAGCGACGTCTTGTGCTTCGGTTGGTTCGGCAACTGGTTGCCACCCAGCTGGGTGGGTTCGTCGGTGCCGAAAAGCCAGGCCACCCGGGTGTTGCCTTCGCTGTCCACCCAGGGAATCTGTACCCAGGTCGCATCTTCCAGCGTGGGATCCGCGAACGGCAGCAGCGCGGGATAGTCGCCGACGGACGTATCCAGATAGTTGTAGAAGCCGCGAACGGTAAGTTGGTCGGTCAAACGCCACGCACGCTCGACCTCGATCCCCTGGATGACCGAACCTTGGACGCCCGTCGTCTCGGCGGTGAACGGGCCGCCATCCGGGTCGAGAAGCCGCTCGGCTTCCGTTCTGAGCCGTTGTGCGAACACCCAATGGGCGTCGAAATCCTGGTAGAAGTAGGTTGTGGACAGTTGCAGGCTGTCCTCGAGGTAGCGCCCCTTGACCCCGACCTCGTAGTTGATCAACTCCTCGCCGTCGTACTGATACGGGCCATCCGAACTGAAGCCGGAGGAGCCCCCGGCCCGAAAACCTGTCGCGACGCGACCGTAGACCATGATGCGTTCGGTCGGTCGGTATTCGGCCCCGATGTTCCACGTGGTCTTGCCCCATTTCAGCTTGCCGCGTTCCGGAAAGATGCTCGAATCGCGGACCGACAGGCTAACTAGGGCGAAGCCGTTCTCGCAGAGGTCCACGTCGCTGCCGGTCGCACCGTTGTCGCAGCGCACGCTCGGGTCAGCGATTTCACGAGCTTGGACACCGCTGTTCGTCGATTCGTCGCGGTCCTTCTTGTCGTCGCTGCGCCGGATGCCGCCGAAAAAGGTCCAGGTTTCGTTGTAGACGTACTCGAGGTTGAAATAGATGCCTCGCGCTTCCTGGAGGGCGCCGCCGTAGAAACCACCGGTCTGTCCTGCCAGGTTGGCGGCGTACATGTCGTTGATGTCGAGCCCCGTGTGGGCGAGAAGCTCGGGCGAGCCCCGGACAGGCCCAGACCGTGCCCTGGTCCTTGGCTCGCTGCATCGTGGCCGGATTCGAGTACAGGTCGCGGAGCAGCCAGCTGTCGCCTCCGCTCACGCTGCCACCGGCACCGTACAACGCTTCGATGTTGGCATTGCAGGACGCCGACGTATCCTGGAACAGCCAGTCACCGGTGCCGGACGAGAAGCTGCGGGGTCGCCATACATACGGTTCGTCGTTGGTTAGTGTGTTGCCGCCGACGGTGAAATTCAGTGGCCCTTCGAAGTTGGACACCAGTGTGATCTCGTGGCTGGTCTGTTCCGAACTGAAGATGTAGTTGACCTGGCCGTCGCTGAACAGACCGACGCCGCCGCCATCGAGGGCAGATTCGGTCGGTGGCGCCTTCACTCACGACACCCGCCAACACACCCGGGTGGTTGAACGGACAGACGCCACCACCGACCCGGTCGCGCTGATCGCCGTCGTTGGTATTGCTGTTGATGACGTCGTGCCAACCGAACTTGTAGTTCAGCGACAGGTTGTCGGATAGCGAAACACCACGTCGAATGCGAAGTTCTCCGCCGTACTGTCCTTCGCGATTGGGGTATTGAACGCCACCTCCCAACGCAGTTCGTCCGGATCGCAGATAATATTCATCGGATCCCGGGCGCCGTCCTGGTTGATGTTCGAGCAACCGGCGACCGCCGGGGCCGGCTGCACGCCGAAGAACGGATTGCGCTGGCAGACCACCTCGCCGGAGATGGGGTGGACGGCGCACAACGGCTCGCCGTTCGGACCCAGGATGAACTCGTCCAGCGTGTTCTCCGGGCCAAGCGGTATGGACGCGTTCGGCGTCCCCCGTATCCTGCATGTGCTGGTACTTGACGTTGACGTCCCACCGGTCGTTCTTCCACCGCAACTGGGGAGCCACGATCATTTCGTCCGGCTTCATGCCGTCGGGCCCGCTTAGGTTCTTCAGCCGACCGTCGCCGGTGTAGGAACTCAAGCCCAGCCGGTAGGCGAAACCTGTACCACCGAGCGGCCCCCCGAAAGCCACCTGCGCGCGTTGCGTGGAGATGTCGGTGACCTCCAGGTTGGTACGAATGTCGAATTCCTCGGTCGGCTTGCGGGTATGGAAGTTGATCGCGCCCGCAATCGCCGACTTGCCGCCCGTCGTTCCCTGCGGCCCCCGCGCCACTTCGACCCGTTCGACGTCGAACAGCCCGCCGTCGATGCCGAAGGTCTGGTCGGTGAAGACGCCGTCGACGTAGACCGCCACCGACGTATCGCTGAAGAAGTTGACGGTTCGCGAACCCCATAGATGCGAAGAGTTGCGGGGCGGTGGTCAACGCTCGACAATGAAGAGCCTACACCTCGACAGCCGTGACGGATGCCCGGCAACGCTCAGGACTTCGACATCAGGATGCTGCGCAACAAGGTCCATGCGATCGGCGCAACCTTGTCGGTTGGGCTTGGCAAGGTGGCGAGTCGATTCGTCGAGGACATGCTCCTCGGCATGCTGGTCTCGGGATCCGTACGTCTGACGGAGATCGCCCGCGCACTCGGTGAGTCGATCCCGATGCACGCTACCCACAAACGTCTCAGCCGCAATCTGGGAAATGTCCGGGTCGGCGACGTGGTTGCCGAGAACCTGCTCGCCGAGGGCGCCGAAGTCGTCCGCGACGACGCCCTGCTGGTGATCGATCTATTCGAGGTGGTGAAGCCCTATGCCGAGAAGATGGAGTTCCTAAACTCGCCGTCGCTACCGGACGGCGACGTGTCGGATGGGGCGGGCCGAAAGGACAATGCCTACCGCGGCTACCATGTCTGCGAGATATTCGGGTGGGACGTCCACGGTGGTCCGCTACAGCGCTACCAGGATCTCGCCCGTCAAATGGGCAGCGAACCCGACCCCAACCATGCGATAAGCGCTTGGGACAACCAAGTCGTGACACCGCTCGCCCAAGCCTTGTTTTCGCCGAATGCGCCCGCGTTCAAATCCGAATCCGACGAGATTCTCGACCTCGTCCAGCGGGTCGACAGCGCCTGCCAGCGCCGATGCCTGTTCGCCATCGACACCGTCGGATTGCTCCAACCCAAACAGGCCCTCATGAGGCACTCCGTCGAGCTCTTGGCCAAGCAACGCGGACTGCCCGAGTTGCTCGCCGTTGCCACGAACTGCCGATTCGCGGTACGCGTGCCAGGGGACTACGCGCTGTTGCACGGACGCTTGGAAACCACGGCGCGCGAACTCGCCGAGTCCTGTGAGACGCCCTACGGAGAGACCCTCTACAAGCATCAATCCGATGTCGATATCGGACTGTTCGTGCATTTCGGCGCATTGCCGGTGAGGTTGCCTGCGAGCCCCGCCAAGCCATTGTGGCTGGTGGCGGTGAAGGGCATGGCAGGCGAACCGCGCCCGGCCGCCACCGACTTGGATCCGTTCGTGGTCCTGACCACGGAGCCAATGCCCCGAAACCGAAGGGTCATCGGGGATCTCGTGTGGTCGTTCCTTTCCTATTGGGACGCGATCCAGACCAACCAGGCGATCAAGGGGCAGTTCGATTTCGACGATGTCCGGGTGCTCACCTACGACCGGTTGCGCAATCTCGGAATTTTGGTCCTCGCCGCCTCTTTCGTGGAGGCGCAGTGGCCGGGCATTGCGTTGACCAAGTCCTTGTTCCGGGCCCCGCGCGGCAGATCCTTCCAGTTCTACCGCGCTGAAACGCCTGAGGAGGAAATCCCCTCCGAGGCCGGCTGAGGATCAGTAGTGCCAACGAAAGTGGGTGAACTCTCCCAGCCCGGAGCCCCAGGCCAGCGGCGATTACGCGACAATCCAAAGCTGTTCGCGTACACGCCTAAGTCTTCGGTCACCAACCCCAAGGAAACGCATGTCCGACTATGAACTTGAGAACAAGATCGCCATTGTCACCGGCGGTGCCGGCGGCATAGGCACGCATATCTCGCTCGAGTACGCACGCGCCGGCGCGGCCGTGGTGGTGGCAAGCCGCAATCAGGAGCGCATCGACGGGGTGGTGGCAAGGATCGCCGATGCCGGAGGTCGCGCACTGGCGGTGGCGACCGACATCACCGTCCCGGAGCAGGTCGACGAGTTGATCGCGCGGACCGTCCGTGAGTTCGGGCGGCTCGACATCATGGTCAACAACGCCGGCGGAGGTGCGCGGATGCGCCAACCGGAGGAGACACCCTACGACGACTGGGTTCGCCTCATCGACTTCAACCTGACCGGCACGTTCCTCTGCTGCATCGCTGCCGGCAAGCAGATGATCGAGCAGAAGAGCGGCAACATCATCAATATCTCCTCCACCGCCGGGACCAAGGGCAACCCATTCATGCTGCACTACTCGGCCGCGAAGGCCGGCATGATCAGCCTGACCAACAATCTCGCCTTCATGTGGGCGCGACACAACATCAACGTGAACTGCATCGCGCCCGGTCTCATCGCCACCGATGCCATGAAGCGCCACGGCGCGATTCCGTCCGACACCCAGGACGACGGTAGCCCGGTGCCGCACCTGGAACTGCCGCCCGGACCCGAAGACGTCGCCAAGATGGCCCGTTTCTTGGCGTCCGACGCCGCACGGGCGATCACCGGCGAACTGGTGCCGGTGCGCGCCTGGTTCAGGTCCGACCGGTTCTGGCAGTAACGATGAATGGCGTAACCCCTAGCATCGAGGCAGCCGTCGAGCGGATCGGAACCGAGGGGTTCGCGGTCATTCCCAACTTGGTCGACGAAGACCGACTCGCGCGCCTCTCTGACGACAGCGACGCGTTGCTCCATCCCGTCCCGAACCAGCCCGGCTTGAACGGCACCCGGGCCACGGGGCGCATGTTCAAGGGGCTCTTCCGCTCCAGCCGGGCATTCGACGACATCATCGTGCACCCGACCCTCCTGGCGGTGGTCCGCGGCGTTCTCGTCGGGCCGCAGCAAACCAACGCCGGCTATTACGGCAATGCGTTCCGGGATATCCAGCTGTCGACCACGATGATCAAGGACGTGCAGCCGGGTGAAAACATTCGAGCCCTGCACCAGGACGACGGCTTCTTCCCGATCCCCCGTCCACGTCAACCGCTCGCGGTCAACACGCTGCTGGCCATCGATCCGTTCACCGTGGCCAACGGCGCCACCCGGGTGGTTCCCCGAAGCCACCACTGGAGCAAGAAACTCGAACCCGACCACGACTTCGTGACGGTCGAGATGGATGCCGGTTCGATCCTGATCTTCAACGGTGCCGTCTGGCACGGCCGCGGACCCAACACAACGGCCGACCGGTGCCGGCGGGCGTTGAACATCTACTACAGCTGCTCCTGGCTTCGGCAGCTTGAAGGCCACTACTGCGGGTTGCCCGAAGTCGAAGTGGAACGGCTACCGGAGACCCTCAAGGCGTTGTTGTAGGCCAAGGGCACACGCTCGTGGCGAAGTCGGACCGCGACGCCGAACGCGTCCGCGCCCTGCCCCTTTGGGGCGAAGCGCCATTGCCGCCGGACCGGCACCGCCCCGACGACGCCGACGGACGCGGGTTCACCGACGTGGTGCGCATCCTGCTGCGCACATGGCCATGGCTCAAACCCATGGTGGTCGGGACCTGGCGGGAACGCGCGCTCCCCATCTCAACGAACGGTACCGAAGACTCGGACTGGCGTTTCGGCTACGCACCGGTCCTAGTGACTGTCCTCGCATTTCTCGCGTGGTTTGCCGGTTGGCTTCCTATCGGCGTCAACTGGCAGTACGACCTGCTCGTGGGTGCGGTCGCGGTGATGGCGATCTCAAGCTGGATCGCCACCGGGGCGTGGTCGGGGCCGGATCAGACCCGCTTGCTCATCGCCGCCGTCGCGGTGCTGGTCTCGGTCGCCTTGCTCGCAAACCTGTTCGCCATTCTCGTGGTGGACGGAGTCTGGGACAACGTCGCGGTGGCGCTCGTGACGGGTGGGGCACTAGGCCTATGGCTCGTGCATTTCCGTCGCGCCGGCGGGGTAATCCAGGTGCGGGTACGCCTAGGGTGCCACCTCGTCTACTACTACGCCCTCTACTGGCTCAGCACCCTGACAGGGCTTGTCACCGGGCTCTTCACGATCGACCTGTTGAATCAGTCCATCCTGCAGGCGGAGCCGCTGACGCCGTTCCTCGCAGACTTTATCGGAAGGGAAGACCTGGGCAGCGGCGCCACCGAGGCGTTGACCCTCGCCGAGCGCCGGGAACTGCAGCGAATCTACATCGTATTCACCGTTGCCATCGGGACACTCACCTTCCCGCTCAGATTCGGTCTGCCGTACTACAACGTCTGGATACTGCAGCGCATCAACCAGGACTTGCGGCTCGCCTTGGTGGAGCGCTGGCACCAGTTGTCGCTGCGCTACCACGGCGACCATCGGGTCGGCGACTCGGTCTACCGGATCTACCAGGACAGTGCCCAGGTGACGGCCATCGTCGGCATGTTGGTGTCCGTCGCGACGCAGGCAACGACCTACGCCACGACGATCACCTTTATCGCGGCGCTCGATCCCCTGCTCGGGTTGATGGGGGTGACGATCGCCGCCATCGCGGTTCTCTGGGGGCGGTGGTTCTCGCACCGCGTCCGGTCCCGTTCGCTAACCGCTCGGGAAACAAACTCCGACCTGACCTCACGGGCCCAGGAGGTACTCGGCGCGATGCGGGTGATCAAGGCCTGCAGCGCCGAGGGTGCGGAGCTGCGACGCTTCGAAGCTGACTCGGTGGTGGCCTTCAACGCGGCGTACCGCGTTCGGTCGCTGATCGCCGGGGTCTCGATCATCATGTTCACATTTGCGGGAACCATCCTGCTTGCCGGCGAGTTCTCCATGGCGATATGGGCCGCCGAAAACCGGGAGGCCTTCGCCGCCGTGCTGATTGGCCTTGTGGGCCTGAGTTTCGTGCGCTGGAACCTCGGCGCGTTCCAATGGGCCCGTGACGAACTGATAAGCGGTAGCAACGTCGTCGGCGGGGTGCTGCGGCAGTGGACCAACGCCCAGGACATGGCCATGGGACTCGACCGGGTGTTCGAGATCCTCGACATCGAACCCGATGTCGTGAACGCGCCGGGTGCGGTACCCCTGCCGAGCGTCACCAACGACATACGCTTCGATGCGGTCAGTTTCGCCTACCAGTCGGATCGGCCGGTACTGCACGATGCGAGCTTTACCGCCCGTGTCGGCGAAATCACGGCAATCGTCGGGCCAACCGGATCGGGCAAGAGCACGTTGATGGCCCTACTGACCCGGCTTTTCGATCCCGACGCCGGCAGCATCGCCATCGACGGCATCGATCTGCGCCGCATCGACGTCGACAGCCTGCGCCTCAACGTCTCGATCGCCCTGCAGGAGAACGTGCTGTTCGCCTTGAGCGTCCGCGACAACCTCCGCTACGCCGCCCCGGATGCCACCGACGAGCAGATTCAACAGGCGGTCTACGTGTCCTGTGTCGACGACTACGTGGCGAGCCTGCCGGACGGTCTCGATACCGTGCTCGGAGACCGGGGCGGCAAGCTGTCGACCGGCCAGCGCCAGCGGTTGTCCATCGCCAGGGCAATCGCGAAGGACGCCCAGATCCTGATCCTCGACGAACCCACCGCCGCGCTGGACGCGGCGACCGAACACCGGGTCTTGGAGCGTCTCGACAACTGGGCACGGGGAACCGACGGCCAACGGCGCCGCGCGATCTTCCTCATCACGCATCGAATCTCGACCATCCGCCAGGCGCATCGGATTCTCTACCTGGACGACGGCCGGATCGCCGAAGAGGGCAATCACGACGAACTCATGGCGATCCGCGACGGCCGGTATCGACGGTTCGTCGAGACGGAGGCGGCGCTCTCCGAGAAGGTGGTGGCGGGCTAGCGGCAATGCTCGAAGGGACACCCACCCCCGAAGGGACACCCACTCGAGATGGGACACCCACCCCCGAAGGGACACCCACTCGAGATGGGACACCCACTCCGGGATCCTCCACACCCGGTTCCCAGGAAATGCTAAAGGGGACACCCACTCCGGGATCCCCCGCACCCGGTTCTCGACGCGACCAGGAGCGGCGGCTCGACACGGCCGCCAGTCCGCTCGACGTCCACACGGACACCAACTTCCGGGAGACGCTTCGGCTCGTGTTGCGTGCGGTCTCCTACACCCGCTATTTCAAGGCGCGTTTCGCAGCGAAGTTCCTATTGATGTGGCTGTCCCTGCTGTCGCCGCTGGTCCTGCCCTGGCCACTGAAGATCGTCATCGACAACGTGGTGTTGGGGACACCCACCGACCCCGAGGCGTTCCCGGCCTATTTCGCCCCCTTCGTGCGGTTCCTCGAGGGCATGGGCCCGGTCGAGATGATGCTCTGGGTCGTCGGCCTCGGTGCCGTGCTGGTGGTCGCGTTCGGTGCCTTCGGAACCGCCACGGATTTCACCGAAGCCCAACTCGAGGAAGGTCATGACACGGCGACCCAAACCGAGAACGAGGCGAACGCTGCGTTTAGCAAGTTCGCCGGCATCGCGGGGTTCGTGGAGTTCCGATTGCAGTTGCGGCTCACCCAGGCACTGAACCACCTACTTCGGTCGCAACTGTTCGAACGCATACAGGCCTTGCCGATGCGGGTGCTCAACGACCAGCGAATCGGCGATAGCTTGTACCGGGTGATGTACGACACGCCGGCACTGACGAACGTCTTCTACCAGGTCATCATGTCGCCGGTTCTGGCGATCATCACCGCGTTCCTGATCCTCCTGGTAATGTCGTTCAACTACGGCGATGCCCCGGAAGTCGTCTATCTCGCGCTTTGCATCCTGCCCCTGCAATGGCTCGCGATCATCCCGTTCCCGAGGCTGATGCGGCGCAAGAGCCAGGCGAGCCGCGCAGCCGGTGCCGTCACCACGGGCAACGTCGAAGAGGGCATGAGCAACGTCCTGGCGGTACAGAGCCTCGGAGGCAACCGCCAGGAACGCGGCCGTTTCGATCGCCACAGCAACGAGTCGTTTAGGCGTTTCCGTGGCCAGGTGCTCGTCAGCATCATGATTCGCGCATCGATGGCTGTTGCGTACGGACTGCTCGGCATCGTCGCGTTCTACCTGATCAGCACCCGCGTGATCGAAGGCGTTCTGACTCCTGGGGACTATGGCGTGTTGATCTACTACTACGGGTGGTTTGCAGGTGCACTGACTGCGATTCCCTACGTGTGGATCCGTATTCAGCACAACATTCCGGGCGTGCGCCGGGTGTTCTTCCTGATGGACCTGCCGAGCGAATCCTATGCAGATGGCAAGTCCATCGAGCGAATCTCGGAAGGGTTCGAAATGCACGGTGTCGGTTTCGTCTATCCCGATGGCCGGCGGGCCCTCGGTGACATCGATCTTTCCGGTGCGGTTGGCGAAATAATCGCTTTGGTCGGCCCCACCGGTGCGGGCAAAACGACGCTCGCCCACCTTCTGCCCGCATTCCAAACGCCCACCGAAGGCACGCTGACGATCGATGGCGCCGCCGTTTCCAGCATCTCGGTCGCGAGCCTCCGCCGCCAGGTCGCCTACGTGTTCCAGGAGACGCAGCTATTCTCCGACTCCATCCTCGACAACATCCGCTACGCCAAGCCCGACGCCACGCTCGCCGAAGTCGAACACGTCGCCCGAGTTGCGGGCGCCCACAAGTTCATTTCCGAACTACCCCACGGCTACTACACTCGACTTGGCACGGTGACCAGCAAACTATCCGTCGGCCAGAAGCAACGTATTGCCATCGCCCGCGGGCTCCTTCAGGACGCCAGCATCCTCATCTTGGATGAACCCACTTCCGCTCTCGACCCCGAGACCGAGTCCTACCTTGTCGATGCACTCCAAGAAGCCGCAAGGGACAAACTGGTCGTGGTCATCGCGCATCGACTGTCGACCGTGGCGCGCGCCCACAGGGTCGTGTTCCTCGAGCACGGACGGATTGTCGAACAAGGCCCCCCGCAGGATCTGCTCGGCGATCCCAATGGCCGTTACCGAGCATTCGTCGAACTGCAATCCGCCTAGCACGGTGAGCGGCGGCTTCGTCATCCAACTCGGGAGCCGCTTCCGCCGAGACACACCAACCACCCTCGACCGGTGGGACCAGGGCAACTGGCGGCAGATGGGGTCGCGGCAGATGGGAACGCCCACCGCCGGATGCGGATGATGCGGCTGGCGTACGAGTTCGTGGGGACACCCACCTTTCGCAGGCCCTTTCGATGGCCCCCGATCGACGGGCCACCGCCCATCGATGGGACACCCACCGCCATCCGATCGCCCGCCAACCAGTCCGTTACGCGCCGCTGCTTGCGGCCCTCGCATCGGCAGTGCGTGTCGAACGCAGGTTCCAACCGTCATGCACGGTCGGTGGCTGACATCCTCATTGGCTGTTAGCTGACTGGAATTCCAGCGCTTTCTCACACCAGCAGCGGCGATCGGCCGTCACGCGGCAGGTCCCCGCTCGGTCACAATCACTCCATGACTCGACCGCGATCCGAAATCGTCGACCGGGAGAACGGAGGCATCTACCACCTCGGCTCTCGCTGCGTCCGTCGCGCCCTGCTCTGCGGCAAAGACCCTCACACCCGCCGCGACTTCTCGCATCGCCGTGCTTGGATCGAAGACCGCCTGCTCGAACTCGCGGAGCTGTTCACCGTTCACGTCTGTACCTACGCAGTCATGTCCAACCACTACCACATCACAGCCAACTACACGCCCCAGGACCGCTTCGAACTCGACGACGAGGAAGTCGCTCGCCGCTGGCTCCGCATCTACCCTCCCAAACGGTCCGACGATCTCGAACCCAGCGTCGCAAAACTGCTCGACGACCCCGACCGCCTCGCTGTGCTTCGCGACCGCCTAGGCGACCTGTCGTGGTACATGCGCTGCCTCAACGAGCCCATTGCCCGCCGCGCGAACCTTGAAGACGACTGCACCGGCCGTTTCTGGCAGGGTCGCTTCCGCTCCAAAGGCGTGCCCGACGACCGCTCCATGTGGGCCTGCATGGCCTATGACGACCTCAACCCAATCCGAGCCGGCATGGCCGAAGAGGTCGACGACGACGAACACACATCCCTACAACGTCGCCTCGAGGAAGCGGAGGACGAACCCGAGCGCCTTGACGAACCCATGGCGCCCCTCGTTCTCCGGGACCGTAAGGTAGCCAGCGCGCCGTCCCCGACACTGCAACTAGACATGACCCTGCGCGAGTACCGCGCCTACGTCGAGTGGACTGCCGGCATCCTCCACGACGCGCCCGCCCCGCTCCCAAGGGAGCGAGCTCCACCCGCTGGCCTTGGCGACCCTAAATCCTGGCTCGACCTAGTGATGTCCTGTCGCCAGCGAGTCCCCGCCCGCACCCTGCCACGCTGGGCCCGCGCGGTCGCCTGAGCTCGACGCTCGGCCGCGCGGTCTCTCGCGCCTTCTAAGCACACACGCCCGTCGCGAACCGTCCAGCACTGCGCGCCTGCCCGCGGCAGCGCCGACGAACAACCCGGTCGATCCGTCGATCACTCTGACCGCGAGGCAATTTTTTGGCCGCCATGCGTCGCGACTAAGCGCCTTGCCGGCCCAGAGCCTTAGTGAGTGTCCCAACTTCGAATTCCCGTTTCGAGGTGCCAGTTCCGAGGCGAGGTGGTTCCATTGTGGCGGTGGGTGTCCCAGTTTCGAGGTGCCAGTTTCGAGGTGCCGGTTCCGAGGCGAGGTGGTTCCATTGTGACGGTGGGTGTCCCAGTCTCGAGGTGGTGGGTGTCCCAGTCTCGAGGTGCCAGTTTCGAGGTGGCGGTGGGTGTCCCAGTCTCGAGGTGCCAGTCTCGAGGTGCCGCACCGAGTTGCCAGTTTCGCGTTGCGATTCGACCTAGCTCGAGTCGAATGCCGAACGTGAACGTAGTAGCGCGATGGTCGGGATGAGGAATACGGCACCGGCTACGGTCCCTGCAGCCCAGCCCGCGCCTCGTGGGTCGATGACGTTCCAAAGCAACATTGCGACGGCGACTTGGGCCACGTAGACGGCAGCCCAAGGCCACATCCACCGTTTCATCTTCCAGAACCCGTAGGCGCCGGCGGCGTAGATCAGCCAATGCAGGGGTTCCGTCGCCTTGGCCCACCAACCATGCAACGTAAAACCCAACCAGACCTCCTCGTCGTCGGCAACGGGTTTCAGGAACAGATCGAAGGGCATGTACACGAAGGTCATGTAGAGACAGAAAACGAAAAGGAGGTTCATCCACCAGCGGCGCTTCACCCACTCCGCGGTGATGGATGCAAAGACTCGTCTCATTGATTCGACCCAGGGTACTCGATCCGACTATCTTAGAGCGCCGCAGGTCAGGAACGGGAGTCAAGATGAAACGCATTCTCATTGTTGCCGGGGTCATTGCCCTCGTCCTCTACCTCGTCGCGATAGTCTTGCCCGTCGATCCTGTGGAGCGACGTCCGGGGACGAGTCTCAGTGGCGATCTCGCGGTCGACCAAGATACCGATTGGGGTTTCGTGGAAGGGCGGACGCGCGCGTGGGTCGAGACGCACACCCGCTACCTTGTGCCGCATTCGATTACCGTTTCCGCGTGGGCGGACGACGGGAAGCTGTACGTCGGCTGCCGGGAATGCGACACCAAGACCTGGCCACGAAACGTGGCGCGAGACGACCGCGTACGCATAAAGATCGGCGACTCGATCTACGAACGACGTGCCATACGCATCACGAACGCCGACGAGATGGCGGCCGTGCTGGGCCCCGCGGCTGGCAGGCCAGGATTTGCTGTGTTCCGGATGGATCCCCGGTGAGCTTTGTCATCGACGTGCTTATCGGGCAGAATGCGTCACCTCAAGCGGGAATAGCTCAGTGGTAGAGCACAACCTTGCCAAGGTTGGGGTCGCGGGTTCAAACCCCGTTTCCCGCTCCATTCGTCGAGCGATCCGATCGACTCTGGCTCGCGACGAGCGTGTGGGAGTCCCCCGATCGCGTTCGGTCTTGGATCCTTGCTCCCGCGAGCCACCGACTCCCGTCTCATAGGTTCGATGGTCCGCAGTGCGAGGTCGCGTAGCGTCACCATCCCAGTCGGCTCTGACGTATCACTAGGGCGAATGGTTAGCCAATAGCAGCTCCTGTCGGTTCCCCTGCAACAGCGTCGCGGCCGCATTGGTGAACGGCCAAAGCGTAGCCTCGAGATCCTTCCAGGTGCGAACGTGAGGAACCTGGCCGGGATCCCGCTCGACCACCAGCTTGTCGACGGATTCGATGCCGAACGTCAGCCCTTTGTAGGGGACCGACTGAGAAAACGCAAAAAAGGCATGACCGCGGCAATCGTCGTTCAAACGATCCGTCACCGCCCTAGCAACGCGTTCAAGGTTTTCGCCGTTCAGGTAGTTGAGGACATCCCAGAACAGGCAGACGTCAAACCTGATGTCATTCGGCAGATCCAAACCGGTACCGTCGTCTTCGTCGCCGTCCGCGTCGAGAAGGCCGGCGAAGTAGACCTGGCAGCTGAATTGGTTGAAGAACCGAACGCTCTGGGGTGTGGGCGACCCCAGATCAAGAACCGTGAACTTGCGCTCCCGACCAACCAGCTCGAACGCACGAGGCAGGAGCGCGGACGACATTCGCATGGCGGTGTCGCACCGCGCTCAGGAAAGCATCACGCGCGGGCGCGGCTTTCGGCGGGTTTGGTGCTAGTCGCCTGCGCATCACTTGAAACTGGGTTCTTCGCGCCGGTAGCGGGCGCATCTGTGGATTTGGCCGGGCCCTTTGGGTTCGACGTGCGTTTGGCGGCCTTGTCGATACCCTCTGGCTCCATGTCGATACGACCTTTGAACTTGGCACCGTCATGGAGAATCACCCGTGGGCTCAGGATGTCCCCACGCATCGAGCCCGAAGCCGAGATCTCAACCTGGTCCGAGGCTTTAATGTCCCCGTTGGCCTTGCCATGGATGGTGACGTTCTTGGCCTTGATATCCGCGCGAATGTCACCGGTCTGGCCAACGACCAAGGCGTTCTCCATCAACAGGACCTCGCCGTTGAAGCGGCCTTCCAAAAGAATGTCCTCCTGGGCGGTCAACGTGCCCTCGATGGTAACGGTCCGCCCGATCGTCGATGGGGTCGGTTTCGCAGGCGCGGCGGGTTGCCGAGACTGCTCGGGCGGTGGATTGCGATCAATACTCGGCGTTGCACCGCTGTCCTTTCGCTTGTCGAACATGGCTGCCCCCTTCTTTTTTGTAACCGCCCAATCATAACTGTTCCGATGCGAACCGCCAAAGCCTCGGCCTCACGAGGACAACGAAACGCCCGAACGCATCCCCTCAGGGTTCGGTGAGGGCGGAGGTGGCCTGTGATTCTGAGGACCCCTCCTCGCTGCGGGCCCTGGGCACGGGTGCAAGATAGCCCACGATGAGCAGCAGCAGCCCCACCCCGAGGAACGAGACCACGCGGCTTAGCGTACCCACATTGCCGAGTTCCACGACGAACAGCTTGACGATCACTATACCCATCAGGACCGCACCGCCCATCCAGACCTCCCGGCGTTCCTGAACAGCACCGATGACCATGCCAGCGAGCCCTGCGGTGCCCCAAACCAGGGACAATCCGGCTTGGAATATCGCAGACCTGGCAAGCGCGCCGGTGGTGAAAGGAACGTCCGCGAAGTGGTGGACGCCCCGGGCCACTTCCACGGAAAGCAGGACGAGTGCAACTAGGCAGAACATCGGCGCAAGGACGCGCACATCGCGCCGCCGCACCTCGGGGTCGAGCGAGAACCAAACCGACAAGCCCGCAACCACCGCGCCAATCGTCAGGGGGTTGAGCAGCGGTAGATAAGGCATGGGCGCCGCGCTCCCGTCGGATGTCAAGCTTGCCACGACGACAAAAAGGGCTGCCGCTGCGGACACCACGGGTATGCCCCCGCCGGAATATGCGCCCCAATGTTGCTCGAGCGGCCAAGCGAGTTTGCCGCGGGCTGCGCCCGTCGCCCATACCAAGGCGGCAGCCGATACAACCGCGGCGACGAGGGGCCATTCGCCGGCGGCGACCGTCCCGACGAGCCACCGGGCTTCGCTCGCCACCAGGAACGCCAGGACCCAGTACGTGCCAACGTGCATGAACGGTGCGAACAGCGGATAGCCCTCCTCCCGATACCGGAGAAACGCAAACTGGGTGGCAAACGCGCAGGGCCAGGCGAGCCAACCGAAATCCCCCAGCGGGTGGTGTTCAGCAACGATGTCTAGGCCGAATGGCAGATGCATCACCATGACGGGTAGCAGCACCAAGCCAACGGCGTCGAGCCGCTGCCACCTCACCGCCGAGGAGACGAGCATGGCCCCGATGGCCGAAACCGCGACAAAGCCGAGACACACGCTACGGGTCGATTCGTCGGCGAACTCGAAGATTCCAAGGCCACCGGCCCAGTACCACCACACCATCCCCCAACACAGTGCGATGTACGTCCACACCGCCTGCCCTTTGGCCGACAACCTGCTGTGATCGAAGCTCCAAGCGACTGTCCAGGCAGTAAGCGCCAATAGGATCCCAGCAAGAAAATCGGCGCTGAACACGCGCGCGGGCTCCCCTTCGAACCATACCGCCCGGACATGGGCCGCGACCGCGCCAATGTGCAACGCCGCGCCTGCGAACATCAGCAACCGGGAGCCGTTACGTACACCGAACCACGCTAACGTGGCGGCCTGGACTGCCCAGGCGGCCGAGGTCCATCGGTTCTCCAAGGCAAGCGGGAACGCGACCGCCAGGAACAGGAGTGCCAACCCGCAGAACGACATCGCCAGCAGACGGAGATCTTTGAGGCGCCACAAAGCCCCGGAAAGCACGGCGTAGAGCGCAGCTAGGCCCCCAGCCGTCCATGCAAGCCCCCCGTCGCTCTCCACGATGCGGGTCTGTAGCGTGAACCCGACCAACGGCGTCCCGAACACCAGCGCGCTGTCGACGAAACCGCGCAGGTTAGGGGGGCGACGCAGGGCAAAGAGGACCGCGATCCCGACATACATCAACACGAAGAGGATGAGGAACGGCTCCGTGGTGGCGAAGTGCTCCGGACGGTACCCCTCGTAACCCCACAGGCTTGCGATTACGAAGGTGAAGGTGAATCCAAGTAGGTTGAGGGGCCGCCATGCCTTGAACCAGGCGATGCTCAGGATCGCTGCGTTCAACACGGCGTAGTAGCTGAAGAGCAGCACGTGACTTCCCGTCTCGGTGGCGGCCAGGAGCGGTGCGAGGAAGCCTCCGGCAACGCCCAGCACGACCAGCACGCGAGAGTCTTGGACCAGAGCCAAAACGCCGGTCGCCACGGTGACAGCCACCATCGCCGCGAAGGCGACCGTCGCATGCAGAAGGGCGTAGAACCCGAACGCGGCATACGTCGTCAGGTAGAGAATGCCCAAGCCCCCGCCCTGGAGGCTCAGCGCGTAGATCTCCCGTGCTTTCCGCAAGCGCCAACCGACGGCCAGCATCGCAGCACCGAATAGCGCGACGCCGGACAGGCGGGCCCATACCGGAAACGAGAATAGCTGCCGGTCGATGGCGTAGTTGATGAAGAATGCGACGCCAAAGAGAACCACCACGACTCCGACCTTGACCGGTACGTTGCCGGTCGTGAACCACGCCTTCGCAACGGCAACTCCTCGACTCACGAGGGAGGGGCTGGGTTCTCGTTCTGCCCTCGACGGCGGAGAACCCGGTGCCCAGACCGGGTCGGACTTCGGCTCCGGCGCCGATACCGCGGGCTCGGGTGTGTCTAGACGACCCAGCGGTTGCGGCTCCGACTCGGGCAAGATCGCGGCAGGTACAGAGGACTCCTGAACGATCGTCTTTGCCACCTCGCCCGTCCGCCAGGTGTCGTCAGTGTCCGACTCCCTCGTAGATTCCAGGCGCCTGACGCGGCCAGTGAGGTCGACGAGCCAACCAGCAAGGCAACCGATCAGTCCCCCGTAGAGAACCGCTTGTCCGAAGCCACCACTGAGCACGCCAACAACCGCTCCGATGAAAAGCCCCAACAGAACGGCGATCAGAGAATGCACGGACATTTGGTTACCTCCACCACCCGGGGACGATACTAGCCAAGGACGCGGTTTCGCTCGCGCATCTTGTCCCGGGTACCAGCCGGTAGAACTTGGCCGGCCCCCCTCATTGAACCGATAGGGACACCCATGTCAAGTGAACCGATTGGTGAACCGATTGGGAACCGATTGGGACACCCACTCCGTCTAGGTGGGAACCGATTGGACTGAACCGATTGGGACACCCACTCCGTCTAGAGTGAACCGATTGGGACACCCACTCCGTCTAGGACCATTGAACCGTTAGTGAACCGTTAGGGACACCCACCTCCAGGCGGACCGCTAGGCACCGACCTCCCGGTGGACCGCTAGGGGCGCCCACCTCCGTTTAGGACCATGGGACACCCACCCTTGAGGGGGACCCTGAGACGTCGGCGAGTAGCGTCGGCAAAGGCGTCGGCAAAGGGGACGCCCACCGATCCCAGTTCTGCGCGGGCCCGTCGGCAACGGGGACACCCACCGATCCCAGTTCTGTGCGCACCTAGAGCCGCGTTGGCGCAATCGAACGCTGTGCCACAATGTCAGCGTTGCGCCGGCGGACGGCGGTTCGGCTTGAACGTGGCCGGCGCGACTCCTACTCAGCAAGGACCAACGACATGAAACCTGTTTGCCTCGTCATTGGGGCCGGAGCCGGCATCGGCGGCAACGTGGCCCAGCGCTTCGCCCGGGAGGGCTACCACGCGGTGCTGTGCCGACGCAGCGACCAAGAAGGCCTGAAACGGCTCGTCTCGACGATCGAGGCGGACGGAGGGACTGCTTCGGGCTTCCTAATGAACGCCATCGAAGACGGGAGCATCGAAAGTCGCGTTGATGCAGTCGAGGCCGAGATCGGCCCCATCGAGGTCGCCGTGTACAACCTCGGTGCGCAGATCGGCAACCGGTCTCTGGAGGATACCTCCCACAAGGCTTTTGAAATGGGCTGGCGACTCGCCACCTTCGGCCTGTTTCGCCTCGCACAGGCCGTCTGTCCCCTGATGGCGGAACGAGGGGAGGGCAAGGTGCTCGTCACTTCGGCCACCGCCGCAATGCGTGGAAACCCCGGACAGCACTCCCATGCCGCCGCCATGGGCGGACGGCGGCTGCTTTGCCAGACCCTGAACGCCGAGTATGGCCCGAAGGGCATCCACGTCGCCCACTTGGTCGTCGACGGTAGCGTCGACGCGCCCGATACGTTGGGCAGGATGCTCGGACCCGAGCGCTACCAGAAGATGCGTGAAACCCGCGGCGACGGTCTCATGCGGCCCGACAAGATCGCAGAGACGTACTGGCACATCGCCCAGCAACACCGCTCTGTGTGGACCCACGAACTCGACCTGCGCCCGTTCTCGGACAGCCCTTGGTGGAACGAGTAGTGCCCCGGAAACGAAGCGTCGACCCGAGCCGACGAGTTCCAAGGGTGCCTCTCGGGCACCAGGGGTAGGCTTGCGTCAAGTGGGGAAAACCACCTTCGAGTTCGGACTGAACCGCTTCGATTGGACATCCACGAACGCCTTCGTTGCTGATGTCAGGCGAGCGGAGGAGCTTGGGTTCGGCTACGCGCTCATTCCCTGGAACCCGCTGTCGCGGCCGGACCCCTACATGCAACTGGCCGTCGCGGCCGGACAGACGTCGCGAATTCGACTCGGACTCCTGCTGGACAACCCCGTTTTGCATCACCCGGCAACGTCCGCCAGTTCCATCGCAACACTCGACGAGATTTCGGGAGGCCGGGCATTCCTGACCTACGGTATTGGCGACACGGCCGTGCGCTGGCTGGGGCTACGCCCAGCCCGGATGGCCGAACTGGAGGAAGCCGCCGTCCTAGCGAAACGACTGCTCGCGGGGGAGGATGTCGAAGTCGGCGCCGTCCGTCCCGCGCGCCTCCGGCATGCCAGACCCGTCCCGGTGTGGATTGCCGCGGGGGGACCGAAGACCATCGAGATGGCGGCACGAACGGCCGACGGCGTGTTCCTTCGAGTCGGACGGCATCCGGACAACCTGCGAACGGCGATGGCGCACGTCCGCCGTGGCGCAACGGCAGCGGGACGAAACCCCAATGACATCGGAATCGGGCTGATCTTCCACACCGTGACGAACGACGACCCGAGAGAGATTCGCGCGATCTCGCGTTCGATGGCGGCGGGTTACTACGAGTATTCGCCCGCCCTTTTCGAGATTCCGGGCCTGCCGTGGAACGGCCCGCCCGTCGATGAGTTGAAGCGCCGGGTCTATCCCGACTTCCATCATGCCCCGGACCTCGTGGCGTCGGGCAACCTCGTCGATTTTCTCGACGACCAAACCGCAGACTCCTTCTCCTTGTTCGGCACGGCGCAGGAAATCGCCGGCCAGCTGCGTTGGGCCATCGAGATCACTGGGAGGGCTGACATCATCGTCCCCCACCCGGTTCCGATGCCCAAACCGGGCCAACCGATCGCTCGCGTTCTTCGCTCGGCACCTGCAGGCGCCGACTATAAGACCTGGTTCGCGACGGAGGTGATACCGCTGCTGTAGGCACAACCCCGGGGCACCACGTGAGATGCCGCGGAACTGAGCCCGGGTGAACCGGATCCCGCCGAGACGCGGGATCCGGCACCGGTCGCTAGAGGTCGACGCCGACGCTCAGCGAAAGCGTGCGCGGCCGTAAGACGGCGTAGTAGCCGACGAACTGATCGCGCCAGTCGCTAGCCCCGCCCGGCCACCCCGGATAGCCCGGTGTCTGCCAGACGATCTCACGGTCGTCGAACACGTTGTCGAGGAACACCGACAGTTCGAGGGAACCGCGTCGCAGGCTCACGGACGCATCCATCATCGTGTACGGCTCGTTGGGGTTATCCTTCGTGAAGTGGCCCCACCGTTCGGGTACGGAACGGAACGTGGCGTTCGCCCTGAGTTCGCCGAGCGCCGTGTCCTGGGCCCAGTCGGCGAGCACGGAGAACTGGACCCCGCTGGTCGAACCGGGCAGCGGCAGCCCCACGAAGTTCTGGCGTTGGTCGTCAAGGATTTCGGAGTCCTTCCAGCCAAGGTGGAGGGTCAGTTCGAGGTTGTCGTTGACGGCGTAGATGCCCATCGCCTCGATGCCGATGACCTCCGACTCGCCGATGTTGACCAGCGAACGCCCCGACTGTTGGAAACGGCCCTGGGTCGCCGCATAGTCTCGGAACGTGGGCGACTGCATGTCCGCCCAGTCGATCCGGTAGATGCTGCCGTTCAACACCAGGCGGCCGTCGTCCCACGCGCTGCGGACGCCCGCCTCATAGTTCCACACAGCGTCCGACTCGTACGGGGTGAACACTTCGACGCGGGAATCCCAGTCACCGTCGACGGTGTTGTATTCGATCAAGTTGACGCCGCCCGGACGGTATCCATTGGCCGCAAACGCGAACAGCATGATGTCGTCGCTGACGTGGTAGTCGACGTTGAACCGGTAGGTATCCACATCCTGCCAAGGCGACGCGCGACCGCCGGGGCCGTCCCCGTACCAACACGGTCCCAAATCGCCGGATCTCGTGAAGTTGGTGCTCAACTGGGACCGACGGTAGCCGACGGTGAACTTCAACTGCTCGGTGAAGTTGAAACCTACTTCGCCGTACGCCGTTTTCTCGTCCTGGTTGTTGATCGTGTAGTTCTTGTGGAAGATCACGCCACCCGCGACATCCACCTCGGGGCAACCACCGGTCCATTGTTCTGCGGCTTGCAGTTCCTCGATCAGCTGGGGATCGTCGGTATCCCACCAGAAAAAGCTGCCACGCCTGTGGTTGGCGTTCTCGTACCAGACGCCGGCCACCCAGTCGATGAACTCGTTCCCGTCGGCCGATGACACCGCGCGCACTTCCATGGTTTCGATGTCGCGTTCCGACGGCCCTTCCGTAATGCGGAAATCCGCTTTCAGGCCGCGGGGCGTCAGGCCGCCCACGGGGACGCCGGGACACCAGCCGTCCGGCAGGCACTCCCACAGGACGTTGCGTTCAAAGAAGCTATGGTTGGCCATGTTGGCGCCGATCACCGATGGCCGACATGGAACACCCACCGCGGAGCCCGATCATGGCACCCTCTGCGACTTAGCTGAGTGGGTGTCCCAAGGGTGGGTGTCCCGTAATCAACGCTCAAGGGTGGGTGTCCCGTAATCAACGCTCTACCCCGGGTGGGTGTCCCTAAATCAACGCGGGTGGGTGTCCCTAAATCAACGCTCTAAGCCAACGCTCCTAAGCCAACGCTCTTTAGTCGACACCCTATTAATCAACACCTTAATCAATAGACTTGGAACAAGACACATGAAATACGGGATCTATTTGCCGACCCGGGGCCCGCTGGCCGAGCCCGACGCCATCACCGCCATCGCGGGCGGGGCCGAGTCGATGGGGTACACGACCATCGTGGTTGGCGACCACATCGTGTTTCCCGTTCATGTCGGGTCCAAATACCCGTATACGATCGACGGCGGATTCCCCGGTCAGGGCGATGCCTTGGAACAGCTCTCGCTGTTGGCCTTCGTAGCGGGTGTCACGGAACGTGCACGCCTCGTCACCAGCGTGATGATCCTCCCGCACCGCAATCCGCTGGTAACGGCGAAGGTGCTCGCAACCGTCGACGTCCTTTCCAAGGGACGCCTAACGGTCGGTGTCGGCGTAGGCTGGATGCGCGAAGAGTTCCAGGCCCTCGATGCGGCCGACTTCGACAAGCGCGGCAGGGTGAGCGACGAGTACCTCGAGCTACTGAAGAAGTGCTGGACCCGGGATCCGGTGGCGCACCACGGCGAGTTCTATGACTTCGATGCGTTGCACTGCATGCCTCATCCGATCCAGAAACCGCATCCGCCGATCTGGATCGGAGGCCATAGCGTACGCTCCCTGCGGCGAGTGGTACGGCACGGCGACGGTTGGCACCCCGTCGGGGCGACATCCGCTTCGCCGCTTCCGCCAGCCGAGCTGCAAACGCTGTTGGACCGGTTGAAGCGCTTCGCTGACGCGGACGGGCGGGACTTGGACTCCATTACGATCGCTTTCAAGGCACCATCCTATGATCCGGGACGGGTACCGCCCGGACACGACCGTTTGCGCTTCACCGGCGAACCCGCTCAGATCGCCGAAGACCTGCTGGCCTACGAAGCGTTGGGGGTCGACGAGGTGTCTTTCGACTTCCGCAGTCCGCCGATCCCGAGAACCCTCGACCGCATGCAGCATTTCATGGAGGAGATCGCGCCGCTGCTTCGATGAAGACCGCTCATTCCCTTGACGGCAGCGCCACGGTCGCGCGGGCGAAGGCACTGGCGGTGCCCGACTGGTTCTCGTTGCGGACGTCCAGATCGACAAGGTGTTCGCCGTCCTGGACGTACTTCCTGGCGACGTTCCCGTAGACCGTATTGGTGTCGCCGACGATGTTGGGATGCCGGACCTGCGTGACGATCTTCTTGAGCGTGCCATCGTCGCCCATCCAGTCCGTGGCCATCTGCACCAGCCAGCAGACTCGCTGGGGCCCGAAGTCGAACTGGCCGGGCATGCTCCTGCGCTTCTTGGCGTAGTCCGCATCGAAACGGCCGTGCGACTCGATGCGACCGCCTAAAGCGGCACGGGTGCTCCGCCGCGTGTCGAGGACGCCGAAGGTGAACAAATACAGTTCGTTGACCGTGTACGTGCCTTTGTTCAGGGTCGGCATCTCCTCGCCCTCGGTGACGTCCTCCCAGTACCGGGTCTCGGCCCCGCGCCGTTCTCGCTCCCAGACCAGCGGGTCCGGCGACTCCTGCTGCACATCCGTTTTGTGGTCCCGGTCGTAGGCGATCGCTCCTTCACCCCCGTCGAGGATCCTGTAGCGCGCCATCAGCGTACGCTTCGTAGCCACCAGTTCCCGTCGCTGATTGTGATACGACACCAGTCCCGTGCAGATGCAGAACGGCCCGATGCGGCGGCTTTCCTTGCGGATCACCGGACCCACCTGCTCCTGGACGAAAATCTTGTCGCCGAGCCAGATCGGTCGGAGAATCTCGAGCTCGCCACCCGCATAGTTCATCGCGAATCCTTCGACGCGCGACGGCGTGATCGCTCCGTTGATCGCAGCGCCAACACCGAGGCTCGCGCTGTAGACGAACGAGGGCATCGCAGTAATCTGGCCGAAACGGCTCCCGGCGGCGTACTCCTCGTCCCGCCACAACGGGTTGTAGTCACCGATGCCGTCCGCGGCGCGGCGGATGTTGTCGAGGCTCGCCTCCTTCGGTCGAGCCGAGGACGGCAGAATCACCCCGGCACCGGCTCGATATTCCTTCTCGAACTGCTCGATTGTCGTGATCGGCGCCAGATCGCTCATCTCCCTCCTCCACGGTGAGTGGAACGCGCTGTCTTCATCAAGCCACGATGCCGAACGGATTGCCAGCGAGGTACCAACTACCTCAGGGGTCTGAAGAACCTGCGCAGATCATCGAGTAGCAGCTGCGGCTCCTCGAACGCGGCGAAATGCCCGCCGCGCTCGAACTCCGTCAACTGCACGAGGTCGCAACCCTTGGCGAGTTCCTCGCGTGTCTGGGTCAGCCACCGGCACGCGGCATACCCGCTGGGAACCTCGATCCGGCCATCAAGGCGGTTGGCGCGGTCGTGCGCGTTCTCGTAGTACAGCCGGCTACTGCTGTGGATGGTCTCCGTCAACCAATACAACGACACCGTGGTCAGCAACTCGTCCTTCGTGAAACGCGACTCGATGTCGTCACCGCAATCGCTCCAGGCGTGCCACTTCTCGACGATCCAGCCTGCCAGTCCCGCGGGCGAGTCGGTCAAGCCGTAGGCCAAGGTCTGCGGTCGCGTACTCTGTATGTGCCCGTACCCGCTCCCCTCGGCAAGCCGGATCTGGCGCTCCTCGTCACTCTCGCCGGCTTGCGGTTCCACCCTCGGGATACCACCGATCAACCGATGAATGCCCACCAGGCGCCGCGGGTACTTCCACCCGAGAAGCCCGGTCACGAGTACTCCCCAATCGCCGCCGTGCGCGCCGTAGCGGGCGTAGCCCAGATCACTCATCAGTCGGTCCCACAGTTCGGCGATGCGCCCCGGCCCGTAGCCGGGCTCCGCCGGCCGTTCGGAGAACGCATAGCCCGGCAAGGAAGGAATGACGACATCGAAGGCATCGGCCGGGTCACCCCCGTACGCGCCCGGGTCGGCCAGCGGCTCGATGACCTTGTCGAAGTCGTAGAACGTGCTCGGCCAGCCGTGCGTCAACACGAGCGGCAGCGGGTTGGGCCCCCGACCCTTGGCATGAACGTAGTGCAGACGAAAACCGTCCACGTCCCGGACGAAGTGGGCGTGCCGGTTGAGGGCTCTTTCCTGCGCCCTCCAGTCGAATTCGTCGGCCCAGTAGGCGCAAAGCTCCTGCAGGTAGGCCTTGTTCGTGCCGTATGTCCACCCGCTTCCGGCGATTTCGCTCGGCCAACGGGTGCGGCGCAGGCGTTCGCGCAGGTCGTCGAGCGCCGACTGCGGGATCTCGATCTGGAACGGCCGTGCGGTCACGCTACGGCAACTTCGCCCAGTTGACCTCGGCCAACAGCGTGGGCAGATGCTCCTCGCCGATCGACTGGCGAACACCCGCAAGCGCCGGATCCTCGACACGGTTGTGCAGTTCGTTCGGATCCTCCGCCATGTCGTACAAATCAAGTGGTTCGCGCGTGCGCGTGTTTACCGTCATCTTGTAGCGGTCCGTGAGCACCATCGAGTACGGATCCCGTCCGGCAAACTCGCTCAGTACCGCCGCGTGGTGATGCTGTGCGTTGGCATCCCCCGAGCCGGCCTTCACCAGCGGAACGAGAGAACGCCCCGGACTGGCTTCGATCGCCTCGGCACCCGCGGCATCCATCAGCGTGGCGGCGATATCCAGATGATCGGTCAATCCGGCGCTCACCCAGCCCTCCACACCCCCCGGCGGGCGCACAACCAGGGGCACCTTGACGGCACCCTCGTAGAACACTTTCTTGGCGATCAGGCCGTGGTCGGCGAGCATCTCGCCGTGATCTGCCGAATAGACGATCCAGGTGTTGTCCATGCACCCGTTTTCCTCGAGGGCATCAAGGACCATACCGATGCCGTCGTCGATCAGGGTCACCTTGGCGTAGTAGTAGGTCTTCATCACCCGGTTCTGGGCGACACTCATCCCGTCGAGCTGGGCCGCGGCACCGGCGAGCATCAGCTCCACCAGCGGCGCGACGGGGCTTTTCTGTTTCTGCGTGATGGACAACGGCATGCTGTCGGCGTCGTAGCGCCGACGGTATTCGGCGGGCGAATCCCACGGGTTGTGCGGCCCGCCAAAGCACATCTGCAGGTAGAACGGCTCCGGGTGCCGGTAGCCGCGGATCCATTCGGCGGCCTTCCTGGCGATGTACATGTCCAGGTGGTCTTCGGTGGGCAACAGGCACGGCGGCGTTTCCCACGGCTGCATGACACGCTGGCGTTCACCCCGAACATAGGTCCGCAGGTACTCCCGATGAACGTCCAGGAGCCCCTTCTCCTCAAGGTGATCCGTGTATGCGGAACCCGTCGTCATCGATTCCACCGGACCGGGCACTTCAATGGCGTCGACGTAGCCCCAGTCGTGCAGCTCGTCGGGGTGGTCGTGGGTGTGCCGTTGGCCGTGCCGCAGGTGCGTCTTGCCAACAACCGCCGTGTGGTAGCCGGCGTCTCGCACATTGCGTACGTGACTCGGCCCGTGCCGCAGATCCGGGTCAGCCATCGACCAAGCGCCGTGCTGGTGGACCCGCTTGCCCGAGATCAGGCTCGCCCGCGTGGTCGTGCAAACCGGCGCACTTGCACAGCATCGTGGAAAGACAACACCTTCGGCGGCCAGGCGGTCGGCGTTCGGCGTGATCGCGACGGGATCTCCCGCGTACCCGAAGGTATCGGCGCGCTGCTGGTCGGTGAAGATCAGAACTATGTTGGGTCTGGGGGTCATCGGCGTTCCCTAATGTAACTGGAACCAAAGTTCGAGCTGGCCGTCGGCCGTTGGTATCGAGGTTCTTCGCAAGCAAGGCGCCTCACCAGCTTCCAAGCTCCACCTGGGGCGTCTCCGGGAGTGCCTCGGCGAGGAGCCAGCGCACGAACAGGATGCCTTCGCGGTAGCCGGCAGTGCTAATCCAGTTGCGAGGCGCCGGGCGGTCGCTCAAGTAGATCTCGTAGGAACCATCGGACTCGGCAACCGCCTGCGCGTTGTTGACGCAGACCGGAAAATCCTCGTAGTTGGTGGACTGCATGAGGTAGTTCCAGGTCTGCAATCCCCAGTAGCAGGCCCCCGGCGAGCGGAGAGCGATCTTCAGGTACTGATGCGGCTCAAGCCGGAACCGGCAGAAGCAGTAGATGTTGTCCACCGTTCCCCATCCGCCCTGCTCCGCGTCGAACTCGAACGGCGGACAGAACTCGTTGATCGGGAACTCCACGGGCAGCGGCGCGATCCAGGTGGTGCACTGGAAGAACATCGCCATGTTGCGGATACGACGCGCCAGTTCCCCGTCGTCAAGCGGCAACGCGGCACCTTGGGGTGAGGCGTTGCGAATCCGCAACGTACTCTCCCGGGACGCCGGACGATCGAAGAAATACTCGCGGGTGAAGAGGCTCACGGAATCGGGGTCGATCCGGAACTCGTTGGTCCCAATCGGGTTCGGCGTCAACCGGATCTCGAACGTGCCGTCGTCCGCAAAGGCGATGTCGCGATGATTGACGTTGAGCGTTACGCGGTCGGCCAGTTCGCCGTTCGGATCCCCGCCGTATAGGCAGAAGCTGAGATAGCAGCTGTCGAACCGCTGGCCGCTGATGACGTATTCCTGGTCCCCGCGCACTTGACTGAAATAGTAGACCGCGTCGACGTTGTCGCCGTAGAGCTTGCGGCACTCATCCGCGAGCGGCATGAGCTTCGGGCGCAGCGGGTTGTTGTGGAGATAGAAGTCGACGGCGACCTGCAGCAGGTGGAAGAGGTGCTGATAGCCGTCCACCCTGCCCTGCTCGTCGAGTTCCTTTTCTGGATCCAGGAAAGTCTGGTCCGCATCGCGGATCACATCGAGAAACTCATCCAGCGCTCGTCTGCTGTCCATCGTGCCTCCGTCAATATGCGGTCATTCCCGACCTCGGCCGAGGGTCTCGAGGAAGGTCAGGTAGTTCGCGAATCTGCGTTCGATCTCGGCCGGCGTGACGCCGATCTGTGCCAGCGAGTACTCGTGGACACCGTGCTTCCCCTGGGGCTCCTCTCGAAGAAAACCCTCCATACAGGCACGGTCTTCGGTTCGCAAATGCCAGCCGAACCGTTCGTAGATGGACTCCACGACGGCCATCTGGTCGCGGACGAAGTCGTCGAACTGCACATCCACGACCCGTGCCTTGCCGTCGAGCCGCCCGCGGTCGCGCAGGAACCGGTCGAAGTAGTCGGCCCAGATCCGCAGCTGCTCGCGTCCCGTGCGGCCCGTGTCCTCGTGGTCGGAGTACAGCGAGCGCA
>JAPPAV010000048.1 GCA_026705345.1 Gammaproteobacteria bacterium
AGCGGGAGGCGAAGGACGGCTCGCGCGGCAAGCGGCGCGACCGCTCGTACTCGCTCGCGCTGATGGCGAACACGCTGCACGATCTGGGCTTCAAGGGCCTGCGCGCCCGCGGGCTGAAGGAGAAGCACGTCGAGGCGCTGGTCGGCGAATGGAACCGCCAGGGACTGTCCACCGGCACCATGGCCAACAGGATGGCGCATGTGCGCTGGTGGGCGCGGCGGATCGGCAAGCCGGGCGTGGTGAGACCGTCGAACGCCGCCTACGGGATGGTGAAGGACTCGCCGGTGGCCCGGGAGGACAAGAGCCGGCCGCTCGACCCCGAGAAGCTGGCGAAGATCACCGACGAACACGTGCGCATGTCGCTGCGCCTGCAGGACCAGTTCGGTCTCAGGCGCGAGGAGGCCATGAAGTTCCAACCGCGCTACGCGGACCGGGGCGACCGGATCGTGCTGAAGGCGTCGTGGTGCAAGGGCGGCCGGACGCGCTGGATCCCGGTGCTGACGGATCAGCAGCGGAAGGTGCTCGACGAGGCGCGGCGGCTGGTCGGGAGCGGTTCGCTGATCCCGGCGGACCGGAGCTACCGGCGGCAGCTCAGGATCTACGAGCGCGAGGTCGCCGCGGCCGGCATGGCGCGCATGCACGGCCTGCGGCACGGCTACGCCATCCGGCGATACGAGCACCTGACGGGGTGGCAGGCCCCGGTTCGGGGCGGCCCGTCCCGGCGCGAGCTCGAGGGAGAGGACCGCGAAGCGGACCGGAGAGCCCGACTCATGATCTCGCGCGAACTCGGCCACGGGAGGCAATCCGTAACCGTGACCTACATAGGGTAGCGAGGCGGCCTGGCGCCGGCCCGGCGTGGGCAGCCCGACCGCCGCCCGGGTGTCAAGCAAGTTGTGCGGCAGGCCGCCCCGTCATCCGTCAGGGGGCGCACCTGTCGAACAGGTCGGTCTAAGGCGGTCGCTGTCGATGTGCGCCGGAGCGAATTCCACACCTGGCGCGGGGAATCCGGGCCGGGGCGCGTGGCCGGCTGTTGAACATGAAGGTTCGTTCCGGCACGGGATGGAGTCGGGCGCGAACCGGATGTTCGTTTGACGCCGAACTCCGCTCCTCCATAATGAGGCCAATGGATGGGGGATTCCGAAAGCAAAAGATGGAAGGGGGGAAGGACTCGCTTGCGGCAACTGGAGCCCCCGAATCTCCGTCCGTCCTCGGCGAGGACAAGCTCCGTCGGGTGGTCGACGCGGCGCTCGACGGCATGGTCGTGATTGATTCGGCAGGGACCGTTCTGCTCTACAACGCGGCATGCGAACAGCTGTTCGGATATTCCGCGGAGGAAGTGCTGGGCAACAACGTCAACCTGCTGATGACGCCGCGGGACCGGCGGAACCACGACACGTACATCCGGAACTACCTTCGCACGGGCAGGGCGAAGGTGATCGGAAAGGGTCGCGACGTGACGGGCCGCCGCAAGGACGGCGCGACCTTTCCGATCCGCCTGTCGGTCGGCGAACTGCGCGACGACGCCGATGCGACGCTTTTCGTCGGTACGCTTCACGACCTCACGGAGACGCTGCGGACCCGCGCGCGCATCGAAGAACTGCAATCCGAACTGACGCAGGTCGCGCGGGCGAATGCCGTCGGCGAGATGGGCTCGGCTCTGGCGCACGAACTCACCCAGCCGCTGTCCGCCGTCGTCGGATTCGTCGAGGCCAGCGCCGCGTTGATCGACCGAGGCGGCGAGACGACCAAGGTTCGCGAATACATGGACCAGGCCGTCGCCCAGTCCCTGCGGGCGGGCGACGTCATCCGGCTGCTGCGCGAGTTCACGGCCAGGGGAGACACCGAGCGTTCCGTGAAGGACCTCAACGCCGTCGTCGAGGAGACCTGCCGGCTGGCGACGTTGGGAACTGCCGCGGAAGGCATCGAGCTGGAGCTGAACCTCGCGGCCGACCTTCCTCCCGTCCTGATCGACCACGTTCAGATCCAGCAGGTGGTTCTCAATCTGGTCCGCAACAGCATCGATGCCCTGGGCGATTCGGAGACTCCCGCCGTCACCGTCGCGACGGTGCCCGGACAAGAGGAGGTCGAAGTGGTCGTCAGCGACAACGGACCCGGGTTGTCCGCGGAAGTCCGGGAGCGGGTTTTCGAGCCCTTCGTGTCCACCAAGCCGGACGGCATCGGCATCGGGCTGAGCATCTGCCGAACGATTGTCGAGGCGCACGGGGGCAGGATCGCCGTCGATGCCGGCACGGGGTGCGGAGCGGCGTTCCGCTTTACGGTCCCGGTCTTAAACGAACCAGCAGGATGAAGATGCCGGGTGAATTGATATTCCTGGTCGACGACGACGATGCCGTGCGCGCGTCGCTGCACGCGTTGCTGGAGACGGCGGGCCATCGGACGGTCCAGTTCGGATCCGGAGCCGAGTTCCTCGAATTCCCGGAGCCGGCGCTCGGGGCATGCGTCCTGCTGGACGTGAAGATGCCGGGGCCGGACGGGCTGGAAGTCCAGCGGCGCCTGAACGAGCGCGGCGAGAGGCTGCCGGTGGTGATTCTCACCGGCCACGGCGACATCGCGATGGCCGTGCAGGCATTGCGCGCCGGAGCTGTGGACTTCCTCGAGAAGCCGGTGAGCCGGGATCGGTTGCTGGAGAGCGTGGCGCGGGCCATCGACATCGACCGCAGCGCGCGGCAGGATCGGGAAGAGCGGTCGGAGATCGGGACCCGTCTGCGAGGGCTGACGAAGCGCGAACGGCAGGTGCTCGAACGGCTGGTGGCGGGAAGGACGAACAAGTTCGTCGCCCGCGAGCTCGGAATCAGCGCCCGCACCATCGAGGTGTACCGGCGCAACGTCATGATGAAGATGGGGGCGGACAGTCTCTCGCATCTGGTGCGGATGGCACTCCTGACCGGGATCGATCCGGTTGGCGAGGCCGCCCCGGTGACACGCGGTTCAACCTGAACCCCGCGTAGTCCCGGACCGCGCAAGATGGTGGCGTCTCGGTTCGGCGGAGTCGGCCGCGACCGCGGAAGGCCGAGGTGCGAGTGCGTATTGTTACGTAGGTAATGCGCCGGAAAGACAGCATGTCGGGCGCGCGCCTATAGTTCGGAGCAGTGAGGGGCAAGAGGCGGAGGTGGTGGAATGTCGACGCTGCGCAGGACGAAAACGGAGACGCCCGGGAGGCGGCGTCGGTGCGCCGGCATGGGCCGTGCGGCGCTGCTCCTGTTGGCTGCCGCCTGTGCGTTCGCCGTTGCGGGCACGGCGGATTGGGCGGACAACGACCGGCGCGTCTTCGTCAACGTGCCGCTCCCGCAGGCGGCCAGCCGCGCGACCTGGACCGAGGAACGCGACGCTTTCGCGGCGCACCTCGCGCGAGCGTTCCATCTCGAGCCGTCGGTGGCGGACGAGTTCGCGGGGTGGATCCTCGAAGCGTCGACGCGCCAGGCGCTGCCGCCCGAACTGCTGGCCAGCCTGATCATGACCGAGAGTTCGTTCCGCAAGAACGTCCGCTCGGCGACCGGCGCGTTGGGTCCCGGACAGATCCGGCCGGACCTGTGGCGTTCCCGGTGCGGCGCGGACCTCGCCGACCCCGAGCAGAACATCGATTGCGCCGCCTTCATCCTCGCGCACTACCTGAAGGTCTGCGCCAGGGACGCGGCCGACGCCGAGGCGTGCGCGCTGCGATCGTACAACGTCGGGTACCGCAACCGCGACAACCGGCACTTTGCCGCCGCCGCCGACCGCTACCTCGCCAAAATCGACCGGCATCTCGCCGACCTGCAAAGCACCTGAACGGCAGCGTCCGCGCGCCGTCTTCCGGGCGCGGCACGCCGCCCCGGCGAGTACGACGCTCATCGCCGGAACCGATCCGTTGATGCACCCACGCTGCGGCATGCGCTCGCACGCCGGACCTGGGGGCGTTTCCGGCGACGTGCCGAAGCTGCTTTGCTCGCTTCCGCCAGGCGCCGGCGAAGCGCAATGTGCCGCTTCGTAGTTGTACTTAGGGAATGGACCGGAAAGACAGCATGTCGGCCGCACGCCTATAGTCCGGAACGTGATCGACACCAGGCGGAGGTAGCGGAATGGCGACGGCAGTTGCCCACAACCAGACCACCCGGACCGGGCCACCCAGCGTCCGGTCGCGACGATCGAACGGGCGTTCGACCCGCGCCGGGGAAGACGCGCGGTCGGGCGTTTCGAATCGCGGGGCGCGCCCGCCGGGCATCCCGACCGCGATCCGCAGGGAAGGCGTCCCAGTCGCTTCCGAGGAGCCGGTCCTCGACTGGCTGGACCGCCGACTGCTCGACGCGTGCCGGCGCGACTTCCCGATCT
>JAPPAV010000144.1 GCA_026705345.1 Gammaproteobacteria bacterium
TCCGCCTCGGCCATGGCCCTTACCAGGTCGATGTATTCCGCCAACGTGAAGTGGGAACGCGGCCGCCGGGACGGCGGCGCGGCGCCGGCCTCCTCCGGACCCGGTTCGGGGCCGGACGGTGCCTCTGGCGATTCCGTTCCGGTCTCGACATGGCGGCAATCGGCCTGTGTGGCCTCCTCCGAGTCGCCTTCGGACGGGCTCCCGGCCGCGACGTCCGCCAGATCGAACGTCACCGGTTCGCCGTCGACGCGCGCCTCGACCGCAACGACCGCGCGCGGCGGCGAGGCGGCGGCCGCAGACCATCCGTCGAGGCCGGACACGACCGGCCGCAGATAATCGGCCAGCGCCTCGGCGCTGTTCACCTGCAGGCGCTCGCGGATCGACGTGTCGCGGATCTCCTCGATGCGCCCGGCCAGCTCCGCGCGCACCGGGTTGAGGTCGACGTACGCCATGGCCGCGATCAGCGCCTCCTCGGTCAGCAGCGCCCCCGAGTAGAAGCGCTGCTCGAAGAAGTGCCCGGTGCAGTCGTCCTCGAGGTTGGCGCGGCGCGCGATCGGCTGCTTGAGGTGCTTCATGAAGCAATCAACCTCTCTCAGGAAGCTGCGCCATGTCGCATGGCAGAGCTTATATGTTCGATAAATTACTGTTTTTGTTACTAATACAATAAACTCGGGACGATCCGAGTCGTGCGGGACCACAGTGGAACGCGAGCGTATTGTTGTAACCATTTGTTGTAATCAAGGCGCCGGAGGTGTAGGATGGGTGCCTCTCCTCGACGACATGGAGGCAGCGCTGAAACTCAACGCCAAGGCCATCCCGAACCTGCCTGCCGGCCGTCACGGCGACGGGCACGGACTCTATCTCATGGTGCAGAAGCGGGGCACGCGCTCGTGGACGCAGGTGGTGCGCGTGGACGGCAGGCGCCTCGACCTGGGCCTGGGCGCATACCCGGACGTGACGCTGAAGGAGGCCCGCCGCATTGCGACGAGCAACCGCGCCCTCGCCAAGGGAGGCTTCGACCCGCGGCATGGGACGGGCGGCGCGCTGACGTTCGCCGAGGCCAACGACGAATACCTGCGCTGGAAGCGCTTTCCAGCGCCGGTGGCGAACAACCGGCTGTCGAACCAGCGCTACCGGTGGGACTACACGATGCGCAAGCACGTGCTTCCCCGGATAGGGACCGTGCCGGTGGCGGAGGTGACCGTGGGGCAGGCGGCGGCCATCGCCTCGGCGATGATCGACACGCCCTCGGCGGCGAAGTTCGCTCTCTCTTGCATCGAGCGCGTCTGCCAGTGGGCGATTGACAGTGGTCACCGGGAGATGGCGAACCCGGCGAGCGGGCCGAAGCGGCAGATCGACGTGCCGCCGCCGACCCACGCGAGGTTCCTGCCAGCGCAGGAGCTCGCCGGCGAGCTGCGCAAGCTGTACGCCTCGGGCTGCTCGGAGGCGGTGAAGCTGGCGGTGCGGTTCACGGCGCTGACGGCCAAGCGGCTGTGCGAGGTGCGGCGAGCGACGTGGACGGAGATCGACCTCGATGCGCGGACGTGGACGATCCCCGGACGACCGAACGCGAAGATCAAGGAGGATCACGTCGAGCCGCTGTCGGACGCCGCGATGCAGGTGCTGCATGGTGCGCTTGAACTGCCGCGGTCGCACGGCGTGGTCTTCACCAACCCGTCGTCGGGGGACGGCGTGATGCCGGACTCGACGATCCGGCGGGCGATGCGGCGGGCGGGCGTCGCGATGTCGCCGCACGGGTTCCGTTCGACGTTTCGGACTTGGGCGCAGGAGCGCGGCGAGAACTGGGAGGCTGCGGAGATCAGCCTGAGCCACCGCGTGGGAGGCTCGGTCGTTGCAAGCTATGCGCGCTCGAACATGCTGGAGATGCGCCGCGCACTGATGGAACGGTACGCGGGAACGCTAGGGGTCTGAACTGGACGAGCGGACGCCCACCCCAGGCGTTCTGGAACGTCGCGGGCACCACCTCACCGTTTTGGATGCGCGCGAAGTGCGCCTTGTAGCGACGGGGGTTGAACAAGACAAAGCCAGTCGCACGACAGCTCGGCCCCGTAGGGGGTCGCCGAAATCGCCTTTCCCGCACTCGCGGCAAACTCGCCCAAGGCACGATCCCACTCCAAGGCGGGCTCGACGCACAACCGCCCCTCGGGCAATCAGAGACGGATCTTCGCGAAGGTCAGCAACCCCACGATGGACGTGTCGGCCCGCCGGAATTTAATCTGCGCACGGTCGCCAGTCGACGAAAGTGCCCGCTGACGAGGTTCAGTACTTCGATCGGCGTGAATGCCGCCCCATGTTGTTAGTCCGCGTGTGGCGGTCTGTTGCGGGTTGACGAAGGAGGCTAGGGCGACGCGGACGATCCCGCAGTCGATGTCGCTTCGGCCTCATCTGTCTCGTCGCCTAGCGTTGCTTCGGCGCGCGAGTGCGCTTCTCGAAGCGCCGGTGGCCCATCTTGTCGGCGTTTTGCCGTAGACGCCCGTCGGTGGAGATTGACTACGGAACGAGATGTCGGGCGCGCATTGATGGAGCGGCCGGCGACGTTGCAATAGAGCTCGAGGCGCGCGTTGGCAAGCAAGTGCGTGGGGCGATACTCACTAATCTGTCATCCGCTACCGAAGAAGCTCCTAGTGATTATGCCCGTAAAGCAGGTGGGGAAGGATGTTCCGGAGCAGTGCAAGAACGTGTTGGCCAAGTTCGTTTCTGAAGGGGACTTTCAGGTAATCGCTCTGAAAGGCCATGGACATGACGAACGATCCAACAGGCGAGCTTACCACCGTTTGGTGGTGAGTCCCCGGAACGTTCACTCAATTGTCAAAGCAATTTAGAGATGTCCCCTTTTCTCCAATTTAGAGATGTCCCCTTCCGGTGAGCGGTCTTCCGTGGCCCACGAGGACGGTTCCGGAGCGACATAGGACGGGGCTGTCCGGTCGGTGCCGACGATCGCAGGGGGGTGCCGAACGGCGCGGCGTCAGCCGGCGGCCACCCCGTCCGCCTCCGGCTTGAACGGACGACGGCAAGGGTGGTCCGGCGGCGGCTTCCAGACCGACCGCGAACGCTGCTCCGCCTTCGCGCGGTGCACCCGCTGCCGAACGCTCTTGCCGTCCTCCACCGGCGACGGATCCTCGCCCTCGCCGAGCAGCCGCACCGGAAGCTCCCGGCCGCCGCGCAGCACCGTCACCGCGCCGTCGAAGCCCTTGCACACCGTCACCGCCGCGATCAGCACGTCCCGCTGTCCCCGGGCCTTCAGCTCGTTCATCACCGCGAACCAGAACCGGGCCCCCTCCGTCTGCTCGATCCACAGCCCCAGAACCTCCTTGCGGCCGGCGCACGTCACGCCGATCCCCAGGTACACCGCCTTGTTCTTCACCAGGCCCTCGTCGCGCACCTTCGCCCGGATCGCGTCGAAGTACACCACCGCGTAGACGTCCTCCAGCGGCCGCGACTGCCACGCCCGGATCTCGTCAACCTGTTCCGCAGGAACAGGCCACCGCGTCCGTGACCTTCGAGATCAGCTCCGCCGACACCGAGATGCCGTAGAGCTCCTCGACGTGGCCGCGGATCTCCCGCGTCGTCATGCCGCGGGCGTACATCGAGATCACCTTGTCGTCGAAGCCCGGCAGGCGCCGCGCGTACCGCTCCACCAGCCGCGGCTCGAAGTTCCCGTGCCGGTCGCGCGGCACCTCCAGATCCATCGATCCGGCGTCCGTCAGCACCCGCTTGCGGTTGTGGCCGTTGCGGTGGTTGCCCGCGTCCCGCTCCGACTCGCCCTCGAGATGGGCGTCCATCTCGGCGTCCAGCGCGCGCTCCGCGACCGCCTTCTTGAGATCGTCGATCAGCTCGCCGCTGCGGAATACCTCCGCCGCGTCCTGCCCGGCCAGCAGCTCGTCAAGCAGCTCCTCGCTGATCCGTCCCTCCCGTGGTGTTCGGTGTTGCCATATCGTCCTCCTTGACGGAGTCCATACTAACGGCTCACAAACACGCAATTTCTGAGAGTCTCTCGTCTCCCGTAGACCCCGATTCCGCGACGCGTCCACGACCGTTTCCCGGTTGCGCCGTCGGCCGCCGCTAGACGCGTTCTTTGCCGAAGTCGTACTGGTCAAACATAGCCCGTGTCCTCCCAGGCTTCTAGCTCCCATAGGGAGCTGTCCGCAATCCCGTTGAAATGGCCCAATATGCGCACCTTCGTCACGAAGTACAAAGGCCAAACGTCGTCCTTCCCTTCGGCAGCCTTCATCACATCCTCGACAATGTCTTCTGTCGTGGTGTTTTGATGAGGCGCGACCACGAGCCATACCCGTCCCTCGATGTATTCGACCATCTCCGGGAATCGGTCCTTGCTCAACAGCTTGCGCAGGGATGAGCGTTGGTCGCCGACACCCGAGTTCTCCCCCATCTAGAGTTAACCTGGTCTTGGTCTCCAGGGCCGGCCTAGGCTGTGCATGTCCATCTGCATTGGCTGGCGGGACGTTCCGGTTGCCAGCTACACCACGCGAACGCCACTAGGCACGGGTCCACTACGAACCCGGCACGCTTGCCATGTGGGACAACCGATGCGTCCAGCACTCGGCGGTTCCGGGGTTTCGGTGACGAGGTTAGGGGAATACACCGGGTGGCTGTCCTGTGTGATCAGAGACGGTCACGGTAGGCCACAACACCACGAAACCGCGGGGCATTCGCCCGCTAACAAGGCCACGCGCCATGGGCATCTTGTGCGACCAGAGGCCGTTGCGCTAGCGCAACTAGCCGACGTTCACGCAACACGCAGGAACCCTGCCTCCTCCATCCAAAAAGCGCCGAGGTTGAAGACGACGTGGCCGAGTACGCAGGATTCGATCCCGTGTTTCCTGGCGAGCCACCCCAAAGCGACACCGGCAGGGAAGATCTGGACTAGCTTTACCCATTGCGGATCCAGCAGGCCCACGTGCCCAATCGACCACAGCGTTGCCGAGAGCAGGATCACCAGCCAATAGCGGTGATCCCACCAACCAAGCACCCGGGCAAGGTAGTTCTGGATACCTAGGCGATACACTAGCTCCTCAGCCAGCGCCACGACCGACACGGCGAGCATTGCGACGACGACATCCCAAGCCCGGCCGGGGGTCTCTCTGAACTCGCGTTTGGCGAGGTCGGTCACCTTCGGGTCGGTGGCTTCGAAGAGCAGAACAGTGTAGACGCTCCACGCCATGGCCAGCAGCAAGCCCAAGGACACCGGCGTCACAAGAGAACGCCGAATCGGTTGCCCCAGCAATCCAAGGTCCGGTCGCAGCAACGGGAAAGCGGAGATACCAACGGCCACGCAGCAGGAGACACCTACCGCCGTGAACACGAACGTCCGTAGGATGTCGATCGGCAGTGCTACGACTAGGGACCATGTGGCATCCCCTGCAGCGAGCGCGACGGCCACCAGGGCGATGGCGTATGCGCGGACGACTATCCAAGCGAACCGGGAGCACCGCCGGATCTCGTTCCGCTTGGTGAACCAGTGGATGGCCACGGCGATCACCATCACGAACAAGGCGATCCCGTGGATTAATGCCAATGTGACAGTCATGGCGAAGAGTCGTTCAGGCACCGGTTCTAGGGCAGCAGCGCTCGCCCGTTTACGTCGATAGTGGTGCCCGTCGTATATTCATCCGTCCATGGAGGGGTAGCTGCCGATGTGGACATCGGCATGGCGATCCTGGATTCCTTCGAGCTCGGTCGCCACCTGGCCCTCGCCCAAGTACGGGGTGACCGAACGCGACTGCACGACCGTGCCGCCTTCGAGCCTCACGGTGGAGATCATCGCCCGCATGACGCTGGGGATACCCGCCATCACGTAGACGTTGCCGATGCTGAATCCCTGCGGTCCGCCCGTAGCGTTTTCTACCATTTCCGTGCGCTCGGGGATTCTCGCCATGCGCATTCGCGATGCCATCACCTCCGGTGGCGAGGGCCGCCGCCGAATGCGCTCGGCGATGCGGTCCGCGGTGATGTCGTCGTGGGTCGGGCCGATGCCGCCGGTGGTGAACACGTAGTCGTACCTGCCGCGGACCTAGTTGACGGCACCGACGATGGCGTCCTCGGTGTCCGGGATCACCCGCGCCTCGCGCACCGGCACGCCGCTTTCGCCGACAACGTTGGCGATGTGATTGAGGTTGGTGTCCTGCGTAACGCAGGAGGATCTCGTTGCCGATGATCAACACGCAGGCCGTAACGACGCGTTCTGGCATGGTCTTCCGTTGTCTCGATGCCTGTTCATGCTATCAAGTTCGCGTGGACAATCGGGCACGACCGAACTGCTCGCTAGCCAATGCCAGTATTGCTGGCGGCCGAACTGGAGGCCACGTTGGTCCCGCCGCTCAAGCAGTTCCTCGCCGGCCTGCGGACTACCTGGACGGAAAGCGAGGCGGGCCGACGGCCAGACCGGCTGCCAAGCCGAAGCGGGAGCGGCGGCGACCCGACGCGCTCGCCGAGGTCACCGAACAGCCTGGCGCGAGGCCGAGTATTGGAGCACGGGCCGCGAACTGCTCGAGTCGACATGAGGCCGCTCCCGTCCACGAAAGGTCGAGCAGGTCTCCCGGTCGAACATCCACAACGGCACTTCGAGTAGCGGATGGTGGGCGCTGCCGACCAGACGGCAGCGGGCTACCAGGACGTCGTACCTGGCAAACACCTGCACAACGTCGACCGTCCGCCCCGACCATGGATGAAACGGTAGAGAATCCGGGGTTCGGTACCGTGGGCGTTCGAGAGTCGTAGTTGTTCAACTACGAGCGTGCGCACCTATCGCACCCCGAACGAGTACCTTGTCGCCTTGGAGGCCGCTAGATCCCTCAGTAGCCATATGTAGCGAGCCGGTACATGAGTTTATCGGGTTTACACAACCGCATCGGTGTGCAACACTTCAAAGCACTCTGTCCGGCATTAGCCGGACTCGGAAACGCTAGGAGGGAACAGATGAAGCACTTGACGCAATCCCCTATGGGCATGGTCGCAGCTCTCGCCGTTGTGGTCGGTGTCACCGTCGCATATACCGGGGGCGAACGCGCATCCGCGCCAACCAAGGACGCTGCCACGGCCTTTGAGGTGACCAACGCAGACGTCAGCAACGCAACAACCACGACGCAACACGTTTTGAACAGCGTCTTGGGCAAAGGTCCAGTTCCTGTGTGGTCCCCCGCTTTAGGAAGCCTGCCTTGGGAAATGCCCTGGGTATCACCCACTCCCCCGGGGTTCACATGCACTGCAACCGGCTGCGACACAGACCCGAGTGTGTGCTGGGCCATAGGGCAAACTTGCACCAGCGGCTGCATCCAGAACGCTTGCTACTACGCCTGGTAACGGCGGCCAACTCTGGCGGCACAACATAATGCGGTCCGCTGGAGTTAGGTTGGAATCTAGCTAAGGCTAGGCCCTGCATGTCCGACTCTCGACTGTCGTGAGGCAGCCGAGAGTCGGCAATACCCTACAAAGGTGAAGACAGCCACAAGCCACGCCGGCGACCATGACGCGAGACATCGCAAAGACCGCGCAAAGGTGGCGCTCGACCAACTATTCGCAGTAGCGCTCGCCGAGTGGCGGCAACTATGGCGATCGCGGGGGACGTGGCTTGTGGCGGTGCTCACCGTGGCGGCCGGGCTGGGTGCGTACCTGTATCTCGCTTACCTGCATGCCACGTTCTCATTCTTCTCATCGACTTCGGGCTTCATCAGTCCTCGGTTCCTGATTCACCACTTCGGCGCGGTTCCGCTGTGCATACTGATGCTCGGCGTCGCGTTGCTCGGCTTTGACAGTCGTCGGCGGGATGTCCGGGACCAGTTTGCAGAAGTACTGGATTGTCGACCGCTGTCCAACCTCGCGATCATCGTCGGGCGCTTCTTTGGGACGTTCATTGCCGCATGGCTCATCGTGGCGGTGACGCTAGGGTTGTTGCAAGTGACCGGCATTGCGGCGCCGGCCCTCGGCTTGCCGTTCGGGGAAGCCATCGAACCTGCCTCGCTCGCTACCTTCCTCCTCGTGGACAGCTCAGTTGCCTTGGTGGTGTGGTGCACTGTGGTCCAGTTGGCCACGTTTGCGCTGAGATCGCCGACGGCCGTTTTGTTGGCGACATTCGCGCTGGTCGCAGGACTGTATTGGCTCCTGCATCACACGCCGGTCCATCTGATCCCAGCGATTTCTCCGCTACCGAGCTTCGGCGTTTTTGCTTCTGACATCCTGCCAACGTTTGCCAGCGGTTTGGTCCTCTTGCAGCGTGGGCTCTTCCTCCTGATCGCGGTCGCCTGCATTGTGGCCGCTAGCGCGCTCTTTCCCCGATTCGACGACACCCGCGGCGTGGCCGCTGCTCTGATCGGAACAACGGCAATTCTGGCGGCGACTGCCGGCCTCTCGGCCTTCGCCTACCGTTCATTCGATCCGATGGCACTGCGCGAACAGTGGCGGCTCGCCCACAGCACCCATGTCGATGCGCCTCGGGCCGACGTTGAGTGGATAACGGGACGCGTCCACGTAGCACCTGACGTGAGCCTGACGCTCGACCTCGAGATTGGGCTCACCGCGCCGACAAATCGTCCGGTCGATACGCTCGTCTTCACGCTGAATCCCGCAATGGCGGTCCACGAACTGCGCGTCGCGGGAGCGGCCGCAAGATTCCGGCAGCAGTCGGGCCTGCTCTTCGTCCAGCTGCGGCAGCCGATTCCAACGGCAGGGAGATTCACTCTGGCCATCGTGGCGAAAGGCGTGCCCAATCCGGGTTTTGCCTACCTCGATGCGCACTCAGAACCTAGGAAGGACTCTTGGGCCGATGGTCAGCTGTCATTTCTCGGCACCGAAGCCTCGTTATTCGACAAGGCGTATGTCGCGCTCATGCCAGGGACGGGTTGGCTCCCGCTGCCTGGGCCCCACCTCACCGCAGGCGCAAAGCAGCAACCGCGCGATTTTTTCGTAGTCGACCTGACGGTTGAAGTACCGACGGGCTGGGAGGTCGCTGGGCCGGGTCGCACTCATCGCGTGCCGGGCGAGGGACGTCGCTTCCGCTTCCAGCCCGGTGCCCCACTGCACGAAGTTGCCATCCTGGCAGCACCGTTCGAGCGCTACGAGGTCGAGCAGGGCGGTGTGACGTTCGCGCTGCTAATGCACAGGGACCACGTTGCGAACGCCTCGCTTTTCTCCGGTGCATCCGGGCGGATTAGCGAGCACCTTCAGAGGTTGCTGGATCAGGCAAGGGCACTGGGCATCCCGTACCCGTACAACGGTCTGACCGTCGCCGAAGTACCTGCCAAGCTCAGGGTTTTCCGCGGAGGGTGGTCGATGGGCACTGCCCAGAGCTTTCCCGGGTTGCTGCTGATGCGGGAGCATGGCTTTCCTACTGCGCGCTTCGACCGGCACTTCGCGTCGTTCGAGGCGGCGGATGCCTCCGACGCCGACCTCAGCTTGTGGAAGGTAAGCGCCGCCGAGGGGTATTTCCGCCGCGACCAAACTGGGGGGAACATCCTTGCGTCTGCGGCGGACCAGTTGATTGGTTTCACCACTGCGCCCCACGGTGAACACGCTCTAAGTACGCAATTCTTGATCGAACGGCTAGCGGCGGGATTGCTCAAGTCCGATCAGACGCTCTTCTCAGCGCACGCGTATCGCCAATCCCCCCTCGCCGCTGCTGGCCCCAACATCGCAGCCATGGGCCTGCCCGAAATCGCGTCGCCCTTGGCGGCGCTGGCGCTACCAAACGTCCACCGGATCCTCGGTGCCGCCCGCTCCGATCTTGACAGCGCAGCGGTTTGGACCTTGGCCGCAGACGCAACGTGGGCTGAACTCCAGCAAAGCGGCTCGCCGCACCTCGCCTTGGCGACCATGTCAGCCAAAAGCCGCGTCACCGCATTGGCCCTGATAGACAGCCTTGGCATCGACGCTGTGGGTCAGATCCTTGCCGAGCTGCGGCGGCGCTACGCCGATCGAACTTATTCGTACGCCGACCTCGTCGCCTTGGCCGAAGAGCTTGGAATGGCGCTCGGGCCCGTCGCCGAACGGCTGCACGGTCGCTCACTGCCGGGCTTTCACGCTTCCTCGGCAAGTGTGACTCGGCTGGACCAACGTGAACAACGGACGCCCGCGTATCAGATCCGCCTGGACGTACGCAACGGCGAAGCAGCCCCGGGCATCATCCGCGTCGACGTCGGCACGGATGCCGGCCGCGGCGCCTTCCTGGACTGGGAATCCACCGCGCCCATCGCCGTGCCAGGCCGCTCGTCGGTCGAAGTTGGGATTCTCAGTTCCAAGCCCCCGCTCGATCTTTGGCTGGTAAGCTACCTTTCGCTCAACGGAATGGACCTGCGCATCCCCCTGTCGTCGATGCAGTATCCCGATGCAGGGGACGCCGCGCCGTTTGCTGGCGGACGCCCCAGCGCATGGCGCCCCATCGAGACAGGAATAGTCGTCGACGACTTGGATTCAGGTTTCGCCATACGCCAGCTTGGAACTGTCCTGCGCGGACTGGAGGGATTGCGCAGCTTCCTCAACCCGACCGGCGTTGGAGATCACCAAGATCTGCAGATTCCTGTCTATCGCCAGATATCGGCCCATCCAACCGCCAGTCCACCAAGCGCGTTTCTCGGAGCAAACTGGTCTCGTCAAGAGGTCGGCGGCGCTTGGGGCAAGTACAGACGAACCGTCGCGCGGTGTGTTGCCGGCGACGGCACCAAAGAGGTTACGTTCAGCGCCGACCTGCCCGCCGCCGGCCGGTGGCGGCTGGAGTATCACCTGCCGGACCTCACCCAGAGACCTCGATTCAAAACCTTCGCCGACACGCGGGAGGCATTCGGCACTTGGCACGGCGGGCGGCTCGGCATCCAACACTTGTCTTTGGTTGCGGGCGGCAAAGCTACCCCGCTAGAGCTCGATGCCGGCCGAGCCGGGGCCGGCTGGCACATCATTGGCACGTTCGCGCTGGAGCCGGGCGAAGTCGAGCTTGTGGTCTCCAACCGCACATCGGGGCAAACCGTGATCGCGGACGCCGTCCGATGGAGCCTAGTCGATGATCGATGATTGTCCGGCAAAGGAAAGGAGGACGCGCATGCGCACAATGAAGATCCCAACCGTGACTATCGCCACTCCCCTTGTCTGTGTTGGGCTGACGATGAGTGCAAGGAGCGATGAGGCAATCATCCGAGAGAGCTTGGAGCGGGCGGCACCAGAGATTCAGGTGACCGGAATCTCGCCCTCACCGGTAGAGGGAGTCTTCGAGGTACGGATCCAAGACAACCAAACACGCCTCTATGTGACCGGTGACGGTCGCCATTTCGTTGCGGGCGACCTCTATGCCGTGCTCGGCACCGGGGTGAACAACCTCAGCGAGGAAGGACGCAAGGCGCAGCGGCGGGCTGCCTTGGGCGGAATCCCCGCGGAGGATTTGATTGCATTCGCCCCAAATCAAAAGTTGGAGGTCGTGCTGTACGTCTTCACCGATGTCGATTGCCCATATTGTCGGATTCTCCACCAAGATGTAGCAAGACTTGGCGACTATGGGGTCGAAGTACGGTACTTGGCCTATCCCCGCTCAGGACCCGGCACGAGTACATACGACAAGATGGTGTCCGCGTGGTGTTCCCGCAGTCCCAGCATAGCGATTGCCGCCCTATTCGAGGATAAGAAGATCGATAGCGTCAGCTGCCTGAGTCCCGTTGCCGCGCATTTCGAACTCGCCAAGTCTCTCGGCATCGGCGGAACTCCGACCCTCTTCACCGAGGACGGCACTGAGATTTCGGGTTATTATCCGGTGGAGGAACTCATCGCAATGCTAGGGTTGGAGTAGCTGAGCAGGCCCTGGCGACGTCACAGCCGAGCGACGCGGCTCGGTTACGGTAACCTACTCTAGGCTCTGCGTCAGGCCGAGCGCTTTTAAGCGGCGCACGTCGGCCTTGATTTCGCTGTTTCCATGCCGACAGCGGCGCCAAGTCGATCGCTCGCGTCGCCGGACAAGCTGAACGCAGGTCGCGGAACCGTTGGAACGACTGCGGTTGTTGGCGTCAAGAATCGCGGGGTCCGTGGCGTAGCGGGCGGCCTCCAGATCGCGCGCCAGAGTCTCCCTAGCCTCGTCGCGGCGGGGGGTCGCCTCCGCCTCCGCCCGCACGGCGGCTTCCACGGCACCGGGCCCAACGACCTCTAGGACGGCGGCTTCGATGGGGTCGTCGACGCGAAGACCACCGAAGGCGATGCTGCGGGGCTCGCCGTTGTCCATCGAGCCCCGCTGACAGGCGTAGCGGGGGATGTTGTACTTGGCGCCCGCGTAGCGAAGCGTCAACTTGCGCCCGCAACGCCGGCACCGCACCAGGCCGGCAAGCAGCGCATGCCCGTGCCTACAAAGGTGAGGCAGGCCAAGGGAGCATTTCCGGTGAGGCAATGCGAACACGCGTACCCGCCGCAGGGCGGCGTGGGACTCGTGGGGATCGTCGAGGCCGCCGTCCTGGGCAGCGGGGCGCGGGGCTCGAGGCGCATCATCGCCTCGTACAGCCAGTCGAGGTGGAAGTTGGTCTTGGCGAACCGCACGCACAGCCGGCGCGCCGTGCGCACCATGTACGCCGCCGTTCGCATCACGTGCCGGATAACCGGCCGCAGACCGTGCTTGCGCGTCAGCTTCGGCAGCGCCGTGAACTGCACCGCCCGCAGCAGCACCTGGGCGATCCAGCCGAGGGCGTAGAACGCCTGGTTCGCCCGGTAGCCGCGGCACGGCGGGTGGTGCAGGTCCAGATCCCTGAGCGGCCCCTTGGAGGCGTTCTCCTGGCCCTGCTTGCCCCGGTGCCGGTGCACCAGCTCGTCGCGAGCTGGCAGGTGCCGCGCGAGACCAGGATCACCGTGTGGTGCGGAACCAGAAGGCCCTGGCCGTTTTCCGCGCGCCGCCGCACCACCACGTTGTTCCGCGACAATCAAGGTGAGAACGACTTCTCATCCTGATTGACGCGCTACAACCACGTAGCGCTGCTCCGCCTCCCAGCCGCCCGGGCGGTGCGTGGCGAAGATCGCCTCCTCCTCCCCGCCGATGTCCGTCCAAGGCCGTGTCGGGGAGCCCTGCGAGCTGTTGCAGAACCGGCCGCCGCCACGTGTCGTTGGTCAGGCTGACCGGTAGTCCCAGCCGCGCGCGGCGCACAGCCGGACCAGGTCCCCCTTGTAGTAGGCGTTGTCCGCCCGCCGCCACGCCGGCGTCCCGGCCGGCACCATCCCGGCGGTCCAGTCCAGCAGCGTCCGCCAGTTCAGCGTCACCCGCCCGCCGTCGGGACACAGCTGGCCCGCCGGCAAAGCCGGCCCAGGAACACCGCGTGCAGCCAATAGCCGCGCCGGCCGTCGTAGTTGCGCTGCGCCCGCTGGAACAGCTCGCCGTCCACCTCGATCCCCGTGGCGTCGATGAACAGCGGCACGTAGCCCCTCGTCTCCACCTCGTGCGCCGCGATCAGCGGCAGCGACCCGCTCGGCGAACCGCCGCGCCACCTCGCAGAGCCCCTTTGACGTCGCGCGTGTGTAGCGCGTCAATTAGGCTGAGCACGCTCTCGGGAATTGTCAAGGGCATCATGTCGGACAATGTAGGATTCGGGCGTCGGCGTTCGCCCCCCGCGCGTGTAGAGGCCGATGGATCGCGTTCAAGGAGTCGTAAGAGCCTTATGAGGCCAGCGGACGGTTTGACATGGCCGGCTTCGTTTTGGCGAACACACGCGGACCACCACCAAGAACACTGCCAGCTTCGGCCTGGGTGAGGCCAAGTGTCCTCCGGATTTGGCGGATCCCCCGCCACGAGGAGGCCATCACGCTACAGATCCGAACGACCGGGAGCCGTCCGCCTTCGACACGCGGGCATGAACGATCAGCATGGTTGTTCCTCAAACGCTCGTTTTCCGCGACGTCGCCATCCGACCCCGCCACATAGCAATTCTACGTACCGCAACCCGTCCGAAGACAACGCTCCACAGACCGTGGACCGCATCCTCGAAACGCTTCAAGGCGTGTGCAGCCCGGAGCGGTCAATCACCGCAACGACTGTTCCCAACTAAGGAACAGGTGCGCAAGCTGGCTTTTACCGCTGGCCTGGGCGATGATGACGATGTCACGCCGTCGGCAATTGAGCGGAGTGACGAGGCGGATTCCCAGCAACAATTGACGAGCCATCCGACACGACTTCCGTTCGTACCACACTTCCGCACGGCGGTCGGATGAGCCCCAGGTAGTTCCTTGGAGCCGATGACAGCATCTCATCCAGCACGCGGGGTTAAGTATGGCTGAGAAAGAAACCAGCAAGCTCAACGCGCTTGCCGACCATACCTGGCGCGCGATTCGACGCGCCCTGCTGCAAACGCTCCACGTTGTCGTCTATCCGTTCCACGCGGTCGCGCATCTCGTGCTCGTCCACTTGGTTCCCCTCTTTGCCATTGTCGTCGTGCTCGTCGCAGCCCCCGCTCTCGTGTTTCTCGCTTGGTTGGGTGCGCATCAAAACCTCCCACAACAGGCCGAGTCGGTTGCAGTGATCGTCGAGTTCACTACGCTGATCGGCATTCTTGGGATCATCCCGATGCTGGTGGGAAAATTGTGGGGGCGCCTAGCCGAAACGGGCAAGCAGACACTCGCCGAACTACGTGCGCTCATCGCCGGCCCATGGGTACCGAACTTCCCGCTGCCTGAGAGCTTCGCCGACACTGCCGAACTGCGCCGGGAACGGGCACGCGCAGCCGGTGTTGGGCTACGTGGGGCAGCCCGACTGTTCCTGGCTCTCGCCCTCGTGGCCTTAGTAGCCATCTTGGTCCGGGCGACCGTGCTCCCGCGCGATGGTGTCGATCAGCAACTGGAGGAACTTGCGGCACGGCTTGATGCCTTCGGCGATCCCCGCGCGCCGCTCTTCATAGCAGTTTCGGATCTGCGCCTAGCGTTACAGGGCACGCCGCCCGTATCGGCAGAGGTGACCGCGAGGCTTGACTCCCTCCGGGGCCGCGTCTCCACGCTGATCGCCAACGCCGGTGGGGACGCGGAGGGTGATGCCGAGCATCCGCTGATAGCCCCCATCAAAGTGCATCTAGCTAACCTTGAGAACGCTTTGCGAAGAGACACGCCCCAGGCCGACCACCTAGACGCCGCCCTGACGGCCATGCTCATCGAAGTATCGAAGGCGTCCATTGTCACGTCAAGGGTGCAAGCCGACGGGTCGATCAACACGATCTTGATGCACATCCTCGTGGAACTGCAGAACCTCCGTAGTGCAATCCAGGCACGGCAACAGGGTGAGCCCCCGACTCTGCGAACCCCTGAGCAACCACCGGCCTCGCAGGCCAACGGCGCTCCCGATCACGACCTCCCGCCGGAACCCGACGAGCCCGCGACACAAAGCGCGACGGGTCCGGGAGAGACCGACAGTCCAGGAGTTGATCGCGGCGATCGTGTCATGCCCGAGATCATCGCTTTCCCAGACGGTGTGGTGTTCTCTGTCACTCATCTTGTCGACGCGAAGCTCGACGCGCAAAGAACTGGCATCTGCCTGAACAAAACACAGGTGGATTGGCTGTCCGCGTTCAAACAAGCGATCGCCGAATGCTCGGCGGACAAGCACGAGCCGCTTGAACTCGAAGTGCTCGGGTACTCGAGTATCGCGCCCGCCTTGGGACCCGATGGGACCGATGCGGAAACCGTGCGATGGAACCGCAGGATTGCCGATGAACGAGGCGCAGTAGTCGCGAAGTTCCTGCTCCTAGAGGAGGGTCAGGATTTCTCCCCGGAAGCGTGCGCGAAGGGGATGAACAAGGACATGACCCCCTACGTCGACGCACGTGTCAAGGCAACCACCAACTACAGGGTCTCATACACCCCGTGGTCCCGGCGCGACAATGGCGCTTCGTATCCCGTCCCCGTCGACGACGGTGACTACCCCGGAGTGCGAAGGTTCGCGAGCGAGTTGCTGAACCGAAGCGCCCACATCGTGATCAAGAACGACGTGTGCTCCATCGGTAGTACGCGTACGCTGGCAACCAACGGCAGCGCGTAGCCACGCCTCCAACAACCGCGCCCCACTCCTCGGCGTGCCGAAGGCCGCGCTGGCATGGTGCCCACGTCGTCACTCACGATCGGCTAAACTAAGCCCGTACGCAACCGGCCCGCCGCAGAACGAGAACAGCAACAACCGGACACCGGGATCTTCCACGCAAAATACCGATTCGCGTAACATAAGGCGCTCACAAAAGGCGACGGAACGATGCAAGAACTCACAAGGCTACTGGTGCCGATGTGCATCCTGGCGGCCGCCCCCGTTTTCGCCCACTTCGACCACGAAGACCCCCAGCCGCACGCTCTCCAATCAGAGTTCGTTGAGCTTCGCACCGAGATCCGAGACGCCCGCGTCCGGGTCAACGATTCCATCCGCCGCGTCGAAGAGCAGGTCGGGGAGAACGCCGTTGCCGTTGCCGCCATCGCTTCCCTTTCAGACGCCGTCGCCGCCCTCGACGACGCCGTCACGGAACTCGATGCCAAGTGCTGCCCCGACCCGGACGACGATGCGTGGCTTGAACTGCTCGTGGGTGGCGGGGCCGGTGCACTCTTCGGCATCGGAGGCGTCGCCCTGTTCGGGCGCAGACTGTTGCGACTTCCCAAGACGCCACCCGCGCCCGCACCCGTCCCCGCGACATCGCCGCGACCGACAAGCGCCCCCAAGGCCCCAACCGAGTCCGAGAAGTCGGAGGAAGAAGGCGATGCCGACAGCGAGCCCGCGCTGCGCACCGTCACCGCCTCCAGGCGCGACGACGACGGCATCATCCTGGCGATCTGCAATCATGACGAGCCGTGGCGCGAACGGACCGTCGTAGAGGCCATCGCCGACATGAAGAGCGGCATCGTCTACGAGTCGCTGGGTCCGCAATCCGGGCGCAGGGCCAGAGTGCGTTACGTGGAGAGACGGGGCGCCAGACCCTATCTCACGACCGAAGGAGACGACGCGGAAGACAACAACCTGGACAACCTGCCGCCTTGCTAGGCGCGCTCCACCCCCACCGCTGAAGATCCCACACTTGACTATCGGCCGGAGACATCCTTGCTAGAGAAACTCGAAAACGAACAGGCCCAGCGCATCGTCGGGCTCGACGTCCCGAGCTACCGCCAGGCGTATAGCGACCGCATGGCCTGGCTCATGGCCTACATGGCCGAGCTCGCCTACCTGAAGTACGACGCGCCGAGCGCCGACGGCGAACTTGCCGTCGAGCTACTCACCCGAGCCCTAAAACGCACGAAACACGGCAGCGTCGACAAGGTCATCGCTGCGGTGCGTCGGCGCTACGACTACGATCACGACGAAGCACGGCGCGAGCTCAGCGAATCCCTGGACCAGATCGGCTGGGCGCTTCTTGACACCTTCAGCACCAACGCCACGCAGGGATTCGTCGCCTACGGCGACCTGTTCGCCGCGCTCGCGTTCCGAGGGACCGAGGCCGACCGCATCGGCGACATCAAGGCCGACGCGAAGGCGGTCCAGACCACCTGTCCCACCGGAGGCAGGGTGCACTCCGGATTCAAGGACCAGTACGACGACGTCGCGTCGCGGGTCGAGCAACTGCTGGACCGAGACGAAGTCAAGGGCAAGCCGTTGTTCATCGCCGGCCATAGCCTCGGCGGCGCCGTCGCCACCATCGCGGCCCGGCGCCTGACCGCCGACCACCGTGTCGCGGCCTGCTACACCTACGGCTCGCCTCGTGTGGGCACGGAGCATTGGGTTGGGCAGATCAAGACCCCGATCTACCGCGTCGTAAACTCCGCGGACCCCGTCCCCATGGTGCCCTTGAGCGGCACGGCGACGTTCTGGCTGGCGAAGGCTCTCCGAGCTGTCGGTCGACTGGTCCCTTGGGTAGGCGCCGCGCTCGTCTGGTTCGGCGACTGGATCGAGCGGACCATGTCCTGCTACGCCCACGCCGGGAACATGCGCTTTCTCACCAACTCGAAGGACGGCGATCTTTCGCAGGTCGAACTTCTCTACACCGTCGGTTGGGGACGACGATTCCGCGGTGCACTGACAGGCATCCGCCCCGCCGCGAAGGTCCTCGGCGACCACGGCATCGCGCTTTACCGAAGGAAGATGATGAGCGTGGCCCAGCGGCGGAACCCGTAACGCTCTGCGTTCCTCCGACCCCGCCGCCAACGCCGCCAGGCTCGCGAGTTCGCCTAGGTTTCGTCCTTAACGGTTGCCGTCGGCGCGTTGCGTTTGACGGCCTCGATGCCCCCGTCCCGCGCGCGCTCCGTCGTGTAACGCTCGGACGTGCCGATCACCTGCTTGTTTCCTGCGAGCAGATTGAACATGTACTGCTTGTCCGACGACTGCTTGTGCTCGTAGCGCTCGTCCAGCGGGGCGTTCGTCCGGACCGACTCGATCCCGTTCTCCGCCCCGGCCTTGGCCGCGTAATTCTCCGAACGCAGGATCACCTCGTGGTTGGCCGCATGCAGGTTGAACCGGTACGGCTGCTTCGCGTCGGACTTGGTCAGCTTGAAATACCCTTCCGCCACAGATCGCTCCTTGTGGTTGGTGGTGAGTTCCAAGCCGTTGATCTATGGGCAGGCGAACTCGATTTCAACCCTCCCTCGCCAATTTCCTCGCCACCGCCGATCGGATCTCCTTCTTCGCCGCCGCCAATTCGCGCTTGCGTTCCTTGCGCGACTCGGCAACATTGGCTGTCGCCATCGCGGACCTCCGCTCCTTGTTGTTACTCCACCTCCGCGACTCGGAACATAAACGCGAGTTGGCACGACCTCCTCGTTCGAAGATCCCCGCGAGCGGGTCCGGCCGCCGTCGGGCGCGCGGCTTCCTCCTGACGGACGGCGGCCGCGGATCCTGTTCGATCCGGTAGCCCGTGGCCGTGCCGAACCCGGCCTTCGCGGCCGACGCCGCCGCGCTGTTGTGTTGTCGAAGATGCATGTAGAGCCTCATCTGGTGATCGGTGACGTGTCGACCTAGCATAGGGGTCCATCCCGGAAACGATGGACCACCTTAGCCAGTGATCGACGGGATCTCCCCGCGCGGGGCCGGGCCCCGCGCCGCGCGCCTGGCTCGGTCGGCCTACGCCCTCCCTCCCCAGGCGCACAACATTGGCTCTCTCATCTTGATTGTGGCGGAACAGTTTGCCCACGCGGGTGCCGTCCCGACGCTTCGATGCCAGCTTGAACCACGGCTGGAAGAAGCTGACGTACAGCCCCGTCGTCGCGTAGAGCCGCGACAGCGACGCCCACGGCCTCGAGACCTTCCAGGCGACGGTGGCCGACGAAGCGCTGGACCACCGCGCCGTTCTGCTGCTCGACGAAGGCCTGATCGTTTTGGGCCACGTCGGCAGCGCGTGAAGACGATCCCGGCATCCCGGCCGTAGTCGCGCAGCGTCTCGTTGATGAACACGGTGTCGTTGTCCGTGTCGAAGCCGAGCAGCTCGAACGGCATCAGGCGGCGGATTTCGTCCAGCACCTCGCGGAGCAGGGACTGTTCGCGATACAGCACTGGCGCGCATTCCGTCCAGCCGGTGGCGACGTAGGTGACCACCAGCGTTTGCACAAAGCTGCACGCGTCACCGGGCCGCCGTGGGCCACCAAGTCCGCCTCCACGAAATCCGGCGGGTGGGTCGTCCCAGTCCGAGAAAGTGCGATGGAACCTCATACACACGAAGGGTTCCTTGGTCGCGACGGGGTGCCGCACGAGATGCACCTAGAGCGGCTCGTTGACTGCGGCATTTCGTTGCATTCCCTCATGCGTCTCAACTCCTCTTTCTCCCGTTCAAGGGGGGGCCAGTTTTGATGTCGCCTGACGGTCAGTCTTACGTGTGGCCCAACACTTGGCAGGGGCGGACAGACGTGCTCTTCGGGTCTGCGTTGACCGATCGATCAGTCGCCTTTCCCACCTACTCCGATTAAGAACCCGTATTTTTTCGCACCATCAACCCATATCTGCCGGAACCAACCGTACGCGTACCGCGAGAAAAACCACCTTGGGTTTGTCGTGCACGCACGACAAACCTCCCGTACGCTCGCGATGATGTACTCGAACGGACACCTTATCCTTTTGTTTTAATTAAGGATAGTGTGTCGTCCTCAGGATTCACGGAGGTGAAAGAAGCGTCGAACGGCGGCGACCATCCGCTATCGCTTAACACCACCGTTTGCTCGCGCCGTCCGGATTGACCCATCGGGCCGCTCCGTTCCTTCGTCGGCCTACTGTGTTGTGCTATTGTCTTGTCGCTCGCCGCTCATCGCACAATGAACCGAGGATCCACAGGTTCCAAGGGCCGCGAATGGTGTCTCCGCCCGCAATGGCCCATGGTCGTTTCTCAATCGACGCCTCAAGGAGGACAGCAACTTGACCGCAACCGAGACTCCGGCCGAAGCCCCTGACCGCAGACACGACGTTGTGCACGTGGAAGCGTTCGACCCCGAGGAAGTCCGTCCGTGGCGCTACCACAACCGCACCCGTTCCGGAATGGATGACCAGTCCCTCGATGCCCTCGCGGCATCGATCCGGCGCGACGGACAGCAGCAACTCGGTCTCGCACGCCGACTTCCGGCGGGCGACACGTACGCAGCCGAGGCGATCTACGGCGTGCGTCGCCTCGAAGCGTGCCGACGGGCCGAAATGCTCTGGCGAGCAGAAGTCCGCGACGCGTCGACCCCCGACGCAACCTGCGCCGTCCTAATGCACAGCGAGAACGAATGGTCCGAAGGCGTCTCCCCGCTGGAAAACGCCGCCCAATGGAAGGCCATGCTCGACGCCGGCGTGTTCGCGAACCAGTCGTCCCTCGCCGTCGACCTTGGCTGCCACCGTGGCACGGTTTCGCGCGCGATCCGTACCGTCACCACCTTGTTCGACGAGGATTGGCTCGAGCGGCTCGTGCGCCCTGTGATGCACGAGTTCACCGGCCGGGCGGCAGACCGGCTGGCGGACGCCTGCTCCGACACCCGACGTCGGCGGAGCGCCCGGCAGCGGGCCAAGAATCTTGTTCCCGGCCTTGTGCCGGCGCAGGAGCTCTACGGCGCACTGTTCGGCCGCGACCCCGTCTCGCAGCGCCGCGAGATGGTCTTCGTCAGGCGCAAGGGCCGCGCCGGCGGCGGCGTGGTCGCCGCCAAGATCGAGCGCGACGGCGCAGGCGGATTCAACGTCAGCGTACGGCCCCACGACCAGACACCGGCCGAACTCGCCGAGATCGCCGAGCAAGTCGAGGCCCTCCTCGCCACCGAGACCGCGGCCGGGTCGAGCGTGCGCTTGGGGCGGCGTCTCGTCGCCCTGATGACCCCGCTCGATGCGAAGAGCGCCGACCGGTCCTGGGTCGAGGGCTGCATCTGGTCGGCCGCGCGGGCGAGCGGCCTGCAATGGGATCGCTGGCGATGCGCCGCCGCTGCCGACATCCTGCGCTCCCAGCCCCGAGGATGGGAGAACGCCGTCCTGCGGGCAATCACTGACACATCGAGCAGCACGCCTGGACCACAAGCCTAAACTGACTGATCGATCGGTCAGCATTGGCTCTCGAGTAGTCCAGTCCGACGGGTCCGCGGTCGCTTGATCGGCAATCTCCGGTGCAGGGTCAACCGTAGACTTGCGCCGCCGCGCAGCGGTCCGTCCCATGCCGAACCGCTGGCGCGGGCATCATCGACTCGCGCCGGCGCCGACTGCTCGAGCAGCGACTCCACTGCCGCTTCCCCACTTCCTGTCCAGCGGGACGTTGAACGGCGCTGCGCTGACGTTTCGCGTTCGGAGCGACGCTCGTCGCGTGCTAGCTGCCCGGTTCCGCGCTAGCGCGGCTTCGATGGCTCCATCTCTTCGAAGCAGCAGTTCCAAGATCCGGCGACCAGTGTTGGATTTCCGCAACGAGCTACCTTTTTTCCCGCAGTAGCGGTCAGGTGCCGTCCCAATACATGCTGACGGCTTTTACGAACCGACTTCGAAGATCGTTCGACGGAGAGGGGACCCCCCGCACGGAACCGAATCCGTGCGGGGCTTGAACGTCGGACGAGCGGGATCACAAGCAAAGGCAGAGGAATAGCGGGATGACCGCCAAGAATATCCTCTGTTTCCAGGTGGTGGGCGTGTAGCCCCGAAGCTCCCCGTTCCTTCTGATGGTGTCCCGGAACCCTGAGTTCGTCGACGAAGGCGGACATGGCGTCGGCATCCGCCTTGCGTGCGACTCTCGGCTCGTGTCCATCGAACTTCGTCAACGGCACCACCGGAGGAGCCCATCCTCCTAGAGATGCCGTTGTGGCGGAATCGCCGGGCGAGTCACTAGACGACGCCTGGTTGCCATGGCGGCGACCGCCACGGATCCAAGCAACGCTGCCGCTGGCACGGCATGCCTCTGTATGCACTGTTTCAAGGTCGTGAAGGCCAAAAGCCAGGCGGAGTGCGATCTGGTGCCGACATGGGCGGCGCCGCCGCCGTTCAGCTGGCAGGTCGACTGGAAAATGAACATGACATTGCTGAGGAAGACGCGTCTCCCCGGCCTCGCCTTTCTGGCCTATCTGGCTGGCCATGAGATCAGGAGTGTCAACGGCGGCGGAGACGGTCGGCGACTACGGATTCGTCCACAACTTGGCACACGAGGCGTTGTTCACGAATGGCCAGCCTGGCTTCATCACTAACACTGTTGACTACATTCGCCACGTCGAAAGCCTGATTCCCGGCCTATGGATGCCGGGATTCTAGCCTCCGGTGTCGTCGATGCGGGCGACCTTGCCATCCTGGGTGTTGTCGTGGATTTTCCGAAGCTGATCGAAGGCAAGATCGATGTTCCGATATGTGTCCATTCCGGTCGCCACTGGTTCCTGATTCCCGGCCCGCAACTGAATCCTAACTTGTCCTCTGGCTTCTCCGGAGTCTATCTTTCTAAGGGTCTCTCGTAGTTCCTTGACGTAGTCGACATCGTCTGCATCGATGACGGCGTAGCCGGTGCTTCCGGGTATACCCCTCTCGCGCACTTCGAGTTCATTGAATCTTGGCATTGGTCTTTCCTTTTCTGTGATGCGTTGTGCTATGTCGTCAACGACATGGCTAATGTGTTTGTATCCACGCACGCCGAAGCCCGCGATTGTCAGCAATAGTGCTAGGGCAGATCCGCCGATAAGGTGGGCGAGTATGCCTTCGGATTCCTCGCGCACTTGCTGGATCGTTTCGAGCGCGACCTTCGCGACATTCTCCGTCTCCGCGGCTGTCCGTCCGATAGTCTCTATTTCTGAGGTAGCCGAGTCGACGACTCTCTGGACTCCCTCGACTTCCGACTGAATAGCACGGACCATGGCTTGGTGGTCACGCCATTCGTCGCCCATTGGGTGACGCTCCGGGCCGTCGTGGGCGGACACTGGAAGCGCGACCAACATGATGGTCGCGACCATCCAGGCCCGAGTCATGTCGGAGGCATTCATCAGCCAAGTTTCCCGTATCAGTACTGTTGTTGAGGCCGACCCTTGCCGGACTCTTGGGAGCACTGCTACATGAGCGGACTGCAATACACGAGGTCGAGGGTAGAACCCGGTGGCATATTGTTGACACACCGAATGAGATATGAGTCTAAGGAGTGCGGTTCTAAACATAAGACGTTTGTGTGACTATTGATCGTGCATCGATGACAACCAATCGCCTGACCGTCTGTTGACTAGACGGCTTGGTGTAGAGGAAATGAAAATGAAACAGCACATGCAGAGGTATGCCGTGTCAGCGGCAGCGTTGCTTGGATTCGTGGCGGTCGCCGCCATGGCAACCATGGCGTCGTCTGGTGACTCGCCCGGCGATTCCGCCACAACGGCATCTCCAGGAGGATGGGCTCCCCCGGTGGTGCCGTTGACGAAGTTCGATGGACACGGACCCAGGATCGACGACTTCGGCGAGGACCGCCACGACGCCGTGTTGTGGACCTCGGGAGCCAGCAGCAATCTCGACAGAGACGAAGCGCTGCCTGTCCCGACACTGTACGAGCATTCGGGTCTGCAAGACGATCTGGGCTTCATCATGTCTCAGGCTCCCATCCAGCAACGCGTGGCGGTGCGGGCGGGCGTTCAACGCGGCTTCCCGGTGATCTACGCACCCTACCACTGGCTGCCGGACAAGACAATGCGGATAGCCATGCTGGAAGCCGCCGAGTCCGGAACCTCGCGGGATCTGCGTGACTTTTGGGTGCAGTCCGGGGCCAGTCCCTTGGGAGAAGATCATGCGCTATGGGACGCCATCAACCTGTTCGGCCTTCTCAATGTCCGGATTTTCCACGAACCCGGGGACAAGGAGTGTTGCGCCCCGTATGCGGAACTGGTCATGGACATCGGCATCAACGAGTTCGATGCGCGCCGCGTCCGCGCGGAGTTGGGGGAAATCTCTCCCGGCATCTACTATCTGGACGATCCGATCTCCGTCGCCCGCGACGTGCTCGCCGAAGTAATCTCCATGGGCAACGTGCCCCTAATGACCATCGCGGCGGTAGAAGGCGTTGGCGTAGCTCCCTCGGTCGAGCCGATCGCCTATGTGGTGCGATGGGGCGACTTGGAGTTGGAATACGGGACGCACTACGCGGGCGACCCATTGGGAGTCGTTCGATGAACAAGGCAATCAAACTCGTCGCCGGCTTTGTCTTGCTGGTGTCCGTCGGCGGATGCCACGACCGCCACGGGTCCGTGAGAATCGAAGACGGCATGACGCATATCACGTGGGGAATCCTCAGCTTCGAATGCGACGGAAGCCCTTCGTTCTTGCTGCCCGATGCCATCGAGGAAAACTTCGACGAGATATGTTCGGGGGCAACCGCCGGGGCGAACATGTGTTCGACCAAACGCGGGGCTTTCGGGGTGACCTTCAAACCCGACCCCGAAGATGAGGACGCGGAGGTGGTCGACGAAGTCAAGGTGAAGTGCGATACCGGGAGTGTGCATTGAGGCGCCATCCGCCTAGCGCGCAGTGATCGACGACACCGAACTGATCAAGCTCCACCGGGCGTTGAAGCGCCCGGTGGACACCATCCCGCCAGCCCCTTCACGAGGGCGACCTAGTACATGCCCAAACAAAGGCGCCTATCCAGCCGAAATGCGGTTATGCGGCGGCACCCTTGAGCACCCCCAACTCTCGCTTGAGTTCTTTGATCTCTTGCTCGGTCGTTTGAATCGCCCGCAGGACATGACGCAATTCGCACGATGAGGGGTACGAAAGATTCGCGGAATGCCATGCCCCTTCGGAACATCGAGGCATCTATGCGCGCAAGTGTCGGTGCTTACGGCAAGGATGAAGTGCTGCCAGATGTACCGATCAAGTACGGCCTCTAATGGAGGCGGGCGGGCCGCGTCGTGCACGACGACGCCGGACGCACCCGCTTCGACCTGCACGGCCAGACCAACATCGCCGACCCGGTGTCCGGCGTTCAGTGGATCGCCGGACCGGACGGCCGCGCGTTCCGCATCGACCTGTCCGCCGACCCCGGCGCCGGTCCCGGACCGGTTTCCGAGACGCGAATCGGCGACCCCGGCGCACCGGACGACGCCATCCGGCGCACCGGATTGCCGACCATGCCGCAGCCCGAGATCGTCGGCACCGGCACCGCCGAGGTCGACGGCACTCCGACCGAGTACACGATCACGCGCGCCACGGTGCCGGTCGGCGCGGTGGGCAACACCGACGAGATCGTCATCGAGACGGTGACGCACAACGCGACCATCGAAGGCATGACGGTCGCGATCCGCGTCGAGCGCGAAATCCGATGGTCGGCACGACCATCGCGGAGATGCGCGACATCAGCCCGTTGTCGGGCGCCGACCTCGACGCCCGGTTCGCACCCGATCCGGACTGGATCGTCGTGGACGGTCCGCCGAGCGGGGGAATGCGGACGCCCGACCGGCAGACGCGGATTCCCGAACGCTAGTTCTGAATGCGGTCGGTCGCCGCCCGCTTCTCGGGAAGGGAAACCCGGATCCCCAAGGGTCCGGGTCTTCCGCCTTTCGGCTTCAGGTAGTCCGAAAAGGGCTCGATCCCCAACACCGCAGCCGCCTTGCGGTCCACCTCTACCAAGCACCGGTCCCACGCCCGCCGAGCGAAGCGCGGCGGCTCGGACCCGCAAGCCGCCTCTCGACCGTCTAGCACCGCGCGGTACTCCTTCCGCTGGTCGTCGGTCGCCTCGGCCAACGCCCGGAACAGCACATCGACCTGGTAGCGGCGGAATGTGTCTTCCATGTCCTCGACGGCGTTCTCCAGTTCGGGAATCGTCGTCTGCTCGACCAATAGCAGCCGCCGATGGCGGCGAGAGCGATAACGGCAAGGGCTCGCATGGTTTCCACTCCAATTTGGCCTATTTGAGGAAGAGGGAACGCTACACGAGACGCGCGTGGCCGTAAAGGAAGCGTACTGTCCAACGCGAAGTGAGGGTGAAGCCAAAGGCCGATTCCAACGCGAAGTGAGGGTGAAACGGGTGTCCTTGGCATCATCCGGGGATGATCGTGGACATCCAGACGCGGCGGCTACGCACAATGGAGCAGCTTCGGGCCTTCGTCGAAGGCAACGAGGCGGTGGACTTCCAACCCGAGAGCCGCGACGAGGCGTACGGTTTCGTGCGGGACACCCTGGACCGGTTCGGCTACCGGGGTCTCGGCAAGCGCGACAAGGGGGTGGTGCTGCGCTTCCTGGTCGCCGCCACGGGCATCTCGCGCCAGCAGATGGAGCGGCTGGTGCGGCAGTGGCGGGAGACCGGCTCGGTCCGGGACCGGCGCGGCGGTGGCCGGGGCCGGCCGTTCGCGCGCCGGTACACGGCGGCGGACATCCGGCGGCTGGCGGAGGTCGACGAGGCGTACGACCAGATGTCCGGGCTGGCCACGCGCAAGGTGCTGCGGCGCCAGTTCGAGGTGTTCGGCGAGGCGGACTACGAGCGCCTCGCGGCAATCTCCAACGGGCACGTCTACAACCTGCGCGGCTCGCCGACCTACCGCGCCGCGCGCACCGCCTGGACGAAGACGAAGGGCGCCGGCGTGAACATCGGCCTGCGCCGGGCGCCCGAGCCGGAGGGGATGCCGGGCCACGTCCGCGTCGACACGGTCCACCAGGGCGACCGCGACGGCGTCAAGGGCATCTACCTGATCAACCTGGTCGACGAGGTGACCCAGTTCGAGTTCGTCGGCGCCGTGGCCGGCATCTCGGAGCGCTTCCTGGTGCCGCTGCTCGAGGGTCTGCTGCGCTCCTTCCCGTTCCCGATCTTCGGCTTCCACGCCGACAACGGCAGCGAGTACATCAACCACCGCGTCGCGGCGCTGCTCGACAAGCTGCGCGTCGAGCGCTTCACCAAGTCCCGCGCCCGCCGCTCCAACGACAACGCGCTGGTCGAGGGCAAGAACGCCAACGTCGTGCGCAAGTGGTTCGGCCACGACCACATCCCGCAGCGCTTCGCGCCCGAGGTCAACCGCTTCGCCCAGGGCACGCTGTCGCCGTTCCTCAACTTCCACCGGCCCTGCCTGTTCGCCACCGAGTACCGCGACGGCAACGGCCGGATCCGCCGCAAGTACCTCGCCGCGGACGTCATGACGCCCTACGAGCGGCTGCGCTCGCTGCCCGGCGCCGCGCGGTTCCTCAGGCCCGGCATCGGCTTCGCCCTGCTCGACGCGGTCGCCGCCGCGGAGACCGACCTCGAGGCCGCCCGCCGCGTCCAGGCCGAACGCCGGGCGCTGTTCCGGCGCATCGGCGACGGCATGGCCGCCGCCCGCGCCGCGGGCTGAGAGCCGGACCGCCGGCAGCGGAACCGCAGGAGTACGCCGGAACGCCTCGGGCCCCGCCGTGTCAACCCGCTTCGCGGGTCCTCCGCTTCGCTGCGGCCCTTCGGGTGACACGGCGGTGCCCGAGACGAAGAGGTTGACGACGACCGGAAGGGTACTTCCGGTCGTCAATGACCGGCTTTTTCACTCCCCTCTCCCGCGCCGCATCGCAAGCCGAACCGGGAATCCCGCGGCGCTTGACGTGTGCCGGATGCGCCCCGACCATCCTCCCATCGCCAACGAGGGCATCCGAAATCCGACCGCGTCACGGTTCGGTCGATTTCACCCTCACTTTCTCATTGGACAGCGGGGGAAGGGGAGCTAGGGACGCTGTTCTAGCTCAGACACATTTGGCACTCAGGTGCCGGTAGTCGGATAAGGCGGCACTGGGACGGGGAATCCCGCCCCGGTGCCGGATCGGGTAGCCTCCAGTGAAGACCAATCCACTGGGTAAGGAGACCCGAACCATGAACATAGAGTCCATGCGCATCCGATCGTACCGCAGCTTCAAGGTCGACGAACACGTTCCGGCGGTCGCCGCGGAGCGGTACCGGACGCTCAAGGCGTACGACCGGCTCCGGGCGGCGGGCTGCGACGAGGGCCTGGTGCCGAAGTCGACCCGTCCGCACCACGTCCGGCAGCGGAGCTGGACGGCACAGGACGTCAAGGCGGTGCTGGAGCAGCGCCGGAAGTACCCGTTCATGGGCAAGGCGCGCCTCCAAGTGCTGCTCGCGCGCAAGGGCCGCCGGCTGAGCGTGTCCACCGTCGGTCGGATCCTCGAGCGCGCCCTGGCGGCCGGCGCGATCCCCCGGGCGTCGTTCTGCAAGGGACGCGTGAAACCCAAGCGGCGACGGCGCTTCGCGAAGTGGGCCCGGCGCTGGAAGTACGGCGCCAAGGCGCGCCGCCCGGGGGAACTGGTCCAGGTCGACCACATGACCTACACGGGCGGCGGATAGACGCTCAAGGAGTTCCGCGCCGTCTGCCTGGTCTCCAAGTTCATGGTCACGCGGGTCTACTCGCGGGCCACCGCCGGCAACGCCCGGCGCTTCCTCATGGATCTGCTCGGCGAACTGCCGATCCCGCTGCTGTCCGTCCAGGTCGACGGCGGCAGCGAGTTCATGGCCGACTTCGAGGACGCCTGCCAGAAGCTCGGCGTCCCGCTGCATGTCCTGCCGCCGCGCCGACCGCAATGGAACGGCTGCGTGGAACGCGCCAACCGCTCCGCCCGAACCGAGTTCTGGAGCCTCTACAACGGCCCCCTGACCGTCGCCGACGTCGCCCCGGGCCTCGCCGACTACGAGTTCTTCTTCAACTACGAGCGACCGCACGCCTCCCTCGCCTACCGGACGCCGAACGAGTACCTTGTCGCTCTGGAGGCCGCCTGATCCCTCAGTGCCATATGTAGTGAGCCGGTACAGACGCTCGTGAAATCGATTCGTCTGGTGTACGATTCGAACGCGACGAGTCCATGGCTGGGGTAGGGGTCGTTCAACGGCGCGGGACCGGCATCACTTGCAACCGGTTCCGCGACTGATCCAAGCAACAAGGGAATTTTCATGAGACCCGCAACAATGATCGCTACGGCTCTGGTCGCACTGGCCTTCTCGACCACCGATGCCGAAGGCGCGGTGTTCAACTGCTCGACCACGGTGGACATCTACTCGGAACACAACACGATGGTCGCCTGCGACTATTGGTGGGCGGACCTGCCGCCCATTGCCGTCGCCGAATACGCGAAGGTGAACTGGACTCTGGATTGCCGCCAGGTCGGCAATCCCACGGCGGGTTCGATATGGGACAGCGGATCCAAGTCTCTCCCGTTCACGCCGTCCGCCGGCAGGGTGATCCTTGTCCACGGCGACGACATGAAGGGCATACCGCACTACAACCACGGCAAGACGTACAACTGCACTCTGACGCTGACGCTGGTTGTGCGGCTCTCGGTCACCCTTCCCATCGTCGGCAGGAGACTGCCCCTGCCGCCGGTCCACGTCTTCGAAAGGCGGTCGCTCGTCTACACGCTGCAAGTGAACCAGTGCGACGGCGACCACGGCGGCTCGACCAACCCGACCTACTTCTATTGATCCAAGAGGAAACACACCCATGACAAGGAAGATTCTCAAAGGCGTCGTTTGGGGCGCGTTCATGGCCTTCGCCGTCATCCAGACGCAGGCTTACATCAGTCCCGACGACTACAACGCGCAGATGTGCCACGGCGAATGCGAGCGCGGATACGAAGACTGCATGGCCGAGCGGCGCAAGGGCTGGAAGCAGTGGTGGGACTTCGGTCACGGATGGCTCGAATGCCTCGGGGATCGGGAGGACTGCATCGACCACTGCCTCAGCAACTACCCGCCGAACGTGCCTCTCACCTAGCAACCAGCCCTCATGATCGTTTCTGCAATCAAACCAAGGAACTCATGATGAAAGATCGGCGTCAACGCGGAGTCTGCCTGTCCTGTGGTGGACTACGCGAGGTCGAGAAATATCTGACGTGTGTTCGTTGCCGTGAACGCAGTAGATGACCGCACCCCGTCCCGCTCGTGAAGCGGAGGCAGGGGTGGTACGATCCGGTGTCCCGAACCCAAGTGGACCAATGATGCCGAAATGGCAAGTGTGCTGTTACAAGAGCGACAAGCGCGAATGGATGGTCGAAGACGTTGAAGCGACGCAAGATCAAATCAGCGCCTTGCTAAGCTGTATGGCAAGTCGTCATTTGACGCCCCAAGAGGTCATCGAGGACATGGTGAAGCCTTGGTTGGGCAGGTTGCTCCCGAGATCCGAAAAGCGTTGAGACCTGCTTCTCCTATCGGCTGGTGAAAACCCCTTCTACACAGCCGAAACTAGAGACTCGACCGCCACATGAAACCTTCCGCAGGCCATCGATACGCCTAGCCTTCCGGCGTTCTCTCTACGATGTCTTCCTTTTCAACTTCTCGATGATTTTCTGGTCGGCTTAGATTTTTGATTCGACCTCCGGGAGGTTCCCCATGGCAAGACCTATCGCTTTCTACAAGTTGTATATGTCCATTTTTGGGTATCCGGCTCGTGCCGCACTGCGAAATTGAATCAGCAGATCGGATCCGTTATTGACTTCCCAAGCCTTTCGTTGCTCGACACGCAACGGCTTCATGGAGTCAACTCTGGCATTCAGCTTGTCCAGTTCGAAAGTCCTGTACGTCCTGAACGCTTCCTCGGTGAGTTCCAACAGGTCGTCTCTGCCACGATTGATCCAGCCTTGCTCGATGAGGTCTGACATGATCACGTGATAGTCATCCCATCCTTCGATGTCGGACACTGCGACGAACTCTTCCCAAAACACTATGTCGACAAGCTGCCTATGGCTATTCGACAGGCTCTTGCAATCCATCGTCATCCGTCTACCTATTGGTGAACTCGGTGAGCATGGCTATCATAACCCATTGATTCCATTGGCCTGTCAACCCAGGTATAAAATTTCCATTTGTTTAAGGTTTTTCACCCAACATTCGGTGTGAGTTTTTCACGTTCCCATAGTCTGCACACATCGGCGTTTGCCGGGCGGTGTGGGGCGCTCGAACCTGTTGGCCGGACCACTAGGGAAGGAGTGTCGAAGGATGCATGGATGGGAGACGAGGATGCTGCTGAAACACTTTCTTGAACGGGGCGTTTCGAAGGCCGAGCTGTCGAGGCGGTTCGGCGTCAGCCGGCGAACGATCCACGCCTGGATCGAGGCCGGGGAGCTGGACCGGGATCTGGCCGCCGGGGAGACGCGGTACTCGCCGTGGCCGCGCCGGCCGCACAAGGTGGATCCGTACAAGGGGATCATCGACGCGCGGCTGGCGGAGTTTCCGCGGCTGACGGCGCGGCGGTTGTTCGACGAGGTGCGGGCGGAGGGCGGCTAAAGCCGGGTACGCGACTACGTCACGAGGTTCGGCCGCGCGATCCGGCCGAGCCGGCGGTGCGCTTCGAGACGCCGGGCCGCCAGGGCCAGGTGGACTTCGGCACGTTCACGCTGCCATGGGGCTGGCGCCACGCGCTGGTGGAGGTGCTCGCCCATTCGCGGTTGCTGTGGCTGCGGCTCTATCCGCGGCAGACCATGGCGGTGCTGACCGAGGGGCTGGAGAGCGCGTTCGCGCGCTTCGGCGGGGTGCCGGCGGAACTGCTGTTCGACCAGATGCGCGCGGTGGTGCTGTCGGACGACCGCACGGGCGGCGGCGAGCTGGTCCTGAACGCGGAGTTCCTGCGCTTCGCGACGCACTGGGGGTTCGTACCGGCCGTACCGCGCGCAGACCAAGGGCAAGGCGGAGCGGCCGATCCACTACCTGCGCGAAGATCGCGCTGCGCAACAACCGCCGCCTGGAGTCCGCCATGCAGCTCGTCGAGGCTGCCGGCGGTGAAGACGCTGGCGCAGTTCGACTTCGCCTTCCAGCCGAGCATCAGGCGCGAGCAGATCGAGAGCCTGCACGAGCTCGGCTTCCTCGACCGCGCCGAGAACGTGATCCTGCTCGGGCCGGGGTCGCAAGACCCACCTCGCGATCAGCCTCGCCACCGCCGTCGCGCAGTCCGGCCGGCGGGTGTACAACGGCACGCTCGCCGACAAGGTCATCGCCGCTGCGCTCATCGGCCGGCCTGTTACACACCACTGCCACATCGTCAACATCCCCGGCAACAGCTACCGCGTGCGCGAACACGACGATCTGCTGCGGTCCGGGGTGGGACGACACCTCCGAGGGAACCCGGCGTGACGGTCGCGCCACCCGTCCGGACGCCGTCAACACCGTCCCGAAGACGTGCCCGAAAGTGTGCGGTTTCGAGTTGCCAGAAACGTGCGTTTTGGGTTGCCGCGGAAGAAGGTCGGTCGCGTCCGCCTGCACGGTATTCCGGCCCTGGACGTGGGCGAGGTACAGCTCAGAGCGTTCGTGGTCGATCCCGTGTTTCGCGCCCAGTCCTGAAGCTGGACCGGAACCGGACCCCGTGCATCGATTTCCGCGTGCCGCAGCGCGGCCCGCGATGGCATGGTTGCCCATCGGAGAGCAAACGACTGTATACATATACACTATTATGGTCGCTTCAGGAAGTATCACGCGTTTAGGCGTTTAGCATGGGGCCGCACGCATCGACCGCCTGCTCTACCATTGCCACATCGTCAACATTCCGCGGACCGGCTGGTCGGCGATCTCCACGACGCGCTGCTGATGCGCACGCATGTGCCGAAGCAGCCGGATCGGATCCAACGTGCCGGCCAGTTCGGGGACGCATTCGCACACTGCGGCGGGCGTCCTCGCGTCGGCGAGCAGCCGTTGGGCCGGGGTCGCAGGCGCGTGGTAGCGTTTGCTGTAGCGCGTCAATCAGGATGAGAAGCCCTCACCTTGATTGTCGCGGAACACTTGTCACCTTCCCGCCCGCCGCCGGCGGGTGCCAGTAGTGCGACCCCTGGCCCGTGTACAGGCTGCCGACCAGGCCCCGCGTCTCCAGCGTCTCGCGCCCCCCGCGCAAGCTCTACCACGAAAAAGCCCGAGTACACCTCCGAAATCGCGTCGTCCATCGTCAGGATCAGATCCCACGCCGCCCCCGGCACCGACTCCTGCGTCGAGCCGTCCTGGAGCACAGCAGACCCGGGATCGCCGCTCCCGGCACGCTGCGGCGTCCCGCGCCGCTTGACCTTGACCGCCAGACCGGCCTCCCGAAGCCGTTTCCTCACCCACGTGGCAGGAGCCGCTCCCCCGCGCGACGCTTCCAGTAGCGGTCGTGGAAGTGTGCCACTGACCAGCCTTGGCAGCTCTCCCCCTAAAGTGCTTCAGAGCTGCAACACTTCGTCCTCCGGCGCCCGTCGCGCCGACACCTTCGACATCCGCCTGTCCACCAGAGAACGGCGCGGCATCGGCTGGCGGCCGCCGCGGTCCTCTCCTGCTTTGAAGCCACGGGCGCGGGTGGTCCGGCGGTGGCTTCCAGGCCGGATGCGATCATCGCTCGGCCTTGGTGTTCCGACAATCAAGATGAGAATGACAAGGCGACCGAGTCCCGCTGTCGGTGCTGGCGCTGGGCGTCCTGCGGCATGCGCGCCCGGAGGCGCATGTCGGCGGGCTGGTGTTTCCGGGGTCGCGTCCCGGGGCGATGCTCGGCCGAATGGTGATGACGCAGGCGCTGCGAAAGGCGGAGGTCGTAGCGTCGGGCCACGGCTTCCGGTCGAGCTTCAAGGACTGGGCGCGGCACCACGACCTGGACGAATTGTTGTCGGTGTCAATTTCAACTTCAAATTGCGCACTTCTGACGACTTGAAATTGCGCACTTTTCGGGTGGCAGGCAGTTGATCCGGCGGTGGTTCCCGGTTGATGTTCGTTCCGCGTTGCGTGGCGGATGCAGGGAGCGCAGCGACCGGAGTCCGGCACGCAACGCGGGTCGGCGTGGGGATCACGCCGCACCTCCCCGGGGTCCCTCGTCGTCCCGCCCGGCGGCACGCAGAAGGTCCTGGTGTGCCCGCATCCGGTAGCTGTTGCCGCGGATGTTGACGATGTGGCAATGGTGCAGCAGGCGGTCGATGAGGGCGGCCGCCATGACCTCGTCGCCGAGCACGCCGCCCCACTCCTCGAAGCCCTTGTTCGACGTCAGCACGGTCGAGGCCCGCTCGTGGCGGGCGTTGACGAGCTGGAAGAACAGCATCGCGCCGTCCTGGCTCACCGGCAGGTAGCCGATCTCGTCGATCACCAGCAGCGCGGGATGGGTCAGCACCCGGAGCCGGCGCGCCAGGTTGTCGGCGGTCTTGGCCTCCATCAGGGACTCGACTAGGCCGGCCAGCGTGCCGTAGTACACGCGTCTTCCGGACTCGGCGGCGGCGACCGCCAGGCTGATGGCGATGTGCGTCTTGCCGACGCCCGGCGGGCCGAGCAGGACCACGTTCTCGGCGCGTTCGACGAAGCCGAGCTCGTGCGGCTCTCGATCTGCTCGCGCTTGACGCTGGGCTGGAATGCGAAGTCGAACTGCGCCAGGGTCTTCACCGCCGGCAGCCTCGACGAGCGCATGGCGGAGTCCAGGCGCCGGTTGTTGCGCAGCGCGATCTGCGCCGCGAGCAGCTCCTCGAGGGCCTCGGCGGCGGTGGCGCCACCGCTGTCGGCCTGCGCCAGGATGCCGTCCACGGCCTCGAGCGCACCGAGCACGTGCCGCTCGTCGCGCTCGAAGCGGTCCACGGGACGTTCGCCGGTGGTGCCGTGAAGGCGCACGTTGGCCGTGCCGTCCACCCAGTGCGCCGCCTGGTCGTTGAGGTCGCCGTCGCCGGCGAACTCGCGGCCGTAGAAGAAGCTCTCCCTCAGGTAGCGGATCGGCCGCTCCACCTTGCCCTTGGTCTGGGCCCGGTACGGTCGGCACGAGCGCGGCATGAACCCCCAGTGCGCCGCGAAGCGCAGGAACTCCGCGTTCAGTATCAGCTCGCCGCCGGCCGTGCGGTCGTCCGACAGGACCACCGCGTGTAGTGCGTCAATCAGGATGAGCGTTCTCACCTTGATTGTCGCGGAACACACCCCGCGCATCTGGTCGAACAGCAGCTCCCGCAGCACGCCGCCGAAGCGCTCGAACGCGCTCTCCAGACCGTCGATCAGAACGGCCATCGTCTGCCGGGGGTAGAAGCGCAGCCACAGCAGCCGCGAATGGCCGAGCACCACCAGCAGTGCGTGGCGCCGTCCCCACGGCAGCGTGAACGTCCCGAAGTCCACCTGTCCCTGGCGGCCCGGGGGCGTCTCGTAGCGGACCAGGGGTTCGGCCGGCTCGCACGGCCGCACCTTGCGCACGTAGTCCCGCACCCGGCCGTAGCCGCCCGCGTACCCCGCCGCGCACACCTCGTCGAACAACCGCAGCGCGGACAGCCGGGGGAACTCCGCCAGCCGCGCGTCAATGATCCCCTTGTACGGATCCAGCTTGTGCACCCGCGAACGCGGCTCGCGACGCGTGCAGCCAGCTGCCAGATCCCGGTCCAACTGGCCCGTCTCGATCCAGTGGTGGATCGTCCGCCTGCTCACCCCGAAGCGCCTCGACAGCTCCGTCTTCGACACCCCTTCGTCGAGATACCGCTTCAATCGCATCCGCATCTCCCATCCGTGCATCCCGCGCCTCGTCCCTGTTGGCCAGGCCAAAAAGGGTGGACCGCCGCTCCCCTCACGCCAATCCGAAGTGAGCAACTTCAAGCTGCAACAAATGGGCAATTTAGAGTTGTTACCAACAGTCGGAGCTTGCGCTGGCGCATGTGGGGGGTCCGCGAAGGAGGCCGCCTACGCGCGCGACGACATGCTGGAGAAGCGGCGTCCAGTACCATCGCTCGCGCAACGGCCGCGACCGCGAGTTGCGGCGGCGCACGAACTGGCGCGCTTGAACTCCGCACGAGGCCAGCCACTCCGCCATCGTCTCCAGCCGGGTGCCAGAGCCAGCCAGGAACAGAAGTGGTTGGCCTCGCATGCGGCCAGGTCGCGCACGACGTAGTCATGCGGCCCGAAGCACCACTGGTGAAACGGCCTCTTTCCCGGCGCGACCGTACTCTCACACGTACAGTCTCGACTTGCTCCCGTCGCCTGTCCCTGCGCGTCGTCGTCCCGGCGCACCGGGTGTCAATGGCAACTGAAAACTGCACATTTCTGGCAACTGAAAACGGCACACTTTCGAGGACGCCGTCCGGGCGGTTCTGACGGCGTCCGGACAACCGGCACGGCGTTCGCGCGCTGTTACGGAGCGAGCGTAGCGAGCGGAGTACAGCGCGCGCGGCGGTCACTTCAGGCGGCCGATGTTGCGCAGCGCGATCTGGGCCTCGAGCAGTTCCTCGATGGTCCGGGTCGCGGTCACGGCCTCGCCGTCGGGGCCCGCCAGGATGCCGCCCACGGCCTCCAGGGCGCCGGGCAGCTTGAGGTCCGCGAGTATCGGCCGCACCCGGTCGCGCGGCTGTACGACGGGCCGCGGCTGTTGGCCCGGCGGGGTTGCCGCCGAGGGGCCCAGGCGCCGGTAGGGCCGTCCGGCCAATGGACGCCGCGCCCCACGCTCGAGCGCTCGAAGCGGGCCACCGGACGCTCACCCGCGGTGCCGTGCGCGCGCACGTTGGCGGTGTCCTCCAGCCAACGCGACGCCTGCTTGTTGAGATCCTCGTCTTTGGCGAACGTGCGGCCGTGGAAGAAGCTCTCTCGCAGGTAGCGGATCGGCCGCTCCAGCTGGTCGAACAGCAGTTGCCGCGGTACACCGCCGAAGCCCGCGAATGCGGTTCCCAAGCCCTCGGTCAGCACCGCAATGGTCTGCCGCGGATAGAAGCGCAGCCACAGCATCCGCGAATGGGCGAGCAACACCAGCAGCGCGTGGCGACGGTCGCATGGCAGCGTGAACGTGCCGAAGTCCACCTGGTGCCGGCGGCCCGGCCAGGTTGCGAAGCGTACCGCCGGCTCGGCCGGATCGCGCGGCCTACGTGGACGTAGTCGCGAACCCGGCTGTAGGCGCCCTCGTACGCGACCGCCCGCACCGCGGGCATATGAAATCGTTGATCGACCGTCAGTTGAGTCGGGCTATCCGACTCGGTGGGATCCGCCGCCACGGCGCGTCACTTCGGCGCCGTAGGATTCACCTCAACAGTCGAAGCTTGATTCACTTGCGGTGCCAGGCTTTGAGTAACTCGAGCACAATCAAGGGCGTGGCTGCCGCGAGCGTTCCCGCGCAGACCACCCAGCCTAGGTGTGTTCGGGAGTCCAGGATGACGAACGATGCCCCGAGTGCTGCGGTGGGTACCGCGAACGCGCAGGAGCGGAAGGCCGGCAGGCGAGTATGTGCCGTCAGTGCCAACGCGGTTATAAGTACCAAGGAACCATATACCCATGGGGCGGCGGCACGACTCTCCGAACCGCCTGGGAATGTTTGATCGAAGATGAAGCCGTGGCACCACTGCACGGTGGCGACCGCAAGCACGATGAGCAGCACGGACCGGTTGTATGCAAAGAACCGCTTTTGGACGTCAGTGTCGAGGCGACGGGCAAGCGCCAACAGGCTTGAGATGAGGGGCCCAAGTGGTTCCTTCACGAATGTTGGCTTCTACTCGCCGAAGGCGAAGGAGTTGGAACACGGGTCGCAGGCGCATCGCCGTGGCAGTTTGTCGTTGGGACAAGCCTCGGCACGGGATTGGCACGTGAAGGAGATCACGTGCCTAGCAGCGTGCGAACTGCGCCGCCGGCGCCGATGATCGCTAGCCCGACCAAGACTCCATTGAGGAATGGCGAGATAGCCATGGCGATGAGCAGGAAGACCGCGAAGGTTCGATCGAGTGATGGGCCTTCGAGAAGCCTCTCGATGATGGCCATATGCGAAGTGTGTGTAGCCGATCCGGCGGAAGGCGGAACGGGTGAAGGCGTTGGCATGCCGACGGGCTGGTCTCCAAGCCCTCGTACCGCGTAGGTCGGATTGACGCTTGCTCGTTCGAAATAGTTCACGGAGCACCCTCCAAGCTTCCGCTAGCGATTGTCGCGCTGCGTGCTACAGCCTAGCTAGCAAAAATCAGTTGTTTCGACGTTGCGATTTTTCGCTTGGGCTAGGCTGCGCCGAGACGAGGGATTGAACGGTGCAGCGAAGAGGCGCACTGGATTCACATCCGGTGAGGGTTGTCAGCGAAGCGCGGGCTGCTTGGAACCGGCTCGCACAAGGGTGGCCGAACCTTGCGAGATCCAGTACACGGTGTCGGCCGCCTCGAGCAGCGCAGGTCGGTGGGCGACGACTATTCGCGTGATCGGTAGGCGGGAGAGGAGCTCGACGATCTTTGCCTCGGTGTCGGCATCGAGGTTCGCCGTTCCCTCGTCCAGGATCAGGATCCGCGGCTCCCGGTAGAGCGCCCTGGCGAGGAGAACGCGCTGACGCTGGCCTCGGGAGAGGGCGCTGCCCATGTCACCCACCGGGGACAGGTACTGCATCGGCAGTCTCATGATGTCGCGGTGCACTTCGGCCGCCCTTGCGGCGTCGTGAACTCTCCCCATGTCGATTTCGGGGTCGAAAAAGGCGATGTTGTCGGCGAGCGTTCCCGTAAGGAGTTGGTCGTCCTGTGCGACGACGCCCATGTGCGTGCGCCACGAGGGCCAGATCGCTGGCGTGGCGAGGGTGCCGTCGAGAAGGACGTCACCGCTGGTTGGCGGATAGAGGCCGAGAAGTAGCTTGAGCAGAGTGCTCTTGCCTTCGCCCGATGGGCCGGTCAAGGCGACGAAGGCCCCGGGCGGAACTTCGAGATCGATGCCGTCAAGGATCAGTGGCTCACCCGCCCCGTAACGAAAAGAAAGCCGCCGTGTGGCCAGCGCGCCGCGAACCGGCTGGGCGAGTTCGGCACCTACGTTCGGCGTGTCGCGCTCCGCGTGCACGATGTCGCCCAAGCGGTTCAGGTGGAGGTGCAGGTAGGAGAACTGGACGATCTGGTTGACGAGCGCCAGGCTGCGATCCGTGAACGTCTGGCGAAAGCTCATGAAGGCGAACAGCATGCCGACGGAAAAGTCGTCGCCCGCGATGATCTGCTTGGCCGCAAAGTAGACGACGAGGACGATCTGCAGGCCCGAGATCAGCCGTTGGCCGGCCGTCATACCGATCGTGAGCTTCCCCACCGCGAACGAGGCGTTGATCACCTCGGCGTATCGATTGCGCCATAGGCCCTCGCGTTCGGCCTCGCGCCCGGTCAGCTTCACCACCGTGGAGGCGCGCAGGCTCTCGATCAGATGAGTCTGCGCCTTGGCGGCGGCGATGATTCGCTCCTCGGTGTGTCGCCGCTGCGAGGGGTAGAGGGCATAGGTGAATATGAGGCCGAGCAGGACGGACACGACGACCAGTGTGGCGAGTGGCGGTGAGTACAGGAACAAGATCACGGCGGCGGCGAGTGCCATCAGACCGTCGATAAACGTAGAGGCGACGCCTTGGGTGAGCGCCTCTTGAATAGGCCGGACGGAGTCGACGCGTGAGAGGATGTCGCCGACGTGCCGTTTCTCGAAGAACTCGGTCTTCACCCGCAACAGGTGATGTACGAGATTCCCGACGATCTGGAAGCTCATGAGGAACCCGATGGATTGGAGCGTCCACGAACGGAGCGCGGCGATGGCGACGCGCAGGACGACCAAGCCACCGAAGCCGACGGCCAAAATTAGGAGAAGATCGACGTCTGCTAGGGCGATCGCGTGATCGATGCTGAGTTGGAGGTAGAAGGGGGCGGCGAGCACGGCAGCCTGCAATGTCGCGGACAGGGCGAGTACCTGCGCCAAGGCAGGCCAGAACCCGTCGATACGGGTCCATAGGTCTCTCAAACGTGTCGGAGCCCGGGCGGCGATCGGCATCATGTCGGGCGTCGGCGCGAGTTCGAGAACAACGCCGGTGAAATGCTTTGAGAATTCCGAGACCGTCAGTACGCGGCGACCGCGGGCGGGATCCAGGATCACGGCACGGCGACGGCGCATGCGGCTTAGCACGACGAAGTGGTCCAGGTCCCAATGCAGGATGGCGGGCATGCGCAGTCTTGGCAGTGCGTCGATGTCGGCGCGCAGCGCGCGGGTCGCGAGTCCGAATCTCCCCGCGAGATCCATCAGCCCACGCAGCGTGGTGCCGGCCAGAGACACCGAAAACCGCTGCCGTATGCCGTTCAGGTCGATGTCGTGACCGAAGTGGTTTGCGACCATGACCAGGCAGGCGAGCGCGCACTCGGAAGCTTCTGACGCCCGCACGACCGGTAAACGGGATCTGCGGGATAGTCCCCTGAGGTCTCGCGGGAGGCGGGTCACGTCGTCACCGGGGCGTCTGGTAGATCGACTCGAACAGCGTTTGGGGGGGACCGGCGACCTCGGCGGAGAGGAGCATGCCGGCCCGTAGGGGAACGCTGCGACCGCCAACGCTCACCTGCTGGGCGGGAAGGCTGACTCGAATCGGAAAGGCGGGCTTCGTGAGGGGAATGCGGCCATTGCCGGCCTCTTCCGGCAGAAGGGGGGCACTCGACACGTGAGTGACGACGCCTTCCTGGGCGTCGTGGTCGCCGGTATGCAGGGCGTCGTACCTCAAACGAAGGCGCTGGCCGGCCTCGACGAGTCCGAGGGCGTGCGAAGGCAGGAAAATCTCGGCCACGAGATCGTCACCGGGGGCGAGCACGGCAACGGTAGCGCCGTGGGGGACGTATTGGCCGACCCGGACGCGAACGGCCTCCACGCGGCCGTCGAAAGGGGCGCGTACGAGGTCGAGGCTGGGGTGGCTAGGCAATGGGAGCGGGGCTACGTGGTGCGCATTCGGCGTTTGGCTGGGAGAACCGATCCGGGCGAGCGGCTGGCCTGCGTCGACCTGGTCGCCTTGGGACGCCATCAGAGCGGTGACGAAGCCGTCGCCATTGGCGAACACGCGAGCCAAGCCGCCCTCCGGGACGAGCCAGCCGCGCGCGGGTTCCTTGCGGGCGTGGCTCGCGGTGGTAGCGAACCAAGTCCCCATGAGCAGAAGCATAGTGATGACCGCCAAGGCGCACCACGAGCCTAGGGGAGCGGCTAGCAGCACCTGGCCGTCGAGGCGCCCGGTGGCATGGTCGAGGGCTTCTTGTCTGAACAGGGGATGGGTGGCCATCGGTCACGCGCTCGCTGGGCCGATGCGTTTCGACTCGCGCCAGACGGTGCGCAGCGGAACGGCGCACTTGCGGCTTATGGCGAGGTAGTCGGCGGGTGCCAATGGGTGGCGGCCGGACTCGCGCAGCCGGTGTTGGATCGCCCGCCAGAGGCGTGAGGCTTCGTCGCCGGTGGGTTCTCGCGGCCGGCCGACGCTGGAGACGCCGAAGACTTGACGTAGGTTGGTATAGGCACGGCGGCTGGTGCCGAACAGGCGTCGCATCATTTCGAACGATGCATCGGCCCGAATCAACGCGTGCTCCCACTCGGTGGACAGGCCGTCTGCGCGGGCACGTTGGATGATCGCTCGGAACGCTTGCCGATCGACCTTGATGTCGAGGCAGTGTCTCCTCAGCCGTTCGATGCGCTTGAGGTCGCCGAAGGTGAGGCTGGCGAGGGCGGTAACCTCGGACGGGCCGAAACCCATGCTGGCGAGAGCTTCGGTCTCGCCGTCCTCGATGCAGCGCATCGCGTAGATGACCAGGGCCACCGCTAATTCACCGGCCTTGTCCATCAGCCGTGCGGCGTATCTGCCACGGGATCCAGGTCGATGCGGGCCATTCCAAGACCCCCCGCGTAGACCGCGGCGAACGCGGTCAGAAGGCACGTGGCCAGGGCCGCGACCAATCCCCAAGGGTTGTACATCCAGGCCGCACCGGAAAGGGCCACCACCGCCGGAGTGGCAACGAGCGTGCTGAGGCGGCTGGACAGAAGCCAGCGGGATCTGGAGGCGAACGCGAGGTACGCGTGGCAAGCGGCGAGGGCCAGCAGCATCATCTCGACGAGGTGCCAACTCGGGCCGAGGGCGACCGCGACGGCGGTGAACACGCCTGCGGCGAACATCGAACCCGCGACGATGGTCCAGATCGCGCGGCGGGCAGCGTCGAGGCGCGAATTGGCGACACCGGCAAGCAAAAGCCACGCGGCTCTGGGAATCGGCCCCGAGCGGAGAGACACGGACGGGCCCGAAGCGCCGATGTTCGCGAACACCGAGCCGACAACGACGATCAAGGGACCGTCGCGCCATTCGAGCTCCGGCAATCGGAGAGACATGGCGCAGCTGGCCGCCAGGATGCCGGACCAGAGCGCGACCCGCGGCAGAGATGGTGCCCATAGGGCACTGCCTGAATGTGAGCCGATCCAGCGCAACCAGAACCATCCTGTGGTCGCGGGCGGCGACGGGATGGCGGGCCTGTGAAGACGAACAGCGAACCCGAAGAGGACCACCGTTGCCGCAGCCAGAGCGATGACGATGGCCGCGGCGTTCGACAAACCGAAACTGGAGGTGGACGCGTGCGCTTGCAGAAGGGGTGCGAGCGGAACGAGGATCGCGAGGAACAGGATGAGGTAGGACGTCAATGCGGGACGTTCGCCGCCGCCGAGCATGCCGGCGGCGAGCGCGAGTGGTCCCCACACCAAGAGGGGCCACGGTTCCAGTCCACCGATCGACGCGACCACAGCGTGTAGCCAAAGGGCGGCGAGCGCGGCGAGTGCCGCGACGAAGCCGAGCGTCTTGGAGAGTCCCGGGGTGAAGTGGGATCCGGTCCATGCGGCTGTTCGCCGGACGCAGGCGCCGATCCATGTGCCGGCGATGGCGAGGGGCAAGCCGGTGTAGAGAAGCGCGGTGTCGCCGAGCGATTCGATTCCGCGGAACGCGAGCCAGGCAAGAAACGCGCCGTAGGCGGAGACGCCGATCAGCGTCCCGGTCGAGGCCGGGCGAAAGCAAGCGACCGCGACGACCGGCAATTGGCGAACAACTGTCATGCGGTGATGTCCAGGAAGAGCTCTTCAAGGGTGGGTTCGTCGACGTGCGTCGCCAGAGAGAGGTCGTGGTTGCGCCAGTTTCGGAGCCAGCACCCGGTTCCCGTGTGCGCCAGTACGTCGGTGCCTGGCGGTGGGCTCGCCAGGCCGGACACGCGCCGGACCTCCTCCTTGAGCTCATCGATGCCGATGCGCAACACGATCCGTTTGCCGTGGAGGATGGCGACATCGGAACAGATTCGTTCCACGTCGCTGCAGATGTGGCTGGACAGGAGGACCGTCTGCCCCGTCTGTGTGTTCAGTTCGCCGACGGCGCGTAGGAAGTCCCGACGCGCGCCAGGGTCGAGCATGGCGACCGGCTCGTCGAGGACCAGAAGGTCCGGTCGGTGGCCGATGGCGAGCAGCACCGCGACGCACTGGCGCATGCCCGGCGACAGCGTGCCGATGCGCTGGTCGGGGACGGCCCAGCGCTCGCGTAGCTCGGCCACTAGCTGCGCGTCCCAACTCTCGTGGAAGCCGCGCACTAGGTCGATGCTCTGAGAGGGTGTGAGCCACTCGAAGTCGCGGAACTGTTGGGGCACGAAACCGATCCGGCGACGGACGGTGGATGGGGCGTTCCACGCGGCGTGGCCGAATAGGCGCGTCTCGCCGTGCCAGGCCCTTCGCAGGCCCAGCGCGGTGTGGATGAGCGTGGTCTTGCCAACTCCATTACGCCCTAGGAGCCCGGTGACGGAACCGGCCGCGACGACGAAGTCGAGGCGGTCGAGGACAGGTCGCCTACGCCGATAGCCGACGGTAATTTTTTCGAGAGAGAGTGGTTCGCTCATGTGGACTTTCCTTCAGACTTCCAAGCGAGGTGTATGGCGTCGACGACCTCTGCCGGGGTGAGGCGAAGTCGTTTCGCGGCGTCTACGAGGGCGAGCGTCTGCGGACGAATGGTCTCGGCGGGTGTGATGGTGGCGCTTTGGACGACCATGCCGACACCGCGTCTACGCGCAACGATGCCGTCGCGCTCGAGAAGTGAGTAGGCCTTCGAGACGGTCATCGGGTTGACTCCGATGTCGCCGGCGAGGACGCGGACCGAGGGTAGGAGCTCACCTGGAAGTAGCTGACCGCTGGCGATGAGTTGGCAAGTCTGGTCCACGATCTGACGGTAGATCGGCGTTCCCGATGCAGCGTTTAGCGAGTAGATCGACATTAGTGTATTAGTATACGAATACGAAAACGGTTCGCAAGGGATCCGAGGGGAGCAGTGGAAAACAAGAACCCGGCCCGCGAACTTTGAGGAACGGATGGGTGACCGGAGGTTAACAAGGGCCAGTTCCCGTGCATCGCGGATGCGTGGGAAGAAATCCGTACGTGACTTGGGCAGATATATCGTTGACGAGGAGCGACGTCAACGCTGAAGTTATGCGAGACCGTGAGCGAGGAAGTGCACGGCTAGCTGACAAGACAACTCGCCCAAGGAGAGTGAAGATGAACGCATTGAACGCACGCCAGGGGGGGCATAGGAGATCTCGCGGCAACGGCAAGCGTCAGAGAGCTGACCGCAGACGAAGTCGAGGAGGTGGCCGGTGGGGTACTGCCGATCGTAGTCATCGCGGTTGCCGTGGTTGCTGCGACAGTCCTGCAGGAGTCCGGTGAGGAGTCGCCGTCGGAGGGCGAGGAGGGCGGTGGCCCGGGTGACGGCGAAGACACCGGCGACAACTAGGCGGGAGATCACGTAGGCACTCCGACGGCACGACTTCGGGGGTAGCTGCGTTCGGGACCGAGTCGTCTGTTGGCGGCTTTGCGTAAGTATGATCTGGTGACTACACACAACCGAAAGTCACTGACGCGGGAGACGCGGGAAAGGGTGCTGAACGCGGCCTTAGAGACGTTCTCGCGGGACGGTTTCGAAGGGGCAACCGTCAAGGCGATTGCGCAACGGGCTAACGTGGGCCACGGTACGGTGTTCTGGCACTTTCGAGACAAGGCCCAGCTCTATGCGCAGGCGATCGAGCTAGCGGGTGATCGACTTCTTGGGCTATTGCGTTGTGATCTGGAAAACAACGACGCAACGCTGTCCGAAGTCGTGGTGGCATGGGTCGGAGTTCTGCGGCGAGCCGATTATTCGTCGTCTTTGCTCTCGATCGGACGCCGGACACGTGGCGATGCGGCCATTGCGTCGGCGGTACGGTCATTCGATCGACGATTGGTCGAGTATTGGGAAGGACGCCTTAGCGATGTTTCGAAGTTCCCGTTGAGCAGCGTGGCTCGTCGACATGAACTTGCCCAGGTGATTGTCGCCTTGGGCCGGGTGTTCGCGGCGGCGGAGGCGGCGGCACCGCTGTTGGTGGAGTTCGCGGCGGCACTAGAGATGACGTTCTCGCAAGGTAGGCGGACAGGCTCAGCGGATCCTGGCAGACGGCGCGCGCCCGTTGATAGTGGCACTGAAGGACGGCTGTCGCGGCGCACCATCGGGAGCACCACCAACGCCCCACAGCCCCGCTGTCCATTGAGAAAGTGAGGGTGAAATCGACCGAACCCTGAGCGCGGCCGGCGGTCGGATGCTCTCGTTGGCGATGGGGGGATGCTGGAGGCGCAATCTGGCATGGGTCAAGTGTCGCGGGATCCCCGCTTCGGCACGTGGGCATGTCGCGTGATCAAGCCGGTCGTCACTAACCTCTTCGCCTCGGGCGCCGTCGGGTCCGAGGCGTTCCGGCGTCCTCCGCAAAGGGTTGCGCTGAGGTGCTGCCGGCGAACCGGCGTTCAGCCGGCGGCGACCGCGTGGGGCAGGGCGAAGTCGACGCCGGGCTTGAGGAGCCGCGCGGCGCGGGACAGCGAGCGGAGCCGGTCGTAGGGGTCATGACGTCGCCGGCGAGGTACTTGCGGCGTATTCCTTGCGCGAAGGCCGACCGCAAGCGGCCGGGTTGACCTCGGGCGCGAAGCGCTGCGGGGTGTGGGTCGTGGCCGAACCACTTGCGCGCGACGTTGGCGTTCTTGCCCTCGACCAGCGCGTTGTCGTTGGAGCGCCGGACGCGGGACTTGGTGAAGCGCTCGACGGCGCAGCTTGTCGAGTAGCGCGGCGACGCAGTGGTTGATGTACTCGCTGCCGTTGTCGGCGTGGAAGCCGAGGATCGGGAACGGGAAGGACCGCAGCAAGCCCTCGAGCAGCGGCACGAGGAAGCGCCGGAGATGCCGACCACGGCGCCGACGAACTCGAACTGGGTGACCTCGTCGACCAGGTAGATGCCCTTGACGCCGTCGCGGTCGCCCTGGTTGACCGTGTCGACGCGGACGTGGCCCGGCATCCCCTCCGGCTCGGACGCCTGGCGCAGGCCGATGCTCACGGCCGAGCCCTTCGTCTTCGTCCACGCGGTGCGGGCGGCGCGGTAGGTCGCCGAGGCGCGCAGGTTGTAGACGTGCCCGTTGGAGATGGCCGCCAGGCGCGCGTAGTCCGCCTCCCCGAACACCTCGAACTGGCGCCGCAGCACCTCGCGCGTGGCCAGCCCCGACATCTGGTCGTACGCCTCGTCCACCTCCGCCAGCGGCGGATGTCAGCCGCCGTGTACCGGCGCGCGAAGGGCTGCCCGCGGCTGCCGCCGCGCCGGTCCCGGACCACCCGGTCTCGCGCCACTGCCGCACCAGCCGCTCCATCTGCTTGAGCGACACGCCGGTCGCGGCAACCAGGAAGCGCAGCACCACCCGCTTGTCGCGCCTGTCGAGGCCCCCGGTAGCCGAACCGGTCCAGCGTGTCGCGCACGAAGCCGTACGCCTCGTCGCGGACCCTGGGTTGGAAGTCCACAGCCTCGTTGCCTTCGACGAAGGCCCGAAGCTGCCACATTGTGCGTAGCCGCCCCGTCTGGATGTCCACGATCATCCCGGATGATGCCCCGGACACCCGCTTCACCCTCACTTCGCGTTGGACAGTACGACAGCTTGCAGGGACGCAACAGCTTCGCTAGCGTGACTGCCTGGGTCGGGGTAATGACGGGTTGTCTAGTACGAATAGGTTCCGGTGGATCGCGCTGGGGCGGTCGCGGAGTTAAGGGAAGGTCGTCGAGGGATACGATTGGCCGCGAGAGACCTCTGGCGAGTAACTGCGTTGGCTCGCCTGGGAGTGTCGCGCCCCGTCACTACCGCCGTGCCGGAAGACACGCCAACGACAAGACACAGCGCGGACACTGTGGCGGGAGTCCGGTAGTGACGGGGCCAAAAGTCGGCCTTCAGGCCAGTGGCGGCAAGCATTTCGGTAAGAAGAAAGTTGGTGCCGGCGTGGTGACGCGGTGCTAGAGTGCCCCGCGTCAATTGGTCGCCATGTGCGACGTTGCCGGGACGAAGAGCCCGGCGTGACGGCGTCACTCACAGGAGGTGACGACCCAGTGCCAGGCTGCAACGCAGCAGCGTAGGCGGTCGACGCATCGCAGGGCACGGTCCGCCATATCCGCGGTAGCGCGCGGATGGGGGCGGCACCACCAACGGCCAGGAAGCCGCATGGCGCGGAAAGACGCGCCATGCCGGGAAACCGGCGCAGCGGCGAACGGTCGTGGTGCGACGCATCGCGCGGGACGGGGAGATCCCCGTCGTGCCCGGAGAACGGGCAGCGCGCGGCGCGGCGCGTGCCGAACAAGGCTGGCGGGCCAGATGTCGGAAGACACGCCGCGGCCGCCGCAGGAGACGGCAAGGGAATACGCGTCGGCGGGCATTGCCGCACGAAGGTGCGGGGTCCGGACACCCTGACGGGTGCCGGGTCGCCCAATTAGAACTCAACAGACACGTCCCGCTCCCGGCCGCAGTCTCGCGGCCGTGGGGCGCGGCAGAACGCGGCGAAGTCGCGCCGTACAGAACTCCCGCGATCGACCTCCCTACCGGTGGCGGTAGCCGCGCTTCATCTCGGCAAGTGACGCTTACCGTGTCGGTAAGAACGGGGTCGTTGACCCCGGCAGGCACCGTCTCTAGTTTCGGAACGCGATATCGCAACCCGCGTTCGGGGGACATCTTAAGATCATGCGCCAGCTCCACTTCGACCTGCTGCGTCTGCTGGACGACGACCGCCGGGGCTCGCACGCCTCGCGGCGCGCCCGGCGCTACGTCTTGGCGCAGGCGGCGGAGACGCTGCACGGCCTCGGCTACCGGGGCTTGAGGGCGCGCGGGTTCAAGGGCCGGCACGTCGACGCGCTGGTCGCCGAATGGCGGCGCCAGGGCCTGTCGGACGGCACGGTCAAGAACCGCCTCGCGCACGTGCGCTGGCTGGCGAGGAAGATCGGCAAGCCCGGGATCGTGCGGAAGGACAACGCGAGCTACGGGATCGTCCCGCCGTGCGCGACCTGAACTGGGACCTGCTGCAGTTGCAGAGGCGCGACGCCGACGGCTCGCACGCCACGCGCCGGGACCGCTCCTAGGCGCTGGCGCGGATGGCGGACGTGCTGCACGAGGCGGGCTACCGCGGCCTGCGGGCGAAGGGGCTCAGGGGCAAGCACGTCGAGGCGCTGGTGCGCCACTGGCGCGCCGCGCGCGTGTCCGACGCCACCGTCATGAACCGCATGGCGCACCTGCGCTGGTGGGCGGAGCGGGTGGGCAAGGCGAACCTGCTTAAATCCAACGCCGAATACGGCATTCGCCCGCGTTCGCATGTCTCCGACGGCACGAAGCGCCGCGACCTCGACTCGGCGAAGCTGGCCCGTGTGGCAGATCCCCACGTCCGCATGGCGCTGCGCCTGCAGGCGGCGTTCGGACTGCGCCGCGAGGAGGCGGTCAAGTTCACGCCCGCGCGCGACGACCGGGGCGACCGCATCCGACTGAAGGGCGCGACCACCAAGGGCGGCCGTCCGCGCGAGGTGCCGGTGCTGACCGACGGCCAGAGGAAGCTCCTCGACGAGGCGCGGAAACTGGCGGGCGGCGGCGCGCTGATCCCGCCCGGCCGCAACTACGCGGAACAGAAGAAGGCCTACGAGGACGACACGCGGCAAGCGGGACTGCACCGCAACCATGGTCTGCGCCACGCGTACGCCCTCGACAGGTACGAGTCGCTTACCGGCTGGAAGGCGCCTGCGGCAGGCGGGCCGGCATCGAGCGGCCTGACGGGGGCGCGGCGGCGGATCGACCGGGCGGCCCGGCTGACCGTCGCGGCGGAACTCGGCCACTCGAGGCGGGAGATCTCGCGAACCTACTTGGGGGCCTGACGCGTACCCCCCGGAGCCCACGCCGACATCCGCCGCTCGGCTGTTGACTTGGCTGCCGCCCGCCGCTACGTTCGATTGCGCTTGAACCGACAGATGCACCCGCTGCGCCGGGTTTCCTGTCGAATACAACAGCCGAACCCCGGCGGGGAGTCGCTCTCCCCGCCCCGGCGAATAGGCGGGGTACTTCACATCTGTGCGGTTCAAGCATGGCCCGGCACCGGCGCGGTGCCGGTAGCGCTCCGAGCGGAGCGGCGGTACAACCCCGGGGAAGCCATGAGGATCCTCGACGATCTGGCCATGGGCGATGGATCCCGCGCGTTCGCCGTGGGGCTGGAGCTCGGCGACGAGGCCGGCGATGCGGAGCTGCGGGAACGGTGGGCGTCCGGCGCGGGCGCGGACGAGTACGGCGTGCCGCACGCGCTGGTGCTGTACGGAAACGGCAAGGTGGAACCGGCGGCGCTGCGGGCGGCCCTGGAGCGCTTCAATGAACAGCCCGACGGCGACGGCTGGCGGTGGACGGTGGAGGCGCTGGCCATGCACCTGCTGGACGACCTGTGCGGGATCGCGCTGGCGGATCGCCGCTGCCCGCCACGCTCCGGGAGCTGCGGCGAATCCTGAACCCGCTCCTCGTCGCTGGTTGCCGCAAGGCGAGGTCGGAGCGGGGAGCCTCGTCATCGCGAAGGTTCCTTTTCGTAGGGAGATCGGAGCGAAGGAAGGCAAATCGACGCGAGGGACGGTGCCGACGGCGCGACGACCGGAGCCGCCGCGCCTCGACCGCGGAGTGCGGATTCAGTACCGCCGGTGCAGGCGGCCGTTGCACGGCGACCAGCGCCACTCCTGCTCGGCCTTGGGCTCCGGATCGGGAAGCGGCGACCAGTAGGCGGCGGACGCAACCGGCTTCGGCCTCGCGTTCCAGGGCGAGAGACCGCAGCCCAGATTGCTGGTCCGGTGCGCGGTTTCGGGCCTGGCCGCGAACTCGTCGATGGCCGCCGCGTCGATGGCGTCCCGGCGCTTCTGCGCGCGCTCGACGTCGCGGTCCCCGCGGCACCGCGCGCAGAGGAAGTCGCCCTCGGCCCGCTGGCGGTACGCGCAGCGCCGGCAGCCGCCCCGGGCGACGAAGAACGCTCTCCGGCGACGACAGGACCGGGCGCGGCGGTCGAGGCAGCGCTGGCAGGCTTTCGCCAACTCGCCGTTCCTCTTGATGGCGACCGGGCGATGGCAGCGCTTGTGTGAACACTCCTGCCGGGCTTCGGGCCGTTCGGCGGGGAGCAGGAAGCCCGGCGGCAACTTTCCGCTCCACTGGGCGATAAGCAGTTCGAGGTCCATTGTTGGTTTCTCCGTTCAGGTTTTGCGACGCGGAGTGCGTCGGTGCCTGGACGGCGGCACGCGCGCGCAGGGCGGTCACCCCGCGTCAGCGGGGTCGGAGCGGAGCGGAGAACCGTCCCGGTTGACCGCCCGAGCACGCGTGGCACGCTGGGTCCGCAACGACGGGTACGCACTGTTGTGGCTGCCTGTCCGGCACCGTCGGCGCGGCCGCCCCGAGCGGGATGTCCCGTGCGTGTCGAGCGCGTTCGTTGCCGTCAGCGCGGACCATGGCGGCTGGAAGGTCGTCAATTCCTGCGAAGCGCCGGTGATCGTGCGTGTGGAAACCCGCCAGGCCATCGCCGCGGTCGCGGCGACATCACCGCCCGGAGGGCGGAAGCGCCAGCGATCGTCACCCGAATGGGCCGAGACCGCTTCGCGGGCTCGGTTCGCCGCGGGCGAGACCCCGTCGGGAACCGTTTGCTACGAGTGGAGGCGGCGAATAGAGCGCGGGCCGTAGGCCGGCGCCCCGAACACGCGAATGATGAGCGTCAGGCTGCCACTGGCCGCAACCGAACCTGCACCCTGGACGCGGAACACGTATGCTTCGGCCGTGCAATCGGCGAAGGTGTGCAGCAGCCATGAACCGGAACGAGAGAATGCGCCAGCAGTGCGAACGTCAGGTCGCGAGCGAGGTGCCGGACGGCGCGGCGGGCCGGGACGACGTTCGCGCGGGAATCGGACATCCGAGAGCCGGGGTCGGAGGCAACTGGGGAGCGTAGAAGCGCCACCAGAGCCCGCGCGCGCAAGGAAGGAAAAGGCGGTCGGGGACGCGAGGACCGGAGAACGCCGTGCCTCGAACGCGGAGGACGGCGGATCAGCGGCCTATGACCGCCACCCGCCACGAGAACAACGAAAAGCGAAGGCCGGAACAGGCGGTTGGTCCGCGTGGTGCGCTGGTATTGGCTGGTCAGGCTGGCGCGGAGGTGGGTTGCATCGGAGCCTGATTGGTCGTAGGCAAGCCTGCGTTTGAACTGACGGACACGCAAATGAAATTCAAGTGGAGCAAAAGCATCAATGTCGCCGCAGCCGTGGTTGTGGCGGTGTGTACGGTGTTCGCGCTCAAGCTGGCGTACAGCCAACTCGACGTTCCTGAACCACCCCAATGGGTATGCAGCAGCACCGCGCTTGCTCCGGTCGGCTCTGATATCTTCCCAGCGGGCGATCCGGACTCCTACACGAGGCCCATAATCAGATGGCAGATGAAACCGGACGATCCGTGGATCAAGGGGTACAGGATATTCCGGGCCGAACGCGATTCGCCGGACCAGCTGATGTCGCCGTACAGCTACTTGGAAAATGTCCTTGTGTTTCCCGACATGCCCGAATACACCGACTACAGCTGTCGTGGCGAATGTGCCTATCGTATTGCAGTGGAGTCTTTGTCTGGCAGACAGAGCCAGGCATCGCAAGCCATACATTGTCGAGACGGTTCGGATGGGTTCAGATGCAACAAACCATGCGTTGACATGTCCGAAGAAAAAAAAGAGCAGCTCGATAGCAGCTTATGGCCGTCGCAATGAGGCTACCTCTCCCCACCGACTACGGTAAGCGGGAGCCGTCAACCGGAGTAGCGCCATGAACGTAAAGCCTTTCTTCGTTCCGGAGCACCCGGACACTCCGTCGACGTGGAGCAACGAATTGGGCTACCGGCTCCTGCCGGGCGAAGGTCCGATCCAGCATCTGTATTCGCCGGACGACGAGATGATCGCTGCCATATACGACGACAGAGTCAGTTCCTACGTCGAGTTGCGGAGGCTCGTGCAAGGGCTGGAGGCGGAGGGAAGCGACTACGCCAACGCCGCCCAAGCCTGCAGGGACCTAGCCGACCGGCATTTCAGGCTTGTCAATCCGTCGCGATTGAAACGCATGTGGCTTGTGTACGTTTGGCGCAATCCGAGAATACAGTGGCTGATCCTAGTTGCGCTGGCGATTATCGGAATAGTAATAGCGTTGGCGTAAATGGACCGTGAATGCCTGAACAAGCCCGACGGGCAGCCACCGGGAACCCGCCGGCTTAAACCTAGCAACGCGACGTTTCGTTGTCGCGCTAGTGTCCCGCCGTCCTCTCCAAGCAGCTTCCGGGAGAGCGGCGGCTGGGGCGGGAAGGAACGGGGATAGACAACGTGGACATGCCGAGCCAGATCGACTTGATGTGGCCAATGCTCCGCGCGCTGGAGGGGCTGGGCGGTTCGGCGTCGATCCGCGAGGTCGACGACCGGGTCGCAACCGACATGGACCTGAGCGAAGCGGTCCTCGACGTCGTTCACGGTGACGGGCCGCAGTCGGAGTTCACGTACCGATGCGCGTGGGCGCGTACGCGACTGCGGCGGATCGGCGCGGTGGACAACTCGTCGCGCGGGGTGTGGGCGATCACCGAGGCTGGCCGCGGAATCGGATCGGCGGACGAGACACTGGAACTCGTCCGGCGCCATCGGAAGGAATACCGCAGCGGCTTGCGGGATGCACGGGCGCAGGCGGCGGAACCGGAGGATCAGACGGACCAAGCGACGACGGAAGACTCGTGGCAGGCGGAGCTGCTCGAGGTTCTGCGCAAGATCGAGCCATCTGCATTCGAGCGGCTTTGCCAGCGGCTGCTGCGGGAGCACGGCTTCACGCGCGTCGAGGTGACGGGGCGCTCGGGGGATGGCGGGATCGACGGGACAGGCGTACTCCGGCTGAACCTGCTGTCGTTCCACGTCAACTACCAGTGCAAGCGCTACGCCAATACTGTGGGACCGGGCAGCATCCGGGATTTCCGCGGTGCGCTGGCGGGGCGAGCGGACAAGGGACTCTTCATCACGACGGGCAGATTCACGAGGGAGGCAGAGCGCGAGGCGGTTCGCGAAGGCGCGATGGCGATCGATCTCATCGACGGCGAACAGCTCTGTGTGCTGCTAAAGGACAAGGGGCTGGGCGTGGTCACCGAGACGGTCGAGCGGGTGATTCCTAACCGAGCGTTCTTCGACGGACTCTGAGGCCCAGCTCCCCCGGTGTCTATGGGCGATGCGCGGCCCGATGAAATTGTGCGGGAATCATCCTGCGAGAATAGGAAGTACAGGAAAACGCAATGGGCGATGAAGTCCCTGTTAGAAGGCTTGACGACGCGCTAACTTTCGTAGAAGGGAGTGAGGATCAAATACGTGACCTAGGAGTCGAATCCTTAAAGGCTGCCAATGGCGAGTTGTATCCGTACGACTTGCTGGTGGCGTCTGCCGCTAGCAGGGCCATTCTGATATCCAAGGGATTCCGGACATTGATGAATGAAAGGAACTATGTGGCTTCGTACCCGCTAGTGCGACTGGCCATGGACTGCTGTCTTTGCCTAGTCGCTGGTCATTTCGTGGACGACTTAAACGACTATGCCAATCACGTCGTCGCCGGCGGCAGACTGTCAAGCTACAAATCCAAGGATGGCGACCGACTTACGGACGCGTTCTTGCGCAACAAGCTTCACGATAAGTATCCCGATCTCAATGTCAACGGTATGTACAAGCAATGTTCATCGTGGGTACACATGAGTTCCATGCACATTCATTCGGCGACGCATCAAGTTGAGGACGGCGACAACGATGCAACTAGCGGAATGGCCATACGAGTCAGCATAGGTGGAGTAAAGGAGCTATCCGAGTCGGAGTACATAGAAGCTACGCTGAGCCTAGCCATCACGAACGCAATGCTATGCCAGATGATCGCCGAGTGGCACAACACCAAAATGGTGCGGAAGGCAGAAACAGACAAGGACTTCGAGGGCAGGCTGTATCACCTGCCGATGCCAGTGGTGACAAAGTACGTTAGATCTCCTTAAGTAGGCGGGAAGGCTCGCAACGGGGAGGGTTTCGTAGGGCTAGCGCGACGTGTCGATCCCGATCCGGCAGTGGTCGCTTGGACCCCATTCATCCGGGTCGTTCAACGCGCGGGTCGAAACGCACTCGTGGAAACCGCGGTGTGGCGCATGTATTGAGCGAGCTCTGGGAGACGATCAAGACGCAGGGACTTGCGAGTTCAGTTTAGGTTGGCGCTAGCAACATAGTACGGGTGCGTGGGCGGCCGTCCAGTCACGGAGACTGTAGCTCGAACCGGTGCGGGACTGCGGCGCAGCGGAATACACACCTCGTCATTGCACGAGGACGACGGCTAGGGGCAGGGGTGACTAGACCGGCGCCGGGAGGAAGCTGAAATGGGTCTGGGGCGGCTCCTGGGCGCGGTTCTCGGCGGCGGGCCAAAGGGCTTCGCGGGGGAGACAATGGTGGCCGCGGGTGCAATGCTCGCGCTGCCGTCCGCGACCTACGTCCGGTTCCATGACGTGATGCTGCCGACGCCTGACGGTACGACGCAGATCGACCACGTGTTCGTTTCGCGGTTCGGCGTCTTCGTCGTGGAAACGAAGAACATGGCGGGGTGGATTTTCGGTTCCGAACGTGACCGGCGCTGGACGCAGGTTCTGCCGGGCGGCAGGAAGATCCCCTTCCAGAATCCCCTTCGGCAGAACTACCGGCACGTGAAGGCGGTCGAAGTGGTGCTCGAAGGGCTCAAGTTGCCGCCGAGCGCCGTGCGCTCGGTCGTGGCGTTCGTGGGCGACGCGGAGTTGAAGACAACGTTGCCGGAAAACGTCACGGTCGGGATGGGCTTCGCCCGCCACGTCAAGTCGTTCACGCGGGTGGTCATGTCCGAGGCCGCGGTACTTGCGGTGTGCGACGCGGTCGCGACGCGGCGCATCGACGGGTCGATGGCGGCGCGCCGGGCCCACGTCCGCGGCCTGCGTTCGCGCGCCGATCCCGCTATGGCGCAGAAGTGCCCGGGATGCGGGAGGGAAATGGTGCTTCGAACGAGCCGGCGGGGCCGGAACGCGGGACGGAGGTTCTGGGGCTGTTCCGGATTCCCGTCGTGCCGGATGACGCGGGAGGCGTAGGCTGGAGGCGCGGGGGAAGGAGAACCGCCGCGCAACGGAATCGAAGGAGGCAAGGTGGCGAAACACGATCCCTTGGGCGAATTCCTCAGCAAGCGGCGGGGCGGTGCCTGCACGCTGTCGCACGCGAACATCGAGGAGATCCTCGGGGAGCCGCTGCCGCCGAGCGCGAAAAGACACCGTGCCTGGTGGGGCAACGAAGCGGACGGGGAGCATGTGCAATGCCGGAGCTGGCTGGGATCCGGGTGGGTAGTCGACGACGGCTGCCAGCCGGAACACGGTGTGGTGCGATTCGTCCGCGCGAAGTGAGTGCATATAGGTCGCCACAACGGTGGAGGCGCACGGTGACGGGAGACCGCCGGTTGTCGCGAGCAGCGTGCAGGTTCCGCGGCCATCCTCTCATGGCGGTGCTCGGTCGTGATGCGCAGGTAGTTCCTCAACGACTCGCGGAGGCTCGCGGCAGGAACGCAAATGGAAAATGTTGCAAAACTGTTGTAATGGCTGAAGGTGGTCCGGCGCGACGTTGCTTGGATAGCACGACAAAACGATAATTAAAACAATGTCTTGAGTTGACCCGCCGTGTGCCCGTCCGCTGCGCGATCCGCAGGTGCTTCATGAAGTGCGACATCGAGCCCAGCGTGCACCGGGCGCGCGCCACGC
>JAPPAV010000047.1 GCA_026705345.1 Gammaproteobacteria bacterium
GGCTGGCACTTCCGGGTGGGAGAGTTTGAGAACGGCTGCGACGAGAACACCGACATCGCGGGGCAGCGCGTCGAGATCGATCTCTCCGCGCTCCGCGGCGAACAGGGTCATTCCAGCCATGGCGGTGACGCTGTCCATCTTCAGGCCAATCAGCAATTCGACCAGTTCCAAGCCGAGTCGTCGCGATTCCTCATCGGTGATCAGATCCAACAACGCGCCGGCCCGTCGCCGGCTTTTCGACGAAAACCCAGTCGTCTGATCGAGCCAGACGTCGAGGTCCGGTTCGCCGTCCGGCATTCGTGGCAGTTCCTGTCTGATGCTGACCATCGTCGTGCCCAGTCAGCCTGGTAGTCGGGCCATGGTTTCCTTCTCGCCCGACCGGTGTCGTGCCGCCGTGAACAGGCGCCGGGTCACCAGGGGTTTGCCGCCCAGGCGCGCCGCGATGGCACGACGCAAAACCTGTTTTGCACCCTGCAGAACGGTTCGGTCTCGGTATTCACCGACATTCATGGCGGCAATCTGCGCTCCATCGAACACGCCTACCGGCGTTGCTTCCCGCTTGTCGACTTCCCGAAACCCCTCGCCGTCGACCACGCGGTACAAACGTCCGGGTTCGATCGGCCGCCCGTTGCCGACATCGACGTCGAAGGCGATGCCGTAGCCGAGTTCATCCAGCAGTCGCCGTTCGAAGGTGCGTAGGATCGGCTCGAGTTCGTCGAAGCCCCGCCGGTCCCCAACGTCGCTAGACGAGTGATCGGGAGCCGACAACCCGTTGGTCGACGACTGGACGTGGGCCAGCGACGCAATCGCCGCGTCATAGCCGTCGAACAGATCCGCCACCGGTTCTTCCCGGCCGAGCGTCTTGACCAAAAGCTCGTTGATGTAGAGCCCGGCGAACAAGGCGTCACCCGACAGATCTCGCCGGACAACGGTTTCGGTATGCAGCACCGTGACTAGCTGGCCGCGACCTCGCCAACTCACGACGATCCGCCCAAACGGTTCCAGGTCCCGCGCGGACCGTGGCGAACGCTTGACCCCGCGCATCACTGCGCCCACCAGCCCGAAGTCGCGCGTCAGCAACTCGACAAGAGCACTCGACTCGCGATAGGCGCGGCGGTGCAGGACGTACCCGGGCTGGCGATCGGCCGGTTGGGTCATCTGTCGACGCGCGCCCGTCCGGCACGTGGGTGAGGCACGCCCTTGTCGGCGTCTTGGGCGGGCGCTTCGGACTGGGCGGGCGGGGCGGGCGGTGAATAGTAGCCGAATCGTTGCAGCGCTTCGGGACGCCCGCTCCAACGGCGATCGACCTTGACCCACAGTCGCACCATCGCCTGGCTACCAAGAAGGATCTCAATGTCCTTGCGGGCATCCTCGCCGATTGATCTGAGCATCGTACCGCCTTTGCCGATGGCGATACGCTTCTGCGTATCGCGTTCGACGTATATTACTGCATCCACTTCCGCGTAACTCTTAGACGGTCTCGTACCCGGCAAAGCGTCGTCACTCGAGGCAAGTTGCGACGCTGCATTGTTGTTTTCATTGGTCGAGCCGGGTTCCGCCGCCAAGGTGATCCTCTCGACCATCACCGCGGTCTGGTGCGGGAGTTCGGCACCGAGCCGCCGCACCGCCTTTTCGCGCACGATCTCCCCGACCAGGAAGGCCAGGGACCGATCCGTCACTTCGTCCGCTGCGAACAGGTGAGCTCGACGGGGAAGCCGACCGGCGATCTCGTCTAACAGGTCGTCGAGGGCCAGATTCTTGAGTGCCGAAACCGGCACGAGGGCTTCGAAGTCGTGTCTACGGCTCAGGTCATCGAGGAGAGGCAGCAACCGATCCTTCCGCGGCAGTCGGTCGATCTTGTTGATCACGCAGATGCACGGTACGCCCGACTCGCGGATACGACGCCGCACGATCTCGTCCCCCGCCCGCCAACCCGAGGGCTCCACCAGCATCAGCGCCAGCTCGACACCGGCGAGGGATCCTACCGCCTGGCCAACCATGTACCGGTTCAAGGCGCGGCCACCCGCAACGTGAATGCCAGGTGTATCCACGAAGACGATTTGCGCAGGACCGCGGGTCAATACCCCGATCAACGCTTGCCGGGTGGTCTGCGGCTTGCGGGAGGTGATGGAGAGCTTACGACCGAGCAGGTGGTTCATCAGCGTCGACTTGCCGACATTCGGCCTGCCGGCCAAGGCGACGTAGCCGCAACGGGTCTCCGCGGCATCCGACTCCGCGTCCGGGACGCGCTCAGTCATCGTCATCGGGCCGTGGCGCCAGGATCGCAAGAACCGCCGCCGCTGCGCGTTTCTCGGCTTCCCTCAGGCTGCGCCCGGATGCTTCGCCGCGAGCGCTCAAGCCCTCGGCCGCGCACTCCACGTGGTAGACCCGTGCGTGCTCCTCGCCAGTCGTCGCCACCACCGTGTAGGTCGGCAGCTCGAGCCGCTTTGCCTGCAAGATCTCCTGGAGACGGGACTTTGGATCCTTCTTCCCGATGCCGGCCGGGTCCGTCAATCGGTCGCCGTAGAGGCGTTCGACGACTTTCGATGCCGCGTCGATCCCGCCATCGCAGGCCACCGCGCCCAGCACGGCTTCCAACGCATCCGCACGAATCGCGGTGTGCTCCGCGACCCCTGACTTATCTTCGACGGTTCCAAGATTTAGGAACGCCGACAGACCGAGATCAGCGGCGACGTCGGCCAACGCATCCTTCTGCACCAGGTTCGCACGCATCACGGTCAATTGCTGCTCGGAGACTTCCGGGTTCAAATCGAACAACGCCCGCGAGACAACGAATCCAAGTACCGCGTCACCGAGAAACTCGAGCCGCTCCCAGTTGTCCACACCCGCGCTCCGGTGAGTGACCGCCTGGCGGAGCATTTCAGGTTTCCCAAACGTGTGGCCGAGCCTCTGTTGTAGGACGTCGAGGGTGTGCTTTTCGCGTTGGCGGGACACGACACTAGATCTTCAGCGCGGCGAGAAACGCTTCCTGCGGGATCTCCACGCGGCCGAACTGTTTCATGCGCTTCTTGCCTTCCTTCTGCTTCTCGAGAAGTTTCTTCTTGCGCGTGACGTCACCCCCGTAGCATTTCGCCGTAACGTTCTTTCGCAGCGCTTTGACCGTCTCCCGAGCGATGATCTGCCCGCCGATCGCGGCCTGCAGCGCCACGTCGAACATTTGCCGAGGAATGACTTCCTTCATGGCGCGAACCAGGTCGCGCCCACGCGCCGAAGCATGTTCGCGGTGGACGATTGCCGCCAAGGCATCGACGCGTTCGCCATTTACCAGGATGTCGAGCCGCACCAGCGGTGCCGCCTGGAATCGCATGAAGCCGTAGTCGAGCGACGCGAATCCTCTGCTCGCCGACTTCAGCCGATCGAAAAAGTCCAACACGACCTCGGCGAGCGGAATCTCGTAGTCGATGGCGACCTGGTTGCCACTGAACCGCATCCCCTTCTGCACACCACGGCGACCGACGCAGAGATTGATTACGCTGCCCACGTACTCGCGCGGCGTCAGGATGTTCACCATGGCGATGGGCTCGCGCATTTCGACGATGGCAACCGGATCGGGCAGTTCCGATGGGTTGTCGATGCGCATCACATCGCCCGACCTGGTCGCGACTTCGTAGGCCACGGTGGGCGCGGAGGTGATCAGGTCCAGACCGTATTCGCGTTCCAGGCGCTCTTGGACGATCTCCATGTGCAGCATCCCTAGGAACCCGCACCGGAAGCCGAAGCCAAGGGCGTCGGACGTCTCGGGCTCGTAGAACAACGACGCATCGTTCAACGTCAGCTTGGCCAGCGCATCTCGGAAGCCCTCGAAGTCGTCAGCGTTGACCGGAAACATCCCCGCATACACCTGCGGCTTCACGGTCTCGAAACCGGGCACCGGGTCGACGTCCGGCGAAGCCGACGCGACGAGCGTGTCGCCGACGGGGGCGCCCCGAATATCCTTGATACCGGCGACCAGATAGCCCACTTCGCCGGCCTCCAGGGTGTTGCGCGGTTCTTGTTTCGGCGTGAAGACACCGAGGCGATCCACCGTATGGGTCTTGCCCACGGTCATGGCGCGGATCCTCTCGCCGAGGGTGATCCGACCGTCGAACACCCGCACGAGAGACACGATCCCCAGGTAGTTGTCGAACCAGGAGTCGATGATCAATGCGCGAAAAGGGGCCTCGGC